>CAZTWV010000035.1:21405-32524 GCA_964618295.1 uncultured Anaerolineales bacterium | reverse complement strand
TCCCTCAAAAATTTCCAAGAGTTTGGTCATGACTGAAAAATATAAAGACCTGGGGAATGTTTTTAATACGCCGGTGCAGGTCAAAGGGATTTCCTGGCTGCCGGTAACGCAGGGAATTGTTTGGTTTATTTTTGCGAGGAGAGCAAGAAAAAGATCGCCGGATACATCAAATGGAACAGCAGTCCGGGAAGGATTTTTGCATATGTTCGTCATGCTGGGAAGCGAATGGGGCCACAATCTGGCCCATGTCCTGGCGGCTTTTCTGGTTGGAAAACCCATGGATGGAATCCGGATTCAGCTCGGTATGCCCCGCTGCCACTATCGGGAGCTTAACCCGGTTGATGTCACCCCTGAGCAGCACTTGATCCGGGCTGCAGGAGGGCTTGTTGCCAGCGCTGGTTTGCTGGGACTTTTCTGCCAGATGCGCCGAATCCTGCCGCAGGGTACAGCCATTTACCGAGCTGCCGGGACTGCTGTTAACACCAATCTGTTTTTATCGAGCGTATCCCTGCTGCCCATTCCCGGAATTGACGGCGGTCCGATTTTAAAATGGAGCCTGGTAAAAGCTGGATCCAGTGCTGCAGAAGCTGACAGGATCGTTCAAAAAGTTAATGGTCCGCTGGCAGCACTCCTGGTGCTCATCAGCGCTTTCTTTCTAAAAAGAAAACGTTATTTGGTCGGCGTATTCTCGGGGATGCTGAGTTTGACCTCCCTGCTGGTTTATTCTGGTTTAATTAACTTGACATTGTTAGATTAAAACATATGTTCTGGTTTTAGGCGAAGGAAAAGTATTCCCGATCCCTTTGATCTTAAAATTCACTCATTAGAGGCAGAGGCTTTTCCTATTTTATTCATTTTTTGTTCAAAACAATCGAACATCCGTGCTAATTTAACATTGTCAAGTTAAGGAAGAAGAGCTTAAAATTTAAATGATCAGGTAAGAAAAAGGATTTTAATATGCTCAAAACTTCGATTATCACAGGAGCCCTGGTGGCCCTGGTGACCGGGCTGGCGATCGCAGTTCAATCGACTTTAACCAGCCGGGCGGGATCCATGATTGGCGATATCCGGACCGGAATTTTCACCAATCTGATGGGAGGGATCGCAGCTGGAGCGTTTTTACTGGTGATGGTCCTTCAGGGCGGGGTTCAGACGATGAAAATACCGTGGTTGGCTGTCGGCATCACTGCATCAGCAGGTATGTTTGGGGTGCTGATTGTCAGCGGAATTTCATTTTCCCTCCAGCGGGCTGGAATTGCTGCCGGACTGGCGTCCGTGATTCTCGGTCAGCTGGCATTGTCCTTTCTGATTGATACCCTGGGAATCGGTGGGGTAGAACCCATCCCGCTTTCCTTTTCCCGGATTCTGGGAATATTGGTGACAGCTCTTGGGGTATATTTGCTGCTTCCCAGGCAGTAGAACGTTATTAGAACCAGCAAATTAAATTCGGTTTTATCGGAGAAAAAATGATTAAAATGCGTGAACTTGGAACGACTGGATTAGAAGTATCACCGATTGGTCTGGGGGTGATGCAGTTTGCTGGCGGGCAGGGTATGTTCCGGGTGATGTTTCCGGAAGTAGCTGCCCGGGATATGGTGGAGATTGTCCAAACAGCGTTTGAGGGCGGGATTAACTGGTTTGATACTGCTGAGCTGTATGGTCAGGGGAGATCGGAGAGTGCTCTTTCTGAATCTTTGCTGGAAGCAGGGGTGAAGCCGGAAGAGATCCGGATTGCTACCAAGTGGTCCCCGCTTTTTCGCACTGCTCGAAATATCCCGAAAACAATCCAGCAGCGGCTTGATTATCTGGATCCATACGGCATTGATCTATACCAGATTCACCATCCCCGGTCTTTTTCTCCAATTGAAGCTCAGATGAATGCCATGGCAGATTTGGTGGAAGCGGGCAAGATCCGCTCCGTGGGAGTCAGCAACTTTAATCAGGATCAGATACGACGGGCTGCTGAGGCGCTGGAAAAAAGGGGGTTAAGCCTGGCCTCCAACCAGGTGCAGTACAGTCTGCTGCATCGGAAAATTGAAAGCAGCGGCTTGCTGAATACTGCCCTGGAACTGGGAATAACCATCATTGCCTGGTCTCCGCTGGCGTCCGGGCTGCTGACCGGTAAGTTCCATCGGGATCCCGAAGTCCTGGCCCGGATCCCTGCAGTAAGGCGCCGTCAGCTGGCACGCCAAATTGAGAAGAGCCGCAAAGTAATTGACACGCTTGAAAAAATATCTGAAAGACATCAAGCAGAACCTGGGCAGATTGCTCTGAGCTGGGTCATTCAAGGAAAAGGTGACCGGGTGGTTGCGATCCCTGGAGCTTCAAGGGTGAATCATGCCCGGGAGAGTGTGGAGGCGATGCAGATCAAGCTAGACCCTGCTGAGATCGATGACCTCAACAAGGTCAGTCAAAGGTTTTTGTGAGAGGAGTTTGAGGTGAAATATTTCCATGCGATAGAAGGGATTTTGGCTGAAATTCAAGCGCAGGAGAGCAGCGCCCTGGAGACCGCCGCGCAGGCTTGTGCTGAGTCGATTGGCTCAGGACGCGGGGTGCTGATGTTCGGTGCCGGGCACAGCGCCCTTCCCCCTCAGGAGGCATTTCCGAGAATTGGATCCCTGGTGGGTTTTCTTCAGATTACAGAACCGGTCCTGAGCTACAACGGCCATGTGACAGGGAAGGGGGGACAGCAGCAAATGTCTTTCCTGGAGCAGACCAGCGGGTTGGCAGAAACCATCTTGGCAAACTACCGGATCACCAATCAGGATACGATGTTGATTATCTCTAACTCCGGGATCAACGCAGTACCGGTAGAACTCTGCCATCTGGCCAATCAAAAAGGATTGACAACAATCGGGATCAGCTCCAGGGCCCACTCCATCTGTAATCAACCGAAAAATCCGCTCGGGAAACGTCTGCTGGAAATCGCGGATATCCCGATTGATACTCATATTCCAGAAGGGGATGCATTAATCCAGCTCCCAAATGGTGAGAACTCCGGGGGTGGATCCACAATCGCCAGCATGGTGATTCTAAATGGGATTGTAGTCCGGACGGCAGAAATCCTTCTGGAGAGAAATTTTCCGGTTACAATTTATCCCAGTCACAATGTGACAGGAGACCTGGATGAATTACATCAAAAGGAATCCGAGATCTTTGAAGAATATAAGGAACTACTGAAAAAGTATTAAAGTAAAAGGATGGAATCAGCATGAAATTCTGGTTGGCAACAGCAAATTTGGAGCGGATTGAAACCTGTCTGGGGTACGGGATTTTTGAAGGGATTATCACCAACCCCCATGTGGTCGCGTTGGAAAAAAAGGACCCCCGGATATTATTCAAAGAGATCTGTGAAATATCCCCCTATGCTTACTATCAACTGGCGGCAGGCACCCGGGAGGAAATGCTGGCGGAAGCCGAGGAGATGATTGATGTCAATCCGGATAAGATGCTGATCAAAGTCCCGGCCACCCGGGAAGGGTTTTCGGTCATCCGCCGACTGACCGAACAGGGACAGCAAGTGATGGCAACTGTGGTACCGACCTCAGCCTGGATGGTGTTTGCAGCGGCGGCAGGAGCAGTGAAAATCGCGCCCTACAGTGGAATGCTGAAGCGGGCCAATTTAATTTCCAAGATGGAAGGGGTATTTGCAATGCAGGAAGTGATTGACCGCCAGCAGCTGGAAGTGGAAATCTGCACCGGGATTTATCATGTGACCGAGATTCCCCGCTATGCGACCCGGGGAATCAAATCCGGTTTTATCTGGGAAAGGGACGTGGAAGATTACCTGACCCAGGATCTGGTCGAGCAGGCAGTGGATAATTTCCAGGAAGATTGGAAAGTTATTCAATCGCAGTATTAAGTTCTTCATACCTAAACTGATCCAGGGCTTAGCGGGCGGGGAATATGGGGGAGTTCAAACCCCGCCAACCTCCTGGGATAGACCTGAACCGGATAAAACCCCTCTCACGAGTTATGTTAAATATTTGTTAAGCCCAGATCAGGTTCGATCTGGGAAAGATATACTTAATTAATGGATAAATAAGGGCCGGATTCTGATTCAATTTTACTCTTCAATAAGAAAGCCTGCTGCCTGGAAACAGGGTGAATTCAATTATTCCAAAATTAATATTCTTAATTTCTCAGAAAATGTGAAGAAATTCTGAAACAAATTTAGGATATTTACGTATATAGTGATGGATCTTTATGAGTAAAAAAAAGTATGTCCCCCTTGGAAACCGAATCTTCTTGATCTTTTTTGCGGTACCAATTTTCCTGGCCGCCTGGTGGAAGTGGAATTATTTTTATGCCCTGGTGATCGGTCTTGGATCAGCCGTTCTGCTCTACGTACTTTTTGTTTGGGTGCCTGCTGACAAGATCCAGAAACAGCTCAGAAAAGCAAAATTTTCAGAAGCCCGTAAGATGATTAAAGAGGTCCAGAAACTGAGCAGAAAAATCCGTCAAACCGATCTAAAGTTAGATTTATTGGAGGCAGTGGATCTGGCAGAAGGACTGGTGAATGCACTATCTGCCGAAATCAAACATCAAGGGAAAGTTGAAGAAAACCTGCTGCCAATGTTGAATAATATGGCGAAGCAGATCAACCGCTGGTTGACCCATGAGAGCGGAAAACAGCCTTTAACGGATCAGGATGCCGATAAACTGCTGGGCATTATGATGAATTATGACACCTTATTTTTAAAATATCAGGAGGGAGGGCTGCAATCGGATCAATTCCTGACCAGTCTTTATTATACAGAAACTGCCATGCTGGAACTGGGAATTGATATCACTGAATTTGAGAAAGGAGATTTACAGGTATGAATGGAAACCGCCGCAAAGTCGCTGTTGTTTTTGGGGTGATTATTTTGATCATGCTGGGACTGGGCGGTGTCAGTTATGCCCTGCAGCGGATGCCCAATCTGCGGATGATGTTTGCACCCGCTCCAGATGTGGTCGAATTGACCTGCGCGATTGGTTCGGAAAAGAAAGGTTTTCTGGATAACCCGGAAGTGATCCGGGTTCTGGAACGAGAAGCCCAGGTTCAGGTTGATTTTGTCAAGAAAGGGACCATTGAGCAGGTAGTTTTCCCGGACGAAGAGCTCTATGGCTTTGACTGCCTCTGGCCCTCCAATGATCTGGCGCTCTCGCTGTTGGAGGTGCTGCATGATCAGGGGTTGCCAGGGTATGGACCGCTGGAATTCAAAGCAGAACGGATATTCCAGACCGCACTGGTTCCCTACACCCGGCGGGATATTGCGGATTCATTCATTGCCTCTGGGGAAGCTGTGGAACAGGACGGCTGGCTGTACTTCGAAGATAGTGCCAAGATCATCCAATATATGCTGGATGGAAAAAGTTTCGGGGACGTTGGTTATACTCCTGCCGAAAAATACCCGTTTTACATTGATACCTCGGACCCGCGGGAGAGTAATTCAGGCAACATGGCCTGGACCATGTGGTATCCAAGTATCCTGACCGGAGAGTATCCGCTTTCGGATGAGGCAGCTCTAGCTGGCGTTGCACCCCAGTTGGTGGACACATTTCAGCGCCTGCCGGCGATGGAGCACTCCACCGGGACCATGTTTGAGACCTACACTTCGAATCCGCTGAAAAAAGGAATTTTTATTGCCTATGAGTTTCAATGGGTTGAACGTTCAGATACCGCGAACGCTGACCTGATTCGGATTTACATGGACCCGACTGTGATGTCTGTTCATCCCTTGATCATCCTGCGAGATGAGAGCGACACATCGGAAGTTGAAGCGGCCAAAGAACGATTGCTGGAAGTGATGTATACCAATCCTGAACTGCATCAGATAGCACTGGAACAGCACGGCTACCTGACAGCCAACCCGGACATGAGAGATGCTATTGATCAATATGCTGATCTGGCTGCTGCGGTTGGATTGAATATGAGCAACAATCCCATGCCGGTTCCGAAGCCAAAGCTGGCAATGATTATGACCGCCCTCTATATGGACCCCGGCTTGCTGTCTGATTTCACTGCCGACCCAAATTCCCTGACGCTTGAACAAGTGATGGAAGTCTATGCTAATTACGCTTCCTCTGGATTAGGCTGGTAAATGGTTATCAATAAAATGGTTATTCAAAGGAGAAACGATGGTTGATGAAAAGGATTTGTTTGCTGAAATTGGAACCCCGCCAGATGGGGATGATATTGTTGAACAAGCCCAGAGCACTGCGGATTTAGCGGAAAAAGCAGCCCAGGAAAAAGCAGAAATCGCTGAGAAAGAACTGACCGTGGCGACAGAAAAGATTGGCACTGAACTGGCACTGGTTGATCAGCGGATGACTGCACTTGCTAAACAGAACCATCAGGTGTTCAGCCTGGAACCAATTGTCGAAGGCTGGTTCCCCCAGAAAAAGGAAATGGCCCCGGCTCTGGTTGAACAGCGGGCTCAGCTGCCGATTACGATTGAGTCTGCTGCGAATTACGGTGTAGTTTCTGATGCAGTTGTCCGGCAGTTTGTAGAAAGTGCCCAGACCCGGGCCACAGGTGAAGCTCGTTTGGAAGTAGCAAAAGTTCTTGATCAGGCGACCGGAGTGGCAGATGGGATTGCCAGTGATAAGGATATTCAGGCTGAGAAAATTGAGCAAAAAGCCCAGAAAGTTCTCAAGCATATCCAGAATGCAGATAAGCTTGCCAGAGTATTTGAAAGAATGTTCACTAAGGTGCTGAACCGGGTTCAAAACTACCAATCCCGCCTCCAGGGAATTGGTGTTGATCTGGCCAAAAAATCTGTCATGCTTGACAGCGTTGCCGCCTCGATCCGGGCCCGGAAACAAATGGTCAAGGACAATTTATATCAGGTCTGCATTTCAGGGATGGCGCTGGAGCAAATCCTGGAGCGTGAACAGCAGAAACTGCTGACAATGGAAACCGAGAAGAACAACGCACCTACAGAAAGCCGCGGCCCACTCGCGGAAAGAATCAAAGAACAGCAGTCCCTGGTCCAGCTGACCACCAAAAGATTGGTTGATCTCAAAGCCTTTGCGGTCAAATTGGTGGGTCTTTACAGTGTACTGGGAACAGTTCACAACAGCGTGAACGTCATCCGTTCGGATGTCGAGTTCACCCGCACCAATCTGATTGCTACCCTGGGCCTGCAGCTGGGATTGGTGGTAGATGTGGTCTCCACCCTTCGGGTAGCCCGGGCTACCCAGGATGTACGCGAAGCGGAAGCGAAAGCTTCAGAAGCTGTCGGCGTGGCTACCCAGGCCCTGGAAAAAGCTTCCCAGGATGCGCTGCTCAATGTTGCATCTACCATGCGGTCGCTGGAAGTAACTATCAACGCGGCACTTACAGGTATTAAAAACACCCGCGAAAATATGGATAAGGTTGCTGCGATGCAGCAGGATACAGAAGGACGTCTTTCTGATATGTTTGTCGAAATGGGTCAGGCGTAATAATGGCCTGAAGATTTATCCGGGAGTTTCTGATGGGTAAGAAAAAAGTGTCTATCCTCTTGCTGGTTACTATCTTGACTCTGGCAGCTGCTGTATTGAGCGGCTGCTGCGGTCTGATTCCAATCCAGAGGCAAACCGGGGACAGCGGTCCCAGGAAAGTCTCGTCCGGGGAGGAACCTGGCTGTTCGGGGACAAGATTGGATATTGTCAGCGGATCTGAGAATAAGATCTACGCTGCGGAAATCCAGGATTGGGGCTGTGAAAATAATCTAGAAATTGTTTTCTGGTGGAAGGGTTCCGTGGATATTGCCCGGGTTCTCAGCGATCCGGACCAATACAACCAGTATCAGGCAGCTATGGCAGCTAATTCGCTCTGGCACCGGCTGGGAGATGAAGACAATATTTTAAGGCACGAGGAATCGATTTATACATCACCGATTGTATTTATCGTGGAGCAGCAAACGGGGGTGACGGACCAGCTGGGTTGGGATGGTAATACCCTGGAACTGGAACAAATTGTCACTGCGGCCGAGAAGGGAGAAATAACATTTGGCATCACCTCGGCTACCCAGAGCAACAGCGGCAATAACATGTTCATGGCAATCCTTGATTATGCCCGCAATCAAGCCGGATATGATCAGGAGCCTACGCTGACAGCCGAGATGCTGCAGGATCCCGAGGTCAGTGATTATGTGAAGCGTGTCCTGTCCCAGGTTCACCGTTCCAGCGCCAGTACCGGATTTTTGGGAGAAGTATTTGAACGCCAGTATCCGGATCTGACCGGGGTTTTTGTGTACGAAACCGTTGCCATGGAGGCAGTTCGCAACCTGGAAGATCAAGGTGTTTCCCAGAGTGATCTGCCCAGGATTTTTTATGTGGTGGACGCGGTTGCTGAAGCTAATGCTCCCCTGGCGTTGATCAGTCATTCCGGTGTTACTGAAAAACAGGAAGAAGCTTTCCTGGATCTTCAGAATTGGCTGTTGAGCGATGAGGGTCAGGCAATGCTGTTTTCTTATGGAGCGCGGGTTCGAAATCTGGGGACGTACAGTGAATCCCAAATTGAAGAAGTCTTTTCTCCAGCGACAACCGGGGTGGATCTGGACCTGGTGTTGATGGCTGCACCTATTCCGCGGGAACCCGGCATCATCCGCTCGGCGATGAATTTTTACCAGAGTGAGTGGCGGCGAGCTTCCTGCACGGCAATAATTACTGATCACAGCGGGAGCATGACTGATCCAGTTCGGATTGAACAGGCGGATGGCTCGACAATCAGTGCTACCGGAGCCGGTCAATTGACAGAAGCCCTTAACCGGCTGCTGGACCAGGATCAGGCTGCGGAATATTATCTGCAGGCAACCGCGGGTGACTATCTTGTTGTGGTGCCATTCACATTTGGAGTTGAATCCAATCAAGTAGTGGAGATCCGCGGCAACCAGGAAATGGAATATCAATCCAAGTTGATGGAGATCAATGCGGTGCCTTTTGGCGGTGGAACTGATATGTACGCTGGAATCGAGGCAGGCCTGGATTACATGGAGCGAAACTGCACCAGCGCTCAGCTGCCGGCGGTGATTGTGATGACAGATGGTATGTCAGACGGCAGCTTCCGGTCCATGCGCAATGCCTGGGAGGATTACAATCAGGACACCGGCTATCAGGTCCCAATTTACAGCATTACTTTTGGCAATGCGGATGAAAGTCAGCTGGAAGACATTGCCGAGTTAACCCTGGGTGATGTCTTTGATGGAACTGGAGATCTCTGGACTGCTTTTGCCAAGGCGAAAGGAAACAACTAGGTAAAGATCTAAGAAAAAAAATAAACAGCCGGTACTTGAAATTTAAAGCCGGCTGTTTTTTATTACCAGCCCCGGGACCCTGGAACTCCTTTGAAAGGACCAACAACCTGGCTGGTGATCCAACCGCCGTAGTACCCTCCTGGCTGGGGTTTGACCAATTCATCTCCGACGTAACAGGCGTCCATTGGCCCGGCGTAAAAAGCCAGGTGGTCGGAGATTTTCTCAAACCCGGGAGAGGGATCAGGATAGGACCAGGCTGCCCCGGATACCTGCTGACCGTTGAAGTTCAGGTCATAATACACGGCCCGACCTTTCCATTCACAAAATGAATTGCGGCCGGTTTTTTCTAGATATTCCATTTGGATATCTTCCTGCGGCAAGTAATAAACCGGCGGGTGGCTGGTTTCCAGAACCCGGTAAGCCCGGGTGGTATCCGCTATTGTTCTACCTTGAAATACAATCCGGATCCGCTTTTTGACGGGTTCAAGGCGAGGTGGTCTTGGGTAATCCCAGACAGATTCCTGTCCGGGTCCGGCTTTGATTGGTTTTGGCTTCATAAGATTCAACCTTCTCTACAGGGGTATCTTGTTGTTAATGACGATTTTGAGATGATAAAAATTACACCAGAAAGATTCCATCCGGGGATATAATTGATATGATTTGCTGATATGTGTTTATTTTTGACTGCTGGTTGCAGAATATCCCGCAGCCAATTCATTAGATAATGCGTCAGGAAGGTGCATATGTTAGGTTTTCGATTTATCAAATCCCAGCCGACAGATTTTTTGATTAAGTACAGGGGAGGGAAGCCAGTCCGGAAAGGTGTTGGGTTGGCTTTTTTCTATTTTATTCCCACTACATCACTGGTTAAGATTCCTCTGGCCAGCCTGGATGTACCCTTCATTTTTGACAGCATCACCCGGGATTTTCAGGAAATTACTGTTCAGGGGACGCTAACCTATCGGGTTAATGATCCGGAGGCTCTTTCTCGTTTGATGAATTACACTCTGGCTGTTGATGGTAGGACCTATCTATCGGACGATCCTGATAAACTGCCCCAGCGTTTAATGCAGCAGGTTGAAGTTCTCACGAAAGCAGCGATCCAGAACCTGGATCTGCGGAGCGCGCTGGGAAGTGTCAGCGATCTGGTCGATCGCTTGAAGCAGGGTATGCTTGAAAGTGAACTTGTTCAGCAGCTGGGAGTGGAGGTGCTTGGGCTATCAATTCTTGCCATTCGGCCGACACCGGAAACAGCCCGGGCCCTGGAAGCAGAAGCCAGGGAGAGCATCTTGCGGGAATCAGATCAGGCGATTTATGCCCGGCGCAACGCTGCTGTAGAACAGGAGCGCAGTATCAAGGAAAATGAGCTGAACACGGAAATTGCTGTCGAAGAAAAGAAACGACAGATACGTGAAACACAGATGGAAGCCGAGAAATCAGTCCAGCAAAAAGAGCATGAACTGGAAGAGGCCCGGATGACAGCCAGGATCAGCCTGGAAGAAATGAAAACAGAGTTGACCCGACTTGCAGTTGAAAATGCCCGGGAAGAAGCGGATGTTCAGGCCTATGCTCTGGCTGAAGTCGCGAAAGCCCTCCAAACAATGGATCCGGATGTGGTTCAATCCCTGGTCGGAGTTGGGATGGACGCGAGGAGGTTGATTGCCCGGGCCTTTCAGCAGCTGGCGGGTTCAGCGGAAAAGATCGGTCATTTGAACATCTCCCCGGATTTACTCCAGTCCCTGCTGGAGGAGCAGAAGCCTGAATGATGTTTCCGGCTACAGAACAAAAGATCATTTTGATCATCCGAAAAACCCGGTTGGATGAACTGATCACACGTTACAACACCCTGGATCAGGCCCGGTTTTATATAGAACACCAGGGTGCGGACTTTT
>CAZTWV010000035.1:0-21395 GCA_964618295.1 uncultured Anaerolineales bacterium | reverse complement strand
CTGGATGAAGATCAACAATATAAGGACCAGGTCCGCGTAGCCCGGGAGATGCTTTCGGATCTGGGACGGCTTCAGGTGGTGGATCGCGCTTTTGTTCCCAATTTCCTTTTTGGTGACCAGGATATGATAGTTGTCCTGGGTCAGGATGGTCTTGTTGCTAATGTCCTGAAATATCTTGACGAGCAGCCTGTGCTGGGAGTCAACCCCGATCCGTCCCGCTGGGAAGGGGTGCTGCTCCCTTTCACAATCTCCAAATTGAAACAAGCAGTTCTCCTGGTCCTGGAAGACAGCCATCAAGTGCATCAGGTGACGATGGCCAAGGCGATCCTCAACAACGGCCAGATATTATATGGAGTGAATGACCTCTTTATCGGCCCCAGATCCCACACTTCAGCCCGTTACCTGCTGCAGTACGGCGATCAGAAAGAAAGACATTCCTCAAGTGGAATTATCGTTTCCACAGGATTAGGGTCAACGGGCTGGCTTCGTTCAATTTTAGCTGGCGCAGCAGGAATTACAGCTTCAGTGCAGGATTTTTCATCCGGATCATCACCTGAGATGAACACTCCCTGGGATGCCGAGCATCTGTATTTTTCGGTTCGTGAACCATGGCCGAGTAAAACCTCCTCAGCTGGGGTTACATTCGGGAAAATTACCAGGCAGCAGCCCCTGATTCTGGTCTCCCAGATGCCGGAGCGGGGTGTGATTTTCAGTGATGGAATTGAAGAAGATTATCTGGAATTTAACTCCGGAACCCGGGCAGAAATCACACTGGCGGAAAAAAAAGGACGGCTTGTTCGGGCCTAACTTTCAGTACTGAGGGGAAAAATGAAAAAGATCAGCCATTGGATCATCCTTTTTTTGATTTTTGGGGGACTGCTGGCTTCCTGCGGTTCCCCTGATCTATCCGGGGAGGAACTTGAAACCCATAATTCCCCGAAAATCACTGTGACTTCTGATGGGGAAGAACAGAAACAATCCAATCCTGAAGCGATTTCGACAGAATTGTTAAGGCCGGAAGACCTTGAATATCAAGGAGCTTTCCGGCTCCCGGATGAATCCGGGATTTCAAACTGGGAGTACAGCGGACATGGTTTGACCTATTATCCAGAGGGGGATCCGGAAGGGGATGAGGATGGCTTTCCGGGATCATTATTTGGGATCGGGCATGATCACCAGCTGGCTGTATCCGAGATCAGCATCCCGGCCCCGGTGATTTCCAGGGATCCTGCAGTGCTGCCGATGGCCCGGACCCTACAGCCTTTCCAGGATCTTTCAGGAGGTCTATTCAATCCGGAAGAAATGAGCATTCCCCGATCTGGGATTGCTTACCTCCCTGAGCTGGAACCCGGGATCCATTTTAACTTCGGGCAGCATATCCAGGATTTTGAACCCTCCCACGGCTGGAGATCTCTGCCGCTCAGCTCAAGTTCAGCCGCTGGTCCCTGGGTCTTTGGACCGTACACCAACTACGTTACCAATGATTATCTATTTGATATTCCTCCGGAATGGGCCCGGCAACTCCCCGGTTCTCCACGCCTGGCGAGCGGGCGGGCCCGGGAAGGACTCTGGAGCGGCCGGGGACCGGCCCTGTTTGCGTACCAGCCGCAGGAGCTGTCCCCCGGGGAGGTGATTTCCGGTGTGGTTCCTTTATTGCTCTACGGCGAACAGGAACCCGGAATGCCGGACCTGGCCAGCAGCCCGGAGCAGGCCGTTGAGGATTACCATGAAGCGGACCACTGGTGGGGCGGGGCCTGGCTGACAGCTGGAGACCGGGCAGCTGTTGTTTTCGCAGGGACGAAAGCACTGGGTGAGGAGTGGTATGGTTTCGCCAACGGTGTGGTCTGGGAGCATGACTGCGCTGAGCAAACCCCAGCTACCTGCCCGGACCCTCCGGATTGGCCTTATGACAACCGGGGTTTCTGGGCCGATGATTACCAGGCCCAGCTCATGTTTTACGATCCTTCGGATCTGGTTGCTGTTGCCCTGGGTGAAATCGAATCCTGGGAGCCGCAGCCCTACGCGGTGCTGAACCTGAACCCGTATTTGCTGGATCCCCAGCTGCGGGTGGAAGATTACAAGCGTGATTATGTGGGTGCGGCGGCTTTTGATCGGGAACGTGGATATCTGTATATCTTTGAGAGACTGGCGGATGAGTATCGTTCCGTGGTTCATGTCTGGAGTGTGGCATCGAGATAAAAACCAGCCCGGGAGCAACCGGTAAAATCCTGGTCCAGAAACCGCTATCCGGATCGAATACCAGCCTGCTGATTCCTGTTCTGGATCCGGTATGGGGGAATCGGAATCCATTTTGCATTGACCCGGTGGAAAGACACCTTATTCAATAATTTCCTGGATCATCCCCGGCTGATAGTTGAGCTGAGCAGCAGACGAGGGCTAATGCCCCCAATTTGTTTCAGCACCTGCTGCCCGGACAGGATTCGGAAGATACTGGAACAAGAGAGGAAATTGAATGCAGAAAATTGATTGGATTCTAACCCCTTTTTTTATTGATCACCCTCTGGAGGGATTAAATGAAATCACCTCCCAAAACTGGGAAATTAATCAACCCTCCCTGCCGGAATCCAGCACCATGGTCCGGCTCTCAGTCCTTCATTCAGGTCTATCCGCCTCCGTGGAGCGATCCCTGGCAGCTGGAAACCTTCCGGTCTCAATCGCCGGGGACTGCTGTACAGCGATTGGCGTCCTGGCCGGGATTCAGCGCGCAGGGTTGAGTCCAACGTTGATCTGGTTTGATGCTCACGGAGATTTCAATACCTGGGAAACCTCCCCGAGCGGTTTCCTGGGTGGGATGCCGCTGGCTATGCTGGCCGGACTCGGGGAACAGACACTCCTGGAGAGCAGTCAGGTCCAGCCGCTTTCTACAGATCGGATCATACTTGTTGACGGACGGGACCTGGATCCGGGTGAGGCGGGACTGGTTGCAGATTCCGGATTAACCCATCTTCAAAACCCGGCAGACCTGATGGAGGTCTCCCTTGAAACAGGACCGATCTGGGTCCATTTTGACACAGATGTGGTCGACCCCAGGGAGTCCCCGGCCCAGAATTATCCAGCTCCCGGGGGTCCCAGTGCAGATGACTTAATGAGAGTGTTTAAGTACCTCAACAGGATAAAAATGATCCGGATAGTTTCGGTTTCCTCCTGGAACCCGGATCTTCCAGGTTCAGAAAAATCACGTGATGTAAGCCTCAATTTACTGCATAATTTGCTTGGGTTCTAAAATTATTGATCAACAGTTCATTGTTGGATGTCCCCCGCAAGCTGGAATTGTTATCTTTTGATCTAAAAATTATTGCTGTTTGCAGTTCATAGTATGATTAAAATACCTGATTTCATTATTACACCTGAGAAGGATTGAAACTATGAAAAATTTACTGCGCGGTCTGGTGGCGGTCTGGTATTTGCTGGGCTGGATTCTCCACGTCTATCTGGCAATTTTCAATCCGGAAATTTACCGCTCCTTTGCTGGCTCTGCACTTCTGCCCGGTTTTGCAGATTTTTGGGCGGGATTTGTGATGCCCAATATCACCTGGCTGGCTCTGCTGCTGGCTGTCTTCGAGATCTCGGTCGGGTTGATGTTGATCAACAAGGGGCGCTGGGTTACGCTGGGTCTAATCCTGAGCATATCCTTTAATCTGTTCCTGGTTCAGCTGGGACTTTCTTTTCCGGCCGAGAACCCCGGGACAGATTTTTATTTCAATCGTTTTCCCAACCTGGTTTTTGTAGTCCTGCAGGTTTACTTGCTGTTTAAATCCTATCCAGAGACAGTCTATGAAGCTGTCGGCAAGATCGTCCAGGCTGAAAAACAAACCTAAATTTCAGGAGTTATATTATCAAGGAGGTCAGCATGAAACCGCTTCGAAAGCATGTCGCGCTGGCGGTGGACGCGGGTGGTATGAAGGGAGTGATTGCTGCCCGGGCTCTCGCTGTTCTGGAGGAAAACCTGCAAACCCCGGCTTCTGAGATTTTCAAACTCCTGGCAGGAACTTCTACCGGGGCGATTATTTCTGCCGGGATCGCTACCGGCTTGTTTGGTTCGGAGATTGTGGGTCTGTATGCCGAGCTGGGAGAAACCATATTTAAACCTTCCTGCCGGACCTTTTTTTGGCCTTTGACCCGCTATAAATACCCGCTGGAGCCGCTTCAATCTGCTCTTGAAAAACATCTGGGCAGCAGGAAAATAAGAGATTTCTGGTACGGATCCCACTCCTGTGACATTGTTATCACTGCTTTTGACCTGATTGAAAATAAGACCTTGTTCCTTAAACCTTATAAAAATTCACAGCCCTCCAGCAGCTGGTCGCTTGTCAAAGCTGTCCTGGCTTCATCCTCCGTGCCTACTGTATTCCCTGCTGTGGAAGACCGTTACGTGGATGGCGGTGTGGGCTCCTATCATAATCCTTGCTATGTGGCAGCTTATGAAGCCCGATACATGTTGAATTGGGATCCGGCGGAAACTACCTTGATCAGCCTTGGTACGGGAAGAGCACCTCATCAACTGGGAGCTGATCAGATCCGCCGATTTTGGCCCTGGCATTGGATCAACCCTATTCTGGGCGCCTTTCAGGAATCGGCTGATGATCAGCAGGTTCATCTTGTGGACACCTTCTTTAAAGACCTGGATTTTCGACGGTTTCAAGTAAATTTCAAAGAACCCATTGCCCTAGACGATCCCGAACCGCTATCAATCATGGTGGAATATGGAAATCAGCTGGGAAAGATGATCCTCCAGGATCAATATGACCGGGCTATGAATATCCAACCCCGGCAGCCTGCCAGTGCTTTATTCTGACTTGAGAGCAGTTTATTCCTAAAACTTTTCTGTCAGATTAGAATTCCGTAAAACCCTGCCCACAGCAGATATGGGTTCAGCCCTCCGTGGTAGAATTTTTCCATTCTTGAATTCCAATCCGGATCAAGGTTGTAACAATCTTCAATAAAGCGGACAAGGATCCATGTCGTTAATGAAGAAAAGTATCAAAATACTCCTGGCAGTCATGCTGGCTTTGATCCTTGTGGCGCCCATTCGCGGTACGACGGTTGATCCATCCCTGGAACTGGAGCAAATCCGAAAGTATTCCAGGGCCTATGAATTTGATTATGTCAGCTGGGTGGTTTCAGCTGTGAGTAGAAAATTTCAGCAGGGTCAGATGGGAGTTGAGCGCTGGATAACTCCTGGTCAGGGTCGGGAAATGGTCCTTGAGTATCTTGATCTCCGCAATCAGGTGGCCAGCCTAGAACATCAGCTGGAGATGATTTTATCGGATCCGATTCTGGAGGATCCTGAACAGGAAGCAGCCCCTGTCCGGGATCTATTACAAATTAAAAGAAGTGCAAAACTGCAGTTGGCTCCTTTTGTAGAACAAATAGTTCAATCCCAGATGGACATGGCTTTAAATACACTGGGGGTTTCTATTGGTGGAAAACTGATCCCCCCGGTGCTGTACAAGTCTGAATCAGCCTCATACGCTTTAATTGTCTCCCCCCGGGATGAAATCCGTCAGGTCGCAAATATCATGCTGGTTCCGGATCTAAACCTCGATGAAATCCAGGAGATAGAAAGGAACATAGAGGAGAATCTCAATCTATCCGCTCTGGTTGTCGGTATAGGAGGTGTTGGCCTGTACCCTTCTATGATCATTGAAAGCGGGAGCTTGAATTGGCTCCTGCATGTGGTCGGTCATGAATGGACTCACAACTATCTTACTGTTCGACCGCTGGGTGCAAATTATTTTTCAAGCCCGGAGCTGACCACGGTCAATGAGACAATTGCCGATCTGTCCGGTGATGCAGTGAGGTACCAGGTATTCAAGCTCTATTACCCTGAATATCTTCCAGATAAACCCAGAAATCTAACCCCAGAAGAATCGCCAGGTTCGGACCAGATTTCATTTCAAGCCAGGAAAGAATCTCTACTTGAAAGCCAGGCTTTTGACTTCCGGGAACAAATGCACCTCACCCGGTTGGTGACCGATCAACTGCTGGCTGAGGGGAGGGTCGAGGAGGCTGAACAATACCTTGAAGCCCGACGTCAGTATTTCTGGGAGAATGGCATCCAGATCCGCAAGCTCAATCAGGCATATTTTGCTTTTCACGGCTCGTATGCGGCAGCCCCTGGTGGGGCTGCTGGTTCTCAGGGAGCAGATCTGGGACAGCAGCTGCGGGATCTGAGGGAAAGAATTCCAGATTATGCTGAGTTCATGAGGATTGTAGCCTGGCGCTGGCGGATGGATCAATTTAATCATTTATTTTCCCGTGATTATCAAAACCAGTGATTTTTCCCGGTTAAGGAAAAGATGAATAAATCCCCCTTTGGACTTTGCGGGGCTGTTTGTTGGTACAATGGTGAAAATTTGAAAATATGGAGGACAGGTGAACAAAATTATAAAATTATTTGTAATCAGTATGCTAGTTGTGCTCGCGGCAGCAGCCTGCGGTTCAGCTTCCCCTGAGGCTACCCCAGAAGCAGCCGAGACTTCTCCTCCACTACCCACTGTGGATATCAGTTCTTTAGAAGAATCTCCCCCGGAAGCGCCTGGTTGTGAGCCGGATCCCCCGCTCCCGACGCCTAGTCCAGAGAACCTTGCTCTCTACTCTCCTGATCCGGAAGAAGATTGGATCAAAGGAGCAGAGGATGCATCAATCACCATTGTCGAATACGGTGATTTTCAGTGTCCGTACTGCGCAGTTGCAGCTCAAAACCTTCAAAATCTTCTGGATGAATATCCCGGTGAAGTGAAATTGGTTTACCGCCATTTTCCATTGGCCAGTATTCACGACAAGGCTATTCTGGCTGCCCAGATTTCCGAAGCTGCAGGTCTGCAGGGAAGATTCTGGGAAATGCATGATGTACTCTATGAAAACCAGGCTGCCTGGTCGGAATTGAATGTTGACGATTTT
The DNA here is from genome assembly GCA_964618295.1 of uncultured Anaerolineales bacterium. GTDB lineage: Bacteria > Chloroflexota > Anaerolineae > Anaerolineales > UBA11858 > B10-G9. The sequence continues at coordinate 14,471 of CAZTWV010000035.1, read as the reverse complement.
ACGATTTGGGCTGCGGACCAGGCTGAAACTCTGGGTTTGGATAGATCTCAGTTCCTGGCTGATGTGGAAGATAAAGATCTTGCTGCAGAAGCAGAAGCCACCTGGATTGAGGGACAGGAAATTGGAATCCCCGGCACACCTTATCTCCGGATCAACTCAGTCTTTGAAGCGCAAGCTGATCCTGCCCTGCTGACGCGGTTTGTGGAGTTTATTAAACTGGATGAGATCCGTTATTCAGAATGTCCGGAAGTGGTGATTGATCCTGACGCGGAGTATCTGGTGACTCTACAAACTGAAAAAGGAGATGTGGTTATCCGACTATATCCAGAAGAAGCACCTCTTGCAGTTAACAGTTTTGTCTTCCTGGCCCAGGAAGATTGGTTTGATAACAACACTTTCCACCGGGTCCTGGAAGGGTTTATCGCCCAGACCGGCGATCCGACTGGAACCGGTATTGGATCTCCCGGCTATTCGTTTGATGTTGAGTTGAGCGATGACCTGGAATTTGACCGGGAAGGATTGGTAGCAATGGCAAATTCTGGTCCGGGCACAAATGGAAGCCAATTTTTCATCACGTATGGACCGGCACCGCATTTGGATGGAGGATATACGATTTTTGGTGAAGTCATTGATGGGATGGAAAATGTGGAAGCTCTTACCATCCGCGATCCTCAATCTGGAGCGGTCTTACCAACCGGGGACCTGCTGCTTGATGTTGAAGTTGAAGTTCAATAATCTCCTGACCTGGGAAGGGGGTATCTATGGAAAATGAGCAGAAAATTGATTGGTTGAGCGCTGCTCAACTGATATTCAGCAGTCTGGTTGTGCTGTTCAGCCTGCTGGGATCCGGTTTTGGCTTTGTGATGATCTCTCTTAATGAGCTGATCACTGGTTTTTCGCTGCCTGCGGCTCAGATAACCGCATCCTATTTACTGCTGGGAGGGATTGCTTTTATCGGTTTGCTGCTGATTCCCTCGGTCCTCGAATCCGGCAGGAAATTAATGGGTCGGGCTCCAAAATCGCAGCGGCCTTTATCTCTGCGGCAGTTAAACTTGGCTCTGGTGTTGATTGCTGCCGGGATTCTTCTGGTCAGTACCGGCAGTATTCAGGGGGGGCTGCCATTCATCCTGATTCATGTATTTGCAAATGGCGTATTTGCTGTTTGGATGATTCAATTGGTCCAAAAGGGATTGGAAATTGGTTCCCGTCAGAGGTTCTGGGGAGTCTTTGGCAGCGGACTGGCCCTGGCTCCTGCTCTGGCATTGATTGTAGAAATCTTACTGCTGATTCTGGTGGGATTGGTGTGGTTTGCTTACCTTCAATCCCGCCCCGAACTTCTGCAGGAAATTAGCCAGCTGGTTAATCGTCTGCCACAGTCCGCTGTAAACCCCGCTATCTTGGAACGGGTAGCTGGAAAATATCTGATTCAGCCAGGAGTGATGGGAACAATCCTGGTCTATCTGGCAGTTATGATTCCCCTGGTGGAAGAATTGGTCAAGCCGATAGGAGTCTGGCTTCTTCTGCGCCGGAACTTGACCGCTTGGGAGGGTTTTTTTCTGGGGGCTTTAAGCGGTGCTGGCTATGCTCTTTTTGAAAATCTAACAATTGGAGCGAATGCTGAAATTTGGACGGTGGTTTTGATAAGCAGGATTGGAACCACAGCTGTGCATATGCTAACCAGCGGGATGGTTGGCTGGGGAATGACAGCGGCCTGGTCTGGAAAACGGATCCTCCGCCTGGGTTATGCGTTTTTAGCGGCTGTGATTCTTCATGGGGTCTGGAATGGATTGAATGTCATTAATTTGCTGACCGCAGTACCGGATCTAGAAACTGCGTTAGGAACATTCCCTGCTTTATATGCTGCTTACGCCCCGGTTGGCCTGGTGATTCTAGGTCTTGGATCCCTGCTTGGATTGATCCGGGCCAATAGTTACTTCCAACGTGCTATAATTGCGCAGAATACAACTACAAAGTGAGGTTGAATGGAAGTCATCGGGTTTTTTATTGATTTTGTCCTCCACCTGGATGAGTATCTGAATGTGATTATTGCTAATTACGGGGGATGGACCTATGGCATTCTGTTTTTAATCATATTTTTGGAAACTGGATTGGTCGTGACGCCCTTCCTCCCCGGCGATTCACTGCTGTTTGCGGCGGGGAGCTTTGCGGCGCTGGGCTCATTAAACCCGGTTTATCTCTTCCTGCTGCTTTCAGTTGCTGCAGTTGTGGGAGACACAGTAAATTATTCTATTGGCGCATATATTGGCCCCCGGGCTTTCAGCGGTGAAATTCGTTTTTTCAAAAAAGAGCATCTGGACCGAACGCATGAATTTTATGAAAAACACGGTGGGAAAACAATTATCCTGGCCCGATTCATTCCGATCATCCGCACCTTTGCTCCGTTTGTGGCCGGGGTCGGATCAATGACCTATGGAAAATTTATCGCTTTCAATGTGATTGGAGGCATTTCCTGGGTTGCAATTTTCACGTTTGTCGGTTACTTCTTTGGGAACCTGCCTGTGGTCCGGAATCACTTTGAGATTGTGATCTTTGCGATTATTACGATTTCTCTGGTCCCGGCAGTTTATGAGTTCTTCAAAGCCCGACAAGAAATGAAAGAGGTCGAACCTGCCTGAAAAAAACTCCGGGAAATTTTCCCGGAGTGTATTTGTCACCATCCTGAAAATCCCCTCTCTACAGGCGGGGGGATTTTTTTCATTCCCCAAGACAGATTACAACAGCGGCAGCCATTCCCCTGGAGTGAGTCAAGCTGACTGTCCAGGTGGTGAACCCCTGCAGGGCTGCGATTTGGGCAGCTTTTCCGTGCAAACGGATCTCGGGTTTTCCGGACCGGAGGTTGATGGTTTCCATTTCAGTCCAGGAAACGGGTCCAATCCCGGTTCCCAGAGCCTTAGATGTCGCTTCCTTGGCAGCGAACCGGGCGGCGAGTTCTGGAGCATTTTCCCGGGCCTGGACAATCTCCCCTTCGGTGTAAATTCGTTTCAGGAAGCGCTCCCCATATTTTTCCAGAGCCCGCTCGATACGGACAATTTCAATCAGGTCAATTCCGGTGGATAGATTCATTGTTCAGGTCCTGCTGTTGAAATTGCTAACCGGCCTGTATCGAGATACTTTTGAGCCGTTTCCAGTGCATTTTCCCGGGTAACTTGTTTAATTGTTTCCTCAAATTTCTGAAAGTAATCCAGACCCAGGTGGTGGCGTTCAATTGTCAGCAGTGCTCCGGCAACCCCGGCATTGGATTCCAGCGCCAGCGGTAATTTACCGATCATACTGCTTTGATTATCCTGCAGCTCTTCTTCCGCTACCGGTTCAGTTACAAAGCGTTCCAGCTCTTTGATGATCAGTTCAATAGCGTTGTCAAGATTAGCTGGATCGACACCTGCAGAAACTGTCCAGGCTCCGGGCCCGATGCTGCTGCTCAACGAGCTGTAGGCGTAATAAGCATATCCCGCTTTGTTCCGGACAGATTCACCAATTCTTCCCATCATACCAAATTGGCCCAGCACGCTGTTTCCGAGGCGGGCGGGAAGAAAATCAGGAGAGTCTCTGCGAGGACCCACACAACCCAGGACAATATCAGCCTGACTTTTTTCTGGAATAGCGTGATGATTGTGAATGGTTTCTTTCAATGGTTTTGGATTTCCGACTTCGATGATTTTAGGTTGTTCCGGATTCTGCCAAGCGTTAAATAAGGTTTCTAATTGTTGGATGACTTCGTCTGGTTCCACGGCCCCGCCAAGGGAAATAACCATCCCCTGGGGTCCGTAATGTTTGTGGTGGAATGAGACCATATCATCCCGGGTAATCGCTGTGATCGTTTCCGGATATCCATCCTCGGGAAGGCGGTAGGGATGGTCGGCAAAGGCGATCTGGTCAAAACCGAGAGAGGCCATCTCACTGGTATCCTGGGCCCGAAGATCCAATCCAATTATAGCTTGAGCTCGGAGGCGTTCGATATGTTTGTCCGGGAAAACAGGTTCCATCAGGGCTTCAGCTGTAAGTCCGAGCAGGGTGTCCAGATCCGCAGCCAGTGATTTCCCGGCGAATCCGGCTGTATGGGTTCCCCCGCTGAACCTCAAACTGGCACCTAGGGATTCCAGCTTTTCAAATATCTCTTGAAAAGTACTTTGGCGGGTGCCCCGGAGAAGTGATTCAGCTGTGAAATCGGCCAACCCCAGTTTTTCTTCTGGTTCGTAAAGACTCCCGGCGTGTAAGTAACCGGCCATCGAGACGGACAGGGAGTTTGGATTCGGACGCAGCAGTACTGTAATTCCGCTGGTGAGACGTTCCCGGATAATGTCATGCGGACCAGGAAGGCTTGTTTTTTGTAAGGAGGCACTTGGAGAAATAGTCATGATCACGACCTTGTGTTGTATGGGAGGTAGGTGCCAATCAGCCGGTTGCGGGGAACAAGATAGGTTTGAGCAGCACGCTGTACATCCTGCGGGGTGACCTCAGCCAGGCGCTCAAGGTAAGTTGTGACCCAATCATAGCTGGCAAACATTTCAGCAAATCCAAGCCAGAAAGCCTGATTGGTGATGCTCTCTCCGCCATAAGCAAATAAAGCCCGGGTTTGTTTTGCCGCTCTTTGGATCTCTTCCTTGGTAGGTGGGTTATCTTGCAGGCGTTTGATTTCTTCATCCAGCACTCTCAGGGCTTTGTCAACAGTAGAAGCAGGATGGACAATAAAGTGGATGCTGTATAGATAGGGATCAATGGTAGCCGGCAGTCCACCGTGAACTGTGGCAGCCGTTTCTGTTTCTTCTACCATCCGATTGTAGAGCCGGGATGTTTTGTTAGAAATCCCGCCTCCACCAAACATATTGAGTCCTTGGGGACCGGTCAGCAGACTGTCCAAAATTAAGAGAGGAAAGAAATCATTGTCAGCTGCCGGGGGTGTATGGTAGGCAAGATCGACAATGATCGTATCTCCGGGGCCTTCTACAGTCAAACGGTGCTCCCCGCGCTGGGGAGGTTCTGGGCGTTCCAGGCGTGGTGGGGTTGGTCCAGCTGGAATATCGGCGTACAGTTTTTTTATTTTATCCAGCATAGCTTTCCGTTCAAAATCACCGGCCACTGCCACCAGAGCATTATTTGGCTGATAATAGGTTTGGTAGTGATTGAAGAGATCATCCCGACTCATGGTTTTCAGATCGGCGAGATCTCCCAGGATTTCATGATGATAGGGGTGGACTTGAAATGCTGCTGCCCGGAGTGCTTCCCGCAGCAGGAACCCTGGACTGTTTTCCCGGCCCTGACGTTCCGAGATGACCACGGTGCGCTCGGATTCCACTTCATCGAGATCAAAGGAGCTGTTCAGCATCCGGTCGGCTTCCAGACTGAGACCGAGATCGATTTTGTCAGCCGGCATGGTTTCATAATAAGTGGTCCAATCCAGATAAGTCAGGGCATTCCAGATCCCTCCAGCTCTTGAAACTGCTTTTTCCAGCTCATCGGCTGGAAACTTTTCGGTGCCCTTAAACTGGAGATGCTCTACCCAATGGGAGATTCCAGTATTCCCGGTTGGTTCATCCCGGGAACCAACCCGGTACCATACCCAGTGACTGACAATTGGTGCGGTATGGATTTCCTTCAGCTTAATTTCTAAACCATTATCCAGCGTGATTGTTTCAACAGGAGTAAACATGAAATTTCCTTAATTAACGGCTATTGGGTCAGGGAAGCCACCAGTACATCCAGGGCCAGATGGGAATCCAGCCGACCAGTTTTCATTGCCTGGTCGATTTCAGAAAGCTTCTGATAAATCCCGGTCAGCTGCTCCAGGGTGAAATGGCCGGCCTGGGGCATAATTTTTTTTATTGGATAGGGATGAACTCCAAGCTCTCCGGCTATGGATTGATAATCGCGCCCCGGTGTTTCTTCCATCTGCTCGCGAACCTGGATTAAGAGGCGAAACTGGCGGACAATCATTCCAAAGAGAGGTAAAGGATCGCTTTCTTCCAGCAGACGGTGCATCATCTTCATGGCCATTTTTCCATCCCCATTTCCAATTGCATCAACCATGTCAAAAACATCCCCCTGGCGGACGTCCGGGGTGAGCAGCTTAACATCAGAATCGCTGACAGGTCGGGAGAAGTCTACATAAAATAACAATTTTTCAATTTCTTTTGCAGCCAGGCGGGGATCTTCGTTGACATAACTGGCCAGAACCTGGGCTGCCTCAAAAGAAAACTCTCCTCCCAGTTCAGCAGCCTGATCCATAATCCAGCGGGTCATGGCCCGACCTTGAGGATGAATAAAAGCTTTGATCCAGCAGTTTTGGGGATGATCTCCCCCCCAGCGAAGCAGCCAGTGGCTTTCCTTCAGTAAATCATCAATCACCAGGACACAAGCTGTGGTCAGCGGGATGGACTCCAGAAGAGCGATAAACTTTTCTTGTTTTGATTTTCCTTTTGCGAGGGAGAGCGGGTGGTGAATGATCACCATCCGCCGGTCTGATAAAAACGGGATGGAGTGGGTTTCATTCCGGATCTGATCTAATTCACAGGATTTTCCATCCAGGGAGGTGATATCCAGTGAGGCATTGGCCTGATCTCCCATTTTTGTTTTGAGTCGGTCTTCCAGAAATGACCGAATTTCAAATTCGTTATTTCCATGGAGCAGGTAAACAGTAGGGGATTTGTCAGCCATCGTCAGCCCTGGGTGGATATCCGGTGGGCGGTCAGCCCCCGAAATTTGTAGCGGGCAATTTCGGTGATCTGTAAGTTGCCCGGCTTGCCGGATGTGGTGAGGTGTTTTTGAAGGATCGGTCCCAGGGGGCGGGCAATGATTAAAGCCAGCATGCTCAGCAGGACAATCAGTGGAAAGCGCTCAATTTTATCCCGCCGACTGCTTCCAACTCCCAGCAAACCCGCGGCGCCGGCTAATCCAGCCAGCATTCCAGAGATCAGCAGATTGGTCCCGCAATTCGGGTGGATTGCGAGATGTTCCTGCCCGTTTTGAAGTTTGGTCAAAGCTTGATGAACGGTTTTGGTCAGAATGCTGGTGGAAAGCTCACCAATCACCCAGAATCCCCCGGGATCAGAATGTCCCACAAGAGGGGCACGGGCTGCAGTTTTGGTCAGGAGATTCAGGGTGGCATGTTCCAGGCCGTGGTTAATCCGGGTTCTGGTAATTGCGTTGAGCTTCTGCATAAAATAATTGCCTTTTGGTCCGGCTTCACGGATATACTCATCCAGGGATCATTCCACTGGCTGTTCTTTCGATTTGGATCGTTCAAACCTTAATTTTACTAAAGATTTCCGTACAATACTACGGGGGCTTTAATTTCTTTCTATTAACTTGACAATGTTAGATTAAAACATATGTTCTATTTTTTGATGAAGAAACCGTTTGCTCAGGATTTTTTCTGGCTTCATAACCGCCTTTGTATGGACAAAGATCGGGGAATAACTATTCGATTGACAAGTTTGCCCAGTATAAACCGAACAATTGTTCGAATTTAACATTGTCAAATTAATCAGGAGAGCTTAAAATCAACAAAGTGTGCTCTGCGTGCTATAATGGCTGGGCTATAAACTGGATCAGGACTACGAAATGAAAGCTTTAATCACTGGCGCTGCAGGTTTTTTGGGATCTGCACTTGGAACAGCATTAATTGAAGAAGGACACGAGGTGATCGGGATCGACGATCTCTCAACTGGCCGTTTGGATGAGGTTCATCCGGATTTGGTATTTACAACCGGCGATATTATGGATCGACCGACGCTGTGGGGTTTGCTGCAAGATGTGGAATGTGTATTCCATCTAGCTGCCCGAGTAGCAGTCCAGGAATCGGTCCTCTATCCCCGGGAGTATAACAGCACCAACGTGGGAGGGACGGTCAGTTTAATGGAAGCCATGCGTGATGTTGGGGTAAAACGGGTGGTCTTCACTTCCTCGGGTGCGGTGTATGGATCCCAGAAAGAGCAGCCATTAAAAGAACGTATGCGACCTGCCCCAGATTCTCCCTACGCTGTTTCAAAACTGGCGGCGGAGTATTATATTAAAACGATCGGTGCCTTATGGGGAATTGAAACTGTCACACTCCGGATTTTCAATGCATTTGGTCCGGGACAGCGAATTCCCTCCGCCCATCCACCTGTTATCGCGAACTTTCTCAAACAAGCTGTTGAAGAGGGAACCCTGGTGATTCACAACAGTGGGAATCAGTCCCGGGACTATGTTTACGTGGGTGATGTGGTTCAAGCTTTGATCTCCGCCAGCTCAGCTTCGGATGTTAATGGTGAAGTAATCAACGTTGGAAGCGGTAAAGAGGTCTCCGTGATTGAACTGGCGGACAGAATATTAGAATTAACCGGGGCCAAGGCCGAGGTGATCCACAATCCCAACGCAAAAGGGGGCTTGAAACACATGCGGGCGGATTTGAACAAGGCTTATAAACTGCTGAAATACCAACCCAGAGTCAGTCTGCGCCAGGGGTTGAAACAAACCCTGGATAAAGATCCCCGCTACCAGGTCTAGCCTGCGGAAAGAAGCAGCCTCCATCCCCGCCCAGGGTATGAATATGACTGGAGAGATCCTTCCTCAAAGTTTTTACCAGCGAGATACCAGGCAGGTGGCACGTGACTTACTCGGGAAAACCCTGGTGCGTGTCGAGCAGGGGACCCGGATTGCGGGCCGGATCATTGAAACCGAGGCGTATGGGGGGGAAGCAGATCTGGGATGCCACTGTAAGGCGGGAAAGACCCCCCGCACAGAGGTGATGTACGGCCCGGCAGGGCATCTTTATGTTTATTTTGTATATGGGATGCACTGGCTGCTTAATATTGTCACCGAAGAAGTTGATCAACCGGGAGCAGTCTTAATTCGCGGCCTGGAAACCCTGGATGGAAAAGATCTGATTGCCTCCCGGAGAGGGAACCAGCCCCCATCTCGCTGGCTGGATGGACCCGCAAAAATTTGCCAGGCATTTGGGATCAATGGTGATTACAATCGGGAGCAGGTTTTTCAAGCCGGGGCTGAAATCTTTGTAGAAGATAATTCCCGGAACCCGGATCGGGCCGTGTTAGAGACTCCCCGGATTGGCTTGGATTCTGTCCCGGAACCCTGGCGGAGTATTCCCTGGAGATATTATCTGGAGCCCTGAGATTGGATTTGTTTTGACAGGGAACAGGAGGATCTATGTTTAGGAAAAAAGAAGATCTGGAACCGAGGGAGGAGGTCAAGTCCCCGCAGGGGAGGGTGACATCGATCCTTGGCCCGGAATCAAATTGGAAAGGGACCCTGACCGGAAGTGGTGGGGTGAGAATTGAGGGACTCTTTGAAGGGAAGATAAACATAAAGGGAATGGTCGTTGTCGATCCGAATGGACGCCTGGAAAGTGATTTAATTCAAGCGGATACCGTGATCGTGGCCGGAGCTGTCAGAAGTGACATTAAAGCCAAGCGGGTAGAAATCCGCAGCACCGGGAAAGTGTGGGGAAATGTTACGACTGTCCGTTTCTCAACAGAAGAGGGTGCTTATCTGAGGGGGAATATCCAAATGGAAGAAGAGCTGGATCCAGAAGCCAAAGCTCAACCAGATGATCATGGTGAGGATAAAATCCCCAGCACAGAAGAGGACTGAGGTGAAAAACCGGGCTGCAGGCAGAGTGATCCTCCTGATTTTGCTGCTGACAGCAGGATGCAGCCCCCTTTCTGAAGTAAGCCAAACCCCGTCTCCGGTCCCTGAAATCCAGGAATTACCAACCTTGACCCCGCCGCTGAATCCGTCACCGCCTGCACCGGATGCGTCTTCCACGGCAACGGATGTTCCAAACTTGACGATTGAACCTGTAGCTCTCGATCAGTGTCCCTGGAGGACAGGTCAAGTAGATGAATTTGAATTTAAATCTCCCCGCGATGGGGAAATTATCCAGGGGCAGATTTTTCTACCCCCCTGTTATCAAGACCAGTATCAAGAAGACTATCCGGTGGTCTATTTACTGCACGGGGCATTCTCGGATGACAGCCAATGGGTTGATCTGGGAGTTATCGAAACTGCTGAGCGGATGATTAACTCTGGAGAAATTCAGCCGTTTATCATGGTATTCCCTCTGGATTCCGGGACCAATAATCCCCGGGAAAACCTGTTTGGTGAATACCTGGTGAAAGACCTGGTTCCCTGGATAGACAGCCGATACCGGACTGCGAACGAGCGGGATCAGCGGGCGATTGGAGGTATTTCCCGGGGAGGGAACTGGGCTGTCCGCCTGGGGATGCTTCACTGGGGAATCTTCAGCGCGGTTGGGTCTCACAGTGCTCCGCTCTTCCGGGGAGATTTGGGCCGAATCCCGGATTGGTATGGAACAATTCCACCCGAAATGACCCCGGATCTATATCTGGATGTAAGCGCTGGAGATCAGGAGCTGGTGCAGGTTCAGGCCTTTGAGGAAATCCTGGCTGAAGTCGGCGCTGTATATGAATACCATCTAAATCCGGGCCTGCATACTGAAACGTACTGGTCCTCCCATCTGGATGAGTATCTTATCTGGTACAGCAGCCAGATCAATGGGGAATGATCTCCGTGGTATAATCGCCCCTTGTGAAAATTGGATAAAAACTGCGGAGAACAAATGCTGAATAAATTGTTATGGATTGGATTGGATTGGGTGGTTTTGTAGGTGCCTCCCTCCGATACTTGACAGGATCGATGGTGCACCGGATATTTGGTCAGGCAAGTTTTCCATTCGGTACATTTGTGGTCAATTTTTGTGGAAGTTTGATAATTGGTTTTGTGATTACATTGGCAGGCAGTGGAGGAGTGTTGAGCAGTACAGCCCAGGCTTTCTTGATCACGGGGATGTTAGGGGCTTTTACAACGTTTTCCACATTCAGCTACGAGACGCTTCAACTGTTTCAGAACGGCGAGACATCTCCAGCAGTGATGAACATGATGCCCCATCTGGTTTTTGGGTTGAGCGCGGTCTGGTTGGGAGGGCTGCTGGCCCGGGGATGGAGCGGGTAATTTTATCCTGGAGGGTGTGATGAATATTCCTGATTTTCGAACTTTTCAGACTCTGGACAAATCCGCTGTTCTGGAATTGTATCAGCCATTGGTTAAGGAATCGTTGAGAGAGGGAAATGTCTCCGCCTGGCTGACCGGCTGGTCTGACCTGCGGAAACTGGTGGATGAGACCTACGCCTGGTTGGAGCTAAATTATGAACTGAACACAGCTGACGAAGACGCTGAAAAAGCTTTTCACGCATTCCTGGAACACCTTTATCCTGCCCTGCAGGAGGTTGATCAGCAGCTGAAAGAGAAACTGCTGGAAAGCGGTCTGGTTCCGGAGGGGATGGAACTCGCCCTGCAAAAAATGGTTCTGGAAGCTGATCTTTTCCGGGAAGACAATTTACCGCTGATGACAAAAGAAGAAAAGCTTGGATCCGGTTACAGCAAAGTGCTTGGGGCTCAAACAGTGGAATGGGAAGGTGAAGAATTGACCCTGGTGCAGGTTCAATCTGCCCTGCAAACTGAAGATCGAAGCCAGAGAGAAGAACTATGGCGCCTGGTATCCGGTCGGCAGCTCGAGGATCGTCAGGAGATTAATGATCTGTGGGGGAAACTGCTGGAAGTCAGGCGGCAGCTGGCAGAAAATGCCGGAAAACCTGATTACCGGTCTTTTCGATGGCAGCAACAGCTCCGGATGGATTACAGTCCGGAGGACAGCAAAAATTTTTTGAATTCTGTCCTGGAAGCAGTTGTGCCCGCGGCAACCCGGGTTTACCAGCGCTACCAGGATCGATTAGGTCTCCAATCTCTGCGTCCCTGGGATCTGCTGGATAATCAATCTCCATTCAGCCTGCCGGCTGTGGAGGCTTTTGAGTCAGAAGAAAAGTTTGTCCAGGGTGCCGGTGAGATTTTTAACCGGGTTGATCCCCATCTGGGTGAGTATTTCCAGCAAATGAGAGAAGAAGGTTTACTGGATTTGATGAACCGCAAAGGGAAAGGTCCGGGGGTTTTCTGCACTTCATTTGCCACCCGGGGCGTCCCCTTTGTGTTCATGAACGCGATCGGTCAGTCCCGTGATGTCCAGACCTTGTTCCATGAATGCGGGCATGCATTCCATGTCTTTGAAAGGTCCCGGCTTCCTTATCATCACCAATGGCGGGCAGGGATGGAGTTTAACGAAGTTGCTTCAACCGCGATGGAGCTGTTGGCTTCCACCTTCCTGGAAAGCGAGCAGGGTGGTTTCCTGGATGAATCTGCAGCGGCACGCTCCCGCATCCAGCATCTGGAAGGAATGCTGGTGTTCTGGCCCTATATGGCCGTGGTAGTCGCTTTCCAGCACTGGGTTTATGAGAACCATGATCAGGCAGCTGATCCAGCCTCCTGTGATCGGAAATGGTCCGAGCTGATTGATCAATATATGCCGGGAATCGATTTCAGCGGACTGCAGGAAGTCAAAGAAACTGGCTGGCAGCGGAAACTGCACATTCACCGGGCACCCTTTTACTATATTGAATATGGACTATCAGCATTGGGTGCTGTCCAGATCTGGGAGAAGTCCCAGCTGGATCTTCCAGGGGCGGTGACCAGCTACCGGAAGGCTCTAGCATTGGGAGGGACAGCTAATTTACCGGAGCTGTACGAAACAGCTGGGGCTCAATTTGCCTTTGATGTTGGTAATGTCACTCCGGCAGTTCGTTTGCTGGAAAGCACGCTGGCTGAGCTGGAAATGAAGCTCTGATCTGTCTGCAATATGATTTGAAAGGGCCCGGGATTATTACCGGGCTTTTTTTTTGAGATAACCCAAAATGAAACGATTCACGGTGGATTTAGTTAAGCTATTTGTCAGTATGAGATACAGGTTATCTCCGTTATAATATTGATCCGAAAAGCAAGTTAGAAAAAAGGGGAATTTATGACCCAAAAATTGAAAATTGTGATCCCGATGGCAGGGTACGGCAAACGACTGCGGCCCCAGACCTGGAGCCGGCCCAAACAGCTGATCAATATGGCCGGGAAAACCGTGATTGAACATGTGCTAGATACCTTTGACACCCTCCCGGAAGATTTTCAAGTTGAGTATGTTTTTATTGTTGGCTACCTGGGTGACAAGATCCGGGAGTTCATGGCTGAGAATTATCCTGATTTAACTGTTCATTTTGTCCTCCAGGATGAAATGAAAGGGCAATCACATGCGATTTATCTCGCGCGGGAGTTTATTAACGGCCCGATGATTATGGTCTTTGCTGACACGCTGCTGGAAACAGAACTTTCTTTCCTGGATCAAGAGGACTCAGATATTGTTGCCTGGGTCAAACCGGTCCCGGATCCGCGGCGGTTTGGGGTTGCAGAGGTTGATCAAGAAGGGTGGGTGACCCGCCTGATTGAAAAACCGAAAGCCCTGGATAACAATCTGGCTTTGGTGGGTTTTTATTACTTTAAAGAAGGGCAGAAGCTTATTCAGGCCATTGAAAAACAGATGGAACAGAAAGTGATTTTTAAAGGTGAATATTTCCTGGCGGATGCCATCAATTTAATGCTGGATGAGGATCAGACCCGGATGAGAACCCAAAAAGTCAGTGTCTGGCTTGATGCTGGAACACCGGAAGCAGTCCTGGCAACAAACAGGTACTTACTGGATCATGGTTACGACAATTCTGAAAAAGCTGCCAGGCGGATGGGCGTCCGAATCATTCCTCCGGTTTACATCCACCCGGAAGCGAATGTGGAGTCCTCTGTCCTGGGGCCGCATACGGTAGTGGGAGCTGGCTGCCAGATCAGAGGAAGTGTGATTCAGAACTCAATTATCGAAAAAGAAGCAAGGGTTGAGGATGTGATCTTGAGAGATTCCATGATTGGTCAATTCGCCCAGGTCGAGGGCGGAAGCTCAGCCATTAATCTTGGAGACCATTCATCTATTGAACTTTAAGGAGTACTAATGGGATGCAGATTTGTAGCTGATCGGGTAGCCAACCTCAAACCTTCTGGAATCAGAAAGTTCTTTGATATTGTCGCTACCATGGATGATGTCATTTCCCTTGGAATTGGCGAGCCGGATTTTGACACACCGGAGCCGGTGCTGAAAGCCGGGATCAGTGCGCTGCAGAAAGGTGAAACCCATTACACATCCAACTCCGGAATCCTGGAGCTCCGGGAGGAAGTAGCGGATTATTTGTCCAGGAAGTATAGTGTCGGATATGATCCCCTGCGGGAAGTGATTATTACCGTTGGGGTTTCGGAAGCACTTTACCTGGCACTGACCGCGGTTATCAATCCGGGGGAAGAAATTATTATCCCCACCCCCTGTTTTGTCTCATATCAGGCAGAGGTCATTCTGGCTGGAGGAGTACCGATTGAGGTGCCCGGTACATTGAAAAACGATTTTCAGCCTGCCCCGGATCAGATTGCAGATGCAATCACGCCCCGGACAAAAGCAATCTTCCTGGGGTATCCCAATAATCCTACAGGTGCTGTGGCTTCAAAAGAGAATTTACTGGCGG
>CAZTWV010000034.1:0-34245 GCA_964618295.1 uncultured Anaerolineales bacterium | reverse complement strand
TCGCGATTCGCGAAGGCGGCCTGACCGTGGCATCCGGTGTGATCACCGAAATCATCGAGTAAATATATTATGGCCAAACAAAAAATTCGTATCCGCCTCAAGGCTTATGATCACCGCGTGCTGGATCAGTCAGCGCAGCGGATTGTGGAAACAGCCGAGCGAACCGGAGCCCGTGTTGCGGGCCCGGTTCCGCTCCCGACCAAAATTGAAAAATTTGCGGTTCGGCGCTCGACCTTTGTCCACAAAGATTCTCATGAGCATTTTGAAATCCGGACCCATAAACGCTTAATTGACGTGCTGGAACCGGATTCTCAAACGATTGACTTGCTGATGAGATTGAACTTGCCTGCAGGCGTTGATATTGAAATTAAAATTTAATTGTGTATAATGGACAGGCCATGTGGGTGGATGTCGGCTGTTTGAAGATCGTTTAGCCGCCGTCCAAACCTCTGGAGCAGGACACCAGAGATTTGCCGGAGAAAGACAAGAGAAGCACCCGCCGGCAATTGTTGAGGATAACGTAAGAGCAAATCCTCCCAGGAACACACCACACATTGATGTTCTGAACAGATTTGCTAACTGCGTTGTTTGGGATGATGAAGCTAGGCCCTAGTTTACAGTCCCAGTTAACCAAGTGTAGGAGACAAATGATATGAAAGGGCTTATTGGAAAGAAAGTTGGTATGACCCAGATTTTCGATGATTCAGGAGGCGCAGTGCCGGTTACAGTCATTGAAGCTGGGCCTTGTTATGTCACCCAGGTGCGTTCCGTGAATCGGGACGGCTACTCTGCTATCCAGCTCGGGTTTGAAGAGGTCAAGGATCAGCGTTTGACCGGCGGCCAGCTGGGGCACCTCAAGAAGAATAATTTACCCAGTTTGCGCTATCTGAAAGAATTCCGCACAGAGGAAAACCTCGAAGAAGGCACAAAACTCACGGTGGATGTGTTTGAGACCGGAGACCGGGTTGATGTGGTTGGAAGGTCCAAAGGCCGCGGATTTGCCGGTGTTGTCAAACGCTACGGCTTTTCCGGCGGACCGCGGACTCATGGTCAGTCAGACCGTTTGCGCGCGCCTGGATCGATCGGCGCCGGATCCACTCCGGGGCGGGTCTATAAAGGAAAACGCATGCCCGGGCGGATGGGTAACGATACAGTTACCTCCCAGAACCTGGTTGTTTCTCTGGTAGATCCGGAAAAGAATATTATTGCAGTCCGGGGTTCAGTCCCGGGGCCGAAGGGCGGACTGGTCGTAATCAGAGAAGCCCGGAAGCAGTAGCTGTTTGGAGCAAGAATATTATGGAAGCGAAAATAATTAACACCAAAGGGAAAGAAGTAGATACCGTCGAACTGCCTGGCGAAGTTTACGAAGCCCCGGTTAATGTCGATATCATGCACCAGGCGTTTGTCCGCCAGCTGGCCAATCAGCGTCTTGGTTCACACAGTACAAAAGGCCGCAGTGAGGTCTCAGGCGGTGGGCGCAAGCCCTGGCGTCAGAAAGGGACCGGTCGAGCCAGACAGGGCTCGATACGAGCTGCCCAGTGGGTTGGCGGTGGGAAAATTTTTACCCCCAAACCGCGCTCCTACACTCAGAAGATGCCCAAGAAGATGCGCCGGGCTGCTATGCGTTCTGCGCTCAGCATGAAAATGGCCGAGGGCGAGCTCTTTATTATTGACGAGCTGAAACTCAAGGAGCCCAAGACCAAATTGATGGCCAGTACTCTGGAAGCGATCACCAAGAGCGGCAACTGCCTGGTGGTGTATCCGGAGAAAGATGAAAACTACGAGCTGCTGGCCCGGGCAATTGGAAATCTGCAGGATGCGAAACTGATCCTGGTGGATTACCTGAACATTCGGGACATCCTCGGATATGAGAACGTGATTGTGGTTCAGGAAGGCTTGGACCGGATCGCAGAAAATTTGACACGGGAGTAAGATGATGTCCTCAATTTATGATGTCTTAAGACGACCGATATTAACAGAAAAATCAAGCCACCAGTACTTGAAATTAAATCAGTACGTTTTTGAGGTGGATACCGATGCAACAAAAAGCATGGTCAAGGAAGCTGTCGAAACCCTCTTTGACGTCAAAGTGGTCAAAGTTAATACCATGATCATGCCTGCCAAACGCTCCCGCCGAGCGCGAAGCCGACGGGTGCTGGTGCGTCGCAGTATGTATAAGAAGGCTGTGGTCACCCTGCAGGACGGTGACAGCATCCCGGTCTTTGAAGGAGTTCGTTAGTTATGGCTGTCAAGAAGTACAAACCGGTTACTCCTGGTTTACGGAATAGAACCGGTTATACCTTTGAAGAAATTACCAAGAGTAAGCCGGAGAGCTCTCTGGTCAAATCCCTGCGGAAGCGGGGCGGCCGGAACTCATACGGACGGATCACCGTTCGGCACCGGGGTGGCGGCCACAAGCGGAAATACCGCCTGGTCGATTTCAAACGGGACAAAATTGGGATCCCGGCCCGGGTAGCAGCGATTGAGTACGATCCCAACCGAACTGCACGTTTGGCTTTGCTGCACTATGCTGACGGCGAAAAACGCTATATCATCGCCCCTGTTGGCCTCAGGGTTGGTGATACAGTGATGTCTGGAGCTGAGGCAGAAATTGCCCCGGGCAACACCATGCCGCTCAGTGTAATTCCAACCGGGACCCGGGTTCATAATATTGAATTGAACGAAGGTGCTGGCGGGAAGCTGGTGCGTTCCGCAGGAACCTCCGCCCGCCTGGTTGCTAAAGAAGGGAAATACGGGCAGATCCGTTTGCCTTCAGGTGAAATTCGCTTGATCCGTCAGACCTGTTCGGCGACCATCGGTCAGGTCGGCAATGTGGATCACGGCAACATCAAGCTCGGAAAAGCAGGGCGCAAACGCCACCTGGGCTTCCGGCCCACGGTTCGCGGTTCTGCGATGTCCCCCCGGGACCATCCGCACGGGGGTGGTGAAGGCCGCTCCCCGATCGGTATGCCGAGTCCGAAAAGCCCCTGGGGTAAGAAAACCCTGGGTAAGAAAACCCGCCGCAATAAACGGACCAGCAAGTACATCGTCCGCGACCGCCGGGTGGGCAAGAAGAAACGTAAATGATCAATCCCGGCTGATCCAGAGGGATTGGCGGGATAGGAGTTGAAGGTATGTCACGATCATTAAAAAAGGGTCCATTCATAGACCCGAAATTATTGAAAAAAATTGATGCCATGAACGAGCGCGGCGAGAAAAAGGTCATCCGGACCTGGAGTCGGGCCAGTGTGATTTTCCCCCAGCTGGTGGGACACACCATTGCAGTTCATGACGGCAGACGGCACGTGCCAATCTACATCACCGAGAATATGGTGGGGCACCGGCTGGGTGAGTTTGCGCCGACCCGGACTTTCCGGGGGCATATGGCTGCCAAGAAGACCGTTGCGAAAAAGGCTGATGCTGCCGCTAAGGTCAGGGAGATTTAGTCATGGTAAATGATGTCAGGGCAAAAGTGCGCCATGTCCCGGTCTCAGCCCAGAAAGCGCGGCTGGTGGTTGATATGGTGCGCGGAAAAGACGTTGTCGAAGCTCTGGAGATGCTGACTTTTGTGCCGAATAAGGCTGCAAAACCGATCAGCAAACTGCTCCAGTCCGCCATCGCCAACGCGGAGAATAATTTAGGATTGAACCGCTATGATCTGTTTATACAGAATATTGTGGCGGATGAAGGACCAACCCGCAAATGGCGCCGCTTTGGAGCCAGGGGCCGGATCAAACCGCGTTTGCGCCGTTCATCACACATCTCAGTCATCCTGAGAGAACATGAGGATGCTAGCTAAGTGCATTGTCCCCAGCCGGGGGAGCAGAAAAGCCGCGGCGGGAGACAATAGGAGAAATTATGGGTCGTAAAGTACATCCAACAGGATTTCGATTGAAAGTCACCAAGACCTGGGACGCGCGCTGGTTTGCCGAGGGTGAGCAGTTTGTGGATCATCTCCAGGAGGACCTGGAAATTCGCAAGCTGATTCATGAAGATTCACCCCGGGCTGGTGTCTCACGGATTGAAATTGAACGCTTCCCTGGCAAGGTGAAAGTCATTATTCACACTTCCAAACCCGGTGTTCTGATCGGGCGGAAAGGCGTTAATGTCAAGCAGCTCCGGAAGAAACTGGAAGAGCTGGTTGGGAAAACAATTGACGTGGATATCAAAGAAATCGAGACTCCTGATCTGGACGCATTCCTGGTGGCCGAGAACGTCGCCCGCCAGATTGAAAGCCGGATCAGCTTTTCCCGGGCTATGAGCCGGGCCATTCAGCGCACGATGCGCGAAGGCGCGGAAGGGATCCGGGTCGAAGTTTCCGGTCGGTTGGGTGGGGCCGAAATGTCCCGCACGATTCACATGCGGGAAGGTCGGGTTCCGCGGCAGACACTCCGGGCGGATATTGATTACGCCCTGGATGAAGCCGCAACCACCTATGGAAATATCGGTGTTAAGGTGTGGATTTACAAAGGTGAAGTCCTTCCCACACTGGATGAGGAAGAAGAGTCCGAAGCGCATGACGGGGTTTACGTCAGTAAATAGCTGAACTCGCTGTCAAAACGCTGCGGTTAATGAAGAAAGGAACAGAATCATGTTGATGCCAAAACGTGTCAAATATCGCAAACAGATGCGGGGCCGAATGAAAGGCAAAGCCCGCCGGGGAGCGGAACTGCACTTCGGTGATTATGGTTTGCAGGCTCTGGAACCGGCCTGGATTTCTGCCCGACAGATTGAATCCTGTCGCCGGGCAATGGTTCGTGCCATGCGCCGCCGGGGAAAAATCTGGATTCGGATCTTTCCGGATAAACCGATTACCAAGCGGGCAGCAGAATCCCGAATGGGAAAAGGGAAAGGCGAAGTCGAATATTGGGCAGCCGTTGTTAAACCCGGCCGGATGATGTTTGAAATCGGTGGGGATGTGATTCCCGATGCGGCTGAAGAGGCTTTGAAACGAGCTTCCTATAAACTGCCGATCAAGACCAAAGTGGTCCGCCGGGAAGAGGTAGGTGAGTGAGCATGAAAATAGAAGATATACGGGCTTTAGGCGACGGTGAGATTATCGCCCAGCTGGACGAAGCACGGGAAGAATTGATGAATCTGCGTTTTCAACAGGCTACCGGGGAAATACTGGATACATCGATAATTGGAAAAACCCGGCGCAGAATTGCCAGATACGAAACGGTTCTCCGCGAACGAGAGCTTAATACAGCGGAAGGTGAAGCATGAGTGAACGCAGAAGATTAACCGGTGTTGTGACCAGCAACAAAATGGAAAAAACAGTGACCGTCCGGATCACCCGCAGATACCGGCACCGCCTCTATAAAAAAGTGGTGGACCGCCATAATGCTGTCAAAGCCCATGATGAAATTGGCTGCGAGATTGGGGATACCGTGATGATTGTAGAATCGAAGCCGATCTCAAAAACCAAACGCTGGGTGGTTGAAGAAATTCTCCGCAAGGCGATTTCTTCCGAGCAGGCTTAAACGGAGTCAGACATGATACAGCAAGAATCAAAAGTTAAAGTTGCCGATAATTCTGGCGCCCGAGAACTGCAGGTCATCCGTGTCCTGGGCGGGTCAACCCGCCGCTATGCCCGGATTGGGGATGTAGTTGTGGGTTCCATAAAAAGCGCGACTTCCCAGGGATCAGTCAAAGCCCATGAGGTCGTCCGGGCAGTTGTGGTCCGGACAGCAAAGGAATGGCGCCGGAACGATGGCTCGACCATCAAATTTGATGACAATGCAGTGGTTATTTTGGATGCCGATGGAACCAACCCCAAGGGAACCCGGATTTTTGGTCCGGTGGCCCGTGAGCTGCGGGAAAAAGGGTACATGAAAATTGTCTCCCTGGCTCCGGAGACCGTCTGAATAGCTGCGGCAGGAGAAAATATCGTGAAATTTAAAATTAAGAAAGGCGACACCGTCGAAGTGATCAGCGGAAGATCTGCAGATAAAGGCAAACGCGGTGAAGTCATAAAAGTATATCGTGAGAAACGCCGGGTGGCAGTACAGGGAATTAACATCCGCAAGAAACATCAGGGCCAGATTCAATCCCAGGGACGCACTATGAGCCCGGGAATCATTGAGTTTGAAGGCCCAATTGATATTTCCAATGTCATGCTGGTGTGCCCGTCCTGCGGAGAAGCTTCCCGGGTCGGAATTTCCCGCGAAGGCGGAACAGCTCACCGGGTTTGCAAACGCTGCGACGCGGTGATTGATTAAGGATCGGGAGTGCAGTCATGCATAGATTGAAAGAACGGTATCAGGAAGAAATTGTCAAAGGTCTGAAAGAAGACCTGGGACTGGAAAATATCATGGAATGCCCCCGGCTGCAAAAAGTCGTAGTTAACATTGGCGTCGGGGACGCCCTGGACAACGGCAAACTGCTCGATGAGGCAGTACGAGATCTGACGAAGATCACCGGTCAAAAACCGGTGGTAACCAAGTCAAAGAAAAACATCTCGAACTTCAAGCTTCGGGAGGGTGTGCCGATTGGAACCAGCGTAACACTGCGAGGTTATCGGATGTGGTCTTTCCTGGATCGGCTGATGAACGTCGCTCTGCCCCGTGTCCGCGACTTTCGCGGTGTTTCCCCCAACTCATTTGATGGGCGGGGCAACTATACACTGGGGATTGCCGAGCAGCTGGTATTTCCAGAGATCGATTACGATGAGGTTTCCCGGATCCGGGGTTTAGAAGTCAGTATTGTGACGTCTGCCCAGGATGATGAATCCGGACGAGAGCTGCTGCGCCGGTTGGGAATGCCTTTCAAGGAGGTAGGTGAATAATGGCCAAGAAAAGTATGATCGCACGGGAAGAAAACCGCAAGTACAAGGTCCGCGAAGTCAACCGCTGTAAAAAGTGCGGTCGGCCCCGGGGATATATGCGGCGGTTTGGTTTGTGCAGGATTTGCTTCCGGGAGCTCGCCCTTGAAGGGAAGATCCCTGGTGTTGTCAAATCATCTTGGTAAATTGGCTGGAGGATAAACAATGAGTTTAAGTGATCCCATTGCTGATATGCTGACCAGGGTCCGGAATGCAGTTCGTGCTGAGCACAGCCAGGTGGCGATGCCCAGTTCGAAAATGAAGGTTGCCATTGCGAAGATCCTTAAAGAAGAAGGCTTTATCAGTGACTACGAAGTCTCAGAAAATAAGAACACCCCTCACAAAACCCTGACATTGAATTTGAAATACGTTGGAGTGAGGCGGACCAAACGCCCGGTGATAACTGACCTCCAGCGGGTGAGTTTACCAGGACAGCGGATTTACGCCAAAAAGGACGAGATTCCTTTTGTGCTGTCCGGGATGGGAATCTCCATCCTGACCACGTCCAGGGGCGTGATGACCGGACGCGAGGCGAAAAAGCTGGGTGTCGGGGGCGAAATCGTCTGCAAAGTTTGGTAGTGAGTTTAGGAACCCCTGCACTGGGAAACGGGGCAGGGTTGTTGAAGGAGTAGTTACCGTGTCAAGAATAGGACGTCTGCCGGTGGAAGTGCCCTCCGGCGTAGATGTAAAAATTACCGGATCGCATGTCCGGGTTAAAGGGCCGAAAGGCGAATTGGAATTCGGATTTTCATCCGATATCACGATCAGTCTCGAGGACAACGAAATCGTTGTCACCCGCCCTTCAGATTCCCGGGAAAATCGGGCTTTACATGGGACAACCCGGGCCTTAATTAACAATATGGTCACCGGCGTCACTGAGGGCTATAAAAAAGAGCTCCAGCTGGTGGGTGTGGGTTACAGGGCCGCGATGCAGGGTGAAAACCTGGTGCTCAATGTTGGCTATTCCCACCCGGTGGAGATCGCTCCCCCGGAAGGAATCACATTTGAAGTTGGCGAGCGTTCCCAGCAGATTTTTATCACTGGAGCGGATAAACAGGTGGTCGGACAGATCGCTGCCGATATCCGCAAAATCCGCCCTCCGGAACCCTATAAGGGGAAGGGAATCCGCTATAAAGATGAATGGATCCGCCGCAAAGCTGGTAAGGCGGGTAAGGTAGCGTAATATGGCAAAGAAAAGATCACGAGCGGATGCTCGCAAACGACGACACAATAGACTGCGCCGCAAGGTGTTCGGTACGCCGCAGAAACCGCGTCTGAACGTTTTCCGGAGCTTGAATGAAATTTATGTCCAGGTCATTGACGACCTCAACGGCCGCACGCTGGTTTCCGCCTCCACGGTGGATGGTCAGCTGCGGGATAAGGTAAAGGGGAAATCAAAGACCGAACAGGCCAAAATGGTTGGAGAAACTGTTGCGGAAAGGGCCCTGGATCAGGGTATTTCCGAAGTGGTTTTTGACCGCGGCGGCTATAAATACATCGGCCGCGTGGCGGCCCTGGCTGAAGGCGCCCGTGAAGGCGGACTGAAGTTCTAACCATAATGCCGGGAGAGGAAGATGAGTAACGGTTATAAAAACAATCCAGAACAAGAATTAGACGAGAGGATCATCAACATCGAGCGGGTTGCCACCGTGGTCAAAGGCGGCCGCAGGTTTTCCTTCCGGGTCACCATGGTTGCCGGTGATCATAAAGGAAAGGTCGGAATGGGGATCGGTAAGGCCAACTCCGTGCCGGATGCCATCCGCAAAGCTGCTTCGAAGGCAAAAGACCATATGCACCAGGTTTCGCTTTACAACACCACCATCCCCCATAAGGTGATGGGACAGGTCAGCGGCGCCAAAGTGCTCCTCAAACCAGCTTCTGAAGGTACCGGCGTGATCGCGGCCGGCAGCGTTCGGGCAGTTGTCGAAGTCTCCGGGATTTCCAATATCTTGACCAAATCCCTGGGAAGCAACAACGCTATGAATATTGCCGCAGCCACCATCAACGGTTTGGACCAGTTGAAAGATCCCTACGAAGAGGCTGCCAACCGGGGTGTGGACCCGGAGCGCTTGATTCCATTCTGGGATCGAGATTAAGGACAAAATCATGGCAAAGAAGAAAAAGACATCCATGTTGAAAATTAAACTGGTGAGAAGTCCGCACGGTAGATCCGTGAAACAGCGCAAAACCCTCGAAGCGCTCGGGCTGCGGAAAATCAACCAGGTGGTTGAACGACCGGACCAACCCAGTATTCGGGGCATGATTGAACGGGTCGGTCACCTGGTAGAGGTGGACTGAAACGTTCCAGAGGAAGAAAATTATGAAACTGCACGATTTAAAACCCAATTCGGGATCAAAGAAAGACCGCAAACGTGTGGGCCGCGGTTACGGATCCGGCACTGGTAAAACTGCCGGACGCGGGACCAAAGGACAGAACGCGCGGGCCGGCGGCGGTGTGCCGCTCTGGCATCAGGGTGGTGACACCCCGTTTTTCCGCCGTATGCCCCAGAAACCCGGCTTCCGGAACCCAAACCGGGTCGAATTCCAGGAAGTAAACCTGGAATACCTGGCTGCTTTTCCGAAAGATGCCGAGATCACCCCGGAAATCCTCCGGGAAGTTGAGCTGATTAACACTCTGTCCCGTCCTGTAGTTATTCTGGGCCGGGGAGAGCTGGATAAACCGCTCAAAGTCAAAGCCCACCGCTTTAGCAAGAAAGCCAAGGAAAAAATTGAAAAAGCCGGCGGAACGGTTGAAGTTATTGAAAGCTAGACCGTTTGGACAGCCCTGCGGTAAGGACTGCTGATAGGAGTAGACAAATATGAAACAATCTGCTTGGCGTTATTTATGGAAAGCAGAAGATATCCGTCGAAAGTTATTGATCACCCTCATGATCCTGGTGATTTATCGCCTGGCGGCGCATGTGCCGGTTCCCGGTGCGGATCGGGAAGCAATTGCCGCGATTATGACCGGGGGAGGAGCGGGGAGCACTTTTGTGGGTATCCTCGATATGCTCTCGGGAGGAACGGTTTCCAATTTCTCGGTCCTGGCTATGGGTGTCTATCCGTATATTACGGCCCAGATTATCCTCCAGTTATTAGTCCCGGTGATCCCGGCCCTGCAGCAGAAGATGGAAGAGGATCCCCAGGAGGGTCGGAAGTGGATGGAACGCTGGACATATATCCTGGCAGTTCCGATGGCTGCTCTGCAGGCAATCGGTCAGATCCGGATTTTCTCCAGCCTGGCAGGACAGGCCCAGATTATTGAGAACTTTGGATTCAGCGGAGCAAGCCTGCTTCCCAGCCTGTCGATTATTCTCAGTATGACCGCGGGAACCATGTTTGCAATCTGGCTCGGGGAATTGATCTCCGAATACGGGATCCGCAACCAGGGTCTTTCCCTGCTGATTTTCGCCGGAATCGTGTCCCGCATCCCGCAGAACTTCGGACAGCTGCTGGCCAACCAGCAAAACCGCTGGGTGCTGCTGGCAATTATGGTGGTGCTGACGATTTTGATTATTTACTCAATTGTGTACGTCCAGCAGGGACAGCGCAATATCCCGGTTATGTACCCGGGACGACGGGTGGGCAACCGCCAGTCGATGCCAGTTAAAGGCACTCTGCCCCTCAAAGTGAACATGGCAGGCATGATCCCGATCATTTTCGGACAATCACTGCTGACATTCCCGGCCATTTTGGCCAGCTTTTTCGCCAGTTCTGAGACAGCCTGGGTTGCCAATTTCGCCCTCAGTATTCAGAATGTCTTTGGCGGTACTTCCCCGTGGTACTGGGTGCTGTACTTCGTGATGGTAGTTGGATTTACCTTTTTCTACACGGATGTGCTCTTCACCCAGCAGGATTACGGCCGCAACCTGAAACGGGCCGGAGCCCAGATCCCGGGCGTCAGCCGGGGTGCCCCGACCCAGCGTTATTTAACCAAGGTTTTACGCCGGATCACCTTCCCGGGCGCGTTTTTCCTGGGCTTGGTGGCGGTCACTCCTTTCCTGATCGGTGTTTTCCTGAACACGATTGGGCTGACCACGATTGGCGCCAGCGGGGCGGGGACCATGCTGGTCACCTCCTCTGGTTTGCTGATTGTTGTGGGTGTGGTCCGTGATACATTCCAGAATATTGATGCCGAGCTAAAACTGCACGGCTATGACGAAACCCTGCTTGTTCGCTAAGAGAGGTTTCTGCATGGGATTGGGCAGATGAAGAAGATCGATAGGAGATTTATCAAGACCAGCGAGGAAATTGAAGCCATGCAGGAAGCAGGACAGATCAACGCGCTGGCACTGCAGGAGGTCAAAGCACTCATCGCACTGGGTGTGACTACCCGGGCCCTCGACCAGAGGGCGGAGGAAGTGATCCGTGATCACGGTGGGATCCCCACCTTCAAAGGATATCCGGGACCCTATCCCTATCCGGCCACGCTGACCATCTGCATCAATGAAGAGATGGTGCACGGTATTCCCAGCGGCCGCGAGCTGCAGGAAGGGGATATCGTTTCAATTGACTGCGGGACAACCTATCAAGGTTTTGTGGGTGATTCCGCATTTTCCTCCGGGGTGGGAGAGATCCCGGCTGAGAGCCGGAAACTGCTGGAAGTCACCGAGAAATCCCTTTACAAGGGGATCGAACAGATGAAGCCAGGCAATCACGTGGGAGATATCGGCGCTGCTGTGCAGAAGCATGTGGAATCTCACGGCTTTTATGTTCCCCGCAAGTACACCGGCCACGGTGTGGGGCGGGAGATGCATGAACCCCCCCAGGTGCCCAACTATGGTGTTCCGGGGCAGGGAATGGAACTGGAAGAAGGGATGACGATCGCCATTGAACCGATGGTGCTGATCGGAACCCCGGAAACCCGGGTGCTGGCGGATCAATGGACCGTGATTTCCGCGGACCAATCGCTGACCGCCCATTTTGAGCACACGGTGGCGGTCACGGCCAATGGGCCGCTGATTTTGACCGGCTGGGAGGGATGAGGGAAGCCTCCCCTAGACTGAAGCAGTTGATTTTGGTAAAATTGTATTTTTGCTGGAAGGTATAGAACAAGCTGATTTTTGGAATGACAAGGAAGTGCAGCTATGAAGGTCTCATCATCAGTAAAAAAGCGCTGTGATAAGTGCAAAATTGTCCGCCGTAAAGGCAGAGTATATGTGATTTGTGAGAATCCGAAACATAAACAGAGGCAAGGGTAAATCGTATGGCTCGTATTCAAGGTGTAGACTTACCGCGTGATAAAAGGGTTGAAATAGCCCTGACTTATATTTACGGGATTGGATTAACTCGATCGCAGGAAATCCTCGATGCCGTAGATATTTCCCCCGAAACCCGGGTTAATGAGCTGACTGATGCTCAAATCGCCGGACTGCGGGAATATATCACCAAGGAATTTAAGACAGAAGGTGACCTGCGGCGTGAAGTTCAGATGAACATCAAACGCCTGGTTGAAATTGGCTGCTACCGCGGCCTGCGGCATAAAAAAGGGCTCCCGGTCCACGGACAGCGGACCCGAACCAATGCCCGGACCCGGAAGGGCCCCAAGAAAACGGTGGCAGGCCGAGGACGCCGCCGCGGCATGCAGAAAACCTAAACTGCAATTATTGGATCCATTGATGTGGCGCGGGCGGTCTACGCGTCTGCAGGAGAGGGGAGCCTTTCCTCCCCGCGGCTGAAATATCCTGTCGATCCGGACCCGCTGGCAGACACAGTAACAGGTTGATAAGAAAGAGGAACTATGGCGCAAAAATCTAAATCATCAAAGAAAAAAGGTGGTCGCCGCACGAAGATTACCTTGAACTCCGGCCAGATTCATGTCCGGGCTACGTTCAACAACACGATCATCACCGTCACGGATCACCAGGGCAACACCGTTTGCTGGAGCAGCCCGGGTGCCGTTGGTTTGAAAGGATCGCGGCGGAGCACTGCCTTTGCGGCCCGACTGGCCGCGGAAGACGCCGTGAAGAAAGCCATGGGCCTGGGGATGAGAGAAGCAGAAGCTTTCATCAACGGTCCCGGACCGGGTCGAGAAGCCTCACTGCGGGCGATTGAATCCATGGGTTTGAAGCTTTCATCGATCACTGATGTGACCGGTGTGCCCCATAACGGATGCCGCCCGCCCAAGAAACGCCGGGTCTAAGTTTAATTCAATCCGGCACTATAAGATAGAAATTCAGGGGTTCCTAATCGAACCCACAGAAAAGAGGAAGTTTTTATGTCAAGATATCGTGAGGCAAAATGTAAAATTTGCCGACGGGAAGGTGAGAAGCTGTTCTTGAAAGGAGAACGCTGCTACACCGACAAATGTGCCTTTGAACGCAGAAGCTACCCACCCGGCCAGCACGGCCGCGGAGCACAATACCGCAGAAGCCGGGAATCAGACTTTTCCAAGCAGCTGCGCGCCAAGCAGAAAGCACGGCGGATTTATGATATCTCCGAACGCCAGTTCCGGCGCTACTTCGCGGCTGCTTCGCAGCAGCGCGGTCTGACCGGTTTGAACCTGCTCCAGATCCTGGAGTCCAGGCTTGATAATGTGGTGTATCGGTTAGGATATGCCGCCAGCCGGGCTCAGGCCCGCATGCTGGTGACACACGGACACTTTGATGTCAACGGCCGCAGGACAAATGTGCCCTCGATGATCATTTCGGATTCGGATGTGATCAGTGTCCGGGATGGTTCCAAGAAGCGAACTTTCTTCAAGAACCTTTCCCAGGAAGCTGAAAACCGGACCCCGGCAGAATGGGTCAGCCGGGATCTGAAAAAATTATCCGGCGGTGTCGTCCGGCTGCCTGAGCGATCCGAGATTGATGGCAATCTCGATGAACAGCTGATCGTTGAGTATTATTCGCGGTAAGTTAAGCTGCCATCTTTGAAAACCGAAACTAGTGGGAGAGGTGATCCGTGTTAGGAATGAACAATATGGTAACCCCTAAGATCGAAAGGGTAGCTGAAGCGCGAGCTTATGGAAAATATGAAATCAGCCCGCTGGAGCGCGGCTTTGGCATCACGCTGGGCAACGCACTGCGGCGGGTAATGCTGTCCTCCATGGTGGGAGCGGCGGTGACGTCGATCCGCATTACGGAAATTGATCACGAGTTTGACACCATACCGGGTGTTCAGGAAGACGTTCTGCGTTTGATTCTCAATATCAAGAAGCTGAATTTGATCCTGCATGAAGGGGATATTTCCACCATGCAGCTGGAAATCAAGGGCGAAGGCGTGGTAACAGCCGCGGATATTATTGCCCCGGCAGAAGTGGACATTGTCAATCCAGATCTGTACCTGATGACCGTGGACGGACGCTCCAAATCCCTAACAATTGAAATGACGGTTGGAAAGGGGCGGGGGTATCTGCCCACAGAAGACCGTAAGGACCGCCTGCCGATTGGAGAACTTCCGATTGATGCGATTTACAACCCGGTCCGGAGGGTGAATTTTGAAGTGGGCTCAGCCCGGGTTGGACAGAGCACCAACTATGACAGCCTCGAAATCGAGGTTTGGACAGATGGGACCCTGGAGCCGGAACAGGCTTTGAGCAACAGCGCCAAAATCCTGATGGGGCACCTCCAGCATCTGGCCGGTGTCACAGCGGAATCTTTGGCAGCCATGGTGGAAGAAGAAACCCCCGTGGAGCCTGAGGATGAGGTGGTGGATATTCCGATCGAAGAACTGGATCTTTCGGTCCGGGTCTTCAATTCGCTCAAGCGGACCGGAATCACCACAGTCCAGGAAGTATTAGATTTAAATAATAAAGGCGATGACGCCCTGCTCTCGATCCGGAATTTTGGTGTCAAGAGCCTCAATGAATTGAAAGATAAACTGGAAGACCACGGTTATCTGTGGGAAGATAGCCCAGAGGCGGAGTAAAGCGTATGCGACACAAAGTAGCAGGAAAAACACTAGGAAGAACATCCGGACAGCGGGCAGCCCTGCGGCGGACAATGATCAAACAGCTTTTTGAGCATGAACGGATTCAAACCACCCGGGCAAAAGCGGAGTTTATTCGCCGTCCGGCAGAAAAGCTGATCACCCTCGCCAAAAGAGCCCAGGAAGCCGAGCAAGCCCAGCAGGTGCACGCCCGACGGCTGGCAGCATCCCGCCTGGATAACGACAAAGAAATTGTCCGGAAATTATTTGAAGAACTGGCCCCCCGTTATGAAAACAGACCGGGCGGCTATACCAGAATGTTTAAACTCCCACCCCGCACCAGCGACGCCGCTGAAATGGTTGTCCTGGAGCTGGTGGAAGAGTAGAATCGGCTCAAAGGTCAGGCCTGACCGTGGCCCGCTACCGCGCCCGTCTGATGTATGACGGCACCGATTTCCACGGGTCCCAGTACCAGCCGGATGTCCGGACGGTTCAGGGAGAGCTGGAAAATGGACTGCACAAATTGGGCTGGTCGGGAACGGCGGTCAAATTTGCCGGCAGAACCGATGCCGGCGTCCATGCCAGCGGGCAGGTGATCGCTTTTGACCACGAATGGAACCACTCCGAGGAAGATCTGGTCCGGGCACTCAACGCCGTTCTTCCGGAGGACATGGCCGCAGGGGATGTGGCACAGGTCCGGCGAGATTTCGAACCCCGATACGATGCGCTCGCTCGCACCTACCGCTATCAAATCCGCTGCAGCCCGGAAAGAAATCCGCTGCTGGACCGCTATGCCTGGAGAGTCTGGCCGGAAGTGAACCTTAAGAGTATCAACAGCGCCGCATCCGCCCTGGTGGGCAGGCACGATTTCGCTGCTTTTGGCAGCCCTCACCAGCCGGGCGGAAGCACCATCCGGCAGATGGAGAGTGCAGTCTGGGTCGAGTCGGACCCGCTCTGTGAATTCATTTTGGTCGGCAATGCTTTCCTGTATCACATGGTGCGGCATATCGTGCAGGTCCTGGTGGAAATCGGCCAGGGAAAACTTTCCGCTGCCGCGGTGGCGGATTACCTGGAGAACCCGGACGGTCCGTCCGCGCCGGGACTGGCACCTGCCCGGGGCCTGAGGCTTGAGAAGGTCTCATACCCGGACGGTAAAAATTAGAATTGAGAAGCTGGAGTATTAACGTGAAAAAGACATTTTACCCAAAACCAGAGGACGTCAACCGCAGCTGGGTGCTGGTGGACGCTGAGGGTCAAAACCTCGGCCGGCTGGCGACCCGGATTGCTCAGATTATTATCGGCAAGCACAAACCCGAATACACCCCCGGCGTTGATGTCGGAGATTTCGTGGTCGTGATCAATGCCGAAAAGATCGAGGTCACCGGGAAGAAAATGGACGACAAGTACTACTACCGGGAGTCCAAGTACCAGGGCGGTTTGAAGAAAACCAACCTGCGAAATCAGCTTGCAAAACGTCCCGAGTACGTACTTGAACACGCGGTGCGGGGGATGCTGCCCCACAACCGCCACGGACGTAAGCTGAATAAGAAGCTGAAAGTATACGCCGGACCCAACCATCCCCACTATGCCCAGAAACCGGTCCCGATTGAGGACCTGGGTCTGTGAGCCGGGCCGGAGCGCGAGAGGAGTAATTATGGCAGAATATTATGAAGGAATTGGACGGCGAAAAACCGCCACCGCACGGGTCCGGATTATGAAAGGATCCGGATCGTTTGTGATAAACGAAAAAGAAATCGAAGATTATTTACCGACTTCGCTGGATATCCAGACCGCTGTAGAACCCCTGGAAGCCGCGGAAATGGCCCGGGCTGACTTTGATGTCAGCGTGCTGGCCAAAGGCGGGGGTATGAAAGGCCAGGCGGACGCTGTCCGGCTTGGTTTGGCCCGGGCTCTGCTGAAACTGGACCCCGAGCTGCGGACCACCCTCAGTCAGGGCGGCTACCTGTCCCGGGATCCCCGGATCAAGGAGCGCAAGAAACCCGGACTTAAAGGCGCCCGCAAGGCCCCGACCTACACCAAGCGTTAGGAACCGGGTTCCCGCCAGGGACGTCCAGGAGTTGGTTTGGAACTCCAGTCGATCATCTGCACGGAGAGCACTCTCACCAGGAAAGTGTTCTCCGTGTTTTGCGTACAGGGATTAGATCATGGCTGACAATAACAAGAAACCTTCAATTACCGTGCTTGGGCTTGGTCCCGGGGACCCCCAGCTGCTGACCCGGCAAGCCTGGGCTGTCCTGGAGAGCAGCCCTGAGGTTTACCTCAGGACCCGGCAGCATCCCACGACGGCCGGCTTCCCGGCCGGCTTGAAAGTGATTTCCTTTGATGATTACTATCAGGATGGGAAATCCTTCAGCGAGGTCTATCAGCGGATTGTGGACCGCCTGATTGAGGTCAGCCGGAGCCAGGGATCGGTGGTCTATGCGGTCCCGGGAGACCCTCTGGTAGCTGAGCAGACCACCCTGCTGCTCCTGGAGCGGGCTGCGGAGGAAGGATATGACCTGCAGGTCCTGCCCGGGGTCAGCTTCCTGGAACCCACCCTGGCAGCCCTGGAAGTAGACCCTCTGCCGCAGATGACCCTCTCGGACGCAGTGGAAATTTCCGCCTGGCACACTCCGCCTTTCCCGCCCGACATCCCGGTTCTGATCGGCCAGATCTATTCGATTCCCACGGCATCCAATCTCAAGCTGACTTTGATGGGGGTCTACCCGGATGAGCACCCGGTGATTTTAGTCCATGATGCCGGGCTGCCGACCCAAGCCCGGGAGGACCTGGCACTGTATGAAATCGACCGCAGCAAACAGATCGGCCTGCGCAGCGCACTGTACGTTCCCCCGCTGGGGGAGGGTACCTCGCTGGAGGCTTTTCAGAATGTGATCGCCCGTCTTCGGGCCCCGGGCGGCTGCCCCTGGGATCGGGAGCAAACTCACCAGTCCCTCCGCCCCAACCTGCTGGAGGAGACCTATGAGGCCCTGGAGGCTCTTGACAACGAAGATCCGGCAGCGATGTGTGAGGAGTTCGGAGACCTGCTCCTGCAAATTGTGCTCCATGCCCAGATTGCCAGCGAGTACGGTGAATTTACCCTCAATGATGTATTCCAGGGAATTTACACTAAGATTGTTCGCCGCCACCCGCATGTGTTCCAGGAACTGGAGCTGGAGGAATCGGATGCCGTGATCAAGAATTGGGAAAAGCTCAAGGCCCGGGAGCGGAAAATGAACGGACAGGTGGAAAAAGGCCTCCTGGATGGAGTCTCTCTGTCCCTGCCGTCCCTGACCCAGGGGCTGACCTATCAGAAACGGGCCGCCCGGGTTGGGTTTGAATGGGACCGGATTGAAGGTGTGCTGGATAAGATCGCCGAGGAAGCGGCTGAAATCCAGGCAGCAGCCACCCTGGAGGAAAAGGAATCCGAGCTGGGAGACCTGCTTTTTGCGGTGGTCAACCTGGCCCGCTGGCTGGAGGTCGATGCCGAGAGCGCCCTGCGGGGCGCCAACCTGCGCTTCAAGCGCCGTTTTGGTCATATTGAACAAAGAGCCCGCGACTTGAACCGCGAGCTCTCTGAGATGTCCCTGGAAGAAATGGATAAGCTGTGGGAAGAGGCGAAGGATCTGGGGGAGTAAAAAACCTTAGTGGTCTTTTCTGAGTTCAGGAGGAACCGACTGGAGCAGCAGTAAACCGACCAGCAGGAAAGGTAGCCCGCTGTAGGCTACCGCGAACAAACGATTTTGCCCGGACGCGAAGTAGGAATAGATACTCAGGAACAGGCTGCTGATGATGATCATCTTCCCGCCGGATACGATGTTTTTCATGCTGAGTAAAACACCGCCCGTCGAGGACAGGATTAAAATGATCAGCAGTAATCCTTCCAGATTGAATTCCAGCTGTACTTCAGATGTTTTACTGAAGATCGAAATCCCCAAAAGAACGAGCCAGATGGTGCTGATTGCAGTACCGCCAATCCAGGCCAGCAGCCGCAGGACCCGGTCTTGATTGAAACTTCCCTTGAAAAACCCAGTGATCTCTTCCAAAATTTGTCTTTGCCTCCCGATTCTAGAATTACAATCCGCTGATGATATCGCCCAGGATTTCCCCGCCCATACCCGCTGCACCTTTGCTTTCACCGGTGCTCCGGTTCAGGTTGGCCGCAACCGCAATCCGGTCCGCTAGACGGGAGAGCGGTAAGCTCTGGAGATAAACCTTGCCGGGTCCGGTCAGTTTGGCCAGAAACAGGCCCTCACCGCCGAACAGGGCGTTGGTGAAGCCGCCGATAAATTCAATGTCATAATCTACGCTGGGTGAGAATGCTACCAGGCAGCCGGTGTCCACGTTCAATACCTCGCCTTCGGCCAGGTCGCGTTCGATGATTGTCCCGCCGGCGTGGGCAAAGGCCAACCCGTCGCCTACCAACCGCTGCAGGATAAACCCCTCGCCGCCGAACAGGCCGGCGCCGATTTTTTTGCTGAAAGCGATCTCAATTTCAATCCCCCGGGCCGCACATAGGAAGGAGTCTTTCTGGCACAGGAATTTCCCGCCGAGGGCGGTCAGGTCCAGCGGGATGATCTTACC
Organism: uncultured Anaerolineales bacterium; assembly: GCA_964618295.1. Taxonomy (GTDB): domain Bacteria; phylum Chloroflexota; class Anaerolineae; order Anaerolineales; family UBA11858; genus B10-G9. The sequence goes on along the minus strand of CAZTWV010000034.1, from coordinate 14,969 downwards.
GGGGTAGGGAGCGGCAAAAGCCACCCGCTTCAGGGCCGAGGCGGTGTTGAGGAAGGTGGTGATAAAGAAACTCTCGCCGGTGAACATCCGCTGCACACCCTTGAACAATCCGCCGCCGGTCCCGGTCTGCATCTGGATGCCTTTGTCCATGTAAAGCATCGTGCCGGCTTCGGCCCGGATCCCTTCCTGGGGATCCAGCTGAATTTCGACCATCTGCAGGTCATCGCCGAAAACCGTGTATTCCACAACATCTGCCATGATTTTCTCCTTAGAAAAGAATAGAATTTCTACCGCTTCAACCTGATTTTACTATACTCTATTAAACCAAAGCCGGAGCTAAAAAATCTGTAAATGGGAGATTAAAAATGAAAACCCCGGAGTGATCCGGGGTCGAGAGCTGGGGGCCAGGGATTCGAACCCCGACTTACGGTTCCAGAGACCGCTGTCCTACCGTTAGACGAGCCCCCACCAGCGCATGGTATTTTATCATCTCCGGAAGGGTTCGTCAATTCCAGAGACGCTTTGCTTCCGGGCCGGCGGGTCTATGATAAAATCGGGTGATAAGTAAACTGGAAAGCCAACCGGGTGGAAGTGATCCAGCCCGGTTTCAAGAGAAGGATAGATATGACGGAAGAAAACGAACTGACTGATTTTATTCGTGACGAGGTCAAGGAAGACCTGGCAAAAGGGCGCTACGACCGGGTTCACACCCGCTTCCCACCGGAGCCCAACGGGTATCTCCATATCGGCCATGCCAAGGCCATCATCCTCAACCACGGGATCGCCGAGCAGTTTGGCGGCAAGTTCAATCTGCGCTTTGACGACACCAATCCATCCAAGGAAGAGGAGGAGTTTGTGCACGCCATCCAGGAGGACATCCAGTGGCTGGGCTGCGATTGGGAGGACCGGCTCTTTTACGCCTCGGATTATTTCGGACAGCTCTACGAGTGGGCCCTCGAGCTGGTCAAGGCCGGCAAAGCCTACGTGGATGATCTCTCCGCCGAGGAAATCCGCGAGTACCGCGGGACGCTGACCGAGCCGGGCAGGGACAGCCCTTACCGGGACCGTTCTGTAGAGGAAAACCTGGACCTGTTCCAGCGCATGAAAGCCGGGGAGTTCGAGGAAGGCAGCCGCGTGCTGAGGGCAAAAATTGACATGTCCTCGCCCAATCTCAACCTCCGGGATCCGGTCATGTACCGCATCCTGTTTGAAACCCACCACCGGACCGGGGACAAATGGTGCATTTACCCCATGTACGATTGGGCTCACGGGCAGTCGGATTCGATTGAAGGCATCACCCATTCGCTGTGCTCGATCGAGTTCAAGAACAACCGCCCGCTCTACAACTGGTTCCTGGATGAGCTGGATATCTACCATCCGCGCCAGATCGAGTTCGCCCGTTTTAACCTGACCTACACCATTATGAGCAAACGCTACCTGGGCCAGCTGGTCGAGGAGGAGTATGTCAGCGGCTGGAATGACCCGCGGATGCCGACCCTGTCCGGGATGCGCCGGCTGGGGATCCCCGCTAAAGCAATTTACGATTTCATGGAGCACATCGGGGTCGGTCTGACCCCCAGCACCATCCAGCGCTCGAAATTTGACCATTACGTGCGGAACGAGCTGAATCACACCGTGCCGCGGGTCAGCGGGGTGTTAGACCCGCTCAAGGTGACCATCACCAATTATCCCGAGGACAAGGTGGAAATGATGGAATTCCCCAACATCCCCGGGGACGAGACTCACGGCACCCGTCAGGTGCCCTTCAGCAAGGTGCTCTACATTGACCGGGATGACTTCCGGGAGGATCCACCGGAGAAATTCTGGCGCCTGGGACCGGGCCGGGAAGTGCGCCTGCGCTACGGCTACTACATGACCTGCGATGAGATGATCAAGAACGAGCAGGGTGAGGTGGTTGAGCTGCTCTGCAGCATTGACCCCGCCACCAAAGGCGGCAGCTCGCCGGACGGCCGCAAGGTCAAGGGCACCATCCACTGGGTCTCGGCCGCCCATGCGCTAGAAGCCGAGGTCCGGGTTTACGACCGGCTTTTCAACCATCCCTTCCCGATGGACACGGAGGAAGGCGAGACCTTCCTGGACCACCTCAACCCGGATTCGCTGGAAGTGATCGAGGGCGCCATGATCGAGCCCAACGTGGAAGGATCGCAGGTGGGGGATAAGTTCCAGTTTGAGCGGGTGGGTTATTTCTGCGTCGACCTGGACAGCAGGGAGGATCAGCTGGTTTTCAACCAGACGATTGCCCTGCGGGATTCCTGGGCCAAGATTGAGAAGCAGCAGGCACAGGGGAAACGGTAAATGGTAAGGTGTGAATTGTAAATCGTCTCTAAATTCAGAAAGAGAAAATGTTAGCGAAGAAGCTCCCGGTGGGAAGATACGCCGGGAGCTTTTTTTTGTTGTGGTGGATGGTTCAAAGTTGAAGGTTTAAGGGTTCCTGCGCTGCGGACAAAACTGGACACTGTAAACGTTTTTCAGGACAAGACATGTTGTGAAAAATCACAGTTGGTTTGTGATCCTGATTCTTTTTGTGCTTGTTTTGGGAGGGTGCACTGAGCTGCCTGCGTCCTGCCCGCCAGCCTCTCCGGTTGATCTATCACAGATGCCAACTTACTTAGGAAATGATAGTTTTATCTTCCAGTTTCCTTTGATAGATCCAAACATCTTTGCAGCTCAGAACCCGTTTTCGACCGGGTTTGCCGCGAATGGCAGGACGGCGAGGGGGCCTGAACACCATGCCGCTGAAGATATTCTCCAACCGGCGGGCACACCCGTGTACGCCATGGGAAATGGTCAGGTGAGTTTTTCCGGTCCGCTGAAAGGATACGGTTGGTTGATCATCATCGATAATCCGCAAGCCAACCTGTACTCATTATATGGTCATCTGAGTCCTAGCCGTTGGAGGATAGGAAAAGGCCGGGTGCAGAAGGGGGAGCTGATTGGCTATTTGGGAGATTCAGATGAAAATGGCGGCAGTGAAAAAAAACCCTGCGCACACACCTTCATTTTGGTGTCAGGGTTGGTCAACGGGTAGATTACCCGGGTATGGGACAATGGCGCTGGCAAGCAGGATGGATCAAACCCTGTCCCCAAGAACTGGGCTGGTTACAACCCTCTTTAGTAATCGTTAGCCAAGATATTCATCCCCATGAACACCATCAATCAAATACGAATTTTCTAACTATATGGTGCCTTGATATTTTGTTTACAGCTATTTACATTTTGGGGGGGATCTGTATGTTTGTCGTGTCTGAGAAGCAAGAAAAACCTGTTGTTATCGTTCTTGCCGGGTTTTTTCTATTTGGAGCAGGATGGTTTTTCGTTCGGAAAGGGATGCTGTTGAGCTATTTACTCTTTTTTATATCTGTTCTATTTATCTTGATGGGTATCTTCAAACTCATTCGTATCAAAATTCATCTTCGAAAGGTTGGTTCCGAATAGATATATTCCGCCTAATCTCAGCTTTACCTGACTGGGTAAACTGCACCTATGCGGCGAAGGGCGGTGAAAAAATGCAGGAGAAGACCGGGAACGGAGAACAGTGGATGATACAGTTTGCCGTAAATTGGAAGCAATCAATTGATTTAGTTTTAGAGTGGCTGTAAATTGTGCGGTTTAGAATTCTATCCAATATTTACGAATTACAAATTACAATATTCTGGAAGCGAGCCTAAACCCCCTGCCGCATGGTTCTGCTCAGCCACTATCAAAGGCAGAACCGGCGGCGGATGCCCTTCCAGGATGCTTTGCAAAGCTTAGTAGCTGGGGGTAAAAATGGTAGGATTAAAAAATTTAGAAACAATCCGATGTTAAATACGATGCGGGATGGGCTAAATTTTGCGGGATTTCGATTCTGGACAGCTTCATTGCTGCCCGCAGTGGTAGGTACAACCTTACCCTTTTGGCTGGGCCCACCTGGTTTCACTTTTAGACCCATAATCGCAATTGAATTCCTTTTGGTAGCTGTGCTGTTTCATGCTGGTTTTTCGTTTTTTCTTGCCTGGTTTGAGCGTGATCAAACCGAATGGTGGTCAAGAGAAATAATCCTGGGTTCAGCAGGATTATGTATTGGTTTCGGGTGCTTGATTGGATTTCATATCAATAATAATCTACAGCTCTTATCGCACGTTTATCCAGGTATTTTTCTAGTTTATGGCTTTTGTACTTTTTTTGTTGGCGTAATCTATGTGGTTCCGCCAGTTTGCTTCTTTCGTCAAGCTGGTGGGGAAATTGTAGTCTCTTACAGTCTGGGAATGTTACCAATTATCGGGGCTTATCTCATCCAGATTGGTGACATCACACGGACAGTTTATCTAGCTTCCTTACCTGTGATTGTGATGACGGGTTTGTGGGTCTGGATAGATAAATTGGCAAACTATCAAATGGACCAGATATCGGGCCGGAAAACCCTGGTAACATATTTCGGAATTCATTTCTCTGGCCGGGTAGGGGTCCCGGTCATCATATTAATGGTTTTTTTTTACCCTGCTGCTCGGAGTTTTTTCAGCTTCGTTAAATCCGCTGGCTTTACTAACTTTCGTACTATGTATACCAATCTGGAAAATCGTGACCAGAGCCTGGAAATATTACTCGATCCAGGATCAAATGTTGGAAACACGAAAAACCGCTGTTGTGGTTCATTCCTTAACCTGCATCATCATTGCAATTTCCTCAATTATCTCCTGGCTTTCAATCCTTCTACCGATTTTGTCGTGGTAGGATCAGAAAGAAAGGCATACTGTTGGGCTTTTACCCCAGCGTTAACCGGATCTGCTGTGCAGCAGAGGAAGGCTTTGCGAAAACAAAGTTTGGTCCTGGATTGGAATAAACAGCCTGCAGGCCATAAACACAGGCAGGTTGCGCCAACATAAGACGCATGCAAGTGACGTTAAGCAGCTGCAGAAAAAAACAAATTCCCACATTTGATAGAAGAAGCTTTATGAAAAAATATCAATTATTTGGAGTTCTGTTTATCGGTTTATTATCTGTAGCTGCGCAAATTGCTGTGTTTTTTGTGCGCTTTGGGAAATGGAACACAACTTCCAGTGTTTTGGATTACATCCTGTTTTTTGTAGCAGGAACGCTGGGGGGATTAATATTTATCTATTTTACAAATCGTCAGCATTGCAAAACAGGGAGGAGGATAACTTTGCTCGCTTTTTTGTTGGCGTCTCCCATTGCTTTGTTTATGATGATCAGCGGTGGTTTACTCGGTTCAATTGGTGTCTTGGTTTTTCCACAAATACCCTGGGCTTTGTTTACTTAGTTGGGAGGGATGGTTGGAAATTACCTGGGGAAGAAATGAGTATGGTTTCATATCCAGGTTCTACTAGTTTTTTGCCGCAATAAAAGATAATGTTTTTGCCAGTGGTCTTCAATTCTAACGCACCTTACCCCCCGATCCATGGGACCGCCGTTCAGGTTAGCTGCGGTTGCAACCGGGGATGGAGGACGGGGCGCGCCTCTAGCGCAGAGAAGAGGGGAAGGGGAGACGGTTGATGCAGTCAATGGTAATTAGTAAGTTGATTAAGGTATTGAGCGAAGTTTACGTTTCGTGGGTAATTTGAAAACTATTTACTGCCATGAATCTGCTCCTCACTGCTCAGACTCTGCCCTGTCAGGATGTTTCGCATAGTCTGTAAAATTGAATCTTGGCTTAAAAACCACCCCACATCCAGCACAGCAGGTCCTGGATGTGGTATCCTACCTTCTTGGAAAAATATGCATTAAAATTGGCGTCTGCAGGTTTTGCGTAAAAGAATCGTGTTTTTATTAAAGAGGAATGGATATTATGCCTAAACTGACAGCGGGAATCAAGGCTCTTCACAGGTTTCTGGCAGATCATACTTTTTACCCGATCGCACTCTCAACATTTTTATTTTTTCTATACTATATTGGAAGGGTTTACTGGAGTCAGGAGCTGATCTATCAAAACCTGATCTGGAATTTGTTTTTAGCCTGGCTGCCTTATCTGTTTTGTCTTTGTGTGGCGGTAATTAATCAAGTCCGGCCCTCCTGGTGGTGGGCGCTAATTGTCCCGGCTGTTTTGTGGGTAATTTTTTTACCCAATGCTTTATATATTGTGACGGATCTGAATCACTTAAGAAATAAAGCCACCATCCCGGTCTGGTATGATGCGGGATTTTTATCCATCGCCGCCTGGACAGGACTGTTTTTAGCGATCGGGTCATTGAATACGATGCAGAAGATCGTCCAATCTTATGCTGGAAAAATAGCAGGTTGGATATTTGCACTCATGATCATCGGATTAAGCGGCTATGGGGTCTACATTGGGAGATTTTTGAGATGGAACAGCTGGGACATACTGCAGGATCCGCTTCTGATTATTTCAGATTCGCTGACACCGATCACAAATCCACTGCAATCTAAAGATATGATTGTATTTATTACGATGTATACATCTCTCTACCTGGTGACTTATTTAGCGTTTTCCTGGCTGCGGACCAGCGATTTTGTGAGGAATGCACAGTAATCTGCCGGGAACTGCACCCATCGGGCGCTGGTGAGACGAAAGCAGGAAAAATTGATTGAACCTGCGGGGCCGGGAAAGGTAAATCCGAAGATAAGCTTACCGGGGTGCTGCTCAAGTCACTGGAATCTAAAAGCGAATTAAGGCATTTGTAAAAATTGCTAAAAATCAATATGGCGGAACAAAACAACTTGTCTATTATATTCCATCAGAAACCTCAGCAGTGGGGTCTCAGGGGAGATCCTTTTCTGTGGGATGATATGAGGGATTATTTCGAGAAGATTGAATCCCTGCAGTCTGAAGAAGAATTTCAAAAAATGCTTGAGGATGCTTTTGAACAGTTGACAGGTTCCCCGCTGTCACAGGAAGGTTTTATTTTTGTTCCGGGATACGACAAAGGGGGGATGTCCGGCGGTCATGTGTCGCCTGAATTCTGGAAAAACCAGGAAGTGCCGCTTCTCCTTAAACGTTTCCGGAATTTGAAGAGATGAAGGGGACCATCGATTTTGAAATAAATATTGTGTCCATACCGGATTGTTATGGAGGGGCCTGCCCTTAACGGGTCATGCGGCAAAATCTCGTTAAGTCCCAATTATTTGGATAATCTGGACAGCGGCGGCAGCCGGTCCCCTGACAGGACGCTTCGCAGAGCTTTTCCGGTGGACAGTGAATTTATCCCGAAAATATAAAAAATGGCCAAAAATCAATCCTTCCCAGGCACACAGCAGAATTTTCCATTTACGGCAGCTCTGGTTGTGACACTGGTGATGAGCCTGATGCTGACCAGCATTGATGTTCTTCAACCGGCGGAACCCATCTTTGCCATACTTTCATTGACCCCGGGCTTGATCAGCGTGATTGTCCTCCTGCTTTCGGGATTATGTCTCTCCGATCTGTACCTCAGGTTTGGCAGGATCTCACCCCAGGGGCTGCTCAGTTTAGGGGCTGTGACGGTCCTTTTACTGCCTATCCTGATTTCCAGCACCGGGTTCAGTGGATGGAAGTGGCTCCCAGCTCTCGTATATGCACCTGCTTCCGGAATTGGCCAGGAACTCTATTATCGCGCTGCCTTGCTGCCTGCCCTGGAGAAGGCCTTTAACGGCCGGAAAGGAACTGCCCTGCTTTCGCAGGCAGTGATCTTTGTAGGTTATCATTTCCGGACTTTTCGTTCCGTGCCCACGGTCCCGATAGGTATCCTGGTGGCACTTGTTCTTTTTCTGGCCGGATGGGGCTGGGCCTGGCAGGTTCAGCGGGATAAAACCATCGTTTGGGCTGTTGGGCAGCACAGTCTGTTCCTGATAGTCATGTCCATGTTTGAATGGGGATAGTGGAGTGATCCAGGACTACACAATCCCGGCTGTACCGGACCCGCCCTGTATATTGTACGGAATGAGCAAAATGGATTCCATACAGGACACTTACTTTGGTTTGTTTTTAGATTCTTCACTGGTGACTGAAAACAAATCACAGTTCTCCATCAGGATTCAAAAAATTCCAGTTGTTTGTAATGAAAAAAAGGCCAGCAGCGGGATATTTGAACTATAATTTCAGGAAAATTCATCAAGGATGGGGAAGTACCATGGAAGGAAAGAGCTGGAAACCAAGGAAATACACCTTATCTGTCTATTTGCTCCTGGCAAATGGAATCACCTGACTGTGCTGGCTGCCCGGTCTGATTATCGGGCTCCGCAAAGGTTACGTGATGCCCAATTTTGATACCTATCATATTTTGTTCCGGACAGGATTTGATAATGCCCAGCATAAATGGCTTTCAGCTGCGTTTTTCCTGGGAGTCTACGGTCCCCTGATTGCAGGTTTTACAGCGACCTGGTTGGAAGACGGTCGCGAGGGACTTTCGAATTGGTGGAGCCGGATCATACTATGGCGAATTGACCGGAAATGGTATTTGATTGCCTTGCTGCTGAGCTTCCTTATTCCGGCGGTCCCGGTGGTTGTTTTCGGGTTCTTGGGCGGATTTAACACCAGTAATCTGGCAGTCTGGTATATTTTCGGATTGTTAATATTGCTGGTAATTGGAAGTGGTCTGGGTGAAGAACCCGGTTGGCGGGGTTATCTTCTGCCAAGATTGAAAAGCCAATTCACAGGGGAGAAATATATCTGGATTCTGGGCTTGTTTTGGTCGATCTGGCATTTTCCAATCGTTATCATCCAAACGCTGGCAATGACCCAAAATGTTACTGGCCTGCAAATCGTAATCACCGTCCTGATGTCGCTTGCTGGAAATGTGATGGCTCTGATCGGCATGACATATATTTATGTCTGGTTCTTTAACAACACAGGGAGTGTCTTTCTGTGCATTGTATTCCACGCCCTCAGCAATGTGTTAATGTTCTGGTTGTCATCCTTTCTGGCCGCCCCCCAGACCGCGGGCCTGGTTACTGCGCTTCTCCCCTGGGCTGTTGTCTTCATCATCCAAAAGAAATTGGGCAAAGAAAAATTTCCAGGATAGGATGATCATACCTGGTGGACTGCCAGCTTTCCGGACAGAAGGTCTGGTACCCCGATCATGGAAGCAAGGAGCTGGTAGGATCCGTAGACGACAACACTCCAGCGGTGAAATGGATCCTGCGCGAAAAGGACCTGGAGCTCCGGAAGAACTCCGGGTAACTGTAACGTTTGTGGGAGAAATCTTTATTCGGGTATATTATTTAATGAAATCAAACAGGTTGGTATAAAAATCGGGAACTTGACCCCGGCAGTTGATCTCTGGTAGGGTGCCGGTAATCGAAAGAATCCTCCATCGCTGGTAGGTGGAAGGGGTTGGATAATGAAAAAGAACCGAATACTGATTTTGATTCAGCTGTTTTTGCTTGCAACCATGATCTTGACAGCTTCCTGGCTTTTCGATACCTGGATGGTAAGTGGACCCCACGGGCAGTACCGCTGGGTTGGAATGGATTTTGCATCCTACTGGGTTGGTGTAAAAGATATGCTCCAGGGTACGGATCCCTACAGGCTCAGAACCACACTCGAGATTCAAAATCTGGTATACGGCGGGCCTGCCATGGGTGAAGACCCGATGTTATTTAGCTATCCTGCCTGGCTCTTTCTGATATTTGTCCCATTTTCTTTACTTCCTTATCAATTAGCCAGTGTGATCTGGGTCGGGGTTTTGCTGTGGGCAGTCCTGAATCTCCTGAAAAGCTTGGCAGCATTTGCAGGAGGTAATAATTTCTGGAAAGAATCACTCTGGTTTTTGGGACTTGTAATTGGAAGTCTGCCCTTTATCATCATTTCCGTGATGAAGGGCCAGCTTGGCTGTTTGAGCTTACTGGCGCTGTTTGGAGCATATCAGCTCCGAAAACAAAACCCACTTCTGGCAGGCATGATCCTGAGCATTACTTTGATTAAACCCACCGTTACTGTTGTACCCGCTGCAATCTTTCTTGGATGGGCACTCTTCCGGAAAAACTGGAGGCTTCTTGCGGGTTTCGCAGGCCTGATTACTGTCCTATTGGCCAGCAGTTTTATTCCGGCCGGGAATTGGATTCCTGATTATTTTGAAATGCTTGAAACGAAAGTGTCAACAATAATTCTCTGGAGCATGGAAATCCTGTCCAGGCCATGGAATTATCTTTACGCTGCTTTATTTATTGGGATCTTGGTGTTGTCGATCTATCTTTCCCTCAAAAAGAACCGTCCAGGTTGGTTTTCAGCGGCAGTCCTGGCAGGCGTCGCTTTAACCCCGATGAGATGGATCTATGACTTGTTTCTGGCAGTTCTGATTCTTTCAGAAGCGAGGAATCTGTCTCCACTCAGGTCATTGCTAGCGGGGATCGCTGTGCTCTCACCCTGGCTGCTTGTACTGGTTCCAGTTTCATTCCGTTGGGATGCAGCGATGATTGGGATACCCCTGATTTGGGCTGCGACCGTGCTTCCGATCTTATTGAGTGAGGATCCTCCCCGGGAGGAAAACAGAATTGTTAAACGGGCTGCCGGAGAGTAAACTCAGTTCCAGGCATTCAACTTAACCCGGGACCAGGAATCTCAAATCCTGATTGGAGCGAAGCATGTTTTCAGGACAAAAAGATCTGCAGCAAGTGGATGAGCGGGGGAGGGGGTGCTGAGGTGCGGAAAGTGAATTGGCGACCGGGTCGGGGGCTGGACCAATCGGAGTTAGAATTCAATGATTGATGAAAATACTGTCATTTTTGGAATTGTGATTTTTCTGGTATTTATCTGGCGCTTTTCGCGGACCCGTCAGATCTACCTGGTTTCAATGGATGTGGAATCAGGTAACTCAGAGGCCATCCCGTTCAACCCGCATGACTTCCATAGTTTCGCCAACCAGGTCCTCTTTGGGCACCGGAGTTTGAAACCGGCTTCGTTTTTTGTCCGGGGATTTGTGTTTGCGGTCGTTGGTTTTGGCCTGCTTCCGTTTAAAGATTATCAGCCTCCGCTTTACTGGCTGGCAGTGATTTTGATCGCCCTTTATATCCCCTGGTGTTTTATCCACGGAGTGATGTTGAAGAAGAAAGCAGCTGATGCGGCTGCAAAGTGATATTTTATGGAGATATCTTCCGAAGAACGCCAATTCCGGGCTGCCCTGCCTGTTATTCGTTTGATGCAGCGCTGGGTCCCGTGGTCCCTGGCCCGTTTGTTCCTGGAACTTGGTCTTAAGACAGTCCGGCTGGGGCCGGACATCCACTGCGAGTCAGTCTCGGCCGGCGATGTGCCCTGTGAATGGATCCGTTCCGCTAACGGCCGGGAAGACCGGGTTCTGCTTTACCTGCACGGAGGCGGGTTTGTGTACGGCCTGACCCCTCAGCACCTCCAGCTGGGGGCGGAGCTGGCCCGGAAAACCGGGGCCCGAATCCTTCTGGTGGATTACCGCCTGGCACCCCGTTATCCCTTTCCAGCGGCGTTGGAAGACGCTGCAACAGCTTACCGCTGGCTGTTGGAGCGGGGGATCTCTCCCCGGGAGATTGCTGCAGCGGGGGATTCCGCCGGCGGAAACCTGACTTTGACCCTGATGTTGAAACTGCAGGAGCTTGGTGCTGAGCTGCCGGCGGCAGGAGCCTGCCTCTCGCCGGCTGTGGATTTCAGCAATAAAATTGATTCCCCGGATGATTTCCAGGATCCGGTTGTACCGCACCGGATCATGAAACGCTATACGGAGGCTTATCTGGGAGCCAGCGATCCGCTAAACCCGCTGATCTCACCGGTCTTCGCCGATTTTGCCGGCCTGCCGCCCCTGCTGGTCCATGTCGGTGAGGATGAGACCCTGCGGGAGGACGCCCTGCGGATCACCGCGCGGGCTGAAGCTGCCGGGGTGGATGTCCGGCTGGAGATTTACCCCCGGATGTGGCATGTCTGGCAGCTGTTTTTCGGGCTGCCGCAGGCGGAACAGTCGCTGGAAGAAATCGCGAATTTCCTGCTGGAGTAGTGGGGCAGTACCAGCAAATAGTGATCTAGGAATTAGTTGTTAGATTTCAGCGGACTGGGGGTAAAAAGGAACCCAAAAATTTCAGGCAGTCGAGTTGTTTGCACTTTCGTAGGGGCGACCTGGTAGGTCGCCTTTTGTGATTAACAATTCACCGCGATTCGTCCGGGATCCAGGACATCAAAAGGGCGGGTTATCACCCCGGCCCTACGGAAGAAGAGAACCCCATCAGCGTCTCGCTGATGGGGTAAATGATCTTCACGCCAGCGGGGACGCTGGCTGGAGCGGAGGAGGGTGCCTTTAGGGCTGTACCAGTAGTAAGTGATCTAGTAATTTGTTATTGTATTTCAATGATCTAAGTCTATGGATCAGCTGTCAGCATACTGGAGAAACACGAGAATTATTCAGAGGTGGGTGATCAGTACTGGAAGCGCGCCGAAAGCGCGCTTCCCTCTTTCTGATTTGTTTTTCTGTCCTATCAGTGATCCTGAGAAGGACTGGTCTGGTTCAAACTGATTAGAATTCCGCTTTTTCAAACTTTAAGAAGGCCGCCGCTGTGAAAATCACGGACCAGATCCCGGCGGCGATTACCGGGGCAATACCGACTTCTGCCGGAAATGGCTGACCGCTGGCTGCCAGGGCCGAAAGCTTGGGCAGCATCCAGGGGGTGACCAGATACAGGGGCGAGAGCAATCCGCCCAGCAGGTTTCCGCCCAGCACCGATCCCAGCGTGATTCCCAGAATCGGCCCCCGGCTCTTGAAGATTGTTCCCAGCAGCAGGGTCAGGGTCAGGTAAAAGAGGGTGTGTAAAGCCAGCATACCTACAGCCCTCAGATAGGGTGTTACGGAAAAATATTCACCCAGGCGGAAGGAAACCAGCCCGTAAGTGAGTAAGGCTGGCAGCCCGATCATCAGCACCAGGACTGGAATCAAGTTAGCGGCCAGCTTGGCGCTGATAAATGCCCGGCGGGAAACCGGCTTCGCCAGCAGCCATTCCGCCAGTCCGCTCTGGGTTTCGTCCAGAATCAGATCCTGGGTCTGAATGATGGTTCCAATTGCAAGGATCGGTACACCAAATTCGAAGAACGCGGTGAAGGCGATGGTAAGAATGTAAGCCGTTTCCCCACCTACCCGGGCGATATCGGCCGCGGATGCTTCCTGGAGCTCCTCGTTGGGTCCGAACAGCATGATCGCTGTCAGCCCGGCCAACAGCACCGTCCAGAGCAGGGCATTGATCCACCAGCGGTGGGTGCCCCACCAGGATTGGCTGTCTTTCCGGAATAAATTTTTAAAGCCCCGCAGGCTTCCTGATTGTTCAATCCGCTGCAGTTGACTATTTGCTGTCATGTTTGTCTCCCTTGACGATTTCTACAAAGACTTCTTCCAGTTCGTATTTTTTGCGGTTGAACTCGGTGATTTCCACCTCCGGGTCAGAGAGCACCAACCGCAGCAGCTCCTTATTGGCGGCTGCTTCGTCGCTGACACCCACCTGCCAGATATCGGCCCCATTGCGTTGAACCAGGCTGGTCCGGGTCACCCAGGGTACTGCTTCCAGCTCTTTTTCCCAGTTTTCGGGGGTGTTCTTGAGACCCAGCTGGTAAACCACACCGTCCTGACCGCTGAGGATTTGCTCGATCGGCCCGCTGGCTACCAGCTGGCCGTTGTTGAGAATGGCCACGGTATCGCTGACCCGCTGGACATCATCCAGGATGTGGGTGGAATAAAAGATTGTGGTGTGCTTTCGGAGCCGATCCATGACCTCCAGAACGGACTGGCGCCCCAGGGGGTCCAGCGCAGAAGCAGGTTCGTCGAGAATTAACAAATCCGGGTAATTGACCTGGGCCAGGGCGATTCCCAGACGCTGTTTTTCCCCCCCTGAAAAACCCTTGATGATCCGGTCAGACTTATCGATTAAACCGACCAGTTCAAGCATCTCATCACATCGCTCCTGAATGGCTGATTCAGGCCCCCGGAAGAAAAAGCGGGCCGTGTATTCCAGATTTTCCCGGGCGGTCATCTGGTTGATAAAGCGGGGGTGCTGGGGCAGGTAGCCGATCCGCTCCCGGATCTGGACGCTTTCCTGGCTGATATCATGCCCGAAAATAGTCCCACTCCCGGCGCTGGGTTGGGACAGCCCGAGCAAAATTTTCATCAAGGTTGATTTCCCGGCCCCGTTGGGACCCAGGAAGCCGAAAATCGAGTGTTCCGGCACCCGCAAATCCACATTCTTCAGGGCCTGAACAGCACCGAAATTTTTGCTCAATCCGTTGGTGAGAATGACGTCCTGCTGATTGTGATCCATAAGCCTGGTGCTCCTTTCTGGTGCTCGTAATCTGTAGGAGGAATATTTCATTGTTCCGGTCTTGATAGTTGAAGGATACAGGAAAGATAAAAATTCTTGATCAGTGGTGAGGGGAGGTCTTGAACTGTCCGAAATACGGGAATCGGAACTGGTCGCAAGACCAGGAGACTGATTGATTTGCAGGTTTATCCGGATCAGGGTTTCTTTTTGGAAGTTGTTAGATATGCCGCCGGGGCAACCTGGCAGGTAGTCCTTGGTATTGTTCGATTTCCAGTGATTATCTCAGGATCAAGAATGCCAAAAGGGCGGGGCAGCACATCGCTCCCTCACCCAACTCTCCGGGAGCCGTCCATCGGAAATCTTCTAAAGGCTCTTGATTAATTTTTCGCTGTTGAGGTTAGAATATCACGCCAGCGGGACGCTGGCTGGGTTTTTCTCTTCAATCTGGTGAACCTCAATCTATCAATTAAACTCCATCAGCGTCTCGCTGATGAGTTGAACCGCTGGTCACGCCAGCGGGGACGCTGGCTGGGTTCTTATTAAACCGGCGCAGTTGGAGGCCTCCCGGAGCTTCCCAACTCTCCGGGAGTGGTCCAGCGGATTGTCACCTGAATTAATTATTGAGCCGTAGGGACGATCGGTCAAGCCACCCTCAGTATATAGAAAGGTTGTTGAATCCTGAAGAATATGGAATCATCCCGCTTCAGCGGGATTGTTTTCCCCAGCCCGTGAATTCATTCACCGGGCGGATTATGGAT
>CAZTWV010000033.1:0-35119 GCA_964618295.1 uncultured Anaerolineales bacterium | reverse complement strand
TATATTGGAGGAGAAATCGTAAATTATCACTTTATGCTTGTCAAAACAGGTGTCCACTTTTCAGGTTTAAACTGTCCAGTTTTCAAGTTTAAATAACAGTTTTTGCTCTAGACTTGACAATTCTTGATTTTTATCCATAATTAGGACATAGTTAACTTAGATAAATATAAAAACCTGTGACGGAGAAAAGTAACTGGTAGGACGCTGACAGGGAATGCGGGGCAGTGACTGAAACCCCGCTGCAGATCGAATTTCCGGCGAAGTTCACTCCCGAGGGCTCAGGGGAAAGATTGATTCAAGTAGTCTGAGACGCTTATCCGGCGTTATGTGGATCTCCAATCGTTTTCAGAGTGGTAAGCTGTTGGAAGTGAGGGCTGTTTCGACAGCCAAAGTTGGGTGGCACCGCGGGAATTCCCGCCCCTTCAGGGGCGGTTTTTTTTTATTGTCAGGATCATTGCAGTTGGGAGGATGTATGAATGAAAAGCTGCTGGAAATTAAACAGGAAGCCCTGGATCTACTGAAAGAAATTGAAGACCAGGACAGTTTAGATGATTGGCAAGTGAAATATCTGGGTCGTAATTCTCAGATAATGGATGTCTTTAAATCTTTAGGAACGCTTTCTAAAGAAGAACGCCCCGTGGTAGGTAGAAAAGCAAATCAAGTCAAGGTCGCCCTGGAAAAAGAATTTCAGAAAAAATCAGATCAACTTCATCAGCTGCGGATTCATGATTCCCTGGAGGGGGAGCGAATTGATGTCACGCTTCCCGGAAGACCTGTAAACATTGGAAATCTCCACCCCACCACACAGACCCTGCGGGAAATTTACCGGATTTTCGGAGATATGGGGTTTCAGATTTATCGTTCCAGGGAAGTTGAAAATGACCGCTACAACTTTCAATACCTGAATTTCCCCCTTCATCATCCCGCCCGGGATATGCAGGATACATTTTTTATTGATACGGGAAAGCAGGATCAGGAGAATCCGGTTTTACTCCGGACCCACACATCTCCAGGTCAAATCCATGCTATGCGGGAACACCTGGAACAGCATTCGGAGGATCCACCCCCACTGCGGATTATTCTTCCCGGGATGTGTTTCCGGTATGAACAAATTACAACCAGATCAGAAATCCAGTTTAACCAGGTTGAAGGTCTGGCTGTGGGGACCGGGATTACATTTGGAGATTTGAAAGGCACTTTAAATAATTTCGCCCGCCGGATGTTCGGTCAGGATGTGAAGACCCGCTTCCGGGCTTCGCATTTTCCGTTTACTGAACCATCGGCAGAGATGGATGTAGCCTGCTTCCTTTGTGGGGGAACGGGTTGTCCAGTTTGTAAAGGGACTGGTTGGCTGGAAATATTAGGCTGCGGAATGGTTCATCCAAATGTGCTGACAAACGGGGGATATGACCCTGAAATTTACTCCGGATTTGCTTTTGGGATGGGTCCGGAACGGATCACTATGATGCGCCACCGAATTGAAGATATTCGGTATTTCTGGTCCAATGATTTACGTTTTCTGGATCAATTTTAAATCTCCTCCTAAGTTGAACACTTGGGCTAAACAGTGAAAGGAATGCAGCAATGAAAGTACCAATTTCGTGGTTGAAAGATTTTGTAAATATTGAGATGCCGGTTGAAGATCTGGCCCGGTTAATCACCCTGGCGGGCCTTGAGGTTGAGGAGATCCACTATGTTGGATTACCACTGCCGCCAGCAGATCAGCGGCAGGAAGCCAAAATCAGCGGGATCGCCTGGGATCCGGAGACGATTGTCGTTGGGGCAGTTCTGGAAGTGATGCCACATCCCAACGCGGACAGGCTGGTGCTGTGCCGGTTGGATGACGGAGAGCAGGAACACACCGTCCTGACAGGAGCTCCAAATCTTTTTCCCTATCTGGGCCAGGGGGAATTAACCCCGCCATTGAAGGTCGCCTACGCCCGGGAAGGAGCTCAAATAGTTGACGCGTACACTGAAGAGAAGGGAACCCATTTGACCACGCTCAAGAGACGAAAAATCCGGGGGGTTGAATCCTATTCGATGGCTTGTTCTGAGAAAGAGCTGGGTATCTCGGATGAGCATGAAGGCATCATCATTCTGTATGATGACGCCCGGGCTGGAACCCCTCTGGTGGATTACATGGGAGATGCGGTTTTAGATATCGCTGTCACACCGAATATGGCCCGGGTCGCCAGCATCTTGGGTGTAGCTCGCGAAGTCGCAGCGCTGACAGGTGTTCCCCTCAAAATGCCATCCACAGAAGTTAAGATGGAAGGCGAGCCAATTCAGGGCCAGGTAGAGATTGAGATCACGGAACCTGAACTGAATCCCCGTTTTGTGCTCGGTTTGATTGAAGATGTAGAAAGGAAACCGAGTCCATATTGGGTCCGGCGCCGCCTGCGGCTGGCCGGAACGAGGCCGATTGATTGCCTGGTAGACGCTACTAACTACACAATGCTGGAAATTGGGGAACCGCTGCATGCATTTGATTTTGACACCCTAAAAGATCGGGCTGGCGGGAAAACACCAAAGATCATCACCCGCCGGGCTGAGATAGGCGAAACATTAACCACACTGGATGGTATCAGCCGCAAACTGCAGGACTTCACAGTCCTGGTAACGGATAGCAGCGGCCCCCTGTCCCTGGCAGGTGTGATGGGTGGAGCCGAAACTGAGGTGGAAGAAAATACCCAAAATGTCCTCCTGGAAGGTGCTTCCTGGAACTATGTCAATGTTCGGCGCACAGTGAGTGATCAAAATTTACCGTCAGAAGCAGCTTACCGCTTTGAACGGGGCGTGCATCCTGAAGTTGCTCCTCTTGGAGTCCGCCGCTGCCTGGAATGGATGAGGAAGTGGACCGGAGGGACTGTTGCGGAGGGATTGGTAGATGCCTACCCACTTCCCCCGGAGGATCCTGTTGTCAGCCTGACTGAGGAAGATGTCAAGCGCTGGTTGGGAATAAGTTTGAATGCAAAACAAATTGGAGAACTCCTGGAAAAGCTGGAGTTTGAGGTTTCTGTCAAGGGGGAAACCATTCAGGCCGTCACACCTCCCCACCGGTTGGATATAGGACTTGGGATGATCGGGAAAGCGGACTTGATGGAAGAGATCGCCCGAATCTACGGCTACGATCGGATTCCAGCCACCCAGCTGGCTGCGGGGCTGCCTCCCCAGGTTGGCAATCGCCGCCTGGAGCTTGAGGAAAGCATCAAGGATTATTTGGTTGGGTTAGGCTTGCAGGAAATTG
Source organism: uncultured Anaerolineales bacterium (assembly GCA_964618295.1). Classification (GTDB taxonomy): domain Bacteria; phylum Chloroflexota; class Anaerolineae; order Anaerolineales; family UBA11858; genus B10-G9. The sequence goes on along the minus strand of CAZTWV010000033.1, from coordinate 31,872 downwards.
TCACCTACCGGATTACCTCACCAGAAGCGGAAAGCCGATTATTCCCGACCCGTGAGCTTGAAGCTGCAGATTATGTCCGCCTTGCCAATCCCATAACTTCGGATAAAACTGTTCTGCGCCAGAATTTACTTTCTAACGCTCTGGAGATTGTCGAAAAGAATTCCAGAAATCGGAAGCGGATTGCAATTTTTGAGATCGGTCCTGTTTTTATCCCCCCGGAAGATCAGTCTGACCTTCCTGTGGAACATTCTCAGCTGGTGCTGGCTGTCACCGGGCAGCGGCAGCCTGCATCCTGGCAGGATGGTGAAGCAGGTCAAATGGATTTTTATGATCTGAAAGGTGTTTTGGAGAGGCTGGCGGACGAACTGCACCTGGAGTCCCTGCGGTTTGTCCCGGAAGAACATGAAAGTTTTCATCCAGGAAAATGTGCTGCTGTTTACAGCGGTGAGGTGAAACTGGGAGTGATGGGAGAAATTCATCCCCTTGTGAGAGATCAATATGACTTACTTGACGTCCCGCTGCTGGCGGCTGAATTCAAATTGGATTCTTTACTTCAAACTGTGCCTGGATTATTTGAAATTGAACCAATCCCTGTCCAACCTCCGGTGCTTGAGGACCTGGCAATTGTGGTCGATGAACATATTCCAGCCCGTGAAGTGGAAGATCTGATCCGCCAGACTGGAGGGTCCATTCTGGCAGATCTGCGCTTGTTTGATGTCTACCGCGGTAAGCAGGTTGGTTCTGAAAAGAAAAGTCTCGCCTATAGTTTGATTTATCAAAATCCGGAGCGGACCTTGACTGATAAAGAAGTAGCTTCGATTCGAAAGTCGATTGTTACCAGGCTTGAAAAGGAGCTGGGAGCTAGCCTGAGAAGCTGATGTTCAGAATACCTTTAAAACAAAAACCGGAAGTCTTCTCAAGGCTTCCGATTTTTTGGTTCCTCTCGTGTTGGTAATCAATCACGAAGCGGATCTGAAGTCATAAATTCCGTCTTGATGAGGATAATGAGCACTACATCCCGGGCAGCGGAGGTCGGAATCTTTTGGATCTCTGAGCGGTGTTCCACATTTGGGACATTGGAAGAAACTGCCATCAGGGACTTCATCTAGTCCTCCGGCAGTAATTGTCCGCAAAAAAACGCTCGGAGAGAGCTGCCAAAGATTTCCAGTTCGCTGTGCCAAGCGGTCCAGGAATACCAAGATCCCGGTTGGGATGGTTTTCTTGAGAAGATCAACCCGGAAATGGGAAACAGTAAGCTGGTTTTCAATCCGGAATTGATTTTCTTCCAACCATTCCCGAATAGAGCGGGGGTGGAAATCAAAATTTAGCTCTACAAATTCTACTGGTTCAGGTGAAAAGGGGTTCCAGTCCTGGCGTCCAAATAGATACCGGAAGATAGCCTTTAAGTTCTGTTTGTTAGCATATTCCAGTAAAAAGGGGGATTGGTTTTGCATCACACGCCGAATTTCACCCAGGGCAAGGGCAGGTTGCTGCATGTGGTGCAGAGTCCTGATCATGGTTGCCCCGTCAAAGAGGGCAGCATTAAATGGAAGTTGGTAAACATCACCGGCGACGTAAGTAAAACGATCCCCATTCCCTAATCTTTCCCGGGCTTGTTTCAGCTGGGTCAGTGAATAGTCCAGCAATACAATCCGCTGATAGCCTTTATAGCGCAGGGTGTTGCGCCCGGCACCGGCTCCAACCTCAAGCAGCAGCTCACCGCGGTCCGGGAGCAGGCGGCGGATAGCACCTTCTTCTACCCGGTCTTCATATTCCCTTCCACCTCTGTCCCAGAAACTGGTCTGGTAATTAGATCCTTCGTAATCAATGACAGGGGGTTGTTCAGGATTCATCAATCACCTGCATCGCTTGTCAGCTCCGTCTTCGTCCGTTGTAGCCTCGCCCCACACCCCGGTATGTAAAGCCCAGTTCCGCCATTTTCTCCGGATCATAAATGTTGCGCCCGTCAAAAATCACAGCGGACTTCATGGTCTCTTTAATCCGGGCCAAATCCAGCTGCCGGAACTCGTTCCACTCGGTGTTGACCATCAAAGCATCACAATTTTCCGCTAACTTGTAGGGGGTTTCTGTCATTTTGACGGCGGGCAGCAGTTCCCTTGCTTCATCCATTGCAATCGGATCATATGCCCGGACCTGGGCGCCGGCCTTAATCAGAGCATTGGCAATCGTCACCGATGGAGCATCCCGCATATCGTCCGTGTTTGGTTTGAATGACAGCCCCAGGAGACCGATGGTTTTCCCGGACAAATCCGCTGAATCGAGTAAATATTTAATTTGCTCCACAGCCATTCTGCGCCGGTCCTGGTTGATTTCCATCACTGAGTGAAGCATTTGGGGGTGACGGCCTTTTTCTTCTGCCATATACGCCAGGGCTTTAACATCTTTTGGGAAGCAGGAGCCACCGTAGCCGATTCCTGCATGAAGGAAGTGATGGCCGATCCGGGCATCATATCCCATACCGTTGGCGACTTCCATCACATCCGCCCCCAGGGCTTCACAGATATTGGCGATTTCATTGATAAAGGAAATTTTAGTCGCCAGGAAAGCATTCGAAGCGTATTTAATCATCTCAGCAGTCCGCAGGTCAGTGACCACAATGGGGGCCCGGAGGGGCAGATGAAGCTGGGCAACTTTGTCCGCAGCGTCTTCATCCAGGGAGCCGACCACAATCCGGTGAGGTTCCATGAAATCACCGATTGCAGATCCCTCCCGGAGGAACTCGGGGCAGGAGACAACCGCAAAATTTCCGGCATCCGGGTTGTGATCCCGGACGATATCCGCAACCCAATCTCCCGTGCCGACCGGAACAGTGGATTTGTTGATAATAATCAATCCTTCATTCATGTGATCTGCAATTGATCGCGCTGCCGCGGCTACATACTGCAGGTCCGCTTCTCCATCTACGCCAGAAGGAGTTCCAACAGCAATGAAGGCATATTCTGCATCCTCAAGGGCCGTTGGATAATCTGTGGTGAACGTCAGGCGGCCGGCATCTACATTGCGCTGAATTAATTCATTCAATCCAGGCTCATAGATGGGCATCTTTCCTGCTTTCAAGCCTTCGATTTTTTTCTGATCTATATCAAGGGCAACAACGCGGTTACCTAGATCTGCAAAACAGGCCGCTGTAACAATTCCGACATACCCAGCACCAACCACACAAATGTTTTTCATATTACTTCCCTTATTTCAATTTTTTCTACTCGTTTATTTCAGCCCACATCTTACCATATCCCGCTGATTTTTCACCCTTAACCGCATATTTCAATTCTTCTTGCGGCCCCGGGTCTTGAATAATCAACCAGGCTTGACATGATTTCGTTAACTCAATCATAACACTGTTGAAATTAACATAATATATAATAAAAGAGCTGAATTGAATTGGGAAGGAGATAAAGATGTCTGAGGCACGTGTGGTTCGAGCACCCCGGGGGACCAAGAGAACTTGTAAAAATTGGCAAATTGAAGCAGCCTACCGGATGATCCAGAACAACCTTGATCCTGAGGTAGCCGGTGATCCGGACCGTTTGGTTGTCTATGGCGGCAGTGGTAGAGCTGCCAGGAACTGGGATTCATTTGATGCAATCCTGGATACCTTGAAGAATCTGGAAGAAGATCAGACGATGCTGGTCCAATCCGGAAAGCCGGTTGCAGTATTTCGTACTCACCTGGATGCACCGCGGGTGTTAATCGCAAATTCCAATCTGGTCCCGCACTGGGCAACCCAGGAGCATTTTGATGATCTGGTTGCCCGCGGATTAATGATGTACGGCCAGATGACCGCCGGGTCCTGGATTTATATTGGAACCCAGGGGATCCTCCAGGGAACTTATGAGACGTTAGGTTCGCTGGCCCGGCAGCAGGGCTGGCCTTCTCTCAGGGGAAAATTTGTCCTGACCGCTGGCCTGGGAGAAATGAGTGGAGCCCAGCCGCTGGCGATCACTATGAACGAAGGTGTAGGTTTAATAGTGGAAGCGGACCCCGCTCACGCTAAAAGAAAACTGGACATCGGATACGTAAATCAAGTTGAGGAAAATCTTGATCAGGCTCTGGAAAGGGTTCACGATTACCTGGAGCGAGGGAAACCGCTCTCTATCGGCCTGGTTGGAAATGCCGCAGAGATTTTCCCGGAGCTTGTGAAACGGGGGGAGATCCCGGATGTGGTTACAGATCAGACTTCCGCTCATGACCCGCTGGATTATATCCCCCTCGGTTTGAGCATTGAGGAAGCTGACCGGCTCCGGATAAATGACCCGGATGAGTACCGAAAACAGTCTCTAGATTCCATGGTCAAACATGTCCAGGCGATGCTGGAAATGCAGCAAGCGGGAGCCGAGGTGTTTGATTACGGGAATAATATCCGGCAGCGGGCCTACGATCAGGGACTTGAAAACGCTTTTGATTTCCCAGGATTTGTACCGGCATATATTCGGCCCTTGTTTTGTGAGGGGAAAGGACCATTCCGCTGGGTTGCCCTGTCAGGTGATCCGGAGGATATTTACACCACCGATGAGATCATTCTTGAATTATTTCCAGAGGATGATCATCTTAAACGCTGGATCACCATGGCCCGGGATGAGGTGCCTTTCCAGGGCCTTCCGAGCCGGATCTGCTGGCTGGGATACGGGGAGAGGGTCCAGGCGGGACTTGCTTTTAACAACCTGGTAGCAGAAGGCCATGTTAAGGCGCCTATTGTGATTGGACGGGATCATCTCGATTCTGGGTCGGTTGCCTCGCCAAACCGGGAAACAGAAGGTTTAAAGGATGGAACGGATGCAGTTTCTGATTGGCCTTTGTTAAACGCCATGTTGAATGCTGTCGGAGGAGCAACCTGGGTTTCCTTCCACCACGGCGGCGGGGTCGGGATTGGATTCAGTCAGCACGCCGGACAGGTGATTGTTGCAGACGGCACAGCCGCTGCAGCTGCCAGATTGGAAAGAGTGTTGACCACAGATCCTGGTCTGGGAATAGTTCGCCACGCAGATGCCGGTTATCAGCAGGCAATTGATGCAGCCCGAAGGTACGGAATTCAGATGCCGATGTTGAAGAAAAAAAATGGTTGACAGCACTTGATAGTAGATTTTATTGGAATTAAGGATGGGAGATAGATAGGCATGAATCGGATTGGAATTTTAACCAGCGGTGGGGATGCCCCGGGGATGAACGCTGCACTGCGCTCTGCAGTCAGGGTATCTCTGAATCAGGGTGTGGAAATTTACGCAATATATGAAGGGTATCAGGGGATGGTGGCTGGCGGGGATCAAATCCGCGAACTGACCTGGGATTCTGTAGGCGGGATTCTTCATCGCGGTGGGACAACGATCGGGACTGCACGCTGCCAGGAGTTTCGAACCAGGGAAGGCAGGAGGAAAGCAGCCCGGAATTTAATTAAACGCGGGATTGACGGTTTAATCGTGATCGGCGGGGACGGGAGCCTGACCGGTGCAGCGATCTTCCGGGAGGAATGGCCGGAACTGCTGAAGGAACTGGTCGAAGCGGGAAAGGTCAGCGAAGAAACTGCCGCTCAATATCCAGATCTGATGATTGTTGGTTTGCCAGGGTCGATAGATAACGATATGTTCGGAACCGATATGACAATCGGAGCGGACACAGCTTTACATCGAATCACAGATGCGATAGATGCAATCACCAGTACAGCTTCCAGCCACCAACGAAGTTTTGTGGTGGAAGTCATGGGACGCAATTGCGGTTATCTGGCAATGATGGGAGCCCTGGCCGCCGGAGCGGACTGGGTTTTCATCCCGGAAAAACCCCCTGCAGCGGACACATGGCGGGATGAAATGTGCCGGAAATTAAGTGAGGGCAGGGAAGCCGGCCGGCGGGACAGTATCGTTGTGCTGGCTGAAGGGGCCTGTGACAGCGATGGAAACCCGATTACCAGCCTGGAAGTGAAAAAAACCCTGGAGGAACGGATTGGTGAGGATACCCGGATCACCATCTTAGGACATGTGCAGCGGGGAGGTTCTCCCAGTGCTTATGATAGAAATTTGGGTACGATCCTGGGACATGCAGCGGTCCACCACCTTCTGGAAACCGGGCCCAAGGATGAACCCCAGCTGATCGGGATGCGTGGAAACCGGGTCAACAGCACCTCGATGATGCAGAGTGTTGATAAAACCCGCAGTATTTCGAAGCTGACGGAAGAACGGAAATACGATCAAGTTGTCAAGCTGCGGGGAAGCAGCTTTCAGAACACGTATGAAATTCTTCAGACCTTGTTCCAGGCCAGCCCCCATCCGGAAGAAATCCCTGATCAACCCTACCGGATTGCGGTGATGCATGCAGGAGGACCCGCACCGGGAATGAACACGGTTGTCCGGGCTGCAGTTCGCTGGGGAAGTAACCAGGGACACACCATGCTGGGGGTCTACAACGGCTTTCCGGGTCTGGTGGACGGCGATATCAAGCCCCTGGAGTGGATGGATGTCAGTGGCTGGGTCCACATTGGCGGGGCGGAAATTGGCACAAACCGCACCATGCCTTCCGAGGGTGATTTTTACGCAATTGCCCGCACAATCGAAAATGAAAAAATAGATGCCCTGTTAGTGATTGGGGGTGAAACCGGGTATGATGGTGTGTATGAAATGTACTCCCGCCAGCGAGAATTCCCTGTCTTCCAAATGCCGATAGTCTGTCTGCCGGCTACAATTGACAATGACCGGCCGGGCTCGGAATTGAGCATCGGGGCTGACACTGCTCTGAACAGTATTATTCATGCTGTGGATCAGATCAAGCAGTCGGCAGTTGCCTCCCGCCGGAGTTTTGTAGTTGAAACCATGGGCGGGTACTGCGGTTATCTGACACTGATGGGCGGGATGGCGACCGGTGCGGAACGTGTTTACCTTCATGAAGAAGGAATTTCACTTCAAGATCTGGAGCGTGATGTTGATCACCTCGTGCGCGGTTTTCAGGAGGGGAAGCGGTTGGGGTTGATGATCCGGAATGAAAATGCCCACCCTGTTTATACGACTGATTTTATGGTCCGGCTTTTCGAGGTGGAGGGAAAAGAGCTCTTTGACGTTCGCCAGGCAATTCTTGGTCATCAGCAGCAGGGGGGTACGCCTACACCTTTCGACCGGATTCAAGGCACCCGACTTGCCGTGCGGAGTATTGATTTCCTGATTTCTGAAATTCCAGAAAGTTCTCCGCGCTCGGTGTTTATCGGGTTAGAGGGGGGGGATATCAAGTTTACCGGAATGGAAGACTACACCCGCTTAGAAGACTGGGAATTTGGCAGGCCGAAGTCCCAATGGTGGCTGGATTTGCGGCAGATTGCCCGGGTCCTGGCCCAACCGGGACCCCAGATTATTTAATCCTGGTTAAATTACAACAGCCCCGATCACAAAGACCGGGGCTGTTTTTTATTAAAAATAACTATTTCAAAGCAGATATTTTTCGTACTGCACGTTTTCAACCCCGAGAATATCCCGGAGCTGATTGAGCAGTTGTTTGCTCAACCGGGTGGTCGCTTCTGGAAATTCCAGAAGATGAACCTGGTCATTTTCCAGGATCTGAAAGACAAATCGATCCTCCCCGGGGTAGCTGATCAAGGTCCCGTACACCTGGCGGAGAAGCAGTTTATCGCGCATTTTATCCCCCCGATTGCGAATTACCAAAGTGATCAGGTATGTCGCGTCCTCGTCCAGTGTGAGTGGGGTTGGGTTTTCTGCAGGCTGGCGGTCCGGCTCCTTTTTGACCGACTTTTCCTTTTTCAGCTGAAATTCCTCCTCCCACTCCGGAGGGAAGGGATCGGGGTCTGCGGGTGTGTTGGATTGCGATTTTCCCGTCATTTCCTGTTTGGGAGGGGCGGCAGGTTCCAGCTGGGGGATATTTAAGCTTTGATTATCTTCCCCGGTTTGAGAGTTCCCAGACTCTGGTTTTGTCTTAACTTCTGGAGAGTGGGATGTTTGAACTGGTTTGGAAGCTGGAGTTCGGGTTTTTTTCGGAACAGAGGGGGTATCTTCCATCTTTGACTCGAGATGCAGAAAGCGGGTTAAAACTTCATCGACCAGTACTTTAGGCTCTCCACCATTGGCATCGGCTTTGCCTTTGACATAGATAATCTCATCAAAATTTACTAATTCCCCATATTTTTTCCAGGTGCGGGGGAAAATCACCAGGTCGATGCTGCCCTGGATATCCTCGATGGTGGCGAATGCCATTGGTTTTCCATTTTTTGTTTGATGGTGCCGGATCTTGGTGACAATTCCAGCGACCCGAACTCGTTCGTGGTGCTGCGCTTCTCCCAGCTCCTGTGCCAGATGGGTGACATGCTCGCGGATGGTATCCATCACTGGACTCAGGGGATGATCGGAGATATACAATCCCACTAACTCCCGCTCCCAATCCAGCTGAGCCCGGCGGTTGACCGCCCCCGGAAAGGGGGGAAGCTTGAAAGTCTCCATGATCCCTGCCCCGTTGCCAAACATGCTGATTTGTCCAGCTTCCTCGGCCTGGAAGTGGGAGGCGCTGATATCACAGATCTGCTCCATGGCTTCCAGCAGGGCCGGCCGTTCTCCGAATTTATCTAAAGCCCCGACCTGGATCAGGCATTCCAGGGCTCTCTTCCCGACTTTCCTGAGGTCCACCCGGCAGATAAAATCATTGATATCGGTAAATGGCATCTGACCTCGACCTGCGACAATGGCCTCAACAGGGCCTTCACCGACATTTTTTATAGCGCCGAGGCCAAAGCGGATTGCGGAACTGCCGTCTGGAAGATCTTCTATTGTAAATCCCCAGAAGCTGGCATCGACATCCGGCGGCAGAATTTCAATTTCCATCTGCCGGCACTCGCTGGCGTAGAGGGTGACCTTATCGCTGTTGTTCTGGTATACGGTAAGCAGGGCTGTCATGTACTCAACCGGGTAGTGAGTTTTTAAATAGCCGGTCTGGACAGAAATTAATCCATAGTCAGCTGCATGGGCTTTGTTGAAACCGTAGCGGGCGAATTTTTCCCAATCTGTAAAGATCCCTTCAGCTGTTTGCCGGTCCACACCGCGATCCACTGCGCCGGAAATAAATTTCTTCCGGTGCTTGACCAGCTGATCTTTCTTCTTCTTGGCAACAGCTTTGCGGAGGCTGTCAGATTCTGAGGGGGTATAGCCGGCTATTTCAACCGCGCTGTGCATGATTTGTTCCTGGTAAACCGGGATCCCGTAGGTTTCCTCGTAAATTGGCTTCAGGTCCGGATGCCGGTAGGTAATTTCCTGTCTTTTGTGCATCCGTTCAATATAATCCGGGATGAAATCCATTGGGCCCGGCCGGTAGAGGGCGACCATGGCGATCACATGCTCCAGCTTTTTGGGTTTCATCGACTTCAAATAGCGCCTCATGCCCGAACTTTCAACCTGGAAAAGGCCGATAGTTTCTCCCCGGCCCAGCAGTTCAAAGGTTTCCGGATCGTCAATCGGGATATTATCCAACGTCAGCTCCACGCCGTGCCTTTCCTGAATTAATTTACTGGCAAGTGTCATGATGGTCAGGGTGGAGAGTCCGAGAAAGTCAATTTTCAGGAGCCCGAGCCGGTCGACAACCGACATCTCGAATTGGGTTACGGTGTCGATTGGGCTGTCCCCGATCTGGCCCGTAGGCCGGTGCAGGGGAGAATATTCCACAACCGGTTTATCGGTAACCACCACACCTGCAGCGTGCGTGCCTGCATTCCGGATTGTGCCTTCAATACCTTTTGCAGTGTCAATTAAATCCTGCAGGTAGGGGGCGTTATTGTACAGCTGTTTGAATTCCGTGGAATTATCCAGAGCTTCCTGGATGCTCATTGGAGGCAGGTTGGGGATGGTTTTGGCCACCCGATCCACCTCAGCCAGCGGGATATCCATCACCCGGCCTACATCCCGGATGGCAGCTCTGGCTTTCATGGTTCCGAAAGTGATAATCTGAGCAACCTTGTCATGCCCGTATTTTTCAGCACAGTAATGCATTAACTCAGCCCGCCGGTCATCCGGAAAATCCAGATCAATATCCGGCATGTTGACCCGCCCAGGATTCAAAAAGCGCTCAAATATCAGCTGATGTTCCAGAGGGTCAATGGGGGTAATTTCCAGGGAGTAAGCAACAATAGACCCGGCAGCAGATCCCCGGGCGTTGTACCAGATCCCCCCTTTTTGAGCGTACTGGCAGATATCCCACACAATCAGGAAATAAGCATCAAACCCCATGGTGTTAATGATGTTGAGCTCATAGTCCAGCCGCTCCCGGACTTCGGGGGATTCGGCCCGGTCGCGGTAGCGTTTTTTCAAACCTGATTCGCACAATTCCCGCAAATAGGACTGGGCGGTATAACCTTCCGGGACTGGAAAATTGGGCAAATGGTATTCTGAGAAACTAAGATCGACATTGCAGCGCTCGGTAATCAATAATGTATTTTCAAGGGCGCCAGGAATGTCACCAAAAAGCGCTTTCATCTCTTCAATCGGCCGCAGGTAATAGCTTTCATCGGTCATCCGCATCCGCTTGGGTTCGCTCAGACGGCTCCCGGTCTGAATAGCCAGCAGAACATCCTGGAGACGGGCGTCTTCCGGATTGATGTAGTGCACGTCATTGGTGGCAATAAAACGGGAATTGTAACGGGAACCCAGATCAAGCAGGGTGCGGTTAATGGTTTCCAGTTCTGGAATATCATGCTGCTGAAGTTCAAGAAAAAAATTATCCGGTCCGAATACTTCATAATACCAATCCAACTTTTCCCGGGCTTGATCTAGCTGTCCCTGTTGAATGGCACGCGGGATTTCTGCAGCCATACAGCCCGAAGTGGCGATAATTCCTTCGGAATGAGCGGCCAGATACTCATGATCTATCCGGGGAAAATAGTAAAAACCTTCCATCTGAGCAGCTGAGGCAATTTTTAACAGGTTCTTATACCCAGCCTGGTTTTCTGCCAGGAGCAGCAGGTGCGATGATCGTTTATCTTTTTTGGAATCCCGGTCGGTCATTCTTCTGGCAGCCATATAGGCTTCAACACCAATGATGGGTTTGATGCCTGCGTTTTTGGCAGCCTGGTAAAAATCGGCCACGCCGAACATGGTGCCGTGGTCCGTAATCGCCAGCCCCGGCATTCCAAGCTCTTTTGCCCGCTGAACCAGGGCGTCGATATTACTGAATCCGTCTAGGATGGAGTATTCAGTATGAACGTGAAGGTGTGAAAATGTCATCTGAAACGATTAATTCTCCTGAGTATTTTGTATTTATTATACGATTGATTCTTGCTCTTTAAACAGCAGCTTGGGATCTTTTGCCCCGTTAAATCTTAAATTTTTGAAGCGGGAAAATAAGAAACACCTCCAGGACTCAAGGAGGTGTTAAAATCATTGAGAGTCGGGCGCGCCAATGCCCGACTCTCGCTAAGGAGGAGAAGAAGAGAAATTCCCTTTCTGATTACAGTTTAGCATTTTCGGATAACCATTGCTTGACGTCAACCTGACGCTTAACCTACGCTTACTATACGCTTGATCCTTTTTTGCCCCCGGGATACCTGGGAAGGAGCTTTTATGAGTGGAAAAATCAGCTGCTGGACGCTTGATACAACAGATTTAGGATTGATGGGGATTGCTGTTTCCCGGATAGGATTGTGCGCCTTGAGAATGTTCCAGGGCAGTGAGAAAAATTTTCTGTTAAATATGGAAAATATTGGACTGCAAGGGCCGGTTTTGGATCCAGAGCAAACTGCACCGTATCTGGCTCAAATTAAACGTTATCTGGAAGGCAAACTGCAAACCTTTTCCCTTCCAATTGATCTCTCGGGAAAAACTGATTTTCAACGGAGAGTTCTGCAGTCAACGGAGCGGATTCCCTATGGAGAAACCCGGTCTTACGGCGAAATTGCCCGGGCGGCCGGAAGTCCCCGGGCTGCCCGGGCTGTCGGACAGGCTGAACGCTCCAATCCGGTCCCTCTGGTGATTCCCTGCCATCGGGTGATCGGGTCTGACGGCAGTTTGACTGGATACGGGGGCAGCCGATCGACTGATACGAAAGCCTGGCTGCTGGAATTTGAACGGAAAAATGCAGGAAACTGAGGGTCGGATTCAATCAATCCAGATCACAGCTTGATTACCGAGTACATCCCAGCTCCGGGTGAAGGTTTTTTTGTAAACCGAGTAAATCCGGCTTCCGTCCAGCACAGTGATTTTATTTTCTGTATAGCCAATGACCACCACGGTGTGTTCAAATTTTGCGACAACTGTTGTTTCACCGCTGCTGGAAGTGTATTCCTCCGAATCTCCAAACCCAACATGTCCGATCACCCAGGTGATCACCGGCTGTCCGGAGGCGATCTCAGCCTGGATTTCCTCCAGGGTCATTCCGCGGACGGCTTTAGCCTTGAGCCGGTACTCCCGTAAACGCTGGGCTACCGGTTCAGCGTGCGTGCCGTAAGGGTCGGGGGGGATCTGCCCCCAGCTTCCATTTACATCCCCCACAAATCCCAGGTCCGGATTATCACTGCTGGGAATCCCTTCAAAAAACTCAATTTCATCAATTTCTGTTCCAAAGTAGCCGGCCCAATCGACAGCGGAGCGGGACTCACAGCTGAGGGGGAGGGACTGCCGCTTTCCTGAGATCTCAGATACCTCTGCTTCCAGCGGGAGATTGAAACCTGCGTTTTGCTGTATATCAGGCTTTCCCCGGGGCATCTTCAGGGTAATATCGGCAGGCAGGTTATCCGGGGGAAATGGCTGCTGGATTGGAAATAAACCGGTAAATACCAGCAGTCCGCTTAAAAAAAGCAGATTCTTTCCGGGTGTACTGGGGGAAAATAAATGTTTTAACTTCCGGATCATCGGTCAAATTTTCGAGAAAGTCCGGGATGCAAGTCAATCAATAAAGATTTTGATTGTGCACCCGGTAAATTGTTAGATTTCCATTATACTCATAATTGAGAGGGAAAATATGAACCGGGGATAAGATAACAGGGCTGTAAGTTGATCAAAGAAATCTGGAAATGGAGGTCAGCGGTGAGTGGAAAGCGGAAATTTATCCAGAATTCAAGCATCTGGATTGTTCTGGTTTTGCTGGCCCTCATCGGCTGTCAGGAGGGTGAACCAAACCACCGGATTGAGAACACACTCAGGAAAGCCCAACCAACTTCGACCCGGCAAATACCAACCCGGGAACCGCCCCGGACTGTCTCCCCAACCGGAGCTGCGGTTGGGACTGAAACCCCACCAGAACTGCAGGAAGAAGGTGAACCTATGACCATCACGCTGGTTTACGATAATATAAGTGCGAAAGCGGGACTCCAGGCAGACTGGGGTTTTTCTGCTCTGATCCGCTATCAGGATCAGAGGGTTTTATTCGACACCGGCGCCCGGGGAGATATTTTGATGGCCAATATGCAGAAGCTCGGAATTGACCCCCGTCAGATTGACACAGTGGTGTTATCCCATATTCACCAGGATCATAGCGGTGGATTACCGTCTCTGCTGAGGTCTGGAGCTCAACCCCGGGTAGTTCTGCTGCCGTCTTTCAGCCAGTCCTATCAAAACCAGCTGGCGGGCCAGGTTCCCGTCCTGGTGGGGGACCCGGATCTGGATCTGGGGTCCAGGATTCATACCACTGGGGAGATACCCGGGAGCCCGCCGGAGCAGGCCCTGGTGCTTGATACCACCCGGGGTTTAATAGTAATCACCGGGTGTGCCCATCCCGGGGTAGATCGAATAGTCCTGGAGGCCAAAAGGCTGTACAAGGAAAATATCTATCTGGTGATCGGTGGTTTCCATCTCGGAAGCGCCTCTCCGGAGCAGATCCGGAGAATTATCAAAGAGTTCAAGCGCCTGGAGGTTGAATTTGTGGCACCCTGCCACTGCACCGGGTCCAATGCAAAACGCCTGTTCCGGGAAGCTTACGGGGATCACTTCCTGGAAGGCGGAGCTGGCTTCCAGTTTGTGCTGGAAAACCAATAGCAGGAAATAGTTCTTTTAGAGTGAGGAGCAGGTATGTTGAAGCAGGAAGAAGCAGCCCAGCAGGCAGGAGATTTTGTACGGGCTGGATTTCATTGATCAGAAGCTGTTTTACTCGCCGTTGGCGGGCATCTTTTTGAGGATCTAACGGAGCGGGAAATCCGGATGTCGTCTGGTTTTGCAGCCGGGATTGGCTCCACGAAAGCTGAGCTGTGCGGGGCGTTTTCTGCTGGGGTGATGCTGATTGGAGCGGCAGCCGGGCGCGTGGATCCGGATCTGGATGACAGCCGCTGTCAGGAGCTGGTTCAGGCCTCGAGATCGATTTTTGGAGCAGTTCGAGTTTATTAACTGCGGAGAACTCCGGGAGGAGAAATTCGGGTCCGGTGGAAGTGAACCCTGCTCCGTGCTGGTTGAGCGGGCAGCCCGGGAACTGCTGCAGGTCCTGGAAGGCCAGGTTTAATGCTGCTTAGAAGTTCAAGTTGAAGGCATTCAGTAAATCGGCCAGCAGACCGTAAGCTGTGGTGGCTGGGCTGGGGTCTTCTTCCATTAAAGTCAGTTTTCCGAGTACGTCGCTTTCAATTTGTAGGACAGATGAGGTACCTGCTGTGTGATAGAGCGGATCTCCAGGATCCACCATCCGGGGTTCAACTACGGCATTGAACGCTCCGGGCTGGTCCGGGTTCAATTCGGCCTCACAGACCAGCTTCCAGCGTTTCCCTTCTGCAGCTGCCTGCTGAAGGTCCTCTGATGAGAGGCCGCGGATTCCGGTCCGCTGAATATCCTCCGGGCTGAGGGGGATATCCATCAGCACCGTGACCAGGGCAGCGACTTTCACCGCGGCGTCCCAGCCGTCGACATCGCCGCTGGGGTCGGTTTCGGCGATCCCGATTGACTGCGCATAGGCAACGGCATCTTCAATACTTTCCGCGTTTTCCATCCGGGTCAGGATCAGGTTTGAGGTTGAATTCAGCACCCCGCGGATGGCGGTCACCCGTGCCCCCGGGAGCCCGCAGCGGCCGATCGCAAAGACCGGGGCTCCATCCATCACCGCGGATTCAAAATAAAAATTTAATCCCTGCTGCTCTGCGAGGGAAGTCAAGGACCGGTAGCCGTGCACCACCGGTCCTTTATTAGCAGTTACTGCTTGCATACCCAGCTCAAGAGCTTTTTCAAGGTACCTGACTGCCGGCTGTCCATCCTGATAATTGACCGGGGTGGTCTCAATCACAGCTTTTGCCCCGCACCTTTCAAGCAGGTCCTCAACTGAATCAATTTTTTCCCGGGAGAGGGTCTTGAAGTCCCCGTCTTGCTCCGCAGTTTCCAGGGCTTCCTGGAGGGGAATCCCTTCTGGATCTACAGCCATCCCGTGACTGCCGGTAGCAACTGCCACCACCGGAAATTCTATCCCGGCTTCTCTGATACTTGCTTCCTTTGCCAGCAGCAGTGCTGCAAAAGCCCGGCCGACATTGCCGAACCCCAGCAGGGCTAAAGGGAATTGCTGAAAAGGGGCGGGCTGGTTTGTCATTTTGTTCTCCTGGGTCGGTTTACTGGATTATTTCCGGCCTTGTTTGTGGCGGCTTTTGATGTCCTGAATTTGCTTCTCGGATAAATCCGGGATGTTTTCCGTGCTCTTGATGTTCAGAGCCCGGCGCTGGGCTTCCCGCCAGCGTTTCAGCCGGTCCCCAATCTCCGGCTCATGTCCCTGGCTGGAGGGCTGGTAGAAATATGTCCCGAGCAGGTGATCCGGAAGATACTGCTGGGGCAGGAAGTGGTCGGGGTGGCTGTGGGGGTATTGATAATCCCGGCCGTGGCCGAGAGCTTTTCCATCCCGATTGGCATCTTTCAGATGGCGGGGAACGCCGGTCCTGCTGGTTTTTTCAATCAGATCAAAGGCTTTGAAATAGGCTCCGGTGGAGTTTGATTTGGGAGCCGTGGCCAGGTAGAGGGTGGCTTCCACAATTGGATAGACACCTTCGGGCAATCCTATAAAGTCAAAAGCCTGGGCAGCGGCGTTGGCAATTACCAATCCCATCGGATCAGCCAACCCGATATCCTCTCCAGCGGAAATGATCAAACGCCGGAGGATGAAGCGGGGGTCTTCCCCGGCATAGAGCATTTTAGCCAGCCAGTAGAGGGCGGCATCCGGGTCACTGCCGCGGATGGATTTAATGAAGGCGGAGATGGTGTCGTAATGGGCATCCCCGTCCTTGTCATATAAAACCGCCCGGCGCTGAATGGAATCCTGGGCGACTTCGAGGCTGATCTGGATGATTCCGTTTTCATCGGGCGGGGTGGATTCGACCGCCAGCTCCAGGGCGTTCAGTGCGTTGCGAGCATCGCCCCCTGAGACGCGAATCAGGTGCGCTTTCGCGTTTTCCGCCATTTCGATCTCCAGCGAGCCGTAGCCCCTTTCCTTGTCATTCAAGGCCCGGCGCAGCAGGCTTAGGATATCATCATCGGTCAGGGACTTGAGCTGAAAGATCCGGGAGCGGGAGACCAAGGCGCTGTTGACCTCAAAATAAGGGTTTTCGGTCGTGGCCCCGATCAGGGTGATGGTCCCGTTTTCGACGTGGGGCAGCAGCCCGTCCTGCTGGGCTTTATTCCAGCGGTGGACCTCATCGACAAACAAAATCGTCCGATTCCGGTACAGTTTGCGGGCGTCTCTGGCAGCCTTGATCACTTCCCGCAGATCAGCTTTGCCGGCCATCACGGCTGAAAGGCTGGTGAAATTGGATTGGGTGTGATTGGCGATGATCATCGCCAGGGTGGTTTTGCCGGTTCCGGGAGGCCCCCAAAAAATCAGGGAGGAAAACAGCCGGTCCGCTGTAATGGCCCGCTGCAGCAGCTTACCCTCACCGACGATTTCCTTCTGTCCCACGAACTCATCCAGGGTCCGGGGCCGGAGACGGGCAGCCAGGGGAGCCTTTTTTTCCAGTTCCTGTTCCATGGCGTGATCGAATAAATCCATGGGACTATTCTATCATGCAGGGAGGGCAGGACGGTTGGGGTAGAAACCTGTTGAAAATTAATAACTGAAATGGTGTTTAGTGACAAAAATCCTGCTTGGAGGTTGTCAAAAAAAGAGTACAATCCTGATATTGTAATTATCTAATGCTATAAGTTTTCGATTCAAGTACTTTTTATCAGGGTATTAATCTCACAGGTCATAAACCTCCTGCCCGTAGTATCCCGGCAGGGGCTGAACCTCAATTTAATTTCTCTTATTCTCATGTCAAGGAGTCAGATCAATGGCAAAACAAACTCCCGGAAAAACCGGAAAAAACAAAGTCTGGATTTTCTTGCTCCTGGGCTGCGGAGGGGTGCTCTGTTTGCTGCTGACAATCGGCGGGATTTTTCTTTTCGCCGGCTGGCAGGGATTTCAGGAAGCTCCCAAGCTGATTGAAGACTATCAGCCCGGAGCCCAGCTGGAGGATCCCTACAATCTGTCTGAAGAACAGATGTCCATCCTGGTGAACCGGGGTTATCCGGAAGCTTTCACGCTGCTTTTCTACGAGGAAGAACTGACCGGGGGAGAGGTGCAGGATGTCCGGCTCGAGACCTGGGATTATTACAGCCAGGGTGTGGGATTTACCTTTTTCAATGGAGACTTAAAAGAAACAGAACCGCTGGATCTGGAGGAAATTGGGCCGCTGGCGTCCATGCCCTATTTCCCGGAGCAGTTCGAAGCTTATATGACACTTGACGAGGTGCTGGCCGCGGCAGGACTGGAGAGATATGTAGAAATCCCGGTGGATAAGGCGTTTCTGGATGGTGGAGATCTGTACTACGGGGAATCGCTGACCTTTGGTCTGGTGGACAGCGAGCTGCGTTATCTGGAAGCCCTGGCAGTGATCGAGGAGTGAAAAACAGATGACATACAAAAAGAAATCAATGCTCCTGCTGCTGGTATTCAGCCTCAGTTTTTTCCCGGTTGGTACAGGGCAGGCAGAGGATTCGAAACGGACCTTTGAGGAAGCCCGCTCCCTGCTCTATCTCGGGGATGCCTTTTTGGAGCAGGAAACCAACCTGGACACCGCGGTCGATTTTTCGGAGCTGATGGCCCCAGCCCCGGGGATCCAGAGGGCGGAAGGCGCGGAGGAAGTCATGGATCGGATGATCCATGCCGCCAAGCAGGAGCGCAATGACCTGGATGCCAACTGCAATCAGCTCAAAAGCCGATATCAAATCGCTGGGAACCAGGATGCGGCCCGGAAGGTCGCTGCCTACTGCCGGGCGGAACATCAAAAATTAACCAACCGGATTGAATTCCTGCGGAAACTGCGGGGGGACCGGCGCAAGTTGTTCACCCGCTGGTGGCATTCTATCAAGCGAAGCTCGGCCAATTTGTGGCAGCAGATCGGTCCCCTGGGAAGGAACATCTTCAGGAAAGTTGGAGATGAGGCCTTCAACACAGTAGTCAGCGGTGGCAGTTTAAACAGTGGGGTGGTCCGCCGCCTGGCAAAGCAGGCCTTCAAGAGCACAGCCCGGGAGAAGATGAAACAGATAATTTTCAGGGGAGTGGAACGGCTGCTGGAGGACCAAATCCGGATTGCCCGCGAGGCCGGGGTGCTGGACGCAGAAGATGATGATGGGGCCACGGATCAAGATATCCTGATCGATGATCAGGAGGATATTCTTGATGGTGAGGAACAGGATGGTCAGGAAGCAGGACAAGCTGAAGCCCAGCCCGAGGAGGGCGAGGACTGTCCGGGTGACAGCAGCTGGGTCGCCCCGTACTGGGATGAGGTCATTCAACCTCGGCTGATCGCTGAGTGGCGAACCTGCCAGCAAACGGCGACTGCTATTTACAAATCCTGTCTGCAGGATCAAGGCATCCAGGGAGTGTGCCCGGAAGAAGCTCTGGAACAATGCGACCATTTGTATCGAGCTATCCCGCGGACGGAAACCAGCGGAGCAGTGACCCAAAACCTGACTGTGATGCACAGCGAAGCAGAAAACGTCTCTGCCAGCCTGGTGTATAACGGCAGCGGGGGTGGCGGGGTCCAGGGAGAGATCAGCTATGTTCTGAAGGACAGCCACCTGTGCACGATCACGGTCTCCAGCACACTCAGCGGCAGCTTTGATCCGGGGACCTGTACACTTAGCGGAACCGCCCAGGTCACCGAAGTTTATGCAGGGGCAGCCTGCGCCAGCGTTTGCAGTGCAGATACCTGCCCGGTCACCCGCTCGGCCTCGGTTCCGTGGCAGGCCACCCTGGAGGACGGGAAGATCAGTGGAGGCGTGAACGGGAACAGCAGCAGTGTCAGTGGTTTTGGATTTGGGACCCCCTGATAAGCAGTCTGTTCCTGATCATTTCAATTGATTGAGATAAGCAGTCACGAAAATCTAGGAGTGAGAAGCTGATGATTAACAAGACCAAATCGTGGACGCTGCTTCTGGTGTTCAGCCTCAGCCTGGTGCCGTTTGGGGTAGGCCAAGCTGAGGTTCCGGACCGGACCTTTGAGGAAGCCCGCTCCCTGCTTTATCTCGGGGATGCCTTTTTGGAGGATGAAGCCAATCTGGATACCGCGGTCTATTTCCCGGAGCTGATGGCCCCGGTCCCCGGAGTAGGGAGAGCGGACGGCGCGGAGGAAGTCATGAATCGGATGATCCATGCCGCCAAGCAGGAGCGTAATGACCTGGATACCAACTGCCGCCAGCTCCAGAGCCGCTACCAAACAGCCGGGGATCAGGAAGCAGTTCGAAAATTGAAGGCATATTGTGATAGTGAACGTCAGCGGTTAACCAACCGGATCGGTTTTCTGCATAAACTGCGGGGAGACCGGCGCAAGTTGTTCACGCGCTGGTGGCATTCCATCAAGCGGAGTTCAGCCAATCTCTGGCGCAGGATCGGTCCTTTGGGAAGGAATATCCTCCGGAAAGTAGGCGATGAAGCATTTAATACAGTTGTTCAGGGCGGAAGCCTGGGCGGGGGAGTGGCCCGGGATATTCTGAAACGGGCTCTCACCAGCACCGGACGGGGCATGCTCAAGGACGCTGCCCAAAGGATGGTCCTGCAGGGGATGCAAAAACTGGTGGAAGGCCAGGTTCAGATCGCCCGGGCTGCCGGGATTGTCGCCGATGGAGAACAGGGAGACAGCGATGTAGATGCCCTGTTGGATTCTCTGGAACAGGCCAGCGATGCGGAGACCCAGAAGACATCAGAAAGTTCTAGCAGTGAACAGAGCAGCTGTCAGGCGGGCGAACCCTGGTTGGTCGACTCCTGGGAAGAGACGATTGTTCCCCTCTTAAAAAAGATGGTAAATTCTGTTTTAACAGCGATGCTTACTATTCCTGTCTACATGAACAGGAAACTGCTGGTGTTTGCCCCCTGGATGCCTTTGCAGCCTGTGAGAATGTCTACCAGCAGATTTTGCCCACGGATGCAGGTGGAACGGTAAAGATCACTGATAACGCCGTCTTTCACCGTGATAGTGATAATTACTTTGAGATCAGCTTTCCGGTTCAGGGTGGGGCTGTCAGCGGTTATACTGCGGTAGATTACGTTGAAGATAAGGGTGGTGGGGATCAATGCGCGGTCAGCTTTACCTTTACATTCACTGGAACGTTCAATCCCGCAACCTGCCAGCTGCGAGGTACTGGTGTAAAAACCCTCAGCCTGGAAGAAAGCCGCAGTCACATTTGTGTCGGATACCCTGAACCCTATGATGATCGGATTGAAAGCTGGTCCATGACAATAAACAACGGTATGTTAAATATCAGCAGTCCACCAGATGGTTTTCCCATCAGTGGGTTGTACGGTGTGATTAAATATCTCCACTAGTCGAATGAGGCAAGAGGTGTCATTCAAGGAGTGATTAAAGCAGCCCAGTTTTTTAGGTTATGATTTTAATAGAGAATAGTTTTTTCCTGTAATTTGCATATTCAGGAATCCACCGCAGCCGGTGTAGCCACCAGTATTCCTGTTGAGAAGGGAGGTGTGAATTGAAAACTCGCAGGATAGCTTTCCATCTGCTGTTTATCATTTTGATAAACCTTATGTCCGATGCTGGCATTTCCACCCGGGCAGAAATATATTGATATTAGGAGCTGTAGAATTAATTTTTTCTCTGGACGGACTCCTCTTCTTTGACGGATGCACAGATTAAAAGGTTGCCGATTTTCAGGTGGAAAAGATTGCCATACAGGGAAGAATCTGAGATTGAAAACCCCAGATCATAAGATGGATTGGAAAGGAGCGGTTGAAATGTCAAACAATCTGCTGGCAGGTAAGTCAAAATCAACCAGAAATGTTTTGATTGGAGCCTTGGGATGTTTGCTGGCAGTGATTGTGATCGCGTCCATTATCGGGGCGATATTCATGGGGAGGGCAATCATTTCAGATCAACCGCTTCTCGGAAGAATCAGCGTTGATCAGGTGGCCGAGATTGAAAACAACGCCCTGGATTTGCTGGCTGAAGAGGATATCGGGGGGGATGAGGTGGATTCAGGTCAATCTGAGCTGAAAAATAAAACAGAACCGGTTGTGCTTGAAGTGGATCAGGTTTTTGAAGGGGGATATGCTAATTTTGAATGGCTGAGCTTTCTGGAAATCACGGCCGGTGAGGGTACATCTCCCGCCCAGTTGGAAGCCGGGGAGGTCCGCTTTGATCTGATTCTCGATACCGGAAAAGGGTTCTTTCGGGGCGAAGCCTCCGGTGATCTGTTCGGGGAAGAACTTCTTCATACCGAAAGCGGTCAGTTTACTGTCAGCGGGATGGAAGGTGTAACTACCCCCGATCCGGAGGGCTCCGGTTTCGTCCTTGTTGGAGGTGGGATGCTGAATCTTTCCTTAAAAATGGAGGAATATTACACAGATGGAGCAGGAAAGACCCATTTCTATCAGCGGGAGGAGGCTTTCAGCGCTCCGGTTGAGATCAGCGGAACACTAATGCTTTTAAATTCCACCTGGGAGCTGGACCTCCGGGGAGTGATGGACAATGGAATCCAATCGTTTAATTTAAGCTGCCGGGACTGCCCGGTTGGGACTTATCAACCCTGAGGATTCTGCTCCTGTGATAGATTCAGGACTTTGATTGGTCTTTCTTTTTCCGGGGGGATCGGGCTGCTTTGATTTCCTCGACAAAAACATCCACCGGGTAAGAGGCGATGCTCTTTCCGATCAGCGCCAGGGGCAGATCTTCCAGCTTCCGGAACCGGACGCAGGATTTCCCCATGTCGATCCGTTTACCGGTTTCCCGGTAGGCATCCAGAAAACTATCCCGCCGGTCATCATCCATGTAAACTCCGGTCAGGTAGACCGCCATATGGTTTTTCTGGTTGCCCAGGGCGGCGTACATCAGCGGTTTGCCGTTGTAGGTGTCCGGGTAGGTTTCCAGCGAGACCTGGTAGGTAATCATCCCCCAGTTGATGACTTCTTCGTAGCCGTCTGGCAGGTGCTCCAGAATGGTCTGACGGACAGACTCAAGCGTTTCCCGGCGTTCGGGGGGCAGGTTTTCCAGGTATTCTTGAACAGTTTTGGCATCCGATTGCATTTCGACCTCCTCGGGAAACAAATCAATGGAGTGGGTGGTTACCTTACCCCATTATATATATGAATACCGGGGGCTTTATTACTGATTTATTAATTTATCAAAGGCGATACTGCTGGGGTCTGTCATAATAACACCGGCAGCGTCCTTCACCTCAAACAAGACCATCAGCGTCTCGCTGATGAGAACAAATCCAGGCACACGCCAACGAGACGCTGGCTGGGTTTAATATGAGATGCGTCCTCGCTGAAGAGATGGATCCATACCTGCACCAGCGGGATGCTGACTGGGTTCTTAATTTGAAACCCACCGGCAGTGTCCTTCACCCTAGTTAACACCATCAGCGTCTCGCTGATGGGAATAAATCCAGGCACACGCCAGCGGGACGCTGGCTGGGTCTTAATTTGAAGTCCACCATCAGCAGGTCAGATGGAAGAGCCCCAGCCACTTACCTTCCAGCTCATTCCAGCGCTGCACAGCTTCCGGGGTAGCCAGAATTTCCACCGGTAAAGACCGGGACTGAAAGAACTCCTCCGCTTCCGGGGAGAGCCGGACCCGGTCGAACTGACCGCTTCCAATTAAAAGCCCCTCGGCTCCTTTTTTATAGATATATTCCGACTCCGCCAGGGATATTGTATGGGAGGTGCCGTAAACCTGCTTGGAGAGTTTCTTGCGCCGTTTCTTAACTTTCCCGCTGAGGGGGATGTAAATGTCATGCTTGATGCGGTCGGATTCAGTTTCAATGAAACCAAAACCGGTTTTTAGCAGAGTGGGTTTCATATCCTTCACGCTCCTCGCCGCAGTCAGGTTAAGTGTTCAATTTCAGTATAATGGATGGAAGTTTGCTGATCAAGTACCCGGCGGATCAGCTCAGCAGTTCTTACCAGTCGTCAGAAAGATCGGAAAGTCCGTGACAGAGAACCAGGTTGAAGAGCGCATCCTCAGCCCAGGAATCCCCCGGGTTGAGAGCCGGGTGGTAGACCTCCAGTTCTGCTGCCAGCACGCCATCTGCGGTTTGATGCAGTCCCAGCAGCACACCGGACTGATAGTGGCGCTGGGAATTATCAGCTGCTTCGGTTTCAGTGCTGTACAGGAAATGGTTCTCGGAAAAATCCAGGGCGGTCACCGTGCAGTAAGGGTCCTCTTCGCAGTAACCGGGGTTCTCCGCCCAGAAGGTTTCCTGGACTTGGATATATCTGGCAGCTTGCTCTCGATCGGGAAAATGGTAGATCCGGGTTTGATAGCGGATCCAGCCCCGGGCATCAACCTCAAAGTACTCTGCCCAGCCCAGGTCGGCCAGATCGACTTCCTGCTCCCGGACGCAGACCAGCTGGGCGCCGGGTTCAAGCTGCACGCTTTCTCCATCCGGAGTGGAGATTTCCAGCCCACCGTTCAATTTGGAAGCGTGGGACCGGTCCTGATTGAGCGGTGCTTCCAGACCGCCGCAGAAGCAGTCCTCCAGGTCCCAATCCCTGTATTTGGAAATGCTTGAAGCATCCTGGTCCCGTCCAGGGAGCAGGTCGCTCAAGAAATCTATATCCATCCCGGGGAAGCAGGCCAGGGAGGCTGCGGCCAGGACGACGGCTGCCAGCAGCAGTCGTCGGTAGGTTGTGACGCCCATCAGCGGTATTCCTCCCGGACCGGGTGGAAGGCATCCAGCAGCCAGCAGTCGGTCAGAGCCCGGCCGCTGTGGGGTACCCCACCGGGAATCACAGCGGTTAATCCAGGCCGGAGGATTGTCGTTTTACCATCCAGGGTCATTTCGAATTCCCCTTCCAGGACCACTGCAATCTGCTGGTGAGGATGGCTGTGTTCAGGGAGCTCGGAGCCGGCTGTGACCTCCCAGAATGCCACGGTCATGCCTTCCGAATGCACAAAGCGGGCCAAATAGCCGGGGACTATCTCCCGCTTTTCCTGCTGGTTGAGGTCAACTACTGGCATCAGTTTCTCCTTGTTCATCAATGTCTGAATGCCCCGTGGTATTGGAATGCAGTGAACCGTTCTCTAAAACTTAGACAAATATGACAGAGTCAATTTGATGTTTAGTTCCTGCTTCAGCGATCCTGCCAGCGGTGTTGCTAACTGGTCTTACATTATCTCCACAGGCGCGAATTCCCGCCGAACTGGCGGTATGTAATGCTTTACTCAAAATGTTGATAGCAGCGTTATGATCTCGGTCTAACTCAAGGCCGCAGTCACACACATAGATGCGATCTCCTAATGTCTGACCTGAGTCAATTTGACCGCAATTACTGCAGGTTTTGCTGCTGGGAAACCAGCGATCGGTCACAACTAGTTCGCTGCCGTACCAGGCTGTTTTGTATTCCAGCTGGCGTTTGAATTCTTGAAAGCCGACGTCGCCAATCGCCTGGGCCAGGCTGTGGTTCCTCATCATGCCAGCAACAATTAAATCCTCGATCGCAATGAGTGGTTTGGTTTTCGCCAGTTCACTGGTAATCTGATGGAGTGTGTTGCTGCGAATGTTTGTCACACGGGCGTGTGCCCGGGCCAGTCTTTCAACGGCCTTGCGCCGATTATTGCTGCCTTTTTGGCGGCGTGAAACCCTGTGCTGCAGGCGTTTAATCTTCTTGAGTGCAGTTTTGAGGGCACGGGGGTTGGCGTATTGAGTGCCGTCTGAAAGGGTCGCAAGTTCTTTGATGCCTAAATCGATACCAACAGGATCACCTTTGGGAGGGATTGGATCTGGGACGATCTCCTCAACCTGGACGCTTACATACCAGCGCCCAGAACGTTCGCTGACTGTAGCGGAAAGTATGCGGATGTCAGGGGTGCCTTCGACAGGCAAATAGCCTCTTTCTTTGAGACGCAACCTGCCCAACCTCGGCAGCTGGATCTGGTCCTCGAACACCCGAATGCTGCCTGTCAGGCGGAATTTTTTCTTGGACCGATGTTTGGATTTGAATTTTGGGAAACCTTTTATACCCGCGCCTTGCTTGACCCGCCTGAAAAAGTTTTTGTACGCAACGTCCAGGTCGCGCAACGCCTCTTGAGGCGCACATTTGGACACATCGTACATCCATGGGAATTTGGTTGGTTTCAGCGCGTTCAGTTCACGATGGAGGGTGATCGCTGACGGACTTTTGCCCGCGGCCTCGTATGCCTTGATCTTGCGATCCAGTCCCCAGTTGTACGCAAAGCGGGCAACGCCAGCGTGCTGTTCGCAAAGGCTGCGCTGCTTGTTGTTGAGTTTCAACTCGGTTTTGTAGCCACGGATTCGTTTCACGGCTGGTAGGTCTCCTGGACGCATGTTTTTATTTTTTCAGCCTTGCGCCGGGATGACCTCCGCCCATAGATCCTGGCGGCCATTGACGTGATGATCGACACGAAATCGTCAATCAGTTCATCCTTGGTGTCGGTTTCGTTGATAACCTCGATTTGTCGCCCGTTAGATTCGAGAATGGCTTTGATGTAATTGAAACCGAATCTGGTTGCACGATCTTCATGTTCGACCACGATTTTGCCAATGGATCGATCTGAAATTAGTTTGAGAAACTTGGGACGGGTGTCATTAAGGCCGGACGCGATCTCAGCGACCTCTTTCTGGATCTTGTAACCGTTCGCCGCACAGTAATCACGCAGCCTTTGAGCCTGACGCTGTAAATCATCCTTTTGATCGCTGCTGGATACTCTCGCGTAAATTGCGATTGACTTACCAGCGTCCAGGTCAGGATCATTGACAATGATTGTTCCAGATGGCAGCTGGTAAGCATCAAGTTCCCCCCGATGGAACATGCGATGGGCAGTCTTGTAAGAGATACCAATTTTCCTAGCGTATTGACTAAGTTTCACATCAATATTATAGCACGAATGTTCTAGTTTGCCCATGTTTGGGTATGTACTTATGAATTATTAAGAACCCTACGCAGCTCCAAAAATGAATAGTACCCCGGAGCTAATCTGAAGGGTGATGTCAGTTCAGCCCAGAATAGGCAGCAGTCCCTGCCCGGCGCTGATCAGGTAGTACAGCCCCAGACCGGCCAGGATCAGACAGCATATCAGCAGCAGGGTCTGCCGGCCGCCGGAGCTCAGGAAGCGGCTAGTGCCCATCAGAAAAATCAAAACCATCGAAACACCGATCATCACCAGGTAAAATACAGCTAAAAGTCCCAGTGCATAGTGGGGTCTGGCGGCCCAGGCTTCCAGCAGGGTGGGGCCCATAATTAAAGCCCAGCCCAGGTAAGGATTTGGATTGAGGAGGTTGATCAGTCCAGCTTGGAAGACTGTTTCCGGAGCCGAGCTGGCACTTGCTTCTCGCTCTGGATCCGGTGAACGCCAGCTGTGAAAAGCCTGATAGGCGTAAAACAGCAGCAGCAGTCCCCCGGCCAGCCGGAGCCAATCTTCAATTATTGGGGGAATGCGCTGGATCAGCAGCAGGGTGATCAGGGCGATCGGCCCATCGCTCACAAGCGGACCAAAAGCGGCCGGCAGGGTTTTCCGCCAGCCGATCTGGGACACTTTCACCAGAAAGAATGCCTGCAGCGGTCCGGGCTGCAGGGCTGCGGTAAAAGCCAGGCTTGCTCCAATGATTAAATATTTCCACACTTAATGAAGTCCTTTGCGGGTTTTTATTTTGAATTAGAAAACGATCACAATCTCCCAGGACCGGGCTGGTGTCTCGAGCCGCAGGGCTGGCTGCCCGTTGACCTTGAGTTTCTGTAAGGAAATGTCCAGGTCTTCAAACAATCCCGGGTCGCTGCCTTGCAGCAGGACCGCGGTCAACGGGAATTTTTTCCCGCTGGGCGGTGGATCCAGCTCGATCCCGCCCCGGCAGTAGACAGGCATCCCATTCTGGTCCAGAATCCCTTTCCGAACCGGTTGAGCGGTCAGTTTTTCGAGATCCTCCAATTCTTCCGGGTTCAGGTCAAAAACCAGCCCGGAGACACCCTGAACCCCGTTGGGGTGAACCGTGCGGGGGTGGGAGGCCGGATATGGCTGATCAAATTCCGTGATCCAGGTGAAAGTCCCCGGGACCACCGTGTGCTTGAAATTGAGATAATTCCAGCCCGGTTGATGTTCCTCCTGGCCGCCTTCATAATTTTCGTGCAGCAGGTAGGGTTCCCAATCTGCGAAGATCCGCTCGAAGTCCTGGATTGCCCCTGGATGTCCTTCCGGGACGCCAAAATTTAATCCTGGAGCGTAGGGGATCATCCCCGGCGGGGTAAAAGATTCGTAGACTTCGGGATCGGTGACTTCAATCAGCTCGAGGCAGGGTCCGGAGAAAAAATCAATAAAATGCAGCTGCTGGGCTCCGGCATAGCTTGCCTGTCCGGAGCGAAAGATAAAACCAGCTTTCCGGAACAGTTCAAGGTCCTGTTTTCGGTAGCCGTGGCCGAAAATGTTGTTGAGGTTAAGAAGGATCATAGGCAGATTCCGTGAATTGAAATGGCCTTTCCCCTTATTTTAACCGAGTTGGAAAAATCGGGAATGGAATTTTTGGTTTATTTTTTTGAGTTCAAGCTTTTAAAGTAACTTTCCAAGGGCGTTTTCCAGGGCTTCCAGCACCTGGTGGGCCTGGGCGGCGTTTTCCATTTTCAGGCGGAGTGATTTGGGTTTATCCGGCCCCTGGTAGATGATCCGGAGAGAGTTCCGCTGGTGGTCCAGATCGAGAATGGTTTTGAGCGGGATCAGCTTGCGGTCTGTGAGCGTGCTTTCCGGGATTTGCTGTTGGTCCAGGGCGTTCTGGATCTGATTCAAGTCGCGGGGATCTGCCAGCCCGAGCATCAGATCCAAATCAGTCAGCAAGGTGAGGTAGATCTGGCCCCGTTTTGAAAACAGCCAGTAACGTGACAGCGCCGGGGTGGAAGGGTGCCTGGCGGTTTCAATTTTTTCTTCCGTTTTCACTTTGACTTCGGGCTGGAGAGGGGAGGATTCAATTCGCTCCAGCGCCTCGCGCGCCATCTGGTTTTCAGGGTTGATTCGCAGCACTTCCCGCAGGCAGTGCGGTCGGCGCTCAGCGGGCACCAGTCCGGACATCACCCACCAGGCTTTTTCACTGTCCGGGTTTTGCTCCAGGAATCCGCGCAGGATTTCGAAACCGGTCCGGGTGTCGCCGGCTTTGATGGCATCAACGGCTGCTTGCAGCTGGACGGACATAATCTACCTCCCAAACATGAGCTGGACCGGGTGATTGAAGTATTCCCCCAGGTTGTTTTGGAGCGGTTATGAATGTGGGGGATTGGTTACAATTGCATATCGAGAATGTTTTATCCTGCCCTTAGTATAAAAAAGATCGGGAAATGTGTCAAACAGGAGAACAGAAAAAATCCCCGCCTTTTGGCGGGGATCTGAGAACGGATTGGGGAGAAAATTCAGTCGCTGACCAGCAGGGCTTTGGCGAATTTCCCGTGGACTTTGCCGACCCAGCGGGCCAGGTGCAGGGTCAGGACCAGCAGCAGGGCGCCGCCGATCGTCACCAGGGGAGTGAGGTAATCCGGCAGATAGTACTGTGAGGCGCCGTGCTGGCCAATCGGGAGGTTGAAGACAATCGTTCCGATCGGGGCGGCGATCAGGGCCAGGCTGGTGGCCAGCAGGATGACCATGACCGAGAAGTACAGGGTGCCCAGCGGCAGCATCAGCAGATTGTAGATCACTACCAGCCAGGTGACTTTGCCCAGCAGCAGCTCTTTCAGTCGCTGGATCCAGGGCTGATCCGGGTTGGTGAAGGCCGGGCGGCGGGGCATGCGCTCTCTCAGCAGGGCTTCTACCAGCCGGCCTTCCAGGAAGGCCAGGCCGCGGATCGAGAGCAGGAACAGGATGGTGACCGGGATTCCGATGATCAGGATCATGACCCCGATCGAGGTCGCCAGCGCGGTCACCGTCCAGCTGAAATACAGCGTGCCGGTCACCAGGGCGATCAGCATGTAGACCAGCCCGCCCCAGGTCCGGGGATCAGCGAATACCTGGAAGAAGCCGCGGTAGTCCCGGGTCCGGGAAGGGGTTTGATCTCCGGCGGCGGGAGCGGACCGGCCGGGCAGGGCCGGGGCCAGGGCGTTCTGCTCCCAGCTCCGGTAGGCTTCGGCCACCTCGTCCGGATCCCCGTACTGGCGGATGATCTCTTCCAGAACTTCGGTTCCTCCCTCATCCCCGGCCGCTGCGGCTTCCTCGGCCAGGGCTCCCCGCAGGTGCTCCTCGGCGTCGGACAGCGCATCCTGGACCGTGGCTTTGTCGGCCCCCTGCAGGGCGTTTTTTAGATTGGATAAATAGGTTTGAATGCGTGCTTCTGTATTGCTCACTGGTAATCACCTCCCAGGACTTGATCGACAAAATTCTTGGTTTCCTCCCAGATCTCGAGCCATTCGGCCAGAACCTGGTGCCCCTCAGCGCTGACCGTGTAGTAGCGGCGGGGCGGTCCGCTTTTGGAGGATTCGCGCCGGCTTTCTAACAGCCCGCTGCCCTCCAGGGAGCGCAGTACGGGGTAAATGGCGCCCTGCTTGATCAGGGCGCTGTCGTCCTCTCCGGCTCCGACCAGTTTACCGATCTGGTAGCCGTAGAGCGGCTCCCCAGCCTGGGCGAGGATCGAGAGCAGGGCCAGGGCGGCGGTCCCGGCGCTGAGCTCCTTGCGGAATTTTTTGTGGATTTGGGCTCTGTTGTCCAAGCTGGACCTCCTTGGGGTATTGCCCGGAACTGATGCTTACTGCACAGTTGTTTATATTATATAGTTATTACTACTATGCAGTTAATAATACATAACGCTTTGCAGTATGTCAAGGGAGAATTGCCGGATGTTTCAGGATAAAAATGTGATGAAGTTGACACGGTGTCCTGAATTTTGTACACTGGAAGAAAAGGGGGAGTGGGTGCTTAGCACCCGGACCGGGGACGGGGGATCGGCTGCGGACACGAATCTCAGAGAATGATGATCAGGTCAGGAGGAACAGATGGAGATCAGCTTTACCCTCGAGCAGTTCCTGGAAGTGGTTTCGCTTTACAACCGGACCTTTTTCCCGCTCCAGATCCTGGCCTATGTGCTGGGGTTGGGGGCCTTGGTGCTGGCCTGGAAGCCCCGGAAAGCCGGCGGGCGCTGGGCCAGCGCGATCCTGGCCTTTTTCTGGCTCTGGTCCGGAGCGGTGTTTTTCATCGGCTATCTGTCCCGGCTCGACCCCCAGGCTTACGCCTACGGGGCCCTGTTTGTGGTCCAGGGGCTGCTGCTGGTGGTGTTCGGGGTTGTCCTAGACCGGATTCATTTCCAGCTGGAGCCAAATCTCTCCGGCTGGCTGGGAGCTTTGATCCTGGCTTATGCAGTGGTCGGTTTCCCGCTGATTTCAATCCTGAACGGCAGGGCTTACCCGGAAATGGTGCCTTTCGGTCTGACACCCTGTCCCACGGCGGCCTTCACGGTTGGCCTGCTGCTGTGGCTGGAGGGGCGTCCGAAATGGTATGTATGGCTGATCCCGGTGCTTTACGCTCTGAGCGGGGCCATGACCATGACCCTGGGATTGGTGGAGGACGGCGGGATGGCGGCGGCCGGACTGCTGGCGGGTGGGGTGCTGTTAGTCCGCTCCCTGCGGAAGACGGAGGACTGAAAGAGGGGAGGAGAGAGGGGGTGCTGGCGTCCTACAGAAGATGTCCGAATCCTCGTTGAAGGGGTGATTCTTCAACAGCAAGTTGGGGGAAATACTGCTTCAATGATGAGAGAAATCGCAGCTATGATTCGAACCCGGGTTGAACTAAAAAATGAAATTCGAACGCAAACTGCTCAGGGTCGATTATCTGCTGTTATCATTGCCTTACTCATACCGGTTTCGCTGGGATTGTTGACTTTTTTTCCAGGTTATACCGATGTTCTTTTTCAAACAACAATCGGGAATTGGATTTTGATCACAGCCGGATTGCTGGAGGTGATTGGAGGAATTTTGATTATGCGTTTGATACGGATTGAGGTTTGAATGATTTTACCGCTGGTTCTTTCCCTTGTTTTTTTCTTGTTGATTTTAGTCATCCTGTTGGCTTTAGTGAATATGGGTCTTCCGGTTGTTGAGTACCGGGTTCATTCAATACTGAAGATTGATCAAGAAAGGAAACCAAATGCTGGTTTGGAAATGCTTCTTTCGATTATCAGGGAAGTTCGGGCTCCAAAAATCCTGGAGATGTGGATTCCCATGGACTGCTTAACCAGGGCCGGAATCCGGATCAATTCAGGGCAGGTTTATTCATTATGGTGGCTTATGATTTTGATCGGTTTTTTATTGTTTGTCCTGATTGTTGGCCTTCCCCCGAACAGTATTTTTTCGTTTGTTTTTGCTTTTCTGGCCATGTTGGGCTCGGTATTTTTCCCTTATTTGCTTGTTCTCCAAAAAATTAAGGATCGGGAAATATCCATCCGGAAGACCTTTCCAATTTTTCTGGACTTATTAATTTGACAATGTTAAATTCGAACAATTGTTCGGTTTATACTGGGCAAACTT
>CAZTWV010000032.1:0-35387 GCA_964618295.1 uncultured Anaerolineales bacterium | reverse complement strand
TCCATTAGGACATTTTAACTTTGCTAGAATAGGACATTACTACATTGCCCTAACAATCCTGGATTAATCCTTGACCGATCTTAAAACCGGTGATAGACTTACTCCTGTTCTAATCAATTAGCAAAAGGTAAGTGTTTAATGTTCAGCAATCGGAATCTTGGAACTCAGGTGCTCGTCACCGACAAAGGAGATCTTCCTGATTGCTGATCCTGGTTAAATTGCCAGTGTTCTGCTCCGGGAAATCTCAACCCGGGGCTTTTTTATTTAAATAGTTCGGAAAACAGCCGCGGGTGTAATGAGAGCGGCTGTTTTTTTATTGCCGCACTGATTAACTTGACAATGTTAGATTAAAACATATGTTCTATTTTTTGATGAAGAAACCGTTTGCTCAGGATTTTTTCTGGCTTCATAACCGCCTTTGTATGGACAAAGATCGGGGAATAACTATTCGATTGACAAGTTTGCCCAGTATAAACCGAACAATTGTTCGAATTTAACATTGTCAAATTAAGTTATTTTAGTAAAGATAAAGAAATGTTTTTGAGTAGAACGTACCATCGAGCGCAGTCTGTGTACCGGGAATATCCCCGGCAGTTCTGGGTGGTGGTAGGAGCCAACTTTGTGGACCGGATTGGCGGGGCATTAATTTTTCCCTTTTTTGCCCTTTACATCACCCGCCGCTTTGAAGTTGGGATGACCGAGGTAGGGATTTTGTTTTTCCTGTTTTCAATTACTGATCTGATAGGCAATATGCTGGGGGGAGCCCTAACAGATTTTCTGGGTCGAAAGCGGGTGATCATCATTGGCCTGGTGGTGAGTGGTTTGACCAGCCTGGGTATGGCTTTAATGAATACTATCGAATGGTTTTATGTAATGGGTGTGATTTCCGGACTGTTTGCTACTGCTTCACGTCCAGCTCATCAGGCAATGCTGACAGATCTGCTTCCGGAAAATAAGCGGGCGGATGGCTTTGGGGTGATGCGGGTGGCTGCCAACTTGGCAGTGGCGATTGGACCTGCGATTGGTGGTTTTGTCGCCGCCTACTCCTATCTTGTGCTGTTTGCTGCGGATACGATTACCAGCCTGATCACAGCTGCCATTGTTTACGTTGTGGTCGATGAGACGGCCCCGGTTCGTGACAGTGATCAGGAACAAACGAGCCTGCGGGATACTTTTAAAGGGTACCGGATGGTGCTGCAGGATCGGATGTTCATCATTTTTGTGGTGATCTCCACCCTGGGGACGATTGTTTACACCCAGATGTACAGCACGCTTTCCGTTTATCTGCGGGATGTGCACGGAGTCCCGGAAGCCGGCTACGGCTGGTTGATGACGTTGAACGCCGGGATGGTTGTCTTATTCCAGTTCATGATCACCCGCAGGATATCCAAGTTTCCTCCCATGGCGGTGATGGCGTTCGGCAGCCTTCTCTATGTCCTGGGGTTCGGGCTGTATGGGTTTGTGTCTGTCTATGCCCTGTTCATGCTGGCAATGGCAGTGATCACAATCGGTGAGATGGTCGTGGTTCCTGTTTCCCAATCTTATGTCGGGGAAGTTGCTCCCGAAAATATGCGGGGCCGCTACATGGGCGTGATGGGCTTTTCCTGGATGATTCCAGGAATGATAGGCCCGCTCGCGGCCGGACTGATTATGGATAACTTCAACCCGAATTGGGTCTGGTATGCTTGTGCTGTCCTGGGGACGCTTTCCATGCTCGGGTTCTTATGGCTGAACAGGCAGCACCGGCAGAAAACCACAGTTGTGGATTACACTCCAGAATCTGTGTTATCGTAAAAATACGGATTAAGGAAAAGATGATGAAAGAGTTACAATTACCAGATAACTACAACTCCAGGCCGGCCACCACGGCGGACCTGGAGCTAATTCAGTCCCTGGAAGAAAAAATTTCCAGGTATTACTTCCAGGAAGACGGGTTATCCCTGGAAGCGGTCAGGAATGGATATGAAACACCCGGGTTTGTGATGGAAGACAGCATCCGGCTGGTTTTTGATTCTAATGGACAGCTGATGGCCCTCGTTGAGGTTTGGGATGTCTGGGATCCTCCTGTTCATCCCTATCTCTGGCTGCGGGCTGACCCGGACCTGGTGGACATGCGGGTGCTGGACAGCTTGCTGATCTGGGGGGAAAACCGTTCAATGCAGGTCCTGGATCGTCTTGATCCGGAGGTCCGTGTCGCCATCCGCTCCCATGCTTATAAAGCAATTCCAAGAACGGCAGAAGTTCTGAAGGCGAGAGAGATGATCTGTGTCCGCCACAGCTTCCGGATGCAGATTGAGATGGATCAACTGCCGAAGGAACCTAACTGGCCGGACGGAATCCGGCTCCGGAAGTACAATCCGGACCAGGATGCCTACGCTGTCTTCAAAATTGATGATGAGGTCTTTCAGGATCATTTTGGTTATGTAAAAATGGAAGACGAGGAAAAAGCATATCAGGATTTCCTGCACCATATGACCAAAGTAGAGACCCATGATCCATAGATTTGGTTTCTGGCTGTGGATGGGGATGAAATCGCAGGCATCTGTCTCTGCAAAACTCGGGCCGATCACGACCGGGACTGCGGATGGGTTTCCAGCCTTGGGGTGCGCCGAACCTGGCGCCGGCAGGGAATCGCCCGGGCTTTGCTTCAGCACACCTTCCGGGTCTTTTACGAGCGCGGAAAACACAAAGTCGGTTTAAAGGTTGATGCTGCCAGCCTGACCGGGGCCACAGATCTTTATGAAAGTGTCGGAATGAAAGTAAACCGGCAGTATGATTTGTATGAAAAAGTGCTCCGGGAAGGCAAGGATGTAAGTGTCAATACCCTGGGTGCGTCAGAATGAGTATAATAGCAGGGAAATTACTAACGATACAGGAGCAGAATGATCAAAACAGTGATTTTTGATTTGGGAGGCGTGCTGGTCCGAACGGAGGATCCCACGCCTCGCAAATTACTGGCAGACAGGTATGGAATCAGCTCAACCCAGCTCAGCGATCTGGTTTACCGCTCTGAGAGCGGAATGCAAGCGATGGTGGGAGAGATTACCACCGCTCAGCACTGGGAGTTTATCGACCAGAAGCTTGGACTGCCGGATGGGTCCGTCGCGCAGTTTGAGAAAGATTTTTGGGGTGGAGATCATCTCGACCAGGTTTTAATTGATTTTATTGCCGGACTTCGCAGCAGTTATCAGACAGCTCTATTGAGCAACGCCTGGGACAACCTGCGGCATTTGCTAGAAGATCTCTGGAAAGTGGATCACGTTTTTGATCGGATCTTTGTCTCGGCTGAAATTGGTGCAGCAAAACCAGACCCGGCAATCTACCAATTTGTATTTCAGGAGCTTGAAAAGAAACCGGAAGAGATCGTTTTTGTGGATGATTTTCAGGTCAATGTCACAGCTGCCCGGGAACTTGGGATGCAGGCAATTTTATTCCGCAGCAGAGAACAAGCCCTGCTGGAGTTAATGGATCTGCTTGACAC
Source organism: uncultured Anaerolineales bacterium (assembly GCA_964618295.1). Taxonomy (GTDB): domain Bacteria; phylum Chloroflexota; class Anaerolineae; order Anaerolineales; family UBA11858; genus B10-G9. The sequence goes on along the minus strand of CAZTWV010000032.1, from coordinate 31,906 downwards.
CGGGTCCCAGCTGAGAAGTCCGGAGCAAGGAATTTGAAATGATGGTGGTGAAACGCATTTTTTTTCATCTGCAGTATTTGCTGAATGATCCCCCCTGGGATACCGGAATAACTCCCCCGGAAGTTTACCGTTTTCTGGAGAAAACCCCTCCGGGGAAAGCTCTGGATCTCGGGTGCGGCACCGGTACAAATGCTGTTACCCTGGCCGAGCACGGGTGGCAGGTGATTGGGATAGATTTTGTGCCCCGTGCCATCCGCAAAGCACGCCGGAAAGCCCGGCGGGCCGGAGTGGAGGACAGGGTTGAATTCAGGGTTGGGAATGTTCTTGAACTGGATGAGGTTGAGGGTCCCTTTGATTTAATTCTGGATATCGGCTGTTTTCACGGCTTCTCCAATGGAGAAGTTCGCCGATATGCAAAGAATGTTCACGATTTAGCTGCATTTAAAGGTACTCTGCTTCTTTATACCCATTTGAAAGCCGATCCAGATGATGAAACAGGGGCCTGCGAAGAAGATCTGACTCTTCTGGAAGAAAAACTAAAATTGGTCAGCCGGGAGAATGGCTGGGAAGGTGAAAGCCGCCCCTCCGCCTGGTTGGAATATGAGAAAGGTGCCGCCCAGGTTTAGAGCCAGATAGAATCAGCCTGAATGATCAGGGAGGCAGTCCGGTTGTTCCTCCATTAACTCACTGACCGCACCCCGGAATCTATCAGGGTTCCTTTCTGTCAGGAGGGTTTTCCTCCGCTGGCGGTCGATCTGATAAGGTGCCAGATATCCTGCGGCGAATTTTCGAAACAGCACCAAGCCCTGCTTCTCTCCATAAAATTCAAGAGAACGATCCAGGTGATCTAATAACCCTTCAAGAAGAGTACTGGGGCTGACCTGCTCGCGGTCCAATCTTTGAAAAATCCACGGATTTTTAAGGGCAGCCCGACCGATCATCACCGCATCACACTTCGTCTCTTTTTGAAGGCTGTCGAGATCAGCTGCCCTGGAGATCCCCCCGTTTCCGATCACCGGAATGTCCAGGGCTGATTTCACCTCGGCGATCGCTTCCCAATCCGCTTTGCCCTGATGACCCTGTTCTTTGGTCCGGGCATGAAGCGCCAGGAGTGCACCTCCATTTTCCGCAATGATCCGGGAAATTAATAGATAGTTCTGGCAGTCATTCCAACCCAGGCGGATTTTTGCAGTCAGCGGGACCTGGAGTGCCTGGGACAGGGTTCTGAAGATCCGGGCGGTTTTAAGGGGCGAGCGCATCAATCCTGCACCGGCCCCGCGCCGGGTGATGGATTGATTCGGACAGCCGAGGTTGAGATCAATGGCGTCCGGTCCATATTCCTCCAGGCGCAAAGCTGCTTCCAGCAGGCTGTGAACTTCATGACCGTAGAGCTGGATGAAGACAGGCCGTTCCTGCTCCAGAAAGCGAAGTTTGTCGGCAATATACGCCGGCCGCTCCAGCACATCCTCAGCTCGAACGAATTCCGTGTAGCTGGCCGCGCTTCCCAGGTCCCGGCAGAAAGACCGGAACGGCTGGTCCGTGTAGCCGTCCATCGGGGCCAGTATCAAATCCCCGGCGATAGATACCTGACCTAGATTAATTTCAGTCGTTGGTTTGTTCATTTCAACTGGAAACCAGGGCCTTTTCCAGCGCTTCCCGCAGCGACCGGGATTCAATGATTTCTATCCCTCCCGGCCATTTCACTCCGCCGCTCTGGAGCCGCTTGGGGAGAATTGCTGTTTTAAAACCCAACTTGGCTGCTTCCCGGAGACGGGCTGCAGTCCTGCTGGCCATCCGGAGTTCTCCGGATAGTCCAATTTCACCGATGCAAATGGTATCTGCCCGAACGGGAATATCCCGGGCGGAGGAGGCAATGGCTGCCGCGACAGCCAGGTCGGCTGCAGGTTCGCTGATTTTTAATCCCCCGACAACATTGACATAGATATCCTGGTCTTGAAGCTGGAGGCCGGTCCGCCGGCTGAGCACTGCAGAGATCAACAGCAGACGGTTGAACTCAATCCCGTTTGGGGTTCGCCGTGGGTTCCCAAAGGATGTGGGGTTGGTCAGACCCTGGACTTCAACCAGAATCGGTCGGGTGCCTTCCATGGTCACCGCAATGGCCGAGCCCGGGGCGTTCACCATCCGTTCTGCTAAAAAGGCTTCGGACGGATTGTTTATTTCAATCAGACCGTTTTCCCGCATTTCAAAGACCCCGACCTCCGAGGTTGCCCCGTAGCGATTTTTCACGGACCGCAGCAGGCGGTAGGCCTGGTAGCGGTCTCCTTCCAGGTAAAGAACGGTGTCGACTATATGTTCCAGAACCCGGGGGCCGGCGATTTTGCCCTGTTTGGTGACATGGCCGATCAGAAAGACGCTGGTCCCGCTGGTTTTGGCATATTCGCGCAGCACTGCAGAGCTTTCCCTGACCTGGGACACAGCCCCGGCCGATGATTCAAGTTCCGGTCGGTAGCAGGTTTGAATTGAATCAACCACCAGCAACTCCGGTTGTATCTCCCGGGCATGCGCAAGGATGGCGCTCAGATTGGTCTCGGTTACCAGATATAAATTTCCTGAATTTTCGGGATGATATTCTCCGGGGTTGGACTGGAGACGGTCAGCTCGCATTTTGATCTGGCGCTCAGATTCCTCACCGGAAACATAAAGAACCCGGCACCCCCGGGACAGTTCCAGAGCCAGCTGTAGCAGCAAGGTCGATTTTCCAATTCCTGGATCTCCGCTGATCAGATTGATTGAACCTGGAACGATCCCGCCGCCTAAAACGCGGGAAAATTCCTGGTTTTGAAATTGAATTCGATTCTGGTCATCAAATTTGATTTCTTTAAGGGGGCGCGGCACGGAGGTTGCATTAACTCCAGTCAGCTGTTGGGATTTTGATGAAGTATTCTGATCACGCTGGACGATTTCTTCTACCATGGTCTCCCATTCCCCGCAGCCGGGACAGCGGCCCAGGTAGCGCGGACTGGTTCTCCCGCATTCTTGACAGATGTATCGAGTGTATGATTTGGCCATACGTTTATTATATCCGTGAATAAAGATTCAGATTTTGGTCACAATCCAGGACTTGAAAAACTGAAAAAATCATGTATACTGAACGATAGAACATAAGTTCTATTATTCCACAAAAAGGGAAAAGCCGCAAGAAAAATTGGATCGGGGTGGGGTGAATCTCCGGAGGTTTGAATGGACATTGGTATGTTGTGGTTTGATAATGATCAAAAAAGCAGTATTCCGACCAAGGTAGCACGAGCGGCGGATTACTATCAAAAAAAATACGGCAAAGATCCAGATTTGTGTTATGTGCATCCGGGAATGCTTCAGGAAGCTCAGGCTGAAAGTACAGGGAAGAAAGATAAAGGATTCAAGATCGGCCGGGTCCGGGTTGAGAAACATGATCAGGTTCTTCCCAATCATTTTTGGATTGGTGTCAGCCGCTGAACATCTTTTAATTTGGATGAGTGATATAGATTTCCCAGCTGCCCCAGTAGGAATCCCCGCTGTCGCTGCTGCAGGCTGGCAGTTCCAGTTCCGATACCAGCACCCCGCTGTCATCTGTTAGAACCGTATATTCATATCCAGGTTCGGCTTCAAAATCTGCATATCCCTGACCCAGCTCCGGTTTCAATCCGGTAAAGAACTTCTCCTCTTCATCCAGGCCCCAGTTGATGGTGATCTCCACGCCTGGGATTCCCTCACCGCTGGCATTTGTAGCATAAATTTGAATCAGAGATTCACCCAGGGTTGGATCACAAATTGGTCCGGAAGCATCCTGCAAGATGAAGGGTGGGGCTTCGGTTGGCTCTGGAGTACTGGTGCTTTCTATTGGATCTGTGCTGGAAGAGGATTGAGTTTCAGTTGCAGCATCCGGTGTTTGAGTTAATTCCTGGGTTGGTGTGGTAGCACCGGAATCCTGATCGGTCGGGGAAGCTGTGTTTGGTTCAGCAGAAAGTTGATCCACGGACTGGATAGCAGCAGATAGATTTGCCAGCAGTTTTGCTGTCTCGATATCCCCTTCTTCCGCCAGGTATCGCTGAGCTTGAGCTGCTAACTCCAGGGTTGGTGCTTCATCCTCGAGCAGTGCCAGGCGAGCCTCAGCCCGGGGCAGGTTGTTATTGGCCTGAAAGGCCCGGGCAATCAGCACCCGGTAGATATCTTTATAATCATCCCGAAGCTCTGCAGGATGGGTGTCGACCTCCGAAGTTGGGGATATTACCCAGGCATAAAGTAAACCGAGGGATAACCCCAGGATCAGGGCGGTCAGTAAATACCAGTTTCCACGGTTATTGGAATCCATGGATCAATCGGTTTCCTTGAGTCCGTTGTAAAGATCACGCATCAGAAACATGTCTGGAAGGGTGTACTCAGCCTGGGTTGCAAATTTCAAAGCTTCCTCAACTCCGGCCAGCGGGGGATCATAGCCGAGGATTGTCAGCCGGTTGAAAGCCCATTCCGGATTTTCCTCCATGTGAAAAACCTCGGAAATCATCAGCACGAAATCAGTTTGATAATCAATTCGGAGGCTTTTGATATCCGTATCCTGATAATGGACAGGATTGACCACCCAGCCGTAGAGCAGTCCCAATCCAAAACCAAGCATTAATATAATAAGAAACAGGGTCCAGCGCGACATAATCCTCCCTGACATGGTACTATTCAGTATTGTGCCACAGAGGGAGTTAACGGACAACCCATCCGCCCATCCTGGATAGAGAAGGCTGCTAAAAGGATAAATGATACTTTAAGATCTGTTTAGAAAAAATCCGGCCTGCTTGACGCTGTTTTCCCGCGGTGATATAGTTGTCCCGAAGGTGGAAAAAATATGTTAGAAGACAAGAAGAAGACATCTCAGAATGAGGAATTGAACGAAAAGTCAGAAGGCGCAGCTTCCCGCTTTCGCCAAGTTCTGACTGTTGTCCAGGGAACGGCCCCCCGGCTGATAACCGGCCTGGTAGTGGTCCTGGTGATTGGCCTTGCGGTGGTAGGGATGCGGGTTTTTTCCCAGAATACCAATCAGAGAGAGATCAGCAGAGCAGCTGCCGGTGCGGAAAAAACAGAAGTGGTTGAGGAGGGGTCGAATCCAACTCAGGCAGTTCTGGAATTGTCCATGCCAATATTTGATGTCGATACATCTCTTCATCAGGCTGGCGTCCAGCGGGTCGCTGAACTGCACACGACAATTCCTACCCGGTCCCGGGTTGATGTAATCACATATACAGTTGAGCAGGGAGATTCCCTGTTTGCGATTGCTGATAACTTCGGTTTAAAACCCGAAACAGTGCTCTGGGGCAATTTTGACACTCTGGCCGACAATCCCCATACCCTTTCTCCGGGTCAGGAGTTAAATATTCTTCCCGTGAATGGAACCTACCATAAATGGCGGGAGGGAGAAAGCCTGACCAAGGTATCCGAATATTACGGGGTTGATCCGATGGACATTATTGAATATCCGGGTAACAAAGTGGATATCTATAATTTCGATCTGGATAACCCATCCTTTGAACCGGGTGAGATGCTGATTGTCCCGGGTGGAGAGCGTGAATTGGTGGATTACGGTCCGCCGACCATCACCCGCAACAACCCGGCAGCAGCAGCTACATACGGTCCCGGACACTGCGGCACAATTTATACCGGTGCGGTCGGGGTCGGGGTCTTTATCTGGCCAACAACAGAGCGCTGGATCTCCGGTTATGATTACAATCCCGGTGCGGGACACCCCGCGATTGACATCGCTGGCAGCGTTGGCAATCCAGTCTGGGCTTCAGATAACGGCGTGGTGGTCTACGCCGGCTGGAGTGATTACGGATACGGCAATCTGGTCGTGATTGACCACGGCAATGGCTGGCAAACGCTGTACGCCCACTTGAACTCGATCAATGTTGGCTGCGGTCAGAGCGTCAACCAGGGGCAGGGTATTGGCGGTTTGGGCTCTACTGGAAACTCCACCGGCGCTCACCTCCACCTGGAAATGATTTATAACGGCTCCAAGGTCAACCCCTGGAATTTCCTGCAGTAAATCGGGATGAAAATATATAAGAAAAAGCAAGGTAAATATTTTGCCTTGCTTTTTTTATTTTCTTGATTTTGAAACAGTCGAACCATTGATTGTTATAATAATTTCATTGATCCCGGCTGTGAGCCGGACTGCCTCTAACTTATGAAAAAAATTTCACAAATTCTTCTGATCCTGATTGGAATTAGTCTCTTTGGAGCTGGCTGTCTGGAATTTAATTTATCCAGTGATGCTGATCTGAGAGGAACATCCTCCGTTCAGACCATTCCTCCTGGAACACTCACAGCGATCAGTGAGTCCGATCAAGATCAGCCAACAACGACCCCAGCGCCTGAAGGAATTAACCTGGCGGATGCGGAAAATCAATCCATAATTTTCTGGTATGTCTGGTCCCCCGAGGAAAAAGACCCCGGGATGGAAGCGATAGTAGACCGTTTTAACAAAGAAAACCCCTGGGGGATTCAGGTCACAGCTGTAAATCAAGGGCGGGGACATGATCCGATGGGAGTTGTTGAAGCCGCCCTGGAAGCCGGTGAACGACCGGATTTGATGCTGGTGGATGATATTGTGCTGGATGATTGGTACCGGCGAGGATGGATTGTTGATCTCAACCACTATCTGGAAGATCCTGGAGCCGGATTATCAGATACCGAAAAGGAGGATTTTTTCCAGGATCTGAAACAGCTGACTCTTCCGGGTATAGATGTCCGTCCGGGAATCCCGGTCAGCCAGACATTGATCACGCTTTTTTACAATCAATCCTGGGGGGAGGAACTTGGATTTTCCGGGGCGCCTGACACAGCGGAAGACCTGGCACGGCAAAGCTGTACAGCGGCTGAAACCTATAATGCACAGATAAACTCAGCCGAACCCGGTCAGGGGGGAATGTTAATTTACCCAGCTCCGGAAAACATGGTGGGGTGGTTAGCTGCTTACCAGGGCGAATTTTTCCGGGATCAGGAATCAGGATATCAATTTATCGATCAGGAACTTGAAGAGGCTCTCCGGGATTGGTGGCTGCTTCTGCGCCGGGAGTGTGCCTACCTGGTAGAAAAATATCCTGATCCTCATGTTGATGATTATGTCTTTGAAAAGTTTAACAAGCGTCAGGCGCTGGTGGTGATAAATTCATCTTTGAATCTGGAGCAAATTCATATCAACCGTCCGGGTGTTTTCCCTTCGGATAACTGGCAAATGGTGCCATTTCCCGGACCGAACGGCACCCAGCGTGTAACGATTTTACAGCAGTCTGGTGTGATCCTGGCTTCCTCCCCGGAAAAACAGCTGGCATCCTGGATCTTTATCAAGGAACTGCTCTCTCCCCGGACCCAGGTTGACTGGTCCCGGAGCAGTGGAGCGTACCCGAGCCGGAAGGCAGCGGTCGAACTGCTCCAGAATGAGCTTCGGAATCAAAGCTATTGGACCCAGGGGTTAGCGTATCTGGAGCTGGGAGCGCTTCCACCAGCTGCAGCATCCTGGGAGATTGTTCGTCTGGCGGTGGGAGATGGATTGTCAGCTGCCCTCACCAGCCCGCCGGGGATGCTGGTAAAAGAGCTGGAATTACTGGAAAACACGGCTGCTGAGCTGCATCAAAAATTCAGCCCGTGACCTGCGGCAGGTAGCAGTCCGAGCGGGCAGTTCTACAGGAAAGGAAGGCAGTGAATGGCTGAAAAACCAGATGTGGTTATCTATACTGACGGTGCTTGCTCAGGAAACCCGGGTCCAGGTGGTTGGGGAGCTTTGCTCCGGTATGGAACACACGAAAAGGAATTGAGCGGATCTGAAAAAGAGACCACTAACAACAGGATGGAAATTACTGCGGCAGTGGAAGCCTTCCGGGCTCTAAACAAACCCTGCCGGGTGCAGATATTCACAGATTCCGAATATCTGAAAAAAGGGATCACAGTCTGGATCAAAAACTGGAAGAAACTGGGCTGGCGCCGGGGCTCCCCGGGTAAAACCAAACCGCTGGCCAACGCGGATCTGTGGCAGGAATTGGATCAAGCCGTGCAAAAACATAATGTTTCCTGGCACTGGGTTAAAGGTCACGCCGGTCAGGAGGAAAATGAACGGGTGGATGCTCTGGCGCGGCGGGCGATTCCTGATTAATTCGGATACTCCCGGAGCTTTTTAAGCTCCGGGAGTATGAAGGTATATTTTTATGAAAATTGAAAATTTTTCCGCGGCTGTCCGCCGTGAACTTGCAATGGCCCGGGAGTCCCGTCAGGCCGGACAGGAAGGAAAAGCCCGGGTTTGCGCCCGCCGGGCCGCTGGTTTTGCGTTAAAGGAACTGCTGGAGGAAGCGAGCGGTCAGCAGGTCTCCAGAAATCTCTATTATCTGCTTCAGCAAGCCCCTTCGGTATTGGATCTCCCGGATCATGCGGTCCGCTCGATTCAGCATCTGACGATGCGGGTGGATACGGACAACCAGCTTCCGGACGGGGTGGATTTAATCCGGGAAGCGGAGTCTGCAATTCGTTTTTTTTCCAAACTTACAGCTGAAAATTTCACTGTTTCTTCTGCAGGTGGTGGGGGCAGCAGCCCTGAAATTGTATGCTTCTCATAAAAAACTGGAATTTTCACCATAGTTTCCTCCTCCTGCTGATCCTGACCTTGATGCTGTCTGCCTGCAGTGGGGACAAACTGTCAGTGGAGTCAACCCCGGATCCCTTAATTTCTGAAGCTCAAGCTTCTACCCAGACGTCTCCGGCGTCCACTCCGGTAACTCCGGAACCAACCCGGCTGCCTGTTCAACCCACCATTTCACCTGAACAGGTTGAACAGGATCCCGGTCCTGTTGCGTACCAGCTGGAAGCGGATTTGGATTACTCCCGACATTTGCTGCAGGTGAAGCAAAAGCTCCGGATCCCGCATCCTGGTTCGGTCCCGCTGGATGAACTGGTGTTAGTGGTTCCACCCAATGATTGGCCGGGTGTGTTTCAAGTTCAGCGCCTGGCCTGGAAGAATGGGGTGGAAATCAAAGAGTATTCCCTGGAGCGGGTGACCTTGACTATACTTCTTAAAGAGCCCTGGAATCCTGGAAAAGTACAGGAATTAATCCTGGAATATACCCTTACGCTCCCGGTCCAGAATGCCCGGGTTGGATACGGGCCCTCACCTTTCGGCTACACTCAGCTCCAGACCAATCTGGTGGACTGGTACGCTGGAGTCCCCCCTTACCAGGAGGGAGAAGGCTGGCTGGTCCATGAACCCTGGCTGTTCGGGGAATACCTGATTTATCCCGCGGCCGATTTTGAAGTTTCTCTGCAAATCAGCAACGGACCGGAAATGATTGTGGCTGCCAGCGGTCCCGTAATCCAGGACGGAACTGTTCGCACCTACCGGCTGGAGCAAGCCCGGAATTTTGTGCTTTCGCTCAGCCCCAGCTACCAGGTATTTGAAGGGAAGGTTGGAGAGACCACGGTGCTGGGATATCATTTTCCGGGCTATACAAACTCGGGTCAGGCTGCCTTTCAGACCACAATGGAAGCCCTGGAGTTGTATCAAGAACTCTACGGCCCCTACCAACAGGAAACGATAAGCATGATCCAGGCTGATTTCAACCACGGGATGGAATATGAGGGTTTGTTTTATTTGAGCAAAGCGATGTTTGATGTCTACAACAACTCACACCGGAGCTATTTGATTGCCATCGCAGCTCATGAAACAGCCCATCAGTGGTGGTATGGAAAGGTGGCAAACGATCAGGCCCTGGAACCCTGGCTGGATGAGTCACTCTGCACGTTCAGTGAACTGGCTTACTATGAAAATTTGCATCCGGAAGTGGTTGATTGGTGGTGGCAGGCCCGGATTGATTTCTACCAGCCGGAAGGGCCGATTGACGGCGCGATCTATGATTTCGCAGTTCCCGGTGGGAATAATTACGAGGATTACCGCCAGGCGATCTACCTCCGGGGAGCCGAGTTTCAGGTTCAGCTCCGGGAAGAATTGGGGGATGAACGATATTATCAGTTCCTGAGGGAATACGTAGCGGAGATGTCAAACCAGGTAGCAGACGGGGAGGATTTTTTTACCCTGCTCGGCGAATACACTGAAGTGGAGGAACTGCCCTGGCTGGGGGAATATTTTGAAAGTAAGCAGAAGGGAATGCATAGTGATTAAATCTCATCAGCGGGGACGCTGATGGGAGCCTGATTGGGTTGACGGATGACGTTTCCCAGCTGACGACGAACACAACCAGCGTCCGGCTGGACCGCTCCCTGAGATCAACTGCAAGCTCCGGGAGTGCTCCAGCCTTTACCCTGCGTCAATAATCCCATGCTGGATAGCGAATTTCACGAGTCCGGCCAGATCGTCTACACCCAGTTTCTTCATCAAGCGGCTGCGGTAAGTGCTGACCGTGCTGACCGCCAGGTGCAGCAGATTCGCGATTTCCCGGTTGGAGTGTCCTTCCACAACCAGCTGCAGAACCTGTTTCTCCCGGTCGCTGAGCGAATCCAGCGGACCGGTGCTGGAAGCTTCCCGCTGCAGAACATAATCTTCAATCACCTGATCGGTCAGGGTTTTGCTCAGATAGCGCCGTCCTTCAGCCACTGCCAGAATGGCATCTACTACCTCCAACCCGGAAGTTTCTTTCAGCAGGTAGCCCCGGGCCCCGGCCTGAAAAGCCTGGTAAATATGCTCCTTGGTGGCGTACATGGAAAGGATGATGACCTGGATTTCAGGCCAGTCCAGCTGGATTTGCCGGGTAGCCTCCACCCCGTTCAATTCCGGCATGTTGATATCCATTACAACGACATCCGGATGTTTCTCACGGCAGAGCCGGACGGCTTCGCGGCCGTTTCCCGCCTGGCCGACAACAGTAAAGTTTTCCCGCTGGGATAAAATAGCGGCCAGGCCGTCCCGAAGGATGGTATGATCATCTGCCAGCAAGATATTGATAGACATGATTTACACTCTGGGGATCTGAATAGAGATCCGGGTCCCTTTCCCTGGGTTTGTTTCGAGGATCAGTTCTCCACCGATCCGGTTGGCTCGTTCGTTCATATTTACCAATCCCCAGCCCCGGTGTTCGTGATCCCCGGGATCTGTCTCGGTATCAAAACCTTTTCCATTGTCCTCCAGGATTAACTCAATCTGTTTCGGTGTTTGGATCAGATTTATTTTAACCTGATCGGCTTCTGCATGGCGGGCGACATTAGTTAGAGCTTCCTGGGCAATCCGGAACAGGGAGTTTTCCATCCGGCGGTCCAGGCGCGGCTCGGAAGCTTTGCCGAGTACTTCAACCTCGATCCCGGTTCTTTCGGTGTACTTGTCACTCAACCAGTGGAGGGCAGCCAGCAGGCCGTAGTCATCCAAAATGGAAGGCCGCAGGTCGTCCATTACGCTCCGAATTCCGCTGGAAATCTCCTCCAGCAGGGTCTGGGAATCGTAGATTTTTTCCAAATTTTTAACATCTGCTTCTTTGAGCTGAGATTTGATCATATTGAGGTTGAATCCCAGCAGGGCCAGGGACTGCCCGACCTGGTCGTGGAGTTCCTGGGCCATCCGGGTTCGTTCCGCTTCTTCGATTTCTTCCAGCTTTGTGGTCAGCTGGACTAATTCCTCTGCTCGCTCCTGGAGTGCGGAAGCGTAGCGGGCATTCCGGAGTGCGGTGCTGGCCTGGTTGGCGAAAATTTCAATCGGTGTTAGATCTTCTTCTGTGATCTCAGAGCCGAGGACCGTCAGGAGACCCAGGGGTTGATCCTGATTCATCAGGGGAGCCAGGATGGTTGACTCATAATCAAAAAGCATCTGGATTTGTTTGATTACAGGCCGGGGGATGCCAGGAAATACCTCCTGGAAGGGTTGGCTTTCTACTGGTTTCAAAACGGTGGTTCCGCTTTGCAGTACATTTTCAAAGTAACCCCCGGGCTGGATCTTAAAAGAGAAATCCTCGGGCTTAATACCCAGAAGTTTTATCATTTTGCTGACCAGCTGGCTGCTGAAAGAATTAAAGCGGACCTGAAGCCGGGTTTGATCTTCACTCAATTCAAGGATGGTGGTGTTAAATCCCAGGGCGCTGATTTCCCGTCCGACCGTGTCAATGATCACTTCCGGATCGAGAATGTTCTGCACGGAATGTGCGGCCCGGCTCAGCCGCACCAGCAGTTCCCGGCTTGCAAGAATCTCCTGCTGGGCTTTGATCTCATCCGTGATGTCCTGGTGGACTCCAACAGCTCGGATCGGATGACCGTCTGGATCGAATTCAAATTCACCGGAGGATTGCATCACACGTTCCTGTCCGTCTGCAAGGAGGACCCGGAACTGCATCGAGTGGACTTTTTTGTTCTGGACCATTTGCTGGATTTCTTCTGCAACCTGCTTTCGATCCTCTGGATGGATCACCTCCTGGGATACTCTGGTTAAGTTTCCGGAAAATTGATCTGGATCCAGGCCGTGGATCCTGTACATATTATCGGACCAGACCAGGCTGTCATCCCGTAAATCCCAGATGTAGCTCCCAACCCGGGCAATTTCCTGGGAGCGGTTCAGGACTGCTTCCCGCTCCTGGAGCTTCTGTTCGGCTGTTTTCCGTTCGGTGATATTCAGGGAGCTGATCTGGACACCCTGGATTTTACCTTCCAGATCTTCCACAGTTGAGTACAGGCTCAGGAACCACTCCGTCCCGGATGGCAGATTAACCTGATCCTCAAACTCGAGGGGTTTGTCCGCTTTGACCACTGATTGGATCCGTTCCAGATAAACTTCTGCCAGCTCCTCCGGGTAGATATCCGCCAGGTGTTTGCCAACAACCTGCTCGCGGGTCATCTGCATATGTTTGAGGGCGATTTCATTGAAAGAAATCACCTCCCCATTTGTGGTCCAGTATCCAACGCCCATCCCGGCGTTTTGATAGAGCTGGCGGTAGCGCTGTTCACTTTCATTAATTTTCTGCTCCGTCTCTTTCCGCTCGGTGATATCGCGGACAATTCCCAGCATACCAATAACTTCCCCTTCGACCTGGAGTGCGCTGGTGCGGGCTTCCCCGTCCCGGATTTCACCGCTGGCATGCTTCCAGCGAAATTCGATTGGATCCAATTTTTTCCCCTGGAGTATTTGGGGGACAATTTTCTTATAGAAATCCAGATCCTGGGCCAGCAGGGTGGGCACCTGCAGGAAATTCTTGTTAAGGAAATCTTCCCGGGAGTATCCAGTCAGCTCCAGAAAACGCTGGTTGATGCTCATCACCTTTCCGGTCTTGCTGATGGTGACAATTCCATCCGGAGAGGATTCCACCAGGTTTCGGTAGCGGGATTCGCTGTCCCGGAGGGCAATTTCGGCTTCTTTTCGCTCGTTGATATCTTGAAGTAATCCGACAACGGAGATCGGTTTTCCTGTCTGATCTCGCTCAATTACCTGTGCAGTAGAGGCAACCCACAGATAATTTCCTTCCCGGGTTTTCAGCTGAAACTCCTGGATGTATTCTGGCTCTTCTCCACTCAGGAAGCGGGAAAATCCTTCATCGACCTTGCGGCGCTGATCCGGATGGACTTGATCTATCCACCATTCCAGTTCCTGAGCCGGGCAATCCGGCCCGCAGCCGAGCATGGCATATCCCAGTTCGTCAAATTGGATCCGGGCAGACTTTGCATCGTACTGCCAGAAACCTTCACCGGCACTTTCCATCGCCAGCTGCAAACGCTCTAGTAGTTTTTGCTCCCGTTCTTCAGCCTGCTTAATTTCAGTGATATCTACCGCCACACCCAGTATTTTGGGTTGATCTGGATCAAACGTCAGGGGCAATTTCTGAGTTGTGAACCACCGCAGGCTGCCATCTGCAGTGGTGAAGGATTCCTCAGGGATAAATTTTGGATGACTGCTGCTGATCACATCCCGGTCATCTTTTAAAAAGGCTTCTGCTTCTCTTGCGGTCAGTTTTTTCATTCCAGCCAGTTCTTGATCAGTCTTTCCTAGCATTTGTTCGGGATCCATACTGTAGAGGTTGGCAATTGCCTGATTTACAAGCAGATATTTCCCATCCCAATCCTTGACGAAAATGCAGTTGGGGTTGGCATCAAGTATTTCCCGTAAAAATTTCTCACTTTCCTGCAGTTTTTCTTCAGCCAGTTTGCGGTCATGAATATCGACCGCGATCTGGATGTGGGCCAGGCGCTGATCGGTCCAATAAATGGCCCGATCGGTGTTCAGATACCAGCGTTCGGTTTTAGGGTTGAACCCCTCCCAGGTCCTGGTTCCAGTTGGATTTCCTTCTTCAGTGACAAGCTGATCCAGATGACAATTTTCGCACGGGTTTTCCTCCCCCCAGAATTCCTGATAGCACAATTTCCCGGTGAAATCACCTCCGAAAACCTCAGCCATTTTTTGATTCATGTAAAGAATCTCGTAGTTCTCAAAGTCCGAAACGTAGATCTGGGCATCCACGCTTTCCAGCACAGTGGTCAGGGTCTCTTTAGTTTGCTCCAGATTGCGGGATGCCTGGACCCGTTCAGTGATGTCCTGGGCCAGGGCGATGATGTGATCTTCACCGGCGATGGTGACCGGGGTGAGGGAGATTTCAACCGGAAATGTACTTCCATCCCGGGTCCGATGCTGGGCTTCAAAGCGCTGGGGAGATTCTTGAAAAAGCTTATTCCAGAACTGCTCCCGGTCCCCCCGTTCATCAATTTCCAGATCAATATCCTGCGCATTCATTTCCAGCAGCTCTTCCCGGGTGTACCCATAGCTTTTTAGAGTTACCTGGTTGACATCTACAATTCTGCCGTCCATATTGTGCAGGAATAATGCGGCTCCGACGTTGTCCACCAGGGAGCGGTATTTTTGCTCGTTTTCCTCCAGCTGATGAAGGGCCAGTTTCCGATCGGTGATATCCTGGACTGCGGCCAGCGCGCCCTGGTAGTTGCCCTGCTCATCGTTCAGGGGCTGGGTGTTGATCAGAGTATATATTTCTGATCCATCCTTATGCAGGAATTTAAACTCGTACTGTCCACTCGCTCCCCCTTTACCGCGCTTCAGATTATTTTCTACCTGCGGCTGATCCATAAAATCAAAGAGATGCTTTCCAAGCATTTCCTCGACTGTATACCCCAGGATCTTTGCCATAGCGGGATTAACAAAGCTGGTCTTATTATCTTGGTCAATTCCCCAGATCCCCTCGTTGAGATTTTCAACCAGCTCCCGGTAGTGCTCTTCATTCTCCCGGAGCTGCTGCAGGGCTTCACTGCGCTGCTGCTTCAGGACCTGGTTGGCGAGGGCGTTTTGAATGGTGTGGGGTAAACGCTGGATGTAATGGGGCGTTTTAATCACATAGTCGGCTGCCCCGCGTTTGATAGCTTCAGCTGCGATTTCCTCCGAGCCGGTCCCAGTGACCATAATGACCGGGATTTCAGGGTATCTGGCTTGGATTATTTCTAAAACCTGGAGACCGGTGAAGCCCAGAATGTTAAAGTCTGTCAGCACCAGATCAAAATTCCCCTCTTTCATCAGCTCAATAAATTCTTTCTCGGTGGATGCTTCCAGGAGTTCAAAATCTTGAGAAGAAGATCCGAGAGCATCCCGCACCAGGGCCCGGTCCAGGGGGTAGTCATCCACATACAGAATCCGAATTGGAGCGGTCATAGTTAGTTAATCCTCCAGGGGCGGTCCCAGGTTGAGGGTCAGCCAGTAATCCTTAATGGTACCGACTACTTCCAGGAAACCATCAAAAGAAATAGGTTTCACCAGGTAGCTGTTGGCTCCCAGGTCATAGCCTAAAGCCCGATCTCCTTCTTCTGCGGAGGAGGTAAGAATGATCACGGGTATTCGCTTCAGTCCAGGCTTCTTTTTCAGAATCTTAAGCAGGTCATGACCGCTCAAACCGGGTAGTTTCAGATCGAGCAGAATCAGGTCCGGCAGGGGATGCTGCTGTCGGTCCTGGTATTTACCCTGGCCCAGCAGATAATCCCGGGCGTCTTCCCCGCTGCGGGAGATATGGATCGGATTCTTCAGATGGGCTTTCTTGAAGGCGTCCAGGGTTAGAACGACATCCATTTGATTGTCTTCCACCAGCATAATCCGGGCTTCAGTTGTCATAGTGTTCTTCCTTTTCCGGGAGAGGCAGGTGAATCCTGAAGATAGAACCTTGTCCGGGGGTTGAGGTCAGATAGATATTTCCCCCCAGCATTTTGACGCCTTTGCGGACCAGCGCCAGCCCAATTCCGGTTCCTGGATATTCCTCGGGGCTGTGCAGGCGCTGGAAAAAATCAAAGACTTTCTCTTGATGTTCTTCGGGAATCCCGATTCCGTTATCCTCAATTTCAAGGATCAATTCTTGATTATCAGTCCGGCACCGGATCTGGATTTCCGGTACCGCATCGGGTTTCTGATAGGTCAAAGAGTTGTCCAGCAGATTAAGTAAGATTTGCTTTAAAAGAGTTTGGTCGGAAAGGAAAACAGGAGGAAGGTCTTTTTCAAGCTTGATCTCAGCCCCTGTTTGGTTGATTTTTTCTTCAAGATCGGAAAAAACCTGGCTGAGAACATTCTGGCAGTTGATTGGAACTTGACGGACAGCTTTTCGCCCCAGCCTGGCGTACTGCAGCAGGTCGTTGATCAAATTGTTCATCCGCTCACTGGCTTGAAGAATGTAATCCAGGTATTCCTGTCCTTCGGAATTTAATCCCTTTCGATGCCTTTCCCCCAGGATCTGGGCAAAACCGCTGATCCCGCGCAGCGGGGCCCGGAGATCGTGGGAAACTGAGTAAGCGAAGGACTCCAGTTCCTGGTTGGTCGCACTCAGCTCCCTGGTTGCCTGGTTGAGCTGCTGATTGGATTTCTGAAGATCTTCAGAGAGGTTGAGCATCCCCCGGTTGAGCTTTTCAACCTGCTCGATCCTTTCCCGGAGCTGCTCGGTCCTGGATTCAACCAGTTCTTCAAGATGATGCCGATATTCTTCTAATTCAGCTTCCCGCTCCCGGCGTTCTGTAATATCCCGCGCTACAGCGTAGGTGATCCCTTCTTCCGGAACCGGGTGGGAGACCCAGTCCAGCCAGCGGTAGCTGCCGTCCCGGCAGAGGTAGCGGTTGATAAAAGAAAATAATTTCTTTCCGGCTCGCAAGTCTTCTTCAACAGCAGCGATGGTGGCTTCTAGATCATCTGGATGGACAAATTCCAGAAAGGGCTGCTCCAGCATTTCCTCGCGGGAATACCCCAGCACCCGTTCAAAAGAGGGGTTGATCTCAAGAAATTGGAATGTTTTCAGATCCGCGATGCAGATCAGATCGAGAGACATTTCAAATAACGCATTGATCTCCCGCCGGAATTCTTCCCGATCTGTGATATCCACGCCTAAGCTGGCAGTCCCGGTCACTTTTCCAGAAGTTCCTTGATAGATTATGTTATTCCAGCTGATTAGCCGGCGCTTTCCATCCCGGGTTTGGATCGGGTTGATATGATGGGTTTTCACATCTCCACTCCGGATCGCTTCCAGGAAAATATCTTCTTTAACTACTTCATTATCCTCTTCGGAGATGAATAGTTCAAACCAGCTTTGACCGATTATCTCCGGCCGTTTCCAGCCGCTGATTTCCAGCAGGGTGTCATTGCAGAATAATATCTGTCCATCGGTGTCCAGGATGACTGCGATGAAGTTGACTTTTTCCAGGAATTCGCGGAACTGCTGTTCTGATTTTTGCAGTGAGTTTATGTGTTTTATGTCAGCGGTGATATCCTGGGTCATCACCATCCCGCTTTGAATGGTTCCAGCTTGATCCGGAACAGGTATGGTGTGCATCCGGTAAGTGCGGTCTCCGAAAGGGACAACAGCTCCAGATGGTTTTCCATCCAGCGCAGCCTGATAGGCCGGGAGGATAATTTCCAGGGTTTCACCCGAAAACACTTCAGATACTTTTGCGCCAACCAGCTCCGTTTTATTCAGTCCGCCAGCTTCAAGCCCGGCCCCCTCGGCAAATTGGTAGCGGAGATCCCGGTCGAAAAGCAGAACGGCCCCATTGGGAAAATTTTCCAGCAGGATTTGGTGCTGAATGCTGGTTTTCTGTGACCGCAGGATTGTTCTATTGATCAGAAACCCTGTCCCCAGAGACAGGACCAGCACAGCAGTCCTGATATAGATTTCATGGGGGGGAGGGTTTAGAAGAAGTTCAGAAAATGTTCCAGGATAATAGATGAGGAAATCCAGCAGGGCATCAAAGATCCAGAAGAGGACCCCGACTAATCCTGAGTAAATTAGGAATCGATATTTTTTCAGAAAGTTGCTCATTTTGGTCAGAATTTGACTTATGCTGTGGGAAGAAGGTGTTGTGCTGATCAGCCCGCAGAGCTTAATCTAATCTGCAGATAATTCTTATTGTACTGGATAATCCGACTCACACATATTTTCTTTTCCCCCTGGAAGAGCATGACCCTTTTGAGCCTTGATGAACTTTGCATAATTGTTGGGTTCTCTTGATTTTTACACCTGCTTTTTATCGTATGATTCAACTGACTGGATCAATCAGGATGTCATATTAAAACGACAGGATATCCTGTCCTTTAACGACAGACAGGACTCTCCAGGATAAGTATGATTAAGTGAAGCGCGAATGATAAATTACTTACCCGGGGAAAACCTGAAATGGTAGAAGAACAACTTATTCCACAATCAATCATGATTACCGATGATCACAGTGTGATCCGCCGGACCCTCCGCGAGTGGTTGAGCGAAGAATTTCCGGGTATCCAGATCGTCGAAAATTCGAGCGGGGAAGCTGCCCTGGAGATGCTCGCCAGCCAGACCCTGCCGGAAATTGTGCTGATGGATTTTCATCTCCCCGGACGGAGCGGGATTACCGTCATCAAACAAATCAAGGAGGACTATCCGGACCTGCCAGTAGTGATGCTGACCATCCAGGAAGACAAGCAGTACAGGGAAAAAGCGTTGGAAGCTGGTGCTGATGAATATGTGGTCAAGCGCCGAATGTACACGGATCTGATCCCGGCTGTTATCAAAGCCTTGAGTAAAAGCAGATCTGGGAATCCTCAATCAGATCGAGATCTGGAGCAGTAGATGAAACAGCGCAATTTAATGTTGGTAGAAGATAATCAGGGAGATGTTCGGCTGGTCCGGGAAGCTCTGCGGGAAAGCGGGATAGAGTTTCGGATCAAAGTTGCCGGAAATGGTCATGAAGCATTAAATTTATTAGGCTACGGCCAGGAAACAATTCCGGAATGTCTGCCTGATGTCATATTGCTGGATCTCAATCTACCCCGGTTAAGCGGCCGGGAACTGCTGTTAATTCTGAAGGAGGATAGCCTCTACCGAAAAATCCCGGTGGTGATTTTCTCTTCATCCCAGAGTGAGGAAGATATCAAATTCTGTTATCAATCGAGGGCAAATTGTTATATTTCAAAACCAACCGGATTTGACGAATATATTCAAGTCATTCACAGGATTCTGGAGTTCTGGTTCCAATCTGCCACTCTGCCGGTAAAGACAGCGAGCATACATTCCTGAATTTATCCCTTCCAAACCTTTTATGGAAACCGAAAACACAAAACTGCTGCTAATCGAGGACAATCCGGGAGATATCAGGCTCTGTCGGGAACTGCTGAATGACGGCAGTCCAGCAAGGTGGGAAATTGAGGAAGCCCACAGTTTGGCAGCGGGGGTTGAGCACCTGGATGCTGAAAAATTTGACTTAATTGCGCTGGATCTGTCGCTCCCCGACAGCCAGGGCCTGGAAACATATAACGCTGTAGCCAAAGAGGCCCCACAAACGCCGATTGTGATTTTGACGGGACGGGACGATCCTGATCTGGCAGTGCAGGTGGTCTCCGAGGGCGCCCAGGATTATCTGTTTAAAGACCAGCTCACACCCTATATGATTAACCGCGCTTTCAGGTATGCTGTGGAACGTTATCAGCTGAAGCAAAGCCTGGAGAAGTTATCCACCACAGATGATTTATCCGGGCTGTTGAACCGGCGGGGTTTTTTCCAGATGGCAGAGCATCAAATATTAGTGTCCCATCGTTCCCTGGATCCCTTGATTCTCTTTTTTATCGACATTGACGGATTAAAGGTGATAAATGACCGCTACGGGCATAAAAAAGGGGATCTGGCGATCACCGCAACTGCCGAGGTCCTGCAGTGTGCTTTCCGGGAATCTGATCTGCTGGCCCGGCTGGGCGGAGATGAGTTTGCAGCCCTGGCTGTGGGTGCCGAGGCGGAAGATCAGATATTAATCTCGGAACGGATCCAACAAATGGTCGATCAGGTAGCCCTGGAATGGGAGCTGCCCTTCCCGTATTCACTCAGTGTTGGAAGTGCGGTGTGGGATATCCATGAAACTCAGAAACTGGAACAACTTATTCACCAGGCAGACCGGGCTATGTATGCCCACAAAGACCAAAGAACAGCCGCCCGGAAAACAGAGATCGTCACAGAAGAAAATTTCCAGGAACAGCCGCCATTTATATCGGAGGGCATGGATCTCCTGCTGGTCGAGGACAACCCGGGTGATGCCCGGCTAATCCAGGAGTATTTAAGAGATTCGGATCGGGATTTTCGGATTACTCATCTGACCCGGCTGGGTGAGGTAACCGACCAGTTCGGACAAACGAATTTTTCTGTGATCCTGCTGGACCTGGCGCTCCCTGATAGTCATGGGATCAATACACTTCTAGCGGTGCTGCATCTATATCCGGAAACACCGGTGGTTGTATTTACCGGTCGTGATGATTCTGAACTGGCCGCAAAAATTTTACAGGCAGGTGCCCAGGATTATCTGGTCAAGGGCCAGTTTAGTGAAATAGTACTCGAGCGCTCACTGGGATACGCGGTGGAGCGGTCCAACCTCTGGCAGCAAAATCAGGCTTTCCTGCAGGAAATTCAGCGGTCCGAGCAGATCTTGCAGAGTATTTTTGATCATGTCCAGCTCGGCATTTTCAGGACTGATACCCGGGGCCGGATTCACTTTGCGAATCGGGCCCTGGTGGATTTGCTGGGATATGATTCATTATCGGATTTGTTGGATGTTGATATTTTCAAGGATCATTTCCCCGGGGATTCTTATATTTTCGATAAAAATCTGGCGGGGGCGGTGAGCGGCAAAATTACGGAAATCCACAATCTTAAAGATCAGAAGATTCCGATCCGGCTGGGTTTGACCACCACCCGGGTAGAAGGTAGAAAGTTTATTCAGGGCACTGTGGAAAATATCAGCCGGCAGCGGAAATCCGAAGACCAGATTCGGCTCCAGGCTACGGCTTTGAATGCCGCGGCCAACGCGATTATGATCACCAACGCGGAAGGCAGGATCCTCTGGATCAATGAAGCTTTTACAGATTTGACAGGGTATCCTGAGGAAGAAATCCTGGGAAAAGACCCTCGACTTCTGAAATCTGGGAAGCAAACGGACAATTTTTATCAGGAATTGTGGGAAGCGATCAGCAGCGGCAGGGTCTGGCAGGGGCAAATAATCAACCGCCGCAAGAATGGTTCGCACTATGCAGAAAGGATGACCATCACACCGCTGCAAAACGACCAGGGTCAGATTTCTCATTATATTGCGGTCAAAGAAGATATTTCAGTTTTCAAAACAACCCAGCAGGTGCTGCAGCGGCGGCTGGCAGAAGTCACCACCCTGAGTAAAGTGGCAGCGGCCGGGATTGAGGAAACTGATGAAGATGCTTTGATTGAGCGGGTGACAGGGATCATCAGCGATGTGTTCTATCCGGATCATTTTGGGGTCTTACTGCTGAATTCAGAACAGCAAAGCCTCACGGTGCATTCATCCTATCGTGGTGTTGATCCGAAATGGGTGGGCGAAAACTTACCGTTAGAAAGTGGGGTGACAGGGTATGTGGCCCGAACAGGAAAATCCCTGGTTCTGGAAGATACCCGGGAAGAATCCCTTTACCTGGCCGCGGATCAAGACCTGAGGTCTGAAATTTGTGTCCCGTTAACCGCCGATGGAAAGGTGCTGGGAGTGCTAAACGCGGAGAGCAAATCTCCGGGAGCATTTGATCAGGAAGATGTCCGGCTCCTGACTACCTTCGCCGGTCAGCTGGCCACAGCGATCAGCCGGATCCGGACTACGGAACAGGAGCGGGAGCAGCGCCAGATCGCGGAAACCCTCTCCCAGGTTGCGGTTGCCCTCAACAGCACGCTGGATATAAACCGGGTGCTGGACCAGTTCCTGGACAGTATTGCTGCCCTGATCCCATATGAATCAGCCAGCCTGGTGCTGTATCTTGAGGGCCGGGCCCAGGTGCTTCGCCACCGGGGATACGATGAAAAAGGTTTGGGGGAGTGGATTGAAAATTTTGAGTTCGATCAATATGCGTCTGCGGAAAAAGAAATTCTCCAGGGAAAGCACGAGCTGGTCAGGGACGCCTGGGAAGAAGATAACTGGATTACTGTACCGGAAACGGAATGGGTCCGGTCCTACCTGGGGGTCCCGATTCTGCGGGAGAGTGAGGTGATTGGAATTATCAACCTGGATCATTCCAGCCCCAACTTTTTCCAGGAAAAACATATTCCGGTCGTAAAAACTCTGGCCAATCAGGTGGCGACTGCCCTGGAAAATGCCGAGCTTTACCGCCAGCAAAAACGCCAGGTAGATTTCCTGGAATCCCTGCGCCAGATTGATTTTGCGATCACCGGCAGCATGGATCTCAAGGTCACCCTGGAAGTGATCATGATGGAGGTTGTCAAAGAGCTCGAAGTTGACGCTGTCGATATTCTCCTCTATGATCCAGAAAGCTACCTGCTGACCCCTACAGCCCAGCGGGGATTTCAATCTTTATCCAGCAGAGAGAGCAGCTATTACCTGGGGGAAGGTTTAGCAGGGCAGGTCGTCAAAACCCGAACCCCGCAAACCGTTCCAGACTTGAGGGAATATCCAGCGGTATTACCCCGGGAAGTCTTATTTACCAAAGAAGGGTTTCAATCATATTATGGTCTGCCTCTGATAGCCAAGGGAAGAATCGTAGGTGTAATGGAGCTTTTCCGTTATACCCCTCTGACCCTGGATCCGGAATGGGTTCATTATGTTGAAACAGTGGGTACCCAGACAGCAATCGCGGTTGACAACTCCCAGCTCTTCAGCGAACTGCAGCAGGCCAACCGCGAGCTGTCTCTGGCCTATGACACCACCCTGGAAGGTTGGGCCGGCGCTCTGGAGCTCCGGGATCACGAGACGGAAGGACATTCACGGCGGGTGGTGGATCTGACCATGCAGCTGGTCAAAGCTATGAAATTTCCTAAGAGTGAATGGATCCATGTCCGCCGCGGGGCCCTGCTGCATGATATCGGCAAAATGGGCGTCCCGGATCAGATTCTGCAAAAACCTGGCAAACTGAGTGAGGAGGAATGGGAGTTGATGCGCAAGCATCCGCTCTATGCTGAAAAATGGTTGAAACCAATTTCATATTTAAAACCATCGCTGGACATACCTCTCTACCACCACGAACGCTGGGATGGAACCGGTTATCCTTTTGGCCTGCAGGGCACGGAAATTCCGCTGGCAGCCCGGATCTTCGCCGTAGTCGATGTCTGGGATGCTCTGCGGTCTGATCGGCCTTACCGCCAGGCCTGGACCTATCAAAAGACCCTTGACTATATCAGGGATGAGTCTGGACAGCATTTTGACCCCCATGTTGTGGATGTTTTTCTGGACCTGATTTCGGAAACTATCCCGGAATCAGCGTGAGAAATGGTTTGTTTCTAAAAAGATCAGTTAGAAATGAAGATCTGTTTCAAAGATACCCTCTGAAGACAAAGGACTCATCCGGAATTCGGATCCCCCGGCTGGGCTGATCCTTGTAAATTAAAAGTTCAACAAACTGTTGGGAGATAGGTAAGAAGCGGTTCTGTATCCTCTTCAGCAGCAGGCAAAAGGAGAAAAATTGGAGAAGTTAATGAAAAAAAAGTTAATCTTAGTTTGCCTGATTCAACTGACCCTGATAATTACCTCCTGCCGGGAAGCACCGGAACCCGATCCAGTCACCCTGCAGCTGAAATGGATTCATCAGGCCCAATTTTCTGGTTATTATGCAGCCCGGGAATTGGGTTATTACCAGGAAGAGAACATCGAGCTGAATATCCTTCCCGGGGGGCCGAATGTAGACTATTTCCAGGTTCTGGAAGATGGTACCGCGGATTTCGCGGTCGTCCGGCCTGAGGGAGTTTTCCTGGAAAGAGAGGAAGGGAACTTGATCACAGCGGTGGCGGTGATCTATCAGATCAACCCCTTCCTGCTGGTCTCGAAACAGGGCAGCGGGATCACCAGTCCCGAGGATTTTCCCGGTAAAGTGGTTGCCCTGGCCGGCACCGGCTCGAGTGTCCAATTCAATGCCATGCTCAATAACCTGGAAATCGATCCGGATACGATGAAAGTTGTTCCCTTTGAGTTTGATTATGCCCCTTTTGTGGAGGGAGAGGTTGATGTCCTGCCCAGTTTTGCGGCGGGATCGCTGCTGGATGTGGAACAGTTAGGAATCCCTTTGAACTATATCTGGCCCAGTGATTACGGTGTGGACTGGTACTCGGACACCCTGGTGGTCGCCGACCGGCTGCTGGTTGAAAATCCAGATCTTGTGGATCGGTTCGTGCAGGCCACACTGCGGGGCCATCAATATGCTTTTACGCATCCGGAGGAAGCGGCTGAGATCAGCTTGAAATATGCCGAGATTCAGGATTATGATCTGCAGCTGGAAATGCTCCGGGCCAGCATCCCTTTGATTCACACCGGCAGCGTGAAACTTGGTGAGATGAACGCTGCGGTTTGGGAAAGTATGCAGGAGGACCTGCTGGAACAAGGTTTGCTAGAATCCCATCAGCCCTTGGACAAAATCTTTGATGAAGCCTTCGTGATTGATTTTCATGAGGGAGAAAAATGAATCGGTTTTCAGGCTTGTGGAATAACCTCAAAACCCGGCTCCAGATGATTTTTCTGGTGGTATCGGTCCTGCTGGTAGGGAGCATGGGATTTTTGATTCACCGCCGGGCGCAGCAGGCGCTTACCACCAGCGTGATTAACCGGCTGACCAATATTGCGCTGCTGAAGGAAGCGGAGCTCAACCGCTGGGCAAACAGTAATGAGGATATCCTGGAAGCTCTGGCCCAGCGCCCTTTGGTTCGGGAGAAGGTAGCAGACCTGCTTGCTGCGCAGGATCCAGACCTGGAAGAAAACCTGAAACTGGATTTGCTGCAGAACCATTTTTATCCTACCCTTCAATCCGCCAGAGGGTATAAAGGGGTGATTGTGATCCGGGCCGACAACGGACGGATTTTGCTCAGCACCGATCGGAAACTGGAAGGGCGCTTCCGGGAATCCCGGACATTCTTTCAGCGCGGTCTGCTTGAAACCTATATCGAAAATCCCACCTATCAGATTGAGGAGAGCGAAGCAGCCATCCATGTCAGCACCCCGCTGTCAGATCCTTCCGGTCAGATCATCGCTGTGCTGGTCGCTCATCTCGATGTGGATGATTTTTCCACGATTCTGACCCAGCACCGGGAACTCACCGAAACCCAGGAAACTCTTCTGATTAATAAAGCTAATCTGATGTTGACTGAAAGCCGCTTTGATGCCGAAGCTGCCCATCAGATTTTTGTATTCACCGCGGGTGCTGAGCGCTGTCTGTCCGGTCAGAGCGGATCCGGCACTTACCTGGATTACCGGGATGTACCGGTGGTGGGGGTTTACCGCTGGCTGCCGGACTGGGAAATGTGCTTGATGACCGAGCAGGACCAGGCGGAAGCGCTGGCGTTGAAAGATGAATTAACCCGGATCACTTTAATTGTGGGCGGGATTGTAATCATCCTCGGGGTTGGTGCCGGAGATCTGTTTTCCCGGAGCATCACCCGGCCGATAAACCTGCTGACCAAGGGGGCGGACGAAATTGCAAAAGGAAATCTGGATTATGAAATTGTATTGGACAGCCAGGATGAACTGGGTGACCTGGCCCGGACCTTCAACCAGATGCGGGAGAGTCTGGCTTATTCGATCGCTGAGAACGACCGCATGCTTGAACATCTGCAGTTCAACAATGAAGAGTTGGAAGCCCGGGTCGAAGACCGAACCCGGGATTTGAAGCAAGCCCAGCTTGAGGCTTTAAAGATGATGGAGGAAGCCCAGCTGGCCAGGAAGGAAGCTGAGCAGAATGAAGCCCGATTCCGGATCATTTTTGAAGAATCGCCAATCTCGCTCTGGGAGGAAGATTTCAGCCAGCTGAAACCCCATCTGGAATCCCTGGCCCGGGAACATGGGGCAGGGTTGGAAAAGTTTTTCCAGGAACACCCTGAACAGATTGACCGCTGTTTGGCTCTGATCCGGGTTACCGCAGTCAACCGGCAGTCCCTTGAGCTTTTTCAGACCGACAGCAAAATGCAGCTGCTGGAAGGGTTGAGTGCTACATTTGATCCCGAATCGCTGAAAAGCTTCCAGGAGGAAATGGTGCTGCTGGCAGGTGGTGCGGACCGCTACAATGCGGAAATTCCCTACCGGACCCTGCAGGGAGAACGAATCTGGGCTAATCTGATTGTTTCCATTCCGGAAGAGTACCGGGACGATTGGTCCAAAGTTTTGGTCTCAATTATGGATATCACCCTCCAGAAAGAGGCCCAGGACGCGATTCTGGAGGAAAGAGATTTCAGTGAAAATGTGATCAACAGCATCCCCGGGATTTTTTATGTCATCAACACCGCGGGAGAATTTGTCCGCTGGAATCAAAACCTGGAGCAGGTAACAGAATACAGTCACGATGAATTATCCCGGATCCTCCCGGCGGATCTTTACCGGGGTCAGGAAAGGGAGCTGGTTATCGAGCGGATTCAAGAGGTGTTCCAGAAAGGCAGCGCCTCGGTGATGGCCAATTTATTCTCAAAAACCGGGAAAAGCACCCCGTTCTTCCTGACTGGAGTGATGACAGAAGTGATGGGAGAGCCCCTGCTGGTGGGGACCGGAATTGAAATCAGCGAACGGGTGGCTGCGGAACAAGCCCTGGCGGAGAAAGCCCGGGATCTGGCCCGCTCCAACCAGGACCTGGAGCAGTTTGCTTATGTTGCCTCGCACGACCTGCAGGAGCCGCTCCGGATGGTAGCCAGCTATTTGCAGCTGTTGGAGCGCCGCTACGGGGATCAGTTCCAGGGTGAAGCCCGGGAGTTTATGGATTTTGCGGTCGACGGTGCAACCCGCATGCGGCAGCTGATCAATGATCTGCTGGCCTTTTCTAGGGTCGGAACAAAGGACGGGGATTTCGAGGAGATTGACCTGAATCAGGTCCTGGGACAGGTGCACACCAACTTAATGGGTGTGATTGAGGAATCCGGGGCGGTGATCACCCATGATCCCCTCCCGGTTATCCAGGCTGATGAAACCCAGATCACCCAGCTGTATCAGAATTTAATTGGCAATGCGATAAAGTTCCAGAAAGAAGGTACCCCGCCGGGGATTCATCTCGGCGCGAAACGAGTTGATGGCGCCTGGCAGTTTTCAGTTTCTGATAATGGGATTGGTTTTGATTCTGATTATCAGGATCGGATTTTTGTCCTCTTTCAGCGTCTTCATAATTCAGATCATTACCAGGGAACCGGGATCGGTTTGGCAATCAGCAAACGAATTGTCGAACGGCACGGGGGGCGGATTTGGGCTGAATCTGAAGAAGGGAAAGGTTCTATTTTTTATTTTACCCTGGCAGATGATCCAGAAGACAAATCAATTTCAGAACGGGTTGTGGATTTTCACGGCGGTTAGACAATGAAAAATCGATACGCAAAAGGAATTCTGGAGAATTTAGACCCGATGGCGGTCAAGCTAGCTGGGGATTCCCTGCCCTACACAAAATTGGCAGCTGCTTATCTGGAAGCTCTGCTCTCCGGAAATAGGTTGGCAGCGGTGGAGTTGATTGAGTCGGAGGTCAGCGGGGGAATGCCCATCCAGGATGTCTATCTTTATATTTTTCAGCGCACCCAGCAGGAAGTCGGACGCCTGTGGCAGATCAACCAGATCACTGTGGCCCAGGAACATTACTGCTCAGCAGCGACCCAGCTGGTGATGTCGCTGCTTTATCCCCGGATCTTTACGGGAGAACGGAACGGACTGCGGGCTGTTGCAACCAGTGTAGGCGGAGAGCTGCATGAAATTGGAATCCGGATGGTGGCGGACTTTTTAGAGATGGAAGGCTGGGACACATACTACCTGGGAGCCAATGCCCCGGTGGACACCGTTCTGGAAGCGCTCCTGGAGAGGCAGGCGGATCTGCTGGCGGTTTCAGCCACGATGACATTTCACCTCCCGCAGGTAGAAAATTTGATTGATCAACTCCGGCAGGATGAGTACGGGGGGAGGATTCCAATTCTGGTGGGCGGAAGACCTTTTACTATTGCTCCGGATGTTTGGCAGCAGGTTGGCGCTGATGGAACAGCAGCAGATGCCAGGGAAGCGGTCCAGGCAGCAGCCAAATTGGTTGAAAGGAATAAAAACTATGAATAACAAAGAGGGTTTAAAACCGGTCAGTTCCTTCAGTTTGGCTGTGCTCGAAGAAGCCAGTCCGGATTTGAAACGGGAAATTGAAAAAAGGTATTGGAGTTCGGTTTCGGATCAGAAGCACGCCGATGATTTTCCCAGAGAAAAGTATCAGGCGGGAGTTGATTTTGTGATGATGTTTTTGACCAGTTTCCTGAAATATGGAGATCCGAGCTTAATAGAGGATCAGCTGGAGTGGTCCCTGGACCGGCTGCCGCAGGACAATTTCTCATTAGAGGAAATCCAGCGATCTTTTAAAATTATTTCAAAGGTTTTCCAGGACCTGCTGCCGGAAAAAGTTTGGTCCGAATTGAATCCGTATCTGACGTGGATGATCGAACGCCAGCAGGAGGTCTACGCGGGTGATGAATCCTGAAAATTTGGAGGATCACAGTTTGCAGGGCGCTGCATTTTTCTGCACCAGGAATGGAGAAATCCTTGAAGTTTTGCGCAATGATTTTCGATTTTTGATTGCAGGATATCAAACGAGTTTAAAATATTTTGTGGATCAGGATTCATACACAAAATTCACCAGTTTTCTAAAAGATGTTACCGGTTCTGAATCCACATTGAATTGGGAAATCAACTGCAGTCATCAGCAGCAAATCAAGACCTTTATCTTTTCCGGTTTAGTGCTCGAGGACCAGCTGCTGATTGTCATCACAGAGAACAAGAGCCAGACGGATCAGCTCTTGGAGGAAATCCTCAAGATTAATAACCAGCAGACCAATCTACTGCGGGAGGCCATCAAAGAGCAGCAGGAACTCCTGGAAACCCGGGCTGATGATCAGCAGGTATTTGATGAGATCTCAAAATTAAATAATGAGCTGGTTTCTCTCCAGCGCACGGTAGAAAAACAGCGGACGGAACTGGAAAGATTGAACGCTCAGAAAGACTATTTCCTGGGGATGGCTGCCCATGACCTCCGCAATCCGTTGGGGGTAATTATGTCCTTCAGTGAATTTTTGGAGGCCGATCTGGAAAACATGCTGACTCCGGATCAGGCCGAGTTTCTGAAAATGATCCATTCTTCCAGCCGCTACATGCTGGCCCTGGTGGATGATTTACTGGATGTGACCACCATTTCGCGGGGAAAGCTGACCCTGGAACGAAAGCGGGTCGAGATTTCAAACCTCCTGGAGAGGCTCTTCTTTCAAAATCAGGTCCTGGCACAGCACAAAAATATTGAAATTGTATTCCAGTCTGAGATTGATCCAGAAGCCCGGGTCTACCTGGATCCAACCCGATTTTCCCAGGTGATAAATAATCTGGTATCCAATGCTGTCAAGTTCTCCCCGGAAGGAAGCCAGATTATTATGGACTGTGTTGTGGATCAGGATCACCTCCGGGTCCGGGTTAAAGACCAGGGTCCGGGGATCCCGGCAGATGAATTAAAGGGGATTTTCGATATGTACCAGCGGACATCAGTCACCAGCACAGCGGGTGAGAAAAGCACCGGGTTAGGACTGGCAATTGCCTCAAAAATCGTCCAAGAACATGAGGGTGATTTAGATGTTCAATCCGAAATTGGGGTGGGAACCATTTTTACAGTTTCCATTCCCCGCTGTTTAGAACAAGGTCTGAGTTGATGAGAACTGGAGAGAATCAAACTTCGGTGTTGATAATTGATGATGATCCAGGCCTGCTGAAGAGCCAGACCCGGCTGCTGGCTGAGGCCGGTTTTGAAGTCCATCAGGCAGCCAGCGGCGAGGAAGGCATAACCCAGGCCCGGATGGTCCAACCCGATCTGGTTTTGCTGGATATCATGCTTCCGGACACCAACGGCTATCTAATTTGCGAGATGATTAAATCTGAACCATTAACGCAGGATGCCTATGTAATCCTGGTTTCCGGGATGAAAATTGATTCCCGGGATCAGGCCAAAGGTTTGGAGTTGGGAGCGGATGGGTACCTGGTACGGCCGATCTCCAATCGAGAACTGGTAGCGAGGGTGATTGCCCTCACCCGTCTCAAGGAAATTGAAAAGATGCTCCGAAGGACTCAGGAGGACCTGGAGCGGTCCAATCAGGATCTGCAGCAGTTTGCGTACGCAATCTCCCATGATTTACAGGAGCCACTCCGGATGATCACTTCGTTTTTACACCTGCTGGAAAAACGAAGCAAAGACAAACTGGATGAGGATGATCTGGAATACATTGCTTTTGTTGTGGATGGCGCAGAACGGATGCGAGCTATGATTGACGGCATCCTCCGCTTTTCCCGGGTCACAACCCGGGGAGATGAGTTTCAAACTTTCTCCAGCCAGGCTGCCTGCAGAAATGCGGTAGAAAATTTAAAAATAATGATTGAAGAGTCAGGGGCTGCGGTTGAGTTTGAAGACCTTCCGGATCTTCAGGGTGATGAACTGCAAATTACCCAGGTTTTCCAAAATTTGATCAGCAACGGGATTAAGTTCAATCAAAGCACCTCCCCAAAAGTTGCCATCCAGGCAGAGGGCAGTCTGGGGGAGTGGATTTTTGAAGTGAAGGATAACGGGATCGGAATCCAAATGGAAGCTCAGGATAGGATTTTCACCATTTATCAACGGCTGCACACCCACAAGGAGTATCCCGGGACAGGGGTCGGTTTGACGATTTGTAAAAGGATCATCCAGCGTCATGGTGGAAAGATCTGGTTTGATTCCACGCCGGGCAAGGGAACCAGTATTTATTTCAGCATTCCTGAAGATAGATCCAAATAGTTAGATTTAAAATTTTTTAAGGAGTTATTATGGCAACCCCAATAATTAGACCAATAGAAATCCTGCTGGTAGAGGACAATGAAGGCGATGTTCGCTTAACTAAAGAGGCACTGAAAGAGGGCAAAGTCAAGAATAACCTTCAAGTGGCTTATGATGGGTTTGAGGCTCTGGAATATCTGAAACGGGAGGGAGAATACCAGGATCGTGCTATACCAGATTTAATTCTGTTGGATTTGAATTTACCCCGGATGGACGGCCGGGAGCTGCTGGGAAAGATCAAGGAAGATTCTGACTTGCGGCGGATATCGGTGGTGATTTTGACCACCTCAAAAGCGGAGGAGGATATTGTCCGGACCTACGATTTGCACGCCAACTGCTATATCACCAAACCGATGGATCTGGAAAAATTCATTGGGGTGGTGAAATCAATTGAGGATTTTTGGATGACGATTGTCAAACTGCCGCCCAATGGGACCCGGTCTTGAACCAACACAATCCCGGAGATTTAAAGCTAACGGAATTGATAACTGATTTGGATTGTTATTAAGCTAAGATGGAAGTAGAGAATTATTCGGGGAATCCCCCACTTCTTCTTCTCCTCCTTAGATAAGCGTTCACCTCACCGATGGGAGCCGGTGAGGTGAACGCCTTTAAAGAAACAGAGGCGACGATGGGATTCGAACCCATGATAAAGGTTTTGCAGACCTCTGCCTT
>CAZTWV010000031.1:0-36019 GCA_964618295.1 uncultured Anaerolineales bacterium | reverse complement strand
GTGGACCCAGTGGGATTCGAACCCACGACCTTCTCAATGCCATTGAGACGCGCTCCCAGCTGCGCCATGGGCCCTGAAGTTGATGCATATTCTACTCGGTTTATTTCCCCCCGTCAACCAGGTGGACCTGGCGGGATTCGAACCCGCGACCTCATCAGTGCGATTGATGCGCGCTCCCAACTGCGCTACAGGCCCTTTGCAAGGCTCACTCATTTTAGTTGAGGAGAAATGGAAAGTCAAGGAAACCCATTCTTCCAAGAGTCGTTCTTCTTTTCCACAATGGATTTGATCACCCGCTGCTGACCTCATTACTTAAGATATGTTTTTGTTGTCACCAGCTGCATACCTGCAACATGGAATGATTCAAAGTTCCGGTCCGCTTGTGCACTGTAATCCAGGACATCTGGAATCACAACAGGACTGGTGCAGTCCTCCAGCAAATAAACTTTTTCAGATAAGCTGGGATCTTCTGCCTGGATCTGCTGCAGTAAATCTTGAATTGTAAATGCCACACAGTGACTTTTGGCCTGACCGGTAATCACCATTTGATCCACTTCTTTTAATTTCTCGAGCAGCCGGGTGGATTTCCTGGCAACCTGCTCTCCTTCGGGCCCCATCAAGATTTCCGGCCCCACGGCAGAATAAGCTTCTGTGAAAGGGTTGGATCCTTTCTGGATGATCTCAGCCGTGGTGTTTCGAGCTGCACTGTGAAAAAACACAGCTTCTTCCACACCGGAAACCAGCGCATGCCCGATCCCACCGAGTACGGCATGATAGGGCCAGATTGTCAATTGATACTTTTCCATTTCTTCCAGCTCGCGGACATAACGTTCCAGATAACGATTCAGGACCTCGGGTGAATACCCCAGGGAAGCCGCTGCTGCCGGGTTTACCTTCCATACCCCCCGCTGAACTTCATCTAGCGAGATCTGAGAACCAGGATCCGGGTGATTACCATCCTGATCAACGAGAAAAAGCGGATGGAAAATTTGGAGAGGATTATGGGTATCCATCGTTAAAGTAATTCCGCTGATTTGATCCAGATTTCTGTAGATCCAGGAAACCAGCCGCCGGTTGTCATCGACAGCCCCCGAACCAGATGGACCCGCCACAAACAATTCAAACCCCGGAATGCAGAACGTATTTTGGACATCAATCAGGACCAGCTCAATTTTCCGTTCGGCATCCGCGGCAGGTTTCAGATCGTGAATTCTGGCATGGTCCCTGGCTTGTTCTGCCCTTTCCTGATACGGCACCCGGTAGATCTGATTTAGCTTTTCCGGATCAAAAAAATCCGGGATTTGATTCACTTTATTCTCTGCCATGGATTTACTCTCCACTCTATGGTTATTTGTTTTTATTATAACAACCGGGATTAGATAAGAATCAAATCCCCGGCAGGAATCATCCCCATCAATGCAAAAGAATACTCACTAATCATGATCCCCGGGATCTAGGTTTTCAACCCCTTTCAGGCTGCCCTGAAGCAGGGAAGGTTGGTGGATTAACTTGGGCAAATCCTCCGGGCAAATCCACTTTTGCTCTCCATCCGACATTAAAGACAGGAGAGGAATAGTCCGGTGTCCACGCTGACAATAAACACAAATCATTTCTTCTGTCATTTCGACCTCCAAATTGATCATTACAATTTTCGGCAGACACTATCCAGCGTCTGACAAGAAATCACGACGCGACTTTTGTGAGATAAAAAACATCGTCAAAATGTAAAGGATGTAACCGCCCACCTCGGTCAGGGATGGATTCCCGTTATAACCCAGGATAGATTTCAACAGCGAGCCAAGAACTGATTGTTCGGGCAGGATTGGATTGATATCCCAAACAGGTGACACGATTCCAGGAATCCAGCCCAGCTCATTAAACTCATGAATTCCATACGCCAGCAAACCAGCCGCAATCAGTATAAACAAAACTTTAGTTACCCGGAAAAATGTCGATAGCCGGAGCTGAATTAAGGACTTGAATAAGGCCCACCCAACAGCAGCTGCTGCTGCAATACCAATCAAACCTCCGATCAGGCTCAATTGAAATCCAGCATTGAGACCTGCTGCCGTTAAAAACAACGCAAGCTCCAACCCTTCTCTGAACACCGCAAAGAAAACCAGAGAGAAAATACCCCAACCATTATTTGCTTCCGCTGCCTGATGGATATCCCTGGCCATTCCCTCCTGGAGGTTTCCGGCCTGCTTTTGCATCCATAAAATCATCCAGGTCAGGATCCCGGCAGCCAGAATCATGGCAACGCCCTCAAATATTTTTTCCGCTTTTCCTTCCAGAGTAATCCCTAACCAGTGAAATCCCCAGCCTGCAGCAGCACTGATCATCACGGCAGCGGCTAAACCCAACCAGACATACCGCCTCCATTGGCGCTGACCAATCTTATCCAGAGCCCCAAACACAGCCCCGGTAATCAAAAACGCTTCCAACCCCTCTCTGAGGCCTAATAAAAAACCAACCAGCAAAATACCACCCTCCTCCTGTCAGACGGTTTAACAGGCGAATATTTTATATTTTTATATATAATATTATATTATTTGATTTGTGCCAATAGCGAGCGGAAAACTTCAAGGATTTAAAGCCCATCAAACTCAAGATTAGGAATTATTTCTGACCCTGTTTTCTCCAGAAAGGAAATTATGGCAGGATTTACCAGATCCGGTTGTTCATAGTGGGTTAAGTGTCCAGCCTCGGGTACCGGTGTAAAGCCTGCTTCGGGCAGAACATGCCGGATTGCAGATAAAGCTTCCGATGTTATCGTTTGATCATGTTCGCCGCGTATAATTAAAACCGGGATACGGGTTTCAGACAGCCGTTTGTAGATGTCAAGCGGATGCAGATCGACCAGTTCCCGGATGGTTGATAGAAGAGCTTTTCCTGTACCATGGAATTTGAGCTGTTCCCGGTACAGGGACTCCCACTCCGGGAAACGTTCCGGCTGGTAAAAATCCGCTGCCTGCAGACGCGGCAGGAGCACCGGCGCCAGTATGACATGCATGAAGTAATCTCCCACCCCCGGGATATTCATTGGCAAAATATCCACCGGATCCGTATCCAGAACTTCCGGGGCAATTAACGTCACGCTTTGGACCCGCTCCGGGTGAAGGACTGCATAGCTTGCAGCAATCGGACCCCCCATCGAGAGTCCAATGACATGAACCGGCTGCGGTGATCCGATTTCCCGGATCAACTCATCCAGCTGCCGGACGAACAAATCAAGGTCATAACTGGTGTCCGGCCTATCTGAATACCCCCTTCCATATAAGTCATACCTCAAAACCTGAAATCCCGAATCCACCAGATCAGCTGCTGTCGGGTCCCAGACATAGTATGGAACCGAAAAGCCGTGAATCAATACCACCAGCGGGTCTTCTGGATCGCCCTGGACCTCGAAGTGTACAATACCATCCGTTAGTTCCACAAAAGATCCCTCCGCGGTCTCCCGGGCTTTCTGGTCCAGATCCTCTCTCTCAAGGGGAAGGATCAGGTACAGCAGTCCTGCCGTGAACCCCAAGATTAATACAACAAAAGAAATCAACTTAACAATACGCAGAAATGTTTTTTCCATCTGATCTCCCCACCTTTGTTATCAAACAGCAGCAAGCCAGCATATTACCTGCGGAGATTCTCAATTTGACGGGAACAAATTTTCATTACAATCCGTCCTATCTATAATACAAAATCTATAGGAGGAAAAATGAATACCATCCAAAAATTTCTGGTCTTGTTTGGAATATTGATATTGATCTCTAGCTGCAGTTCCCTTTTCGGACAGGATGATACGCTGTCTGGTTCTGACTGGGTCTTAACCGGCTTGAATGGAGAACCTCCCCTCAGCGAATCTCAACCGACCATTTCATTTGAATCCGGTGAAATAAACGGATCCACTGGCTGCAATCAATATTTTGGTGAATACGATTCTTCAGAAAATCACCTGGATATCTCCGACCTGGGATGGACTGAGATGGCCTGCCTTTCTCCAGAGGGAGTTATGGCCCAGGAACAGCAGTTCATGAAATCACTGCAAGAAACAAATCAATACCAAATCAATGGAGATCAACTTACTTTAATCAATCCCAGCAGCTCACTTTTGTTCGAAAAACAATAATCTGATCTCGAAGAAATAGCTCAATCCAGCTTGAAAAGATGGTAGATAGATGGATTCGCGGCATGCATCTGCATTTCCGGGTCTCGGTACTTGGGATCTACGGAAATATTCCGATAACCGTGTTTCTCAATTATCGGTTGAAAATCCTTTCTATCAATTGTTAATAAGCCATGCTTTGAATTAGGCACAATAAATAGATAAGGCACTTGATGCCTTGCCAGGAGAGACAACCACCAATCAATCGCTTCCAACCTGCATTCAGAAAAACTGTGAATATTGACTGCCAGTTCAACTTCTATTTGTTCTAGAGTGTCTTGAATTTGATCCAGGGGGACAGAAACCGCCCGGTCAGATATCGCTTTTGAATTAAGGTAATAATCACAAACAAAAGTTGACAAAGGAACAGCGTCTGTACAGATATATTTTCCCAACATCGGCATACCTTTGACCATTCTGTATGCTAAGCGGCCGTACCCAGCTCCAATATCGAGAATGTTCGCTCCCTCCCAGGAAAATCCACTCAGATTTTCAGAGAGATAGTTAATTTCTTGTATCGAATCCAGCAGATCTCTGGAAATTATTTTGTTATCCGCCTGGAACAGAACAACCCCAAAATCACCTTCCTCTTGAAGGGTATCCCATAGATTTAATTGGTCATTCACCCGAATGTAATATGCCTGGAGCAGGTAACCCATCAGGTTGCGATTCATTGAACCAGTCTGAAACAAATAAACATTACTGCCCCGAAAATACTGAAGGTCCTCACCGTTAATTCGATCCTCAGACCAGACAAGAGGTACAGTCACCTGACTGTCAAAGGTCTGATATCGGTCCCTCAGGGATAGCAATTCCGGGTGGTCAGGTCTTAAATAAGACTCTGCATCAGGAGATAACAATTCCGTTTTCCGGCCATATCCTTCCGGCGAAGTATGCCATTTTTGCACCATGGACGTGGGAATAACGGAATAACCGAACAGCCCCAGAATGTTGCGAATTAGATTTGCGGTGAATCTCTTGATCAACCAAACCTCCTTGAAACACCCCCAAGTTTATAGATAGAGATTGGCGCTGAATCGAGCCTAAAATGCGTTATTATTTATAGTAGCATGAAATGTTATTCACTTCATTGCGATTTGGATCAAATCATCCAGCGGGAGATTGTATGACTGCAAAACTTTTCGAGGAACGCCAGCAAAAACTGCGCCAAAGACTGGATCAGCACAACCTGCCAGGAGCTGTGTTAAATCCGGGACCCGATCTTAAATATCTGACTGGTCTTTCATTCCATCTGATGGAGCGTCCTGTTGTTGCTTTTTTCCCGGTCTCCGGTCCGGCCGTCATTACTCTCCCGGAACTTGAAAAAGCCAAATTGGACGGTTTGGATTATGAGCTAATTTCATTTACCTACTCAGAAGAACGTTCCACCTGGGTTGACGCTTTTGCGAAGGGATTAGAACAATCCGCGCTGGAGCACAAACCCCTTGGTGTAATTCCGCGCCGGATGAGACTTTTGGAGGCAAATTACCTCAAAGAAGCCGGGGGGCAGGATTTTCGTTCTGCCCAGGATGTCTTTGCTTCTCTCCGGATGAAAAAGGATAGAGAAGAGCTGCTTGAAATGAAAGAAGCGGTCCGAATTGCTGAGTGTGCTTTACAGGCTACGCTCTCAGCCCTGAAACCCGGGGTGACTGAAAAGCAATTTTCCTCCCGCTTGGTTTACCAACTGCTGCACCAGGGTTCTGAACCTGAGCTCCCATTCTTCCCAATTGTCTCGTTTGGAGAAAACAGCGCGAACCCGCATGCCTCACCAGGAGATAGAGAACTCCAGTTCGGGGACATAGTGCTCATTGATTGGGGTGCAAATTGGAATGGCTATTTTTCGGACCTGACCAGGACTTTTGCCATGGGAGATCTCGATCCTGTATTTGAGAAAATTGCCGAATTTGTCCGGCAGGCAAATCAGGCTGCCAGAGAAGCTGTTCAACCCGGAGTTAAAGCCCTTGAAGTGGATCAGGCTGCGCGGAAGGTAATTGAAGACTCCGGCTACGGTGAATATTTCATCCATCGGACCGGACATGGACTGGGAATTGAAGCCCATGAGGAACCTTATATCAGCGCCGATGACCAAACTGAGCTTGAACCGGGAATGACATTTACAATAGAGCCCGGCATCTACTTACCCAACCGAGGTGGGATCAGGATAGAAGATGATGTGGTTGTCACTGAGGAAGGGGTTGAGAGTCTATCGACATTCACCCGAGAGCTCGGACAGCTATATCTAGAAGAATAACCACTCACATTTAATCAGAAATTTAACTTACAGGAGAGAACAAAATGCTTGTCCCCGGAACTGAACCATTTCTTTTTTCCGGATCCCGGAGAGGGTGTTTACTGATTCACGGCTTCACCGGCGCCCCGACTGAGATGGTTCCCCTGGGTGAATATTTAGCTGACCAAGGATATTCAGTGCTTGGTGTCCGGCTTTTTGGACATGGGACAGATATAAAAGATATGCACCGCGCCCGGTGGGAGGATTGGGTAAATTCAGTCCTTGACGGGTGGAACCTATTGAATGGGATTACCGATCAGATTACGATCATCGGTTTGTCAATGGGAGGCGTTCTTGCATTGTACAATTCTGCTAATTTACCCGCGAACGGTGTCGTCAGCCTTTCCACCCCTTTTACCCTCGGTCCGGACCCCAGACTCCCATTTCTTCCTCTGCTCTCAAAATTTGTTCCCCATGTTTCCAAAGGCAAAGATGACTGGCACGATCCAGATGCTGACAAGGAACATTTCTCCTACGACTATTACCCCACCCGGGCTGTCTCGGAGCTGCATAATCTGCTTCAAGAAATGCAGGAAGCCCTTCCAAATATTCGAGTCCCTGCGCTGCTGATCCACTCCCATTCTGATCTTTCTGTTCCTGTTGAACATCTTGAATTGATTGCCAACAATTTGGGCACAGATCCGGACTTAATCCGAAAAAAATATCTTAAAACCAGCGGACATGTGATCACCAGGGATGACGAGAAAGACATTGTTTTTGAAGAAGTCACCCAATTTGTCAATGGATTATATTCCAATTAAGTAAAGTCCAAATCCAGGCAAAAAAAGCCGCCCTGAAAAATTTCAAGGCGGCTTTGGTTTTAGTGAAATCAGCTCTTTTTTATTCTTCTTCCTGATTTGCTGAAATAACTTCTTCAGCTAGATGGGTCGGGAGCTGCTGGTAATGGGAAAATTCAAGCTCAAAGATCCCACGGCCGCCTGTCATCGACCTTAAGTCTGTTGTGTACCGCTGCATTTCCGCCAAAGGCACCTGGGCTGACACAACCGATCTACCGCCTTTGGTGTCCATACCCTGCACTCGCGCCCGCCGGGTGTTCAAATCTCCAAGTATATCGCCCATATTCTCCTCGGGAACCGTGATCTTAGTCTCCATAATCGGTTCCAGCAGAACTGGGCCAGCATTCTGAAATGCCATCTTGAATACCTGCCGGGCACAGATCTCAAATGCTACAGGTTTGGAATCCACAGGATGTTCTTTTCCGTCGAAAACTGCGGCCCTGACATTGACAACCGGGTATCCTGCCAGGACACCATCTTCCATCACACTCTTGACACCTTTTTCAATCGCCGGCATATAATTTCTGGAAATAGCGCCGCCGAAGACCTCGTTTACAAATTCGAATCGATCTTCATCGTAAGGTTCAAGCCGCATATGGACTTCAGCAAACTGGCCAGAACCTCCCGATTGTTTCTTGTGCCGGTACTGAGCCTGTCCGCTTTTGCTGATGGTTTCCTGGTATGGTACTTTGGGGACCTTAATCTCCAGCTCTGTCTGGAACAGATCTTTCGCTTTCCGGATTGCAACATCAATGTGCTGCCCTCCCATACCCTCGAGGATAGTTTCTTTGGTTGTAGACTCCTGATGCCAGGACAAAGTCATGTCTTCTTCACATAACCGTGAAAGTGTTGGACTTAATTTTGCAGAATCAGCCTGTGTTGCCGGAATTACGGCCACCCGATATAACGCTGTTGGATAATCAGGCACAGGGAGTTTGAGGGGGTGTCCCTCCTCCCCGAGTGTGTGTCCAGTTGTTGTCACATTCAACTTCGGAACCGCGACAATATCACCAGCATGAACATTGTTTACATCCAGCTGCGTCTTGCCGCGCATCACAGCAATACTGCCAAACCGTTCTTCTTCATCCTCATTGTGGTTCCAGATTTTGCTATCTGAGCTGACGGTCCCGGAGTAAGTCCGGAAAAAGGTGATTTTCCCAACATACGGGTCAGCTGTAGTTTTCCAGACATACGCTGCAAGGGGACCGCTGTCTTGGTTGGTGAGCTCTTCCTCTCCCTGAGGTCCTTCCGCTTTTAGCGGATCTGTTTCATCAGGTGATGGCATTAATTTCACGATCGCACTTAACAGCGGTTTCATCCCGACTGATGCTGTACCGGCACTGACCAGGACCGGAACAAATGTGACCGAATCAACACTCGCCTTCAGGCCCTCTAAAATTTCATCCGCAGTCAGAGTCTCGCCTTCCAAGTACTTCATCAAAAGTTCATCATTGCCTTCAGCAGCTGCTTCGATCAGCTCCATCCGCATCTCTTCAACTTGATCCTGATACTCGGCCGGGATCTCACCAGTTTCATCACCATTGCCGAGGAAAGCCTTATTCTCTAAGAGGTCAATCACACCTTTAAATTCAGCCTTCTCACCCAGAGGAATTTGAAGAGGCAGAACCCGGGTAGATGTCATCTCTTTCACGGATGCAAGCGCTTTCTCAAAATTCGCATTATCGCGATCCATCATGTTGATCACGAAGAAACGGGGCAAATTATAATTATCAGCATAACTCCAGGCGAGTTCTGTCCCTACTTCCGCGCCTGCCACAGAATCAACGGGAATGACCACACCGTCTACAACCCTCATGGCCGAGATCACCTCGCCAACAAAATCTGTGTAACCTGGAGTATCCAGAATGTTGATCTTAGTTCCTTCATATTCAATCGGGATCACAGAAGTTGAAATTGAAATCCCCCGCCGCTTTTCTTCATCCTGGTAATCTGAGACAGTCGTTCCCTCACTGATCCCTCCCATTCGGGTAATCGCCTGAGTATACAGCAGAAGTGATTCTGCCAGCATGGTCTTTCCTGAACCACTGTGGGAAGCAAAAGCAATATTTCGGATGGATTTTGTTGGATACTCTTTCATGGATTATGCCTTCCTGGTAAGTTTAGGTTGACCCCATCAGCTGGTGATCACCATTTTGACAGGGTTTGTTATACTTGGATTTTAACAGCCTGGTTGTTAGCGATTGACTAGAAGATTTTATGACATCATGCCTTCCTTGTCAAAGTAATTATGGTTCAGATTTCCTGACGCAAATGAGCTTTCAAACCAGTTGATAAGAGAGAAAAGGGACAAATCATCACAAGATTTCATTATGGCTGATTATTCTGACAATCAACTAAAAATCAAAAATCTGATCACGGCGGTCAACCAGGTGCAGAACACATTTCAAGATCTGACAGCAGCGCTTCTTGCCAGTCCACCTCAAGGCTTTACCAACTCGATTCAGAACAAACTTCAGGCATATATTCAAAACACCGTGCTCACTGTGGAAGAAATTTTACAGCGGAATAACAAAAACCCGTCTCATCTACCAATCCGCTCCCGTCGGGCATATCAATGGCTGAATTTCTTGTTGGATCAGAAAAATTTCAAAGCTCATCTGAAAGCTTTGATACAAATGGTCCAGACCGGAAGAACCTTATCAGAAGAATCTTTTGAGGTTCAATTTTATCATTTCAGTCCCATCTACAAAGTTGAAAAAAACACCAAAATTCTATTAACTGCCCAGGAAAGTTTTATCACCGCCCCAAACGATGTTCTCAACACACTCCTTCGAACAGCATTCAATCGACCTACACCCCGGAACAGATTGATAATTCGCGATTACACAACAACCAGAGATTACCGCCA
Source organism: uncultured Anaerolineales bacterium (assembly GCA_964618295.1). GTDB lineage: Bacteria > Chloroflexota > Anaerolineae > Anaerolineales > UBA11858 > B10-G9. The sequence continues at coordinate 25,904 of CAZTWV010000031.1, read as the reverse complement.
AGCCCGGGAAAAATTGGAATATCTAATGATTCCCCGGGGAGCTTTTGCTGCAGGAAAATTCTGGAATCTGGAGACTGTATTCTCGAGGGTGAATCAACAATATTTTGAGGGGCAAATTTCAAAACCGCACCTGGTATGGTCCTCACGCCCAACCCGAAGAAAATATGGCCATTATCAGCAGGATACACGGACGGTGATGATCAGCTCAAGTTTGGATCATCCACAAACACCGCCTGAAGTTCTGGATTATGTGATGTATCATGAACTGCTGCATATCCGTGTTGGCGTGACAAGAACCAATCAAAGAAGAATTGTGCACAGCGCTGAATTCAAAAAAAGAGAACGGGCCTTTGCTGATTTTAAGTTCGCAAAGGCTTACCTTAACCGGTTATCTTTTAAAGGATAACTGGTTGGCGGAAAACTGATCTTCAATTAGTTTGAGATTTCAGTATGTTCTTTTACCAGTTCCCTCCGGAGCAGCTTTCCGACATGTGTCCTGGGCAGCTGATCCCTGATTTCAAACTCAGTCGGGATCTTATATTTAGCCATCCGCTCTCCACACCATTTTTTCAGGTCATCCAGATCGACCTTCTCTCCAGACGCAGGCACTAACCAGGCCTTAACGGTTTCCCCCCGATAAGGATCCGGCACCCCTGCAACGGCAGCTTCCTGGACTGCAGGATGATCCTGAATGATTTCCTCTACCTCCCTGGGCCAGACTTGAAACCCTCCGGGCTTGATCACTTCTTTTTTGCGATCGACGAGATAGAAATATCCCTCATCATCCATTCGCCCAATATCTCCGGTATATAACCAGCCGTCCCGGATGGCATTTCTGGTTTCTGTCGGCATATTATGATAGCCTTTAAAAACCTGGGGCGCTTTGATCACCAATTCTCCAATCTGACCCGGGGGAAGTTCAGTGACCTCATCATCCAGATCAATGATCCTGGCATCAACATCCGGGAAAGGCAAACCAATTGACCCGGTTCGATTTTCCCCTAAATTTGGATTGCAGTGGGTGGCTGTTGGAGCCTCAGATAGACCATATCCCTCAAAGACCACCCCTCCAGTCAGCTCTTCAAAAGTTTCTTTTGTCTCCCGCATTAATGGGGCAGAACCGGAAATACAAGCTTTGATTGCTGAGAGGTCATATTTTCCATCCCGGACTGGCTGATAACTGTTGATTGCGTTATACAGCGCAGGTACTGCTGGGAAGATTGTTGTCTGGTACTTTTCGAGATTTCCGAGTAAATCTTTTAAATCCCGTGGATCAGGAACCATTACCAGCGTTGAAGCAGAGGCTAGGCCGTAATTCATACCCGCCACCATTCCATAGACATGATACAGTGGAATCGCCATCAGGACCACTTCTTCCCCTTGGTCCGCGCTGGTAATCCAATGCAAAATCTGAATCGTATTTGCCACCAGATTTCTATGTAAACCAATCGCAGCTTTTGGAATCCCGGTAGTTCCTCCCGAGTACTGGAAAATTGCCATATCCTCTGGTCCAATCTCGAGCGCCGGACGATCTTCCGATTGATAGCGGGCAATTACTTCTGGCATCCAGAGATCATTATCCCGAAGGCGGACCCGGAAACCGCCAGGTTTTTCCTTCAGTAGAGTAAAGAGCAGAGCAGTAAAACCAGGAAGCGACTCCTTGATGTTGGTCACAACCAGCTGCTTGATTCCAGTTTCCGGTTGAACATTTTTGAGCTTTTCGTAATAATTGCTCATCACTATCATCAGTTTCATCCCGGAATCATTTGCCTGGTGTTTGATCTCACGTTCCGTATACATCGGGTTGGTGGCAGCCACAACACCGCCGGCTTTTAGAACAGCAAAATAAGCCATCACAAACTGGGGAGTATTCGGAATTAGAATCCCGACTCGATCACCTTTCTGAACCCCAAGATCCACCAGACCAGCAGCCAACCGGTCTGTCAGATTATTCATCTCCTGATAAGAAATTTGGGCACCTTTGAAAATTGTACAGGGTTTTTCTGGAAAGCGGCGGGCAGATTCTTCCAGAAAATGAAATAATGGAACTTCAGGGTAATCAAGCTGACGCGGAACCCCTTCATCGTAGCGATCATGCCAGACTCGATAATCCATCGGACCCTCCTCTGCTTGTGGATCAGATTCCGGATGATATATTTTCAGTATAGCAAATTTCAGCCAGGAATTGTTGGATTAATTGAATCATTTCTGACAATGGCTTTTCTCCTGCATTAAACCAGTGGATCCGCGGATCATCCTCAGCAAACCAGTTCGCTTGCTGCCGGACATACTTTCTTGTTCGGCTCTTGATCTGGCGAACAGCTTCTTCAAGAGTAATCCTCCCCTTCAGGTAATGTCCTACCTGTTTATATCCAATCGCTGAAATCGATGGCAGTTCCAAAGAATAACCGGCTTTGATGAGGTTTTTCACTTCTTTCACAAGACCCTCTTCAATCATAGCGTCCGCCCTCTCATCAATTCGCTGGTACAGTTCTTCTCGGGGCCGAATTAAACCCAGCTGCAGGATTTCATAATCAGCTCCCTGTTTTCCTTTTTGGGCTGTAAAGGTCTCCCCCGTGTTGAAAATAACTTCCAGGGCCCGGATCATACGCCGGATATTTGGTCCATCAATTATGTCCGCAGCCTCCGGGTCGAGTACTTGCAGCCGCTTACGAAGCCCATCTGGCCCTATTTCGTCTGCCCATAATTCAAGAATTCGCCTTAGATTTGGATCTGGTTTTGCCCCTGGCAGATCCCAACCCTCCACAACAGCCCGGATATACTGGCCGGTCCCTCCCACCAAGATTGGAAGCTTTCCTCTTTCAGAGATATCTTCAATTATTTCCGGTAGAACCCGGACATAACGGGCCAGACTCCAGGAATCATCAGGAGTGGAAACATCAATTAAATGATGGGGAACTTCCTCCAGTTGATTTGGGGTAGGTTTGGCAGTCCCTATGTCCATCCCCTTGTAAAACAAGCGCGAATCGGCAGAAATAATTTCCGCCTTTAACTTTTTTGCCAGCTGGATTGAGAGCTCAGTCTTCCCAACAGCTGTTGATCCAAGCAGGATAATTAATGGCTGCATAAACAATTTTATCTATTCCTATACGAAAATATTCTCGAAATGAAGAATTTCCGGGTCATTATCTTTCTCTCTCAAACAGCGAATTGCGACCACATCCACCCGCCAGGATTCATCTATTTCCGGATGGTTTTGCATGAAATCCGCGATTGAATTCAGTAAATGCTGTTTCTTTTTCCAGCTGACAGCCTCCTCTGGATATCCAAATTTGTTTGTTGTTCTGGTTTTCACTTCCACAAAAACCAGCTGGTTTTTCCCCTGAAATTCATGCTGACAAATCAGATCCAGTTCTCCATAGTTTGTGCGGATATTTCTTCCCAGGACCTTGTACCCTTTTTGCTTCAGGAAAGCAGCCGCTTGATCTTCCCCCCATTTTCCAAGCGCTTGGCGATACTTGCTCACATCACCCTCCCCGGCTTACCCAAAACAGTCTCTTTATCGGTAGTGTAGCATACTGAGGACCCATTTTTTTACATTTGAAGGACTTCACGGTAGAATGAGGGTATGACCGATAAGAAAGCGGAACTTCCCAATCCATCCACATTAAGTATCTTAATCGCTGTTATCCTTTTGGCTTTTACCCTGATCAATTTCATTTCCATTCCAAGCACTCAGATTGATTTTTCACTGCTGGGTATTATCTTTCCCTTGAAAATTAATTTTTCTACGCTGGTCGCTGTCCTGGTCCTGGGTTTGACTGCATCAGGTACCGCCTGGTTGCTGCAGGAGAATCGAGCCAGCAATCAATATCAAAACACAATAGTTCACTGGCTGCTTCCCAGTCTGACTGCGATGGTCTTGTTGCTTATTTTGCAGCAGATTCCCTTCAGTGGGATTTGGTGGATTGCTGCTTTTGGCAGCGGGCTGCTCCTGCTGCTTGTTTTTACAGCAGAATATTGTGTTTTAGATTTAGAAAACCAATACTATCAACTGGCTGAAATCGGGATCAGCGGTCTCTCTCTCGCGTTTTTCCTGATTCTTGCAGTAGGCTTACATGCAGCTGAAATCCGTTTATTCCTCAGAGTGCCTGTTCTCAGCACCGCAGGCCTGCTGATTTTTCTGCGGGTAATTCATCTCCGTCAAGAAGGAAGATGGGCTTATATTCACGGCTCTGCAGTCTTCTTTCTAGTCGGAGAACTGGCCGCGGGCCTTCATTACCTGCCGCTGGATTCGGTCTCGTTTGGAATCGCTTTAGTAGGACTGCTTTATGCATTTATTGAGCTCAGTGACAGGATTCTGGAAAGTGATGCGCCCCTCAAAACTGAGATTTTTATCACGCCAGGAATCGTATTGGTTTCATTTTGGCTGGTGGCATTCGCAGTCCTGTAAATCGTGACGGAAAACGAAATTATTTGTTTAACCATATCAAAGCCAACTCAAATATTTTATACTGGAGATTAAATGTCCTTGATGACTATTTTCCTTGCGCTCGGATTCGGGTATTTAGCAGGCTCCATCCCCTGGGGTTATTTTGTTGTCCGTCTCATTAATGGAAAAAATGTAACAAAAATCGAAAGTGGAAGGACCGGAGGTACGAATGCCATGCGTGCTGCTGGTCTTCCTGCCGGTCTGATTACCACCTCACTGGACGTTTTGAAAAGTGCAGTCGTGGTCTGGGTTCTCCAAAACCAATTTCCCGGACAGGTTTGGCTCCATGTCTTCGGCGCGCTGCTGGCTGTAGTGGGGCACAATTATTCCATATTCCTGATAAAAAGAGATCAATCAGGAAAGATCACCCTGGGCGGAGGGGCGGGCGGCACGCCGGCTGTTGGAGGATTAATTGGTTTCTGGTGGCCAATCGGATTGGTCTTGATCCCTTTTGGGGCGGTGATTATCTTTGGAGTTGGATATGCATCCGTAGCAACCATGAGTATGCCGATCCTGGGAAGCATCATCCTGTTATTTCGGTTTTTCCAGATTGGAACACCCTGGGAATATGCTGTTTTTGGTTTGCTGGCTGAGGTATTAATTGTCTGGGCGCTCCGACCAAATATCAAACGCCTGATAGCAGGAAACGAACGTCTTGTCGGAATTCGCGCGAAAAAAAAGCGGGAGGACAGTTAACTCTGGCGCTTCCCGCTGATTTTTTCATGCTGTGCTTCTGTTAATTTCTTTCATAATAAGTTGGATCTTTACCATGGATTTTCTTGTATAAGAAACTCAGGTTTTGCTGGTGAACCTCTTCAGCAGCCCCTCCCAGCAGAATCCGGCTCTTCCCTAAATCCTCTACTGTCCTTTCCCTCAAATACTCCCCAGAAAACTCATCATCCGCAGCTTCCTGAACAATATCGTCTATCCGATCCAGGTAATCAATCCGATCTGCAATGCTGCTGGTAACTTCCCCCCGCAGAATTACTTCTCCATGTCCCTGAACAACATTTTCAAGTGTCAAATCTTTTATTTTTAACAGAGATTCTCGCATCACATCCGGATCACCGTCCACGATATGGGGAATTGGCATCCAGACATCTCCAGCAAAAAGCACTTCATCTTCAACAATATAAACCCCAATTCCATCCACACTGTGTCCGGGCAGTTCAATAAAACGCAGTGTTTTTTCTCCAACAATCAGCTCCATCGTGCCGGACTCGAGGGTCAAGTGCGGAAGGACAATCTGTGTTTTCTGGAAAAGCGTATCCGTTTCCCGCGCTCTATCAAGGGAGGGGACCCCAAATTTTTGCAAATTTTCCCTGCAGAGATCATGGCTTAAAACAAACGCACCCGGAAAATAACAATTCCCCCAGCTGTGATCTGCGTGATAGTGAGTGTTTATCACATACCGCACTTTCCGTTCCAGTTCTTCTTCGATAAATTCCCTGATTGCCAGGGCTTCTTCAGGAAAAGCCAGTGTATCTATCACCACAGCCCATTCCTGGCTGACCACAGCACCGGCATTTACCTGAGCATAAACATCACTTTGAAAAGTGTACACATCATCCGCAACCCGTTCACGATGGATCATTACCAAGTACCCTCCATGACATTATTTTATTGACCCCTTAATCCTGATTGGAAGGGAGTTTAATCCCACAAAGAATAGCACAATCCGGATAGGAAAGTCAAGAATTTTTAAGGTTGAGATTTACTTACAGCCGGTGATGGATTCTACAAAGTGTGCATTGCGTTGACGTTCTGATTATCCATGGGTATAATGCGAGAAATCTTCATACATGAGTTCTCAGGAAAAGTAAGCGCTTAAGATTTGGCAGAGAAGGGAGGTCATTGGCTGGAAACCCCCGCAAATCACCCGCTGAAAGTCCCCTGAATCAACTGTCGAAGAAATTTGCTCTGGCAAAGATTAGACCGACACGGGAGGCCCGTTACAGCCCGGATCTGAATTGAACTCAGATTCCTGAGCGCGCATCTGGATTAAAATCCAGCGGCGAACAGAGGTGGTACCGCGGAAATATTTCCCTTTTCGTCCTCACTGACGAAAGGGGTTTTTTATATTAACAGATGAGCCGCTTATGCGAACAAAATTGGTGATATCTCTCCTGCTGTTACTATTATGCATTTCAGCTTGCGCTGGACCCCAGGCGTCCAGCACTCCAACTGGTCCAGCTGAAAAAACCGAACAGCCTCCAGAGACCTGGACTCCTGGTCCTAGCCATTCACCCGAGATTCCAGAAACTTCAGACCCTACCTCAACTCAACCGCTGCTATCTGCTGCCTCGTCAACTGAGCCCCCTCCCCTCCCCACGCTCCCTTCACCCACCCCGTTTCAGAAAGTTACCACTGACCCATTAATCTCGGGAAAGGAAGTCACAATCAATTCCATACAAATGAGTTCAAAAAGCACGGGATGGGCTCTGGGACAGCAGGATGATGGTTATGAGCGGGTGCTCTATACTCAGGATGGAGGACACCGGTGGGAAGATCGAACCCCTCCTGTCTCCAGGGTTGATGTTAAATCCTCTACTCAAAAAATCACCGCGTACTTCTACGATGAAGACATCGCCTGGGTGATTCTTCCAGACCTGAGAAGCGATCCTTCTCAAGCAGAACATCTCGTCTGGTTCACAATCGACGCCGGGGAAATCTGGAAGGCAAGCGAACCGCTCCCTGTCCGGGCTGTTGAACCATACATATTTCCCCGGAAATTTGAATTTATCAATCAATATGAAGGATGGCTGTGGGTTCATTTAGGTTTCGAACATATGCATGACCGGACCTATTTGTTCCAGACCCGGGACGGCGGAAAGAATTGGAAGAGGTTAATTGACCCTGAAGACAATGGATTACAATCTCTGCACAACACTGGCCTGGCTTTTGCTGATTCAAACTTGGGGTGGATGACAAAGGACCCTCTGGGAGGATTTGATCCCTTCCTGGAACAAACCATTAACGGTGGTTTCAATTGGCAAAAAATCACGATTCCCCCTCCAGTCATTGGCGAATGGTCTGAACTGTCTATCTACTGCATTCTTGAAAACCCGGTTTTCTCTTCCCCTCAAACAGGTTATTTCCTGCTCCAATGTGCAGAACTCAACCAGGACAGCGGGAATTTTAACTGGGATGTAAGAACCACTTACCTTTATGCAACAACAGACCGGGGTGAGAACTGGCTCATCCAGGGCTTTCCTACTCCCATTCATCAGCTGATCTTTCTGGATTACCAGAACGGGTTCGCTTTTGGGGAACAGCATTATCAATCTAGAGACGGTGGAGCCAGTTGGAACGAGTTAAAGAAAGTCACCTGGGTAGGAGATTTTTGTTACATCAACCAGCAAGAAGGTTGGGCTGTGGCCAGAAAAGGGGATACATCCGCCTTAGTACAAACCGCTGATGGCGGTCAGACTTATCAACAAATCAATCCAGAAGCACAATAACCAATCATTTTTTTCAAGCTATATACGGAGTAGACATGCTGCCCAAAACTTATGATTTTCTCAAGATTGAAAAAGATTTATACAATTATTGGGAAGAAAACGGTTTCTTTAAACCGACAAATGATCCCAATCAACCCGGGCATGATCCTGATATCAAACCTTATGTAATCAGCATTCCACCACCCAACGTAACCGGAAAGCTTCATCTGGGTCATGTCATTTTTGTGACCCTGGAGGATCTGATGATTCGCTATCATCGAATGAAAGGAATCCCTACCCTCTGGGTCCCGGGCACCGACCATGCTGGGATTGCCACCCAGCTCCAGGTGGAAATGAAATTAAAAAAGGAAGGAACAAGCCGGGAAGAGATTGGCCGGGATGAATTTTTACGACAAACCTGGCAGTGGAAAGAAGAACACAGCGGTTTAATTACCGAACAAATTCGCCGTCTGGGTGCATCTTGTGATTGGGAGCGGGAGCGTTTCACCCTCGATGAGGGATTGTCCGATGCCGTGCGAGAAGCTTTTGTTCATCTTTACGAAAAAGACTTAATTTATCGAGGGCCGAGATTGATCAACTGGTCCCCAGCCTTGCAAACTGCGGTCTCTGATCTGGAGGTGGAGCACAGCGAGGAGCAGGGAAAACTTTATTATTTCAAGTACCGTCTCGCTGATGATCCAGATGACTTTATCCCGGTAGCAACCACCCGCCCGGAGACAATACTAGGAGACACCGCGGTGGCTGTCCATCCTGATGATGAGCGCTACCAGAAATTTATCGGGAAAAATGTTCTGGTCCCAATCCTTGAGCGGGAAATTCCTGTAATTGCTGATGACTATGTCAGTCTTGATTTTGGAACCGGGGCTTTAAAGATCACTCCCGGACATGATCCCTCCGACTACGAAATTGGTTTGCGGCATAATCTCAAACTGCTGTCTATGCTGGATAAAAAGGGAAAGGTCACCGAAGTTGGCGGTCCGTATCAGGGCCAGGATCGGTTTGAAGCCAGGGAGAATCTCTGGAAAGACATGGAAAAAGCTGGATTGGTCATCAAAGAAGAGCCCCATGTCCACCAGGTTCCCAGGGCCCAGCGGGGGGGTGAAATCATTGAACCGATGATTTCAACTCAGTGGTTTGTGGAAATCGCACCTCTGGCAGAGAAAGCTCTCAACGCGGTTAAAGATGGAAGAATTGAAATCATTCCGGAAAGGTTTAAAAAGGTCTATTACAACTGGATGGAAAATATTCACGACTGGTGCATCAGCCGCCAGCTCTGGTGGGGCCACAGAATTCCCGTCTGGCACTGCGGTGACTGCGGTGAGCTGACAGTCAGCCGGGAAGATCCAGATTCCTGTGAGCACTGCGGCAGTAAAAATATTCAGCAGGATCCCGATGTGCTGGATACCTGGTTTTCTTCCGGATTGTGGCCTTTTTCCACCCTGGGATGGCCCGAAAAAACCCCGGACCTGGAATACTTTTACCCAACAACCATGATGGAAACCGGTTATGACATTTTATTCTTCTGGGTCGCCCGGATGATCATGATGGGATTGGAATTAACCGGTGAAATCCCCTTTTCCGTGGTTTATCTCCACGGCCTGGTGATGGACGGCGATGGGCAAAAAATGAGCAAAACAAAAGGGAACGTGATCGATCCAATTGAAGTCATGGATGACATGGGCACGGATGCGCTGCGGTTTACCATGCTGGTTGGATCCACCCCGGGAAATAATACCAATCTCAGCCTCGAGAAAGTTGAAGCAAACCGGAATTTCGCGAACAAGGTCTGGAATGCGGGTCGTTTTGTCCTGGGTACCCTGGATGAACTATCCGGACCACCTGAAAAGGTTCCGGTATGGACCCTGGCAGATTCCTGGATTTGGGCCCGACTCCAGAGTTTGGTGCGAAACGTGGAAAGGCTGTTCGAGAATCATCAATACGGAGAGGCTGGACGTTACATTTATGACTTCTTTTGGAGTGAATATGCCGATTGGTATCTGGAAATTGCCAAGGAGCAAATTTCCGAAGGAGGCGATCGAGCGTATTACACGATTGAGACGCTGGTTAAAGTCCTCGACCTCACCCTCCGCATGCTCCACCCCTTCACACCATATGTCACTGAAGAAATCTGGCAGCATCTGAAGAAAGCAGCGGCCTCCTCTCCATTAAACGAGAGCCTGGACAGCTGGGCAGAAGCTTTGATGGTCGCCCCCTGGCTTGAACCCCGGGAGATTGAGGATTGGGAGAACCAGAAAATCAAGGAATTTGAAGCCATTCAAGAAATTGTCAAATCGATCCGCAACCTGCGGGCTGAAAAACAAGTAAAACCCGGGAAACTGGTTCCCGCAATTTTCGCGAGCAAAGACCACGCGGAGATTCTCAAGCAGGAGCTGGGAGGGCTGGCATCCCTGGCTCACCTCGACCGGGAACAGGTTCAAATTTCAGAAAATCTGGAGAAAAAACCTCAGGACCATATCGCCCTCGTAGCAGGTACGGTGGAGATATATCTTCCCCTGGCAGGTCTTATTGATCCGAAAGAAGAAAAGTCCCGCCTGGAAAAAGAACTCGCAGAAGTTGAAAGTCAAATTCAGCGGCTTGAAAAACTGCTGTCCGGACCTTTTGCCGAAAAAGCTCCCGATCAGGTCGTTGAGGGAGAACGCCAGAAATTAACCGGCTATCAGGAAACAGCCTCCACCTTAAAAGACCAGCTGGAGATGATTAGAGGACTGAAGTGAGTCCGGCTAATTACCGGTTGAGGAAAAAAACGAAAACAGAATGGTTTTTTGATATTAGCGCTGGAGGAAAGATTTGATGCTGAATATAATCCGGAGATTTTCCACAGGAAAAACTGTGCTGATTTCCTTGTTGCTTTTTGTTTTGTTCACGGCGCTGGTTCTTCCCTGGCAGGCTCGAGTGGCAGAAGAACGGACCGGTGGGGGAGAATCACCGGACACCTCATTTTTTTACTCCAGTGAAGATCTCTACCGGATCGCTGAAGGCTATGGCGAGGAAGGGCGGCAGGCCTACATCCAGGCTCGCTGGACATTCGACGTGATCTGGCCCCTGGTTTACTTTTTTTTCCTGGTGACAGGAACATCCTGGTTTTTAACTCAGATTCCATCCCAAAAGAAATTCTGGAATTACACACCGGTCATCCCGGCTGCAGCAGCAGTATTCGATTTTCTGGAAAACACAGCTGCTTCAATTGTGATGGCTTTTTACCCCCAGACGATTGAAATCGCAGCAGATCTCGCTCCTCTCTTTTCAGCTGGTAAATGGCTTCTAATCAGCCTTGCATTTTTCGTCTATTTCCTGGAACTGATACTCTTTACATATCACTGGTTTTCAAAGACCGGGAAAAATTAATTTTCTTGAAAGCAAACATGATACAATAGATCCGCTAAAACTGAAAATAGACATCTCAAACGCGGAATCGCTTTATAAAAATCAATTCATCTGAATGATATCAGGCGAAGCCGGTGAAAATCCGGCGCTGTCCCGCAACTGTAAGGTCTGCTAGTCCAAACCGAGCCAGGTCGACCTCCGCGTAAAAGATACCCACATACCTCGAGGAAGGAAGTGGAAAGGCAACAGGATATTTTGACCTGCTTTCTGGTGAGGAAGCAGGTCTTTTTAATCTAGCTAATATGATCCATAAATTGTTGATATCCAAACAATATATTCCCTCAAGTTTGAACGGAATTAGTTCATGAAATTGATCTCAGCAGCAGCCAGGATTCCCCTCACCTGCGGTGAATTTGTCCAGGGTACATTCTCAGGCACACCGGCCCTGATTTCCTGTCCTATTGACGCTTTTCATTCAGTGAAAATCACAATCCGATCTGAAGCTGGCTGGATTTTTCCTTCAGATGCCCAAAAAGTCAATTCTGCCTATGAAATAATATCTCGAAAGCTGCCCAGTAATTTTCCTGGCGCGAAAGTTGAGATACACTCCCCTTTTCCGCGGGAGCGGGGATATGGAACCAGCACAGCAGATATCACCGCTTTTCTTTATGCCTACGCAAAAATTTCAAACCGCCCCATCACACATGACCAGGCAGCTGAGATCGCCCTCAGCATTGAACCTACGGATAGTTCCCTGTATCCTGATCTGACTCTATTTGCCTATCGCTCCGGAAAGTTTAAGTACCACCTGGATCCCGTTCCACCCTTTGAAATCCTGATCGCAGACCCGGGAGGAGGAATCAATACGGTAGAGTACAACTCCCGGGATCATTCAAAAAAATTAAAAACTTTGACGGAAAATCATCATTCTTTGTTTCAGCAATTTCAAACTGGTTTAGCCCGGCAGGATTGGGAACTAATTGGCGCTGCCTGTACTGACAGCGCAGTCATTCATCAAGAGATACTTCCCAACCCATACCTGGACCAATGCCTGCAAATTGCTGAGAACTGCGGCGCCCTGGGGGTCTGTCGGGCTCACAGCGGTACAATCATCGGGCTGCTGTTTAGAGATAATTTCGGTGATCTCGATCAAGTAAAAAGCTTACTGAAAAAACACCTCCCGCACCACTTCACCTACCGGCAGCACCGCTGCATCAGCGGCGGCCCCCGGTATGATATCTACAAGGAGAACCTATGAATTACCACGATCTAATTTCCCAAATCCAACCGCTGGACCAGGAAGCCATGCAGGCTGCCCGGGAACGACAGAATAACTTGACCAAACCCCGCGGGAGTTTAGGAACTCTGGAAGAAATCTCAATCAGGATGGCCGGGATTACAGCTGATCCAAGCCCCAGGATCACAAAGCGGATGATCACAACCATGGCTGCGGATCATGGTGTGGTTGAAGATGGAGTCAGCGCCTACCCGTCAGATGTCACCTATCAAATGGTATTGAATTTTCTTCATGGCGGGGCTGCAATCAACGTTCTGGCTGAACAGATTAATGCCAAGGTTGTCGTTGTTGATCTGGGAGTTAAGCAGGATTTCGACCCTCTGCCAGGATTGATCCGGAAGAAGATTGCTCCCGGAACGAAAAATATTTCAAAAGGTCCGGCGATGAGCACCGAACAGGCCAAAGCTGCTCTGAATCGGGGAGCTGAAGTTGCTCAGGATCTGTATCAGCAGGGAATGAGCATCCTGGCAACTGGCGAGATGGGAATTGGAAATACCACACCCTCAGCCGCAATTGGATGTGTCCTGACCGGGGAAGTACCGGACCGCATGGTCGGCAGGGGAACCGGAGTTGATGACGAAGGCCTGGAAAGAAAAATTGGGGCAGTCAAATCAGCCCTTGAGGTCAATCACCCCAATCCCAAGGACAGCCTGGATATTCTGACAAAAGTAGGTGGGTTTGAGATTGGAGGACTGACCGGAGCAATCTTGTTTTCAGCCGCTCACCGGATTCCTGTTGTGATTGATGGTTTTATTTCTACTGCAGCCGCTTTGCTGGCTGTCAATTTTTCCCCTCAGGTCAGGGATTATCTATTTTGTGCCCATCGATCGCAGGAAATCGGACATCAGCTGATGCTGGATTGGCTGGAGATTGATCCAATTCTGGACCTGAATCTACGGTTGGGAGAAGGAACCGGAGCGGCCCTGGCTATCTCCATCATTGAGGCATCCTGCAATATTCTCAATCAGATGGCAACCTTCAGTGAAGCTGGGGTATCAGACCAGGAGTAATCAATTACCCAACGAGGTGAGGTATGATTTCATTTCTCTGTGCCCTGCAGTTCTTGACCCTTTTTCCTCCTCTGGTGAAAAGACAGTTCACCCCACGAGAGCTGGGAGGATCTGTTGCCTTTTACCCCCTGGTTGGCTTGCTGATTGGAGGGATCCTATTTGGTACAAACCTGCTGCTGGGAAGTTTTTTTCCTCCAGCTGTCCGTTCAGCTCTGGTGCTCACGATCTGGATTGCACTGACCGGGGCATTGCACCTGGATGGATTTCTGGATAGCATGGACGGCCTCTTTGGCGGTTTTACACCTACAAAACGGCTGGAGATCATGCATGATGAAAGAATCGGGGCCTTTGGTTTTGCCGCTGGAAGTTTGCTGCTTCTGTTAAAATTCAGCGCATTGACCGGCCTATCCGGAGCAAATCCCGCTTTAATTCTAATTCCCATGTTCAGCCGGTGGGGAATCTCACTGGCTGTCGGCGTTTTTCCCTATGGAAGAGATCAAGGTCTAGGGAGAATGATTAAAGACAATCTCCGGCAGGGAGATTTATGGCTGGCAGCAGGATTGGTACTCGCTGTCGGATGGCTGCTGATGGGATGGACAGGCATCATCATTGCCGGTTTTGTGGCTGCCTCGGTCTGGCTGATCGGTGTTTTTATCCTGAGGAAAGTTCCCGGGATGACTGGAGATATCTACGGTGCAATCAACGAAATAATCGAATTAATTTTTCTTATCCTGGCATCGGGAGGGTGGCTGCTTTGATCCTGATTCCTGATCTCAAGCTGGAGATTTCTTCCCAACTGCTGGTAATCACGAGCGATAAGCCATTGAAAACTCTCTCATCAGGGGTTATCGGCGGCGGCTTTGGAACTCATCAAGCAATCTTGAACCTCCATGTCGACAAAAATTACCAGAACCAAAATCCTGAACTGGATTTGTTAGAAGCTGCAGAAGAAGCCGGAGTTAAGGGCTCATTTATCGGTTTGATGACTGCAGTTTTTCTGGATCAAGCCCAAGTATCTATCCAGAACTCTCCAGATTGCAGTTTAGCAGCCGTTGTCACTGCAGGTACTGGAAATATTTCCTCGCCTGGAATAACGAAACCTGTTGAATCACAACCCGGGACGATCAACATTATCCTGATCTTTGACCGCAATTTGAGCCAGGCTGCTATGGTAAGCGCCGTAATTACTGCTACCGAAGTCAAGACCGACCTGATTATCAACTCCGGGTTGACCCTTCCTGCTGGGGAACCTGCAACCGGAACTTCCACAGACTCAATCGTAATAGCATCACTGCAAAAGGGGGATCCTATTCGCTATTCAGGACCAGCAACGAAACCTGGTTGGCTTATCGGGCAGGCCCTTCGAGATACACTGGGAAACGTGATAAATGAAAACAACTAAACCGTATGTGATGGTATTTGCTTTTCTGATTGATCTTCTTTTCGGCGATCCTCCAAATCAATTTCATCCAGTTGCCTGGATGGGTACTTTTTTGTCGCGGATGAAAGCCATCTTCGAAAAAACCGGGTGGTCACCCCAAAACCAATTCATGTCCGGCCTGATAACAACAATCACAGGTGGAATTATTGTTGGTGGAATCGGGTCCTGGCTGGAAAGCAAAATCAACAAACTCCCTGCAGCTCCAGCAGGATTTCTTCAAGCGGTAATTCTTAAATCTACGTTCACTTATACAGGATTAGACCGGGCTGCCGGTGAAGTACAAAAATCTCTCGAAAAAAAGGATATCGGTCAAGCCCGAAAAAATCTCGGTCATCACCTGGTCAGCCGTGACACCAATTCCTTGACAGAATCTCAAATTTCAGCAGCCGCTATAGAATCTGTTGCGGAAAATGTATCGGATTCCTTAATAGCTCCTCTTTTCTTTTACACAATCGGAGGCCTGCCTCTGGCTCTGGTTTATCGTCTGATAAACACTGCGGATGCCATGTTCGGTTATAAAGATCAAGCCCACTATTGGTTTGGGAAATTCCCGGCCCGTCTGGATGATCTGTTAAATATTCTGCCGGCTAGAATTTCAGGACATATAATCAGTCTTGCATCCAGCCATTTGGGACGAACGGAACAGTCTTTCATCATCATGCATCGGGATGCTGATCAAACGGAAAGCCCAAATGCTGGCTGGCCAATGAGCGCGATGGCCGGAGGGCTTGGCGTCCGCTTGGAGAAAAAGGATCATTACATATTAGGATCAGAATACCCAGATCCTGACCCTCATAAACTCCGGCAATCCAGAAAGATTTTCCGGCGAGCAGCTTTTCTCGGTCTGGGATTGATGGTGTTATTATCTACAAGGAAGAGAAGTTAGCTGAGTACCACAGCAGGAATTGGAGCACCGATGAAAGCCAGAGCAGAAATCTACAGCTTGCCAGAAGTTCACCATGGAGCACCTGATTATCAGGAACTTGAGAAAATTGGAATCAAGCCGGATCAGGTGCTTGATTTCAGCGTCAACAGTAATCCCTTTGGTCCCTCTCCCCTTGTAGCTCCCGCGCTCCAGGATATTGTTCTATCCCGGTATCCGGACCGGGATGCACTTCAGCTCCGCAGACAACTTGCGGAACATCATCAAACGTCCATTGACCATGTCCTGGTTGGAAACGGATCTGCAGAGCTGCTGCTCCTGACAGCCTTGACATTTATCAGCGGTGAAAAACCGGTGTTAATATGCGGCCCCACCTTCGGGGAGTATCAAAAATTTGCCCTGATGATGGGCGCTCCGCTTTCTGAATATCGGGCAGAACTTAGTAATCAATTTATCCCAGACAGCACAAAAATCGATCAAATTCTTTCGGTCCAGGAACATGATTTGGTTTTTTTATGCACTCCAAACAATCCAACCGGACAAATACTGTCTCGAAAGGATATTCACAAATTTGCACGGAAACACAAAAATACATTGTTGTTGATCGATGAAGCGTATATTTCCTTTTCTCAAGATCTGGAAACCTGCTTTGATCCGGACCTGGAAAACCTGCTTGTTATGCGTTCCATGACCAAGGATTACAGCCTGGCCTCACTCCGGCTGGGGTATGCCCTGGGCCATAAAAAGACGATTGACCTGATAAGTTCTGTTCGCCCTCCCTGGAATGTCAACGCCTATGCCCAGGCTGCTGGGATTGCGGCTCTGGCTGACCAGGATTATCTTTCGAAAACCCTTCAAAAAACCTGGAAGGCAAAACAAGATCTGCTGAAACATTTGACGGAACTCGGCCTTTCTCCCATCCCCTCCAAAACACACTTTTTTTTGATCCCTGTCGGAAATGCCCCTGAGATTCGCGCCAAACTTTTAATAGAAAAGATTCAAGTCAGAGACTGCACCTCATTTGGTCTTTCCAATATGATCCGGATTGCAACGCTGCGCCCCGAGCAAAATCAGGTCCTGATAAATGCTTTAAAGAAGATCCTATGAACCAGCATAATCCTGCAAATCAACTTTTTCAGAAGATGGTCGACTCTATTGTTCCAGAACAGGGGATCAGGTTTCATCTGATACGTCATGGTGAAACCGACTGGAACGCAAAGCAGCTTTTTCAAGGGCAGCAAGATATCCCACTCAATCCAAATGGTACTAGACAGGTAAAACTCCTTGTCCCAAGAATTCGAAGAATTCATGTTGCCAGGATCATTACCAGCAATTTATCACGAGCAGCAGAAACCGCAGAAATCCTGGGAACCGGGTTGGATGTAAAAATTGATTGCGACCAGCGCTGGAATGAACTCAGCTTTGGAGATTGGGAAGGGTATGACTATTCCACCATTCAAGAAAAGTTCCCTGACGTCCTGAACCGCTGGCAGGCTGATCCAATCTATGAGTCTGCACCAAATGGAGAATCCATTAACAAACTTGCTGAGCGGGTGACTTCAGCTTTCCGTGATCTTTTGCAGTTTTCTGGAGAGGGCGAAACTCTGATTGTGGCCCATGGCGGCCCACTTCAAATTCTGCTCTGCCTGCTTTTGGATCTGCCATTAAGTAAATACTGGCAGCTGCGGTTAAACAACGCCTCACATTCATCCGTCTCAATCTACCAGAATGGACCGGTAATTAACTTTTTGAATACTACCTCCCATCTAGAAACCAAGGAGTCAGCCTCGGATGACTGATGGTAAAGCTCTGATGGTTCAAGGCACTTCGTCATCAGCTGGAAAGAGTTTGCTGATAACAGCACTGTGCCGGATATTCGCCAGAAAAGGCGTTCGGGTTGCACCTTTTAAAGCCCAGAATATGTCGAATAATGCCGCTGTCTGCCAGGATGGATCAGAAATTGGCCGGGCTCAAGCGGTCCAGGCAGCGGCAGCAGGTCTGGAACCCACCGTTGATATGAATCCGATTTTGATCAAACCTGAGGCTGATGCCCGATCCCAAGTGATCGTAATGGGCAAACCCTGGAAACGTCTGGATGCCCGGGATTATTATCCCCAGAAAACTTTTCTGTGGGAAACAGTTACCTCTGCCCTGGATCGACTTCGAAGCCAGTATGATCTGGTGCTGATTGAAGGAGCTGGCAGCCCGGTGGAAATGAACTTGAAAAAAAATGACATTGTCAATATGGCGGTCGCCCGCTACGCTCAATCTCCAGTGCTTCTGGTTGGAGATATTGACCGGGGCGGCATCTTTTCTCAGCTGCTGGGTACATATTGGCTGCTGCCTGAGGAGGAACAGGAACTGCTGGCTGGGTTCATCATCAATAAATTCCGGGGGGATATCAGCTTATTCAAAGAGGGTCCGGAATTCATTGAGGAAAAAAGCAGTCGTCAGGTATTTGGTGTTGTTCCATATTTACCTGGTCTGCTGATTCCGGAAGAGGATTCTGTTGCCCTTCAGAACCTTAAACCGGTTTCGCCAAACCAGGACTATCAAGTTGAGATTGCTGTTATCCACCTCCCCAGGATCTCAAATTTTGATGACTTCATGCCCCTGCAGAGTGAGTCTGGCGTTCAGATCCGATATGTCCAAAACCCGGACAAATTGGGAGATCCGGATGCAATTATCCTCCCCGGTTCAAAAAGCACCCTGGCGGATCTGAGCTGGCTCTCGACTTCTGGTCTGGCAGATAGCATAATTTCCTTTGCTCATTCAGGCGGATCAGTTGTAGGAATCTGCGGTGGATATCAGATGCTGGGGAAAAATGTAAAAGATCCTGAGCGAGTAGAGTCGAGACACAAAAGCCAAAATGGTTTGAACTTACTGCCAATCTCCACTCACTTTGAGATCAAAAAACAAACCTATCAAGCGCAGGGAAAGATCATTTCTACTGCAGGCTGGATGAAAGCTATTAACGGTCTGGAAATCAGCGGTTATGAAATCCATCAGGGTCAATCGCATGGAACTGATCCCTGGTTGGAAATCTATCAGCGCAGCGGAAAGCCTGTTCAGGTTCTTGACGGCAGCACAGCTTCGGATGGAAAAGTCTGGGGCTGCTATTTACACGGGATTTTTGAGAATCATAAATTTCGAAGAGCCTGGCTCCGAAGTTTGGGAGCAAACCTTGAAGAAAACCTTCAAACGACCAGCAATCCATTCACTTCTTCCCTGACGCTGCTGGCGGATACAGTAGAATCCAGCCTGGATATGAATGCAATAGAGGAGTTGATATGGGAAAACTGACCGTGATTCTGGGGGGAGCCAGAAGTGGAAAATCGATCTTTGCGGAAAAAATGGCTGAAAGCCGATCTCAAAACGTGCTGTATATTGCTACAGCCGGCCCTGATGACCCGGAAATGAAGCTCCGGATTCACCGCCACCAGCAGCAAAGACCGGAGCACTGGGCTACCTTCGAACAGCAAAAAGAGATTGCTGCCGGCTACCGATCACTATCTTCCCCCGCAGACCTGGTTCTGCTAGATTGTGTAACGGTACTGACCAGTAATGTCATCCTGCAAGCCGCTGGATCACTTGAGAATCCAGATGAACTCGCTGCAGAGGAAGCGCTGAAAACAGAAATTGAAAGCTTGCTGGAGTTGATTGCCGGAGATCCAGCGGACTGGATCCTGGTGACAAATGAAGTTGGATCTGGATTGGTCCCGCCCTACCCTGTTGGCAGGATTTACCGTGATTTATTAGGATGGGCAAATAAGCGGTTAACCGCAGAATCGCAAGAATGCTATTTAACCGTAAGCGGAAAAATATTGGATTTAAACAGGTTAGCGGTTGATCTGGACACTTTCTTTTCAGATGATTCTTGAAAAGTCCGAGGGAAAAAACAACGCACAATGGACCAGGAAGGTAGATTTATGCGCTCATCCCTGGAGCAGCAGAAGCGATCATCCTCAAGTGAAACTCAAACTCCTCCAAAGCCCTGGAGATAATCAACTCGGAGAGTTCTTTTAGCGTTTTCTCCTGACCCAGTTCCAGAAGGGATATTGGAGAAGAAAACGTCAGATGGGGGGAAACTTTTAACGATTCAGGGTTAATCAGCTGGCGGATGACCTGAAAGAACTCTGAAATTCTTTGCTTGTCTACCCGGTTTTTTCGAAGCGCTGTCAAGGGATGTTGGACAAACTTGGGAATAAGAATTCCACTGACCATACTGATTGCCATCTGAGTCTGCGGAACTTTCCGTAGAAACAAACCCAGGCTGGAGGACCACTGCGGAATTTCAACCTCCGTTCCAGCCATGAATGCGGGATCCGGATCAATTGTACCCCGCGCAAAAACCAACAGCGCTCCACCCTGCTCCAGGTGGCGGATACCTTTCCGAACAACATCCATGCGGGTGTAAGCATCCCTGTCTGAAAAAAGAAGGTGATTAGATGAAAACGGGAACCTCTGGAGAAACGGGATGGGAGAAGAAATTATTTTCAAATCGTTTCGAGGAATATTGGCTGAAATCACCAAGGAGTCATATGCTCCCGGGTGGTTTGAAGCAATGATTAATGGCCCTGCATTGGGTAATCTCTCCTGGCCAAGTACCTGAACTCGATCGACAAAATGGGATATAAACCAGGCTGCTGCCTTTTGGAAACCCTGATGGATAACTATCTCCTCAAATTGAAGGGCTAACTTTGAAAACTTAGACATCGGCTGCCAGACAAAAGGCTTGCTGATCTGGTTCATCAAGCCGTTCTTGGCAAAACCAAGAGCTCTGACCAGCTCACCAACCAACTCTGAAGCTAATTGATTTTGTTCCAGCTGAGAACCCAATTTTTCCACCATCGCTAGCTCCCCGGAATGAATTCATTAAGTAGTTTAAATTATAAACAACGACCACTCAAATTCGTTACCCTGATTATTCATTATTTTTTTGAACCCAATCTTTTCCCATTTTCTGTTAACAGAAGGTTTACGGGTTCTTATCTCGATCTTTAAAACCTGTTAATAAACTCCAGGCATAATAAAGGCAAGTGGGAACAGCGCTTTAGACAGGGTTTTGACAGAGTATTTCAAAAGGACCTTATCAGGTAATCACTTTGAATCCTCCCTTGAATAAAAGTTCTTCCTCCTTTACTCCTTACATAACCTGGTTGGTAGCTTCTTCCCAAAAAAAATACTTCACCAGGGACCACTGGCGGCTCAAAAACAGCCGCCAGTGTGTTTTTAAGGAAAGCAGTTATTCCAGTTTCATCCCATCAAAAGGTCAGGTGAATATGTATGCATTGAGATTCGATGGTTCATTCCGAAACTTACAAGAAAATTTTATTCCATCGGGTTTTCTCGGCTTCGGGTGGTTAATCTATTTCAACAATGTTCTCATCGCCTATGGCTATGGGATTGCTGCCAGAGGGATTGATGCCACCTCAAATGTCGCCGAATATTTAGGGTTAATAGAGGGCCTGGAAGCATTAATTGGTATGGGCGTTATCAATCAGCCAGTTTCTGTTCTCAGCGATGCAAATGTAATTATTCACCGCATGAATGGATATGCCACAGTGGGCACATTTCGTGACGAGCCCCTTCATAACCGGGCAGTTAAACTGGCCCAAAATGTGAATGTCAAACAATGGCGCTGGGTTCCCAGACAATGCAACTATGAAGCGGACGCCCTCAGCAAAAAGTGTTTTCAAGAATTAATTAATGACAGAGATGGAATAGAAAAAGCGCTGTTGTTACTCGAAAAAAACCGGTTAGAGAAAAACGACAGCCTCCATTACCTCGATGGAATGCAAATCATCAAACGGGCAGATTTGGCCCGACCAGTAGAGCCTTCCCTCCATCCTCTTTCTGCCGGTTTTCCCCAGGCTTCAATGGTCGAACTACATCCAGCATAGGGTAGGTAAATTAAAAAAGGGACCAGTCCACCTCTTACGGAAACCAAACAGAGGCAATTTATTCGACTCACAATCCAGTACAATAGCAATAGATACATTAGATTAAAAAGGATAAACAAGTGAAAAACATTCCATCAGCAATGCCAGCGAATAAACGGATTGCTCTCATTGCGCACGATAATAAGAAAGACGATCTTCTGGCCTGGGTCTCGTTTAACAAATCCAAACTCGCCCGGAACACATTGTATGCGACCGGAACAACCGGCAGACTGCTCCAAGAAGAGCTTGGAATCAAGATCCACCGCATGCAAAGCGGTCCACTTGGCGGGGACATTCAGATTGGGGCAAAAATATCTGAGGGGGAAATTGATATCTTAATCTTTTTTTGGGACCCGCTTGAAGCCCAACCGCACGACCCGGATGTCAAAGCCTTGCTTCGCTTATCTGTGGTCTGGAATATCCCGGTTGCCATGAACCGCTGCTCAGCGGATTTCATTATCTCTTCTGATTTGATGGAAAGCGAGTATGAAAGGCTGGCGCCAGACTATGGCGATTACCGGAATCGACTGCAGGAGCGTTATGACTCCTTTAAACCCTGACTGGTAAAAACCACAATAACATCATTCAAAAGACTATTCGTGCAGGTTCTTGAGATGAACGCCGGCAGTTTCTAAAAAGGCTTTGCTCCGGTCATCTGGATACTCGCGATCATAAACAATTTCCGTAATACCCGCATTAATAATCGTTTTCGCGCAATTAAAACAAGGTTGATGAGTGACATAGATCGTTGCTCCAGCCGTAGTCACACCATGAAGGGCAGCCTGAATGATGGCATTTTGCTCCGCATGCAGGGTCCGGATGCAGTGGCCATTTTCCATCAAGCAGCCAATTTCTGTACAGTGAGGCAGCCCCCTGGGGCTTCCATTATAGCCTGTTGTCAGGATCCGCTTATCTTTAACAATTACTGCCCCCACCTTTGCCCTCTCACAGGTACTTCGATTGGCTACTTCATGAGCAATATTCATAAAGTATTCATCCCAGGTGGGTCTGTGTTCCTCTGCCATGATGCTCTCCTGATTAATTTTGATGATCCCAGCTGGTTTATTTCAAGGAAAAACCAGCGTCTTTGACAATTTGTTTTAGCTTTGGTCGCGCGGGCCCTGAAGCTCTTCTGGCAGAATGTTCCAGCCAACCGTATAATTCAGATTCAGTATCATCTCCACCAACCTGTCTGCCCCGGTAAATTCCTGTCTCAATCATCGCCTGGTTGTAATTCAACAATAAATCCCGATCATCCTGATCATAATGCTCATCGTGCAGGACTGCTTCTAACTCTAACCGCGGTCGAATCATGGGCTTTTTTTCTGGATAACCAAGGGTCATTCCAGCTATCGGGAAAACAAGTTTGGGTAACTTTAATAATGAGATCACCTGGTCGGGTTGATTCCGGATCGCTCCAATATAACAAAAGCCCAGTTCAAGAGATTCCGCTGCCAGAGCTGCATTCTGCATCGCGATCGCGGCATCCACAGCTGCTACCAGGAAGTTTTCCAGGTAGCCTGCTTCTACCTCTTTCCCCTGCATTTTACAAACTCTTTTCAGACGGCTGAAATCCGCACACCAGGTTAAAAAGACAGGTGCCTGGGTGATGTGCTGCTGATCTCCACAAAACTTCCTGAGCTTCTGTTTTTTTTCTTGATCCCTGGTCACTACCACGCTGTAAGTTTGGAGGTTTGAAGATGTGGATGCCCGCTGACCGGCAGCCACAATTTTCTCCACAAACTCCTGGGAGACCGGATCCTGCTTGAAGTGCCGGACGGAGCCGTGGCGATGAATCAGCTCAAGCGTTGGATTAGACATCGAATACTCCCATTGTCAGGTTGATAGTAACTATATTTTTATGTAAATCAGCCGTTTTTTCAGCACTCACTGTATCCGCAAGCATAGCATTTCCGGCAGCCCTCTTCATTCACCAGGGCAGCCTGACCGCAGTCCGGGCAGAGATCCCCAATTGCCGTTCCGGTCTCAAAAGCCGGCTGCTCTAGCTCTGTTTCGGACTCCGAATACCAACCGCTGAATTCCAGATATTCTTTTAAAGCCTGAGCGATGCCGTCCGGGAGGGATCGAACCCGGTTGGGACCAAACCCAAGCGGCCGGCGGCCGCCTATTCCGGAAAACTGCATAAAGACCTCTTCCAGCCGCTTGCGGGGAGGTATCGGTGAGGACATCCGTAAAATATAGGATAGAGATCTACCAATGGCTTCTGAAACTGCCGCTGTATCAGACCCAGCTTTTGCGGTGTTGATGAAAACCTCAAACGGCTGCTGATCCCCATTCTGGTTGATTGTGACATAGGTTTTCCCGAGAGGTGTTTCAATACTGTATGTGTATCCTTTTAAGTGACGCGGTCTGGGTTTTTTGGTTGCCTGCCACTGCAAAATCTGCTTTTCAGCATCCTGCAGATCATATTCATCTTTTGCGCTCTTGGTTTCCAGAACAACTTTATCCCTGGACCCAGTCACATAGACCGTGATACCTTTACATCTTAATTCCCAGGCGAGTAAATATGCCTGGGCGACATCTTCGGGCTGGGCATGCCCTGGAAAGTTGATCGTCTTTGAAATACTGTTATCAACAAAAGCCTGAAGTGCTGCCTGGGTTCGGACATGCTCCTCAGCACTGATATCGGCAGAGACAACAAACGTGTTCCGGATCTCCTCCGGGAGATCCTGCAGCTGCTGGCAGCTTCCAGTTTCCAGGACTTTCTCAATGATTTCTTGCTTCGTTTTTTGATCCAGATCGGATTCATCCAAAGCCTTTTGAAACAGCGGACTGGTATAAACCAAATCCAACTCTTCTTCGCTTTCTGTGACATGGCGGGTGTATGCCAGGGCAAATACAGGTTCACAACCATAACCTTCTACACCTGCTACCGTTGCAATTGTGCCTGTTGGAGCCACGGTTGTCTGAGCTGCGTTACGGATCCCGTGAACTTTTATCCCCTTGAGAACATCATCCCAGTCAAGAGGCGGACGGCCAAAATCGGTTTGATAGGGATCAATTGGTGCTGGTGCTTCCCACTGCAAATCTTCTGGATCATATGTGCTTCCTGTGATTGCAGGAAAAGGATCCCTTTCTGCTGCCAGGCTGATGCTGGCTTTCATCGCATGAAATCGTACAAATTCCATTACCTGGGCTGCAAACTCCTGGCCCTGGTTTGATCCATACCGGACTTTCGCCTGGTACATCATATCGCCAAGCCCCATGATTCCCAATCCAATTCTGCGGGCTTGCATAGCAGCTTCCCTGAGCTGGGGAACAGATGGAACATAAGCATTGGCATCCACTACATTATCCAGAAACCTGGTTGCTGTCTCAACGCTTTTTTGTAGTTTTTCCCAATCAGGAAGGCCAGTCTCCCTGATATGTTCATTCAGATTGATTGAACCCAGACAGCAGTTCTCATAAGGGGCAAGAAACTGCTCTCCACAGGGATTGGTAGCTTCCAGACGGTAATGATGAGCCATAGGATTATCCTGATTTGCCCGATCCAGGAACAGCAATCCCGGCTCTCCATTATGATGAGCTTGATGGACGATCATATCAAAAAGGTCGCGAGCTGGAATTTCTTTATAAACAATGATTGGAATTCCTGCTTCCTCTGCATCCTCAAGGGTTCCGTTAAATTTCCTGTATTTCGGATCTTTCACATCCGGAAATCTCAGCTCCCAGATCTCGTCTTCAACCACAGCCTGCATAAATTCTTCAGTGATCCCCACCGAGATGTTGAAATTTGTGATCGCTGACTCATCGGTCTTGCAGGTAATAAAATCTTCAATGTCCGGGTGATCCACCCGGAGTACCGCCATATTCGCCCCCCGGCGTGTTCCGCCCTGGGCAATTTCTCCAAAAGCTTTATCATAAACTTTTAGGAAACCAACCGGTCCGGTGGCATGGCCAGAGGAAGCTTTAATCAAAGACTTTTTTGGCCGCAGACGTGAAAATGCAAAGCCATTGCCTCCCCCGGTTTGCTGGATCAATGCCGCATCCCGGAGCGTTTGGAAAATTCCATCCCCCCACTTTCCCATGTCATCACTGATCGGCAGCACGA
>CAZTWV010000030.1:0-37946 GCA_964618295.1 uncultured Anaerolineales bacterium | reverse complement strand
GACCACCCGCAGTCTCATCCGGGTAGCGAAGCAGCGGAAGGATTTCATCAGCCTCAGCCATGTAGGATATCGTTCGCCGGACTTTCTTGCCGGAGAGGTCACCCAGGAGGTCAGCGGCTTCATCCGGGTCCATGTCGTCCAGGATATCCGCCAGGAATGGAAGAGGGAGATTTTTGGCGGCATCCAGTGTTTGCCGATCATCCAGCTCATCAAAAATATCAGCAATTTCTGATATTTCCATCTTTTCTAATAGTTGATCTTGTGAACTGTTGTCCAGAGCGTTGAAGGTTTTTGCCTGATCGGCAGGGTGTAATGACCTCATTACATCCAAAGCGGATGTTTCATTTCCTTTCAGCAAAAATTTTTTCACTCTTTTTATTTCATCACCGGAGAAGATTTTATATTTTGCCATAACCTTTTTCCTGTTAAAAGTAGAAAAACCGGCAGAAAACATTCACTCTACCAGGTTTATTCCAAATGAGCATCCGCTGAATATGATCTAACTTGTCAGCAGAACAACTTCCACTCCTTGTTCACGGAGCCAGAGCAGCGAATCCTCAATTTCAGCAGCTTTCCCAGATATCTGTATATCCATCCAGCCCTTATCAGATGTCACATTTGCCCGAATGATATTTACTGTGAAAGTATATCTCCGGAGCATGCGGTTGATAATAGGCTCATCATGGAGCCTGGGAGGAAAAACCAAGCGGACCGATTGACTGGGCATCATGTCTCCTTGTTTCCAATCTTATTTTAACATGAAAAACAGCTTCTCAAATGGAAGCTGTTTTTTTCTACAAATAAAAGATCACCCTGTTGAACTCTAACTAATTTATTTCGCTTGCCAGCTGACCACAACCAGCCTGAATATCTATCCCACGCCTGATCCGGATCGTGCATGGAATTCCATGTTCCTGAAGTATGTTTTGGAACTTCCTGACCCGAATGTTTGAGGATGGTTCTCCAGGGTAATGTTGATTGGGGTTGAGAGGTATGACATTCACATAGGCAAGCATATCACCAATCAACCTAGCAAGTTTCTTTGCTTGTTTTTCGGTGTCATTTACTTTGTGAATTAGAGCCCACTCAAATGTAATCCGCCTTCCTGTTGTTTCAGTGTACTCACGACAGGCTGGGATTAGTTTTTCCAGAGGATATTTCTTGTTGATTTTCATCATCGAGCTGCGCAAGGCGTTATCCGCAGCATGAAGAGAGACTGCGAGATTTATCTGGCTGTTTTCCTTTGTAAATCTCTTAATTCCTGGTACAAGCCCAACGGTTGAGATTGTGAAACGCCGGATCCCAAAGTTAAATCCCTCCGAATCATTCAAGGTTTCAACCGCTGCCATCACTTCTTGATAATTGTTAAACGGCTCACCCATACCCATGAAGACGACATTTGATAACTCCAATCCATCCTCAGCTAATCTGGACTGGGCTCGAAGTACCTGTTCAATTATTTCACCCCGGCTTAGATTGCGGATCAAGCCCATCGTGCCCGTGGCACAAAAATCGCACCCCATTCCACAGCCTACCTGGCTGGAAATACAGACCGTATTTCGATCATCATAGCGCATGATCACAGTTTCAATTGCTTTCCCGTCTGGCAACTTGTAGAGAATTTTTTCAGTCGATTGATCTTCAGAGGAAAGCATTTTCTCAGCTTGAAGATGGGTAAAATCCAGATTCGCAGCCAGCTGCTGGCGCAAATCTTTTGAGAAGGTAGTAAAATCACTGGGATTGAGCCATAAATGGTGGTAAATCCCTTTCCAAAGCTGATCAGCCCTGTAATCTGGTTGACCCATTTCCTGGAAAGTTTTCAATACTTCTGCGTAAGTCCAATCTAGAACATAAGAACCCATTAATTCTCCAGCTGTTGAATTAAAATAGATATATCCTCTGCGATCATGTCAGGAGCAGGTTCCCACTCACTCAGCTTTTTCTGGTCTGTCACCCCTGACAAGACAGCTGCCGTTTTGATTCCAAGCCGCTGAGCACCAAGAATATCCGTTTCAAGACGATCTCCAACCATCAAAACCTGTTCCGGATTAAGACTCATTCTTTTTAATGCAGAAAGAAAAATCCCGGATTCTGGTTTACCAAGGATCAAGGGCTCCTGTTCAGCAGCCGCGGCAACTGCGGTCACGCAGGTTCCAGCCCCAGGCATTAAACCAGATTCAGCCGGGAATGTTTTATCGGGATTTGTAGCAATAAAATGAGCTCCCTTTCGAATGAAATCTGCCGCCTGTGCTATCTTCGCATAGGTTAATTCTCGATCAAGACCAACCACGACTGCAGCAGGGGAATTCTGGAATTTTTGATCATGCTGGGTTACGAAACCTGCCTCAGATAGCAGCCCAAATAACCCGTTTTCACCCACGATGAAGATAGAATCCCCTCTGGAATAATTATCTTTTAAATATTCCAGGGAAGCTCCAGAACTGCTTAAAATCTGCCAGGGTTCGAGCTTTACTCCAAAATCCTGCATAATTTTCAAGTATTCATCCGGAGATCGAGTGGAGTTGTTCGTCAAGCAAATTGATTTCCAATTCCGCTTGTTAAACCAGTCAAATACTTTGGTCAGATCTGCAAGCGGTTGGTATTCTCGCCACAGCACTCCATCCATATCCAGAATAATTCCCTTGATTTGATCCAGCTTTTTCATCATCCTCCTTAGAATAAGAAAAAAGCCCGGGAATCAATCAACCGGGCTTTAGTGTTTGCTCAGTCTTCTTCAGAGTCATCAGGGGGAGCGATTTTCTCTTTATCAGATGTTTCCAGCACTTTATCGATCAAACCGTATTCAACCGCGTCTTGCGCTGTCAACCAGTAATCCCGTTCTGTATCATCCTTGATTTGTTTTTCTGACTGACCGGTGTGGTGAGCCAGAATTCCGTTTAACTGTTTTCTCAAGCGGAGAATTTCATTTGCCTGAATTTCTATATCAGTTGCTTGTCCCTGGGCGCCGCCAAGAGGTTGGTGCATATGGACGGTTGCGTGGGGCAGGGCAAAACGCTGTCCTGGAGTGCCTGCCGTGAGAAGCACGGTCCCAAAGGAGGCTGTCACACCAACAGCCACCGTGTTGATCGGATTGGAAATCATTTGCATGGTGTCATAGATTGCCAACCCTGCATACACCTGTCCGCCAGGGGAATTGATGTACATTTGAATCGGGGCCTCTGAGTCCTCATTACTGAGGTAAAGCAGCTGAGCCACAATTAAATTTGCAGTTTGATCAGTGATTGGGGTACCTACAAACACAATCCTGTTTTTCAACAGGAGCGAGTAGATATCGTATGCTCGCTCATTGCGTCCGGATTTTTCAATCACCATTGGAATCAGGGACTGGGGATTTTGTGAAGTCATCTTTCCTCCAATTTCTGTTTTATTTTGCATCTATTTATTTTCGGATTCATCACCAGTTTTGGTTTCATCCTCTCGTTCCAATTCATCTTTCTCGGAATCAGGTTGATCTACTTTTTCTTCCTCGCTCTCAACATCATCCTGGACTTCTTCCTGATTCTGATCTTCATCTTCCTTCTTCTGATAGGGTGTGATGTCTTCACCTTTCGCAAGAGCTACCAGGAAATCAATTGTTTTCCTCGAAATTACCTGAGAGCTTATTTGATTCAAGAGGCTTATCGATTGGTTTGAACTCATGAATGCCTGTCGTTCTTCATCATTCTCACCAAAATAATTATCCAGAAGAGCCTGATACTCTTGAGTGATCTCTTCGGTTGAGATATCAAGATTTGCATCTTCCGAAATTCGCCCAATCACCAACCCTCGTTGGATTCTTTTTTCAGCTCCCGGTCGGATCTCTTGTCGCAAGGTTTCTTCATCCATATCCTGCATCGCGAGATAGGTTGCCAGCTCCATCCCCTGGGATTCCAACCGTGAAGTTAATTCATTAATTTCCCCTTCAACTTCATTCTCTAGCATCTGGGGAGGGAATTTTACTTCTGTGTCTTCCAGGATCTTTTCGAAGATCTGGGTTAAATATTCGTCCTGATCTTCACGTTCTTTTTGTTCTGCCAGGTCTTCCTTGAGCTGGTCCATGAATTCTTTCACACTTTCGTGATCTGAAATCGATTGAATGAATTTATCATCCAGTTCAGGGAGAACCCGCTGGCGGATTCCCTTAACCTTGACCTTGTAAATAATTTCCTTTCCACGATACTCTTCATCTACTGTTTCCTCATCCGGAAATTCATAGCTTAACTCAAGCTCATCCCCGGAGGATACTCCCAGAAGCTGGCGTGAAAAACCAGGGAACGGCCATTCTTTTTCCGTTGGATCAGTCTCAGATTTAATCATAACCGGCAGCGGCTGCTCATTGAGCAAATACGCATCCTGATCTTCTGGATCCGCATCCACTGGGTACCCACTGAGCGAAGTATCAACCAGGGAAGATTCCTCAGCTGGATGATCAACCGGCTCAATAGCTGCCTGCTGGGTTCGGAGGCGATCTACAATTTCGTTCATCTCGCCCTCGTCCACTTCAGTCTCTTGATAAGGAATCCGGATGTCCTGATAATTACCTAAGATCACTTCAGGTTGAAGCGGTATTTCCAGTACAATTGTAGGAGGTTCCAGGGTTTCAATTTCTTTGACCCGTCCCGGGCCGTAGGGTTCTTCTTCAACTTGATCTAGAATCTTGGGATAAATTTCATCTAAAAAATGATCTAAAGCTTGATCAATAATTGCTGCTTCTCCGAAATGATTCACAATCAGCTGATAAGGGGCTTTTCCTGGACGGTAACCTGGTATTTTTTTGTTTTTTGCCATCTCTTTGGCAGCCATGTGCTTTGCCTTATCAAATGTATCTTGCTCTGCAACAACATGGATCTGGATTTGATGGTCTTCTAAACGTGTTTGTTCTATTTTCAAAATTACCTCACTTGTTAACTGGCATTTAAAAAGGGCCAATCAAGAGCCGGCCCCTTGCTTCGTGTTCTTTTCGGAGTGGGGAAGGTGGGGGTCGAACCCACACGCCTCAAAGGCACATGATCCTAAGTCATGCCTGTCTGCCAATTCCAGCACTTCCCCGATTTCATAAGGCGCTGAAAAATTATAAGCCAGAGGTGATAAGCAGTCAATAAATCAACTATAATACTTTTGTTAACCAGAAGTTCTATCATTTTCAGGCCTGTCCTGATGGAGACCATATGTTTGACCATTTCAACTTTCTTGCCCCGGTATATGATATTTTTATCCAACCCCGACCTCCTCAAAAATTAATCAAACTAATGAATTTCAATGGAGATGAAAAATTGCTTGATGTTGGGGGAGGTACAGGGCGAATTTCTCAGTTCCTGATCGATGAGACTCCCAGTATTTTTTTAGCTGACCTCTCTTTCGAAATGTTGAAACAGGGAACAGAAAAACACGGTTTGATCTCTATCAATTCACATTCGGAATCACTGCCATTTCCAGATCAAGAATTTGATCGGGTGATCATGGTGGACGCTCTTCACCATGTATATGATCAGCAGCAAACAGCTCTTGAACTCTGGAGAGTATTAAAACCAGGTGGGAGAATAGTGATTGAAGAGCCAGATATAAACCGCTTTGTGGTAAAGCTTGTTGCTCTGATGGAAAAGATCGCCCTGATGCGAAGTCACTTTTTGTCCGGGGATGAAATCGCCGACTTATTTAACCCGATAAAAAGAGCTAAACCAATCACAAAGATAGTAATAGAGGACCATTTTGCGTGGGTGGTTATTACAAAACCTCACAAAATTGCCTAATATTTTTTCAATGTCTCAAAGCTAAGTATTTCGTATAGGTTAATTCATTGAAGTCTAATCACCAAACCGTATAATATGAAAAGGGGGGTAAATATCAGGACCAGCAGACCATACTCCCAGGGATTTGCATGCCAGGCTCCACTGAACCAGGTCCCGACCGTATAGATTACTGCTGAGGTAAGAGCTGCTGTTAGCGAAATCAGCCATAAGTACTTTGCTGAATGATCAATGATAAAAAATCTGTACCCCGCTGTCAGAGTGAGAACAGCCGCAAGGGCATCTAAGACCCCCATAGCAAGTAAAAATGGGATTACTTGATCATCCCAACCGCCCACAGGTGGTGAAGCGGGAAAAGGATAACGAGCCTCAGTAACAACAATCAAACCGGCTCGAGAAAGAAAGAAAAAGTGGGCGATTTGAAGCAGGCAGAAATAACCCAGCAAGAACCTCAGAGCCCGGTTTGTAACAAATTTATTTCCCATTCCCGCCTCCTGAACTTTCAGATCCAGAAATCGTATTCCAGGATCATTCTTCAGTTTCTTAATGTCCCAAGAGCAGCAGTGATGCCTAGAGCTCCAAGGCCAAAGATACTGCTGACAACTGCAGTGATGATCATGATTACCAGCCAACCAAGAACTACGGTTACCAGGGTTTCTGTTGTATCCAGATCTAAAGCTTCCCGAACACCGAAAAATCCTGCTACCAGAGCCCAGATTGCTCCTGCTAAATTGATTAATCCGCCCAGGCAAGGAATAAAACCCAACAGGCCCAGCAGGCGAGGGCCGCTGGCATAACCTAACACCCGCAGCAGTTCTCCGGGTTCAGCATCTCCTGAAAACAGATTGGTCCCGATAAAATAGGTGGTGTAAGACCAGATATAATAATTCACGACTCCGAGCACAACAGTAATTACCAGGGCACTTAAAGCAGCTCCAATTCGCCCGCTGAACATGGTGCTGATAAAAGCCCCAACACCCCCAGCCAGGGAAACGATAATCACTACCAGCAGTGCTTCCTGGGTCAAGGACTGATCAGCCTCAACCTCCTGATAAAATGCTTTATCAAGCTGTGCAGCACGGATGATTCGATTCAAGATGGAATTCATTTTCTCTTCTCTCCTCTGTAATTGCTTACAAGAAATTATAAAACAAATTAAGTAGCTGAGTCTACATTGAGAACACCGGTCCGATTCCAGCCAATATCCAAAATACTGTAATTAATTTTTTCAGGGCAGCCTTTAGCTCTCTGGTTGTCCGGACCTGGTAGACCTGATCCACGAGTGGAACACACTCCTCTTTTTTTCCTGTTTGAGATTCTTTTGGTTGTCTCGTAAACTTCGCATAGCATTATTTCGCGACTGATCACTTGTCCAGGGTAGGGCTGGGATCAAATGTCCTTCAGAGTTTCATCAACCTTTTCCATCCAGGAAGCAATCTCGATATCCTGGGGACACTTTTCTTCACACTCTCCGCATTCCTGGCAGAAATCCGCACGGGATGTCCGGGGGACATACTGATTATATTCAGTTTTGGCTTTAAGTGGTTTTTGATACATAATCAGGTCGTTATAAATACTGAGCACCCGGGGGATATCGACCCCATGGGGACAGGGCATACAGTAACCACAGCGGGTACAGGGAATGATTTTCAGATTCTGGTATTCTTTTCTAACCTTTTCAACAGTTTCCAGTTCCTGGGAGGTTAGCATCCCAACCCCGGATTTAGTGGCACTGGCTACATTCTCTTTGACATGCTGCATCGTGTTCATCCCGCTCAGGACAAGAGAGACTTCTTGTTGATTCCAAAGCCACTGCAAAGCCCAATCAGCTGGAGTGCGTTGGACAGGAGACTGATCCCAGATCTGTTGAACTCCATCTGGAGGATCAACCAATCTGCCTCCCCGGATTGGTTCCATAACAATCACTCCTAAATCTTTCTCAGCAGCATACCGCAGGCCTTTAGCGCCAGCCTGATAATTTAGATCCATGAAGTTGTATTGAATCTGACAGAAATCCCAGCCCTGATAGCCATCAACAATTTTTTGAAAAACAGGATATTGATCATGAAAAGAAAAACCAATCCTGTCAATTCTTCCATCACTCTGGGCTTTTTCCAACCAATTTAGAACATCAACTTTCAACAGCTGCTCCCATTTCCCTTCATCCAGGGCATGAAGCAGGTAAAAATCAATTTGTTCTACTTGAAGTTTCCTCAACTGCTCATTCAAATAACGGTCAAGATCAGCTGGTTCTTTGATCTTCCAGCTTGGCAGCTTGGTGGCTATCTTGACCTTGTCCCGGAGCGAATTTTTCAAGATCTTTCCCAGGAACAACTCGCTTTGTCCCCCGTGATAGGGGTAAGCGGTATCCAGATAGTTGACACCTCTCTCGACAGCATATTCAACCATCCTGGCAGCCTCCCTCTCGTCAATTCGAGCAGGTTCATCATCGTGAACAGGAAAACGCATACAGCCGAATCCAAGTGCAGAAGGCTGCCAATCAATTTTTCCAAAACTGCGGAACTTCATACCAGTATTCTCCTCGCTAATCCTCAAATATTTCATAATAACCACGGTCCAGCTCATCATCACTCAGATGAGCATAGCGTTGGGTTACCTGAATATTTTTATGCCGTGCTAATTTCTGTGCTAATTTAATATTGCCGCCGGATCCCTGAAGAACCTCAGTGACAAAATAATGTCGGAACGAGTGGGGTGTGATCGTCCCTTTGGCTTTCTCTCCCAGAGCTTCTGTGACCCGCTGATCAATAATGTTGCGTCCGGTTGTTGTGCTGATTTCTTCAATCCGGTTCCCGGCACCACGATCGTGTCTCGCAAATACGGGAAGTGAAGTCAAAGCTCTCCCATAGGCTCCATCAGCTTCTGATCTAGCGTTAAGATACACTTTTAATGCATCCAAAGCACGATTTGAAAATCTCACGACAGCCTGCCGGTTTCCTTTCCCAATAATAATTGCTTTTCCTTCATGCCAATCAAGATCACCACGCCTAAGCTGGCAGGCTTCATGGACCCGCATCCCTGTGTCTGCCAGAGTGAGGATAAAAGCCCGGTCCCGAAGCAGCTGTAAACGCTGCCTTGCATCTTCAGAAGGTGCAGTGTGGAGCTGTTTCGCATAGTTTATTACTTTTTTGATATCAGCTTTTGGAAATTGCGGCAGCCGTTGACCGCTTCTTCTAGATCGTCTTTTGATCAACAGTCGGAGCCTGGGAAGGTTAATGTCTGCTAATTTTTCTGCAGCCAGGTATTCATAGAAACCAGTGACCGCCGTTAAATAGAGCTGTTCAGTATTTGCTGAGTAATTCTTCAAGTCTGTTGTGAAGCGAGTGATAAACGACTCATCAATCGCCTCCGGCTTGATTTCCTCCGGATTCTGACCATGACCTTGGAGAGACTCAAGAAACACATGCATAGCGCTTCCATAAGTCCTGGCCGTATTTTCACTGCGGGAGAGCTCAACAGACTCCAAATAATTCGCAACTGCCCGCGCTAAATTTCCTGAACTTCCTGAATTCATCGTTACAACCCCTCCAGATACCTGCCCTTTGTCTACGGTTTCGATAATAATACTTATCACAACCATAGGAATTATAACCAATTCCCGGTCAGCGTCAAGGCTGTTGAGGAGCCCCTGCCCTCTTGATTACTGTCAAAAATCGGTTAAGTATTTTTAAGAGAGCCAATCTGCCCCCGCTAAGAAATGTTTGGTCCTGACCAACACGCCCTGCAGCATCTCAAGCAAGCTCACCTATCACTCAAAATCGAACGTTTGTACTGGACTGCTGACCGTGTCCGACTTAGAGAAGCTACAGCAGCTCACCAGCCAGATGCACCTGGAACCCGCAGAAGGATTCGCACTCTGGGTTGACCTACCCCGCAGGAAAGAAGCGCTCTCGGTCAGCACGGCCCTGAAGCCTGACGGGAATCGGATTCGACTTCTGTAAGGCTTGCTGTGCTCCTATTGCAAATTTAACTGCTGATACTGCCCTTTTAACACCTACCGGGACACCCCTCGAACAGCATTTTCCCCGGATCCCTTTGCACGACTACTTAACCAACCCTTTCATACCGGCTTTGTTGAAGGGATATTTCTCAGCTCAGGTGTCTTTCGTGATGCGGTCAGCACCCAGGATCAATTAACTACTACAGCCCCGATGTTGAACAGTCACAGATCAAGGAAGCTGCGCTTCCTGCCGATCAGGTCTCTATTTTGCACGAGCATTATCCTGTATCCTGCAAAACGGACGGAGACGAATCTGACAAAACCCCCACTTTTTAACAAATATAAGTCATGCAGACCAGGCAGGATCTAGGAATTTCTGCACTTCCAGTTTGTATCCATCCGGGTCCTCCAAGAAAAAATGGCAAATCTGGTATTTGTCATTCACTCGGGGTGGATTAAGAACACTCACCCCCTCCCCTCGGAGCCGTTCATACCATTCATCAACTTCATCCGTTACCAGAGTCAGGATCACTCCCTTTTTTGCCCCACCCTTCCCGGCCCCACCCTCCCGGCTACAGATCCCCAGACAGGCACCTGGTGCTGCCTGGTAAATCCGACAGGTTCCCTGATCCAGGCGCAATTTCAATCTCAGCACCCTGGAATAAAAATCAGCCGACCGACTCAGATTTTCAACATAAATAAAGGTCACCAGTTCATCAAATAACATTTTATCCACCCCGACTTCCTCTTTCCCTCATTTTACTATTCAATATCGCTCTAAAAACCCCAAATTTCCCCTTGACTTTCGCTAGCGTTAGGGTTATACTTAAGTTAAGTCATTTACGCTAGCGCAAGGGTATCCCGATATGGAAGATCAGGAATGGATTGTCACCAAAGAAGCAGCCGACCGCCTGGGGGTAACTCCGGCCCGGATCCGGCAATTGATCGCAGAGGAGCAATTAAGCGGTCAAAAACTGGGCGGGAAATACCGCGGACAGTGGTTGGTGAGAGCCAGTGAGATCGAGTTACGCTTGCAAAAAAAAGGAGTGAATGGATCCATGAGAGTAAAGAACAGAATGACCCGAAACCCCGTCACAGCTACACCGAAAACTACATATAATGAAGCGATGCGGATGATGGAAAAGAACGACATCCATCACCTGCCCATCCTCAAAAAGAATGGTGACCTGGTGGGCATTGTTTCCCAGAGTGATATGCTGGAAGCAGAACCTTCCCGTGTCAGCACATTGAGCGTGTACGAGATTGCTTCCCTCTTAGAGAAAGTAACCATGGATCAATTAATGAGCCAGCCAGTCATGGCGATCCAGGGAGACTGCAGTATCTCAGAAGCAGCTCACTATATGCTTGAAGAGGATGTAGGCTGCCTCCCTGTAATGGATGACAAAGAACTGGTTGGCATTATCACTGATACCGATATTTTCAAGACCTTCGTCGAAGTAACGGGCGGCGGAGAGGCTGGAACCCGGATCGAAGCCAAGCTCCCCAATGTGATGGGTCAGCTGGCCGCCTTCACCAAGGCAGCGACAGATGCCGGAGCCTGGATTGTATCATTGGCATTGACATATGATGAATCCGGCGAGTTCTTTTATATTGATATGAAAGAACGGGGTGGCGACGAAGATAAAATCCGGAGCCTGGTAGATGAGATGGGAACCGTTGAATTTATCGAGTTCACCCCCTGCACCTCTGATCAGCTGGAATCCCACGGCTGAACCCGTCAGATCAATTTAAACCAGTAATAAAAAACCCCAACACAAGACTGGGGTTTTTTATTACTATACGAATAGGATCAAGACTAGCTGTCTTCCAGGGGCCACTCCCCTGCCTGGAACAGTTCAAGGATCTCCTGGATTCGACCGGGCTCCTTTTCCAGCCATACAGTTCCACTCCAATACAAATCTTCTTTGGGAACACGGGTGAAGATCACCTCGTCCAGCGGGATTTGACCGGATAGGTACAGCAATCGGCTGAGCTCAGCAAGGCTGAGATCCGTGAGCACATTGCCCCGAAATAATCCAATCAACTCGGGAATTTTCGGAATTGTTTCCGGTTCGAAAACACTCTCACAGAGGGCACTAACAAGGATTTTTTGCCGATCCACCCGATCCAAAACATTTTTCGGATCCCGGTAGCGAGCATAGAGCAGTGCTTCTTTCCCCATGAAATAATACGGACCAGCTGAATATTTGGGCTGATTTGGCTGGTGGAAAGAATAAACCGGTGCAGGGCTATAAAACTTTACTCCCCCCAGGGCATCTATGACTTCTCTCAGGATGGTCATATTAATCACGATATAGTGATCAATTTCAAAGCCCCAATTTTCCTGGAACGTAGCCTGGAGGAGGCCGGCTCCGTCCCCCTCTCCGCTGTAATAACCCATTCCCGCCGACCCGAAAAAATACGCCTGATTGATTTTTCCGTGCGTTCGACCATTATCTTCTTCCACATCGGGAATTTTGACCCATAAATCCCGGGGGAAACCAATCACCCGCACATCCCGCTCCTGGAAATCAATCCGGAAAACCATGATTGTATCCCCCAGGCCGTAAAGGTAACCTCGACTTCGGCTGTCCGTGCCTACCACCAGAATGGTCATCGGTTCCTGTTCCTCAAACCAAACTGGAGTTAATTCTGTTAATTCAGGCAAGGATCGTGCTTGAGCATTTTCCGAGGGTATTACCAGGACACCCAAGACCAGCATGACCAGGAGGAAAACATGAATGATTCGCTTGCTTTTTTTCATAAAATTTCCTGTCACGGTAAAGGTGGGACTGCTTCTATTAAGAAACGATCAACCTCTGCCAAAAGGTTCTGCTGCAGGCCAAGCTGAAAGAGCTCCATCCCATGGAGCTGCACATAACCAAAATCAATCAGCTGTTCATCCGGAGCAGACTCGCATGTTTCCCAGGCAGCATCATCACGCCTTGCAAAGGCACAAAACATGGTTATTTCCGGATCCTGTTCCTTGAGACGGACCACTGTTTGATCGTAGGGAATGGTCAGGTAAGACCCTGGAGAGACCGCGAAAAAGCCGTGGCAGCGCCCTTTCCCGAATTGGTTCAGCCAAGAACAAGCTTCAACGGCAGCATCCGCGCCAATAGATGTACCCATCGTGACCACTCTCTCAGCATCAACCCCGTGCAGTTCTGCTGCCGTCTCGATTGCCCGGTGGGCATCTTCCACCCATTCTGAGCTCAACCAACTCGTACAGCCCCCTGTACATTCCCGGAAATTCACGGTAAACACACTCATTACTGGCCCTTCAGACTTCTCTGGAAACCAATTTTCGCTTAACCAGGGACTACGATTGCCGTCATCAAATACTAAACCCCGGTTTTGAATCCATCCCGCAATTTCCACCCAGTCTTCCTGATCCCCATCAGCCCAGGGAAAGACGACTGCAACCGGGGCTGGATTAATCTTTCCCGGGTAAAATTTTCCACTGATAACACTTCCATCCTCCAGTGTAACACTCACTTCAATTGGTTCAGGTGAAAGCACAACAGTGGGTGTGGGACTGGGAAGGGAGGTAAAGGTAGGCTGAGGAGTTTTTGTGGGCACCGCGGTCAAAGTGGGCTCAGGCGTGCTAGTTGATTTCGCATCCGGCTCAATACCCGATGGATCAATATTCTGATCAAATGTCTGCGCTTGGCAAGCCGAAAAACTCAATGCGATTAGGATAAGGACAGCAGTCAATAGAACTTTGAGCAGGTTTACTTTCATAGATCTCTTCCCCATCAGTTGAAAATATTATAATCACTCCATGCTTTTTGATTATTAGGAAACCCTATCATTTGTGCAAGGCATATCTCCAGCTGAAAATAATTGGACAAGCCACTTTGAGAAGAGTATAATGGCTCTGTCAGCTCGGGGATACCGATGCTGATATTTATTTGTCAAGCGACAAGCATTAGTTACAATAAGTCAGGAGGCTTAAAGCATCCTATGAGACAGAACCGAAAATGGATTATTCTTATCCTGCTGATTCTGGCCCTGGCAATCTATATCAATATACCTAACCATCCAGGTTTAAATATTGGCAGTTACAGCCGTGAAATTAAAACCCAGTTAGGGTTGGATCTGGTTGGTGGTGTCCAGGCTTTGCTGGAAGCAGACCTCCCCGCTGATGTCGAGGTTTCGCAGGAAAATATGCAAACTGCGCGGAGAATTATTGAAGACCGGGTCAACGGGTTGGGGGTTTCGGAAGCTGTAGTTCAGCTGGCTGGTGACCGCCGAATTCTGGTTGAACTTCCCGGTCAGCAGGATCCGGAAGCTGCCTTAGCCACTCTGAAAGAGACGGCTCTGCTCGAATTTGTTGATTTTGGAGATGTTCCCACCCAGGAAGTGGCCCTTCTGGTTGGAAGTAAAATTCAGACAGATTTTTCCGGTCAGGAAATTATTGAGTCTGAGGAAGAATCCGAAACCAGGGTTTTTAACACCGTGATGACCGGTTCAGCCATTAAAAACGTAGGTGTGACCACCACCCCCACAGGCGACTATGTCGTTGCTTTTGAGCTCACGCCGGAAGGAACCCAGATTTTTTCGGATTATACAGCCGAACACGTTGGAGAACTGCTGGCAATTGTGCTGGATAAAGTTGTGGTCTCGGCTCCGCAAATCACCCAGCCCATTCCTGGCGGCCAGGGAACCATCAGCGGTAATTTTACAATCGACACCGCCAACAATCTGGCCCTCCAGCTCCGCTACGGTTCTCTGCCAGTTCCGCTTAAAGTGGTGCAAACCGAGACGATCGGCCCCACCCTTGGTGAAGATTCACTTGATAAAAGCCTGACAGCTGGCATCATCGGTCTGGTCGTTGTGATTGTTTTCATGGCCCTGTACTACAGGCTGCCAGGAATTGTTGCTGACCTCGCGCTGCTGATGTATGCGCTGGTTACGTTTGCAGTTTACCGCTGGATTCCAGTGACGTTAACTTTGCCGGGCATAGCGGGTTTTGTGCTCAGCATTGGAGTTGCTGTAGATGCAAATGTACTGATCTTTGAGCGGATGAAAGAAGAACTTCGGGGAGGCAGGACCATCCGACAGGCAATCAACCTCGGCTGGGAACGAGCCTGGCCTTCGATCAGAGACTCAAATCTTTCCACCTTGATAACCTCCGCCATACTTTTCTGGTTCGGAAGCACATTTGGAGCCAGCATTGTCAAAGGATTTTCTTTAACCCTGGCAATTGGCGTTTTAGTGAGTCTTTTCACCGCTGTTACCGTGACCCGGACTTTGCTGCATTTACTGCTTGATAACATCAAAGCAGCCGAAAGAACGAAATTATTTGGCGCATAGCGAGGAATACATGTTGAATATTGTCAAACGTAGATACCTTTACTTCGGTATATCACTCTTGATCATCATCCCGGGCACCATTGCCCTCACTGCCTGGGGGCTCAATCCTGGGATTGATTTCTCAGGGGGAAGCCTCCTTGAGATCACTTTTACCACCGGCGAACTGCCAAAAACAGAGGATGTTGGTGCCATTTTCCAGGAGTTTGGCTTTGCTGATCCCCAGGTGCAGACCGCAGGCAGTGATAATATGATTATTCGTTCCCGGGCCATGGATGAGGTTACCCAGGGAGAGATTCTGACGGAAATAGAAAACCGCTTTGGCGGACCGGTAGAACTGGACCGCTTTGAAAGTGTTGGACCTTCCATCGGGCAGGAAGTCGCCCAGCGTGCCGCCGGTGCTGTTGGCCTGGCAGCCCTCGGGATTCTCCTCTACATCACCTACGCCTTCCGGGGCGTGGATCACGCCTTCCGCTACGGAGTTGCGGCCATTCTGGCGATGCTCCATGATGTTGTACTCGTGGTTGGCATAGAATCAATTCTGGGACATTTCTTGGGGTGGGAAGCCGATGCCCTGTTCCTGACCGCACTGCTGACCGTGATCGGCTTTTCTGTGCACGATTCGATTGTAGTATTTGATAGAATCCGCGAAAACGCCCGGATCTACCGCCGCCTCCCGTATGAGACAATGGTCAACCACTCAATCATTCAGACCCTGGACCGATCTATCAACACCCAGCTGACCGTGATGCTCACCCTGCTTACCCTGGCTCTCTTCGGGGGAAGCACCATCCGGCACTTCGTGGTGATCCTGCTAATCGGTGTCTTCAGCGGGACTTATTCCTCAATTTTCAATGCTGCCCCAATTCTGGTGGTCTGGGAAAATAAGGAATGGAAGACCTGGTTTAAGAAAAAGAATGAATGAGTTTGATCAATAAGTCTATAATAACCGGTGCTTTTTTAGAGGCACCGGTTTTCTTTTTTTCTCCAAACTGATCATGACTGTATCTGGAAGAGCTGTGTGGTATTTTCTACAACAAACCAGCCAAGAAAAGAAGAAACATAGCACCTAATGCCAGAAATGGACCGTAAGGAAGGGCTGAAAAGGCCTGATACTTTTTATTCAAGGCCTGCCAAACCAGGTAAAACCCGCTGACTATACCGCCCAGGATGATTGCCCCCACCAGACCTACCAGCACTCCCGGCCATCCCAGCAGGAGCCCGATCACACCCGAGAGATTGACATCACCAAAGCCAAGGGCGATTTCATCAATTTCCTGATTTCGGATCCTGGACATCAATCGTACGAATAAGATCCCCAGAAAATACAATCCCAGCATAATTCCAAAACCAGCCGTTCCGCCCAGCAGCGTAAACCAAAAACCGTGATTAATCCAACCGGTAACCAGGCCCAACAGCGCCCCAAACAGGCTCACCGGATGCAGAATTAAACGGTGTTCTATATCAATCACTATCACAAGCGCAAAATACATTACCCAGATCCAACCAATCCAAAATCCTAAACTGTCC
Source organism: uncultured Anaerolineales bacterium (assembly GCA_964618295.1). GTDB lineage: Bacteria > Chloroflexota > Anaerolineae > Anaerolineales > UBA11858 > B10-G9. The sequence continues at coordinate 21,392 of CAZTWV010000030.1, read as the reverse complement.
GGGGGGAAGAGATATGTCAAACAGATCAGAATTGAGCTCAGAACCAGCACGATCCAGGGACGCAGGCGGGGATGAGCAGAATGAGGATCAAGCCCGGGCCATATCATGCTCATCCAACTTCTTTCCTGCGAACAAAGAGGACAAACAGGTTGGACCAGCCGCCTTTTTACCGGCAGCACATCAGCAAGATAGTTAATCAAAGCACCTGATAACCAACCAAGGGGTATCAACCATAGGAAAGAAATCATGAGCGTATTATAATTCAGAACAAGGGAGGGCTGGTCGGAATAATCGTCACAACTAACCCTCTTTTTATGGTACAGTTATCATCGCTGAAATTTGTTAATATTACAAATCGATCAAGGACGGACCAGATAATGGACAAATTCATTATTCAGGGCGGAATACCACTCCAGGGAGAGGTAACCCCGTCCGGCAATAAAAATGCCGCTCTACCCCTTCTAGCTGCCACAATCCTGACCCGGGAACCGATCACAATCCACAATCTTCCTGACATAAACGATGTTCGGTCTATGCGGGAACTTCTGGAAAGCATTGGTGTCAAAGTCACATTTCTCGGAGACCATTCCTGGGAGTTTCAAGCTGATGACATCCAGGTATCTGACCTGGACCCGGAACTTTGTTCAAAAATCAGAGCCTCTATCCTGCTTGTAGGCCCGATTATTGCCCGGGCCGGTGAGCTTCAGATCCCACCACCGGGGGGGGACGTTATTGGAAGAAGGCGGGTGGATACTCACATCCTCGCCCTGGAGGCACTAGGAGCAAACACTGAATATGATCCAGTAGAAAAGATATTCAAGTTTTCTTCGGATGGCCTGCAAGCATCCGACATTCTATTGGACGAGGCCAGTGTCACGGCAACTGAAAATGCTGTGATGGCAGCCGTTTGTGCTGAAGGGACCACCATCCTCCGCAATGCTGCATCCGAACCTCATGTCCAGGAGCTGTGCCAGATGCTGAATAAACTGGGCGGAAAGATCAGCTACATTGGCTCAAACACTCTTCGTATCATTGGAGTTCCTTCCCTCAGCGGTGGTGAATTCACTGTCGGACCTGATTATCTTGAAGTAATCAGTTTTGTAGGGGCAAGTGTTGTTACCGGAGGTGAAATTACTATCAAAAAAGCAGGTCCGGAATACCTGGATATGATTGAACTTGTTTTTAAACGGCTGGGAGTGCACTGGGAAGTCCAGGGGGAAGATTTGTTCGTACCTGCCCAGCAAGCGATGACCACCCAGCCTGATTTCCGAGGAGGTATCCCGGAGATCAGCGTTATGCCCTGGCCCGCCTTTCCCTCTGACCTGATGAGTATTGCTATTGTGGTTGCTACCCAGTCGGCAGGAAACGTGCTGTTCCACGATTGGATGTATGAAGGCAGAATGTTTTTTACGGATAAACTAACCAGCATGGGGGCTCAAATTGTTCTTTGTGATCCCCACCGGTGCATTGTCAATGGCCCTACCGATCTTTTCGGAGGAAACGTTGACAGTCCCGACATCAGAGCTGGACTGGCATTAGTGCTGGCTGCCCTGGCAGCCAGGGGTGAGTCAGTAATCCGAAATATCGCCCAAATTGACCGGGGATACGAGAGAATTGACCAGAAATTAAAGGAACTGGGTGCCAATATCACCCGGGCGTAAGAGCTATGACCTTATTTGAGGAAATTCAGGAACAACCGGAAGTGCTGTACCGCCAGGTAAAAATTCTGGGAGAAAATCTCGAACAATTTGTCCAGGAAATTGGCAAGCCGTCTAGAATATTCATCGCAGCCCGCGGAACTTCAGATAATGCTGCCAGATATGCGAAATACGTTTGGGGAATAAAAAACAGGATCCCGGTAACCCTGGCTGCCCCTTCGATGTTCAGCCTCTATGAACAACCTCCAAACTTAGAAGGCAGTCTGGTAATCGGGATCAGCCAATCCGGTGAATCTCCAGATCTGCTGTCAGTCCTCAACGAAGCGAACCAGCAAGGCTGCAGCACACTTGCAATTACCAATCAGGCAAAAAGTCCAATGGCCGGGGTTGCAGATCAAACAATTGATATCCTGGCTGGAAAAGAGCTTGCGGTAGCAGCAACAAAAACATTCACCGCCCAGCTGATGACCATTGCTTTGCTTTCAGCAGCCTGGAATGGGTCCCAGTCCCAGCTCTCTGAAATTAAACAAATTCCCGAATTGTCCAGCACGGTATTAGCCCAGAAAGACACCATCAAACAATACACCCAGCGCTACCGGTTTATGGATCAATGCGTGGTGCTGGGGCGGGGATACAATTATGCCACCGCTTATGAATGGTCCTTGAAATTGAAAGAGATGAATTATATCGTCGCCCAGCCTTATTCTTCTGCTGATTTCAAACACGGACCCATAGCCTTGATCTCAGATGGATTTCCAGTCTTTGCTGTTGCCGTCAACGGATCAGTCCTCCCGGATATGACTGCACTGATAAAGGATCTGACAAAAGACCGAGCGGCAGAAATCTTCCTGATCTCCGACCAGGAAGAGCTGCTGGCGCTGGCTGAATGTCCATTTCCAATTCCAACAGGAATACCCGAGTGGCTCAGCCCAATTATCAGCATTCTTCCCGCTCAATTATTCAGCTATTACCTGACCCTTGTAAAGCACATTGATCCGAATTCACCCCGGGGCCTGAGCAAAGTCACCCGAACAATCTAATTCCTAATTTATCAGGTCCCGTAAGATAAGCCAGGAGGACAAGAAATGGCCCCACTGAGCAATCTCGTGAATAGTATCTCCGGATCTCCTACCCTGAAATTAAACGAAACAGCGAATAAACTCCGAGCAGAAGGTAAGGATGTCATTCACTTTGGGATTGGTGAACCCCAGAATGACCTGCCAGCTGAGGCTGATGAAGCTGTACGTCAAATGCTTAAAACCGGACAGATAAAATATGGTCCCACGGCCGGAAATAAAAATCTTATCAAGGGGGTAATTGACTATACGAAAGAATATTACGGCAAAACCCCAGAGCCTCAGAACGTAATGATCACTATCGGCGCCAAACAGGCTTTGTTCAACCTGCTGCTTTCGATCCTCAATCCGCAGGATCAAGTAATCCTGCTCGCCCCCTACTGGGTCAGCTACCCCGAAATGATCAAGCTGGCGGGTGGTATTCCTGTCCCGGTTCTGCCAGACGCCAGCCTGATTCCGGAAATGAGTGACGTGCTGGCTGCAGTCAGCTCCCAGACCACGGCAATTTTTCTCAACAACCCGAACAACCCAGCCGGAATTCTCTACCCTGAGGAATTTATTGCCAAGCTTGTGGATTTTTGTGAAAACCAGGGGATCTATTTAATCATGGACGACATCTACCATCAGCTGCTGGACCCAGCAGCTACCTGGGTTCCTGGCTACGTTTTTAGCTCAAAAGATTTCAATCAAACGAAAATAATTGTCGTCAACGGAATCTCAAAATCTTTTGGCATGACCGGTCTCCGAATTGGCTGGATGATCGCTCCTGAAGAATTGATTCTGGCTGTAAAAAAGATTCAGGGTCACTCAACTTCCGGGGCCTCAGTCCTGCTCCAGGCGGGTGCTGTTGGGGCATTAACGGCCCGCCAGCATGTCATGCCCCACCTCAGTCAGCAAATTACCAGCAGCCGGGAAATGTTTATCTCCCACCTTGAATCCCTTTCCGCCCTTAATCTCGCCCCGCCAGGTGGAACTTTTTACTGTTTTCCAGATTTCAGCGCCTACCATCCCGATTCGGATGAGCTGGCTTCCCTGATCCTGGAAAAAGCTTACGTGGTGACCGTTCCAGGAAATAATTTTGGCATGGAAGGCCATTTGAGATTAAGCTACGCCGGGCCTCCAGAGCGAATCAAAGAAGGTATTGAACGCATCCGCTGGGTAGTGGACCCTGAAGCACCAAAGGAAATCGTAATTCAGGGAAAGACTCATCTATGTGATTGGAAAAGGATATTAAAGAAATGACATCTGGAAGAATTCCCTCATTGGAGGATCCACTTTCTGGTCCCGCTTCAAAATATGATTTAAAGCTGCATGGAATCAATCAAACTGGCAAAGAGCACTGGAATTTATCAACTCCGGCCTATTACCTTCAGGCAATCCTGCGCGAAGAAGCCTATTTATCCGATCATGGTGCCCTGGTGGTTCAATCTGGTCCCCACACAGCACGCTCCGCTAATGACAAGTTTATCGTCCAGGAACCGGAATCTTCTTCCGATATAAATTGGGGAGAATACAATATTGGTTATCGGCAGGAAGATTTCAACCGGGTCTTTGAAAAGGTTAAAGTCTATCTCGAGGACAAAGATGTTTTTATCCAGGATGGAACGGCGGGGGTCCCTGATCATCAGGAACTGCGAATCCGGGTGATTTCCACCTGGGCCTGGCAGGGACTTTTCACCAGAAATATGTTTCACACTCCAAAAACAATAGCTGAATATCAATCCCATCAACCAGAATTTACAGTGATCTCCCTCCCAGAATTTTCTGGTGACCCTGAGCTGGATCACTTGAACAGCTCTACGTTTATCCTGATTGATTTCAGCCAGCACCTGGTGCTGATCGGCAACACAGGATACGGCGGAGAAATCAAGAAATCAATCTTCACTGCTTTGAATTACTATCTGCCAAAAAAGAATATTCTCACCATGCACTGTTCTGCAAATGTGGGATCGGCAGGTGATTCAGCTTTGTTTTTTGGTTTATCCGGAACCGGAAAAACTACCCTGTCTGCGGATCCTGAACGAAAATTAATTGGCGATGATGAGCACGGTTGGGATAATCAGGGAATTTTTAACTTTGAAGACGGATCATATGCCAAAGTCATCGACCTGTCTGCTGAGCATGAACCGGATATTCACAACTGCACCCAAAGTTTTGGTACTATCCTTGAAAATGTAATCGGGGATCCTGGAAGTGGTTCGATTGACCTCTTTGATGATTCGCTGACTAGAAACACACGAGCATCCTATCCGCTTGACTTCATTCCGTACTCTCTTCCCACCCGGCAGGGAGGTCATCCTGAAAATATTCTTTTTCTAACTTTTGATGCAAATGGTGTTATGCCTCCTCTAGCGCGCTTAACTCCCACGCAGGCACTGTATCATTTTATCTCCGGCTATACTTCCAAAGTGGGTGGTACTGAGGCGGGAGTTGGTGCATCGCCTGAAATCACCTTCAGCGCTTGTTTTGGGGCTCCCTTTATGGTTTTTCACCCTGTATACTATGCTGAACTGCTGAAAGATAAAATCAAAAAACATTCAGCAGACACCTGGCTAATCAACACCGGACTGGTGGGCGGAGGTGCTGGAGTCGGAAAACGCATCAGTATTAAACATACCCGCGCTTTATTGACTGCAGCTCTGACCGGAGAGCTCAGCAGTCAAGAATTCCAAATCGACCCGGTTTTCCAATTTGAAATTCCACTCCATTGTCCTGGAGTCCCGGATAATATATTACAACCTGAAAAACTTTGGGATGACCAAGAGGCATATTTTTCCAGTTATAAAAATCTGGCACTCAGCTTCCAGGAAAATTTCAAAAAGTATGAATCCCAGGCCTCCGCTGATGTAATTGAAGCTGGCCCTCTGATTAAAAATGGCGTTTAACTTGACAATGTTAAATTAGCACGGATGTTCGATTGTTTTGAACAAAAAATGAATAAAATAGGAAAAGCCTCTGCCTCTAATGAGTGAATTTTAAGATCAAAGGGATCGGGAATACTTTTCCTTCGCCTAAAACCAGAACATATGTTTTAATCTAACAATGTCAAGTTAAGATGGGGGGGTCAAGACCTATTCCCACTGTCAACTGTTCCTGACAGCAAGTAGGGTTTGTATTTAGATATCAACCGGATCGGAATCCTGCCGTTAAGGTATACCCCCTGATAGTGATTCTCCACCTGTTCTACCCGGCCTTCTTCATGAAAGAGCGAGATCAATCCCCCTTCACGATATGGTATTTCCACCTCAATCTTCCGGAAAGATTCATAAAGTTTAATTTTAGTCGCCTGCAGTAAATCTTCGATCCCGTTACCCTGCAAGGCGGAGATAGCAACAGCATCGGGATAATGATCCAGAGATTTTATGGCCGCATCAGGATCCTTCAGGCGGTCAATCTTATTCAAAACTGGAATAATCGGGATTGCATTCGCTTCAATCTCTTCCAGAGTTTGATGGACAGCCGCTGCCTGAGCCTGAGCTTGGGGATGGGTGATATCCACAACATGCAGCAGTAAATCCGCTTCAGCAATCTCTTCTAACGTCGCCCGGAAAGCAGCGACCAGGGTAGTTGGAAGCTTTTGAATAAATCCAACTGTGTCCGTAAACAACGCAAAAAATCCTTCTTCTAGCTCAACCCGGCGGGTGGTTGGATCCAGGGTGGCAAACAGCTGATCAGCGACGTACACATCAGCCTCAGCCAACCGATTCAATAAAGTTGATTTCCCGGCATTGGTGTAGCCGACCAATGAAACTGTTGGAATGTTAGACTCTTTTCTGCGGGCCCGATATCTCTGGCGGTGAGCCCGGACTTTATCCAGCTCATTTTTTAAATGATTGATCCGACGCCGGATTTCTCGCCGGTCCACCTCAAGCTGGGTTTCACCCGGACCGCGCAGCCCCACGCCTGCAGTTCCGCCCGTTCTCCCCCCCCCTCCGCCGGCTTGACGCACAAGATGGGTCCAGGCTCTGGTCAATCTGGGAAGGCGGTACTCATATTGCGCAAGCTCTACCTGGAGAGCTCCTTCCCGGGTATTTGCATGCTGGGCAAATATATCTAAAATCAAAGCAGTCCGATCAATTACCCGGATTTCTTCTCCAATGATCTCCTCCAACTCCCGTTGATGGCGGGGAGACAGCTCATCATCAAAAAGGATCACATCAGCCCTCATTTCATCCGAAAAACGTTTAACCTCTTTTACCTTGCCCGAGCCGATAAATGTTTTTGGATTTGGATGATCTAACTTTTGCGTTACCCGGCCCACAACCTCAAAACCCGCGGTTTCAGCCAGACGCCCAAGTTCATCAAGGGAATCTTCAACTGAAAGCATTTCCTCCTGATTAAATATTTCAACCCCCACCAATAAAGCACGCTCAGTTTTACTTAATGCTGTTTTCTTTAATCCCATTCCAAAAAAGTCTCCTGCAGTTCGTTAATTCAGTGTATCCCAATATTCATTACTTATCGTTATTATATTAAATCACTCCCGAATCAAGTCTCTTTTTTCCAAACCTTGAAGCCAGTCGACCAGGGTTGCACCAACAGCTTCAAGACTCTCCGGAGCTACTTTGTCGCTTGTATCTGCTGTGGTATGCCAGTAACGATAATCAAAATCTATGATGTCCACAGCCGGAATACCTGCCTCCAAAAAAGGTGTGTGGTCATCCAGCATAGCATATTTCTCTGTACGGATAAAGGCATCTCCATATCCAAGATTGTGTGCAGTATCCCAGATTTGTTCCTTAAGAATCGGATCTGAAGTCTGTTCATAATGGATATTCAGCTCACGATCGCCAATCATATCAACTATCACGACCCCAAGCGGCTCCAATTCCCCACTATCCAGATAACCTTTTGATCCAAGAATCCAATCATAATCGCCGATTCCTCCGTTATCTTCAGCGTCAAAAAAAACAAGTCTGACAGGTATTTCAAGGTTCTCTGGCAAAACCCGGGCTATTTCCAGCAGCACGGCTACTCCTGAAGCGCCATCATTTGCTCCGGGGACAGGCTGATCCCGCAGATCAGGATCTGGATCCTGATCTGCGAAAATTCTTGTATCATAATGCGCTCCCAGCAGTAAATGCTCTGTTTGATAATCCCTTCTCCAGGCAATCAGATTTTTTACGGTTTTCCCTTCAACCTGAAGGATTTGAAGCTTCGTCTGCCAACCAGCATCAGTTAGCTCTTCAACCATCCAGATTATGATCTTCTGATGGCCTGGTGAACCAGGAAATCTCGGTCCCAAAGATTCCTGAAGCAGAACATCGCGGTATGCCCTTCCAGAATTAAAATAATTCTGATTAACCGAATCTGTGCCCACCTGGCTTTTTTTAGAAATACACCCACAGCCCACAATAAGGACAGAAATAAAGACCAAGAGAATATGAATCCCTGACCGCTGTCTATTGAACTTGAATATCGTATTCATAAAAACGAGCAAATATGCCTACACGAAAATAACCAATATTTTCTTTCCCCTTGATTCTACCACCCCCCTGGTTTTCACCCCTGACCTTGACGGCATATTAGTTGCAATTGTTTTGGCACACATCTTGCAACATACAAGAAAGAAGGCTATACTTTGCATGGAGGCAGTGATGTTCCAAATTCAATCTCAGGATATTAGACCCCAGGTAACCGCTCATCTCGCCCAGACCATGTCCCTGCTCGAAATGACCCGGGACGAGATTCAGCAAAAGATCCGGACCGAACTCGCAAACAATCCGGCGCTTGAAATCGCGGAAGAACGGCGCTGCCCAAACTGCGGAAGGACCCTTGTATCTCCCGGCCCTTGCCCGGTCTGCAGTCAACCTTTTGACGCCAATCATGAAGAACCAATTGTTTTTATCTCTTCCCGAGAGGATTTTCCCTACGACTCCGGTGGTGGTAATTTCCGGCATTCCAGTTCAGACCTTTCCTTTGAAAATTATACAGCCCAGGTTGAGGACCTCCCTACATTTGTCCTCCGTCAAATTTCTCTCGAAATTCGGGAAGATGAACGTTTGATCGCAGCCCACATTCTCAACAATATTGATGAAGACGGATTGCTCACGGTTCCCCTGGAAGAGATCAGCCAGTTTTATCACGTGCCCCTTTCCCGGGTTTCACGCGTTGCAGATGTTATCAAACACGCTGAGCCGCTTGGCGTAGGTGCCTCCAGTCCAAAAGAAGCCCTGCTGATTCAGCTTGAATACCTCCGGGAGACCATTGATGTTCCCGCCCTGGCGGAAAAAGCAATCCATTCCAGCCTGGAAGATCTCGGAAAACACAGTTATCGAAAACTTGCCCGGGATCTTGATACCAGCCTAGAAAATGCTGAACGGATTGCAAATTTCATCCGATCTAACTTAAATCCTTATCCCGCCCGAGCCTATTGGGGTGATTATCATCAACCGCAAGAAAGCCAGACTCAAGCTTATCATCGGCCCGATATTATCCTTCGGGAGCAGGAAAACTCTTCAACCAGAAGAATCATTGTAGAAATTATCAGTCCATACCGGGGGACTCTCCGGATCAATCCGCTTTTCCGGCAGGCACTAAAAAAGGCCCCGGTAGACAAATCAGAAGATTGGACCCAGGATATTGACAGCGCTTCTCTGTTAATTAAATGCCTTCAACAGCGAAATCACACCATGGAACAGTTAATGACGGTGCTCGTCAAAAAGCAGCGCGAATATATACTGAGCGGAGATCCCGCCCAGCTTGAACCACAAACTCAGGCCGAGATGTCAGAACTGCTGGATGTTCACGAATCAACCATATCCAGAGCTGTTTCAGATAAATCTGTCCAGCTTCCAAACAGAAAAATTATTCCGCTCAAGCAATTTTTCGACCGCAGTCTGCCTGTCCGGACTCTGCTTTGCCGACTGGTAGAAGATGAAAAGACACCTTTGACTGACTCAGAACTTGCAGAGGAATTATCTGCTGTTGGGTATAATATTGCTCGAAGAACTGTTGCCAAATATCGGGCCATGGAAGGAATTCTCTCCTCCCGGATGCGCCAAAAAGTCTAGAGGTTCATGGTTTCTTTACTGCCCAACAACTCGAAGTTTTCCGACGGAAAGGAGCTGGCTCCCAATGAAGTCAGCCATCTGCTGGATATCAGCAGGGATCCATCTCTGTTAATTAGTTCCACAGACCATAAAATCTTCGCGGTGAATGCCCCGGCAGCTGAGCTTACGGGTTACACCCGGCAAGAACTGACAGAACTCCATCTTGAAACATTACTTCCCAAATTGAGTGATGTACTCGACAATGAAAATCAAACCTTAGAACTACACAGCCGGCAGGGAGTTGAGCTGGATCTGATTTCTAGGCGTAAGAAAAAAATCCCGATCAGGGTTACAGTCAGCAGACTGGGTGAATCTAAACGATTTTCAATCTTCAGGATCATCTCCCGGGAAAAGAATAATCCAAATTCCAGATATGAGGAAAAGGCCCTGGCCTACAGCTTATCGGATCTTGAAAAGTTTGCTGACATTCTCCATCAGACAGAGCTTGATGAAGCTCTTGAGATTTTAGGACAGCTCGGTCTCAATTTACTCTCAGGCAGCTCTTTTGGTCTTTACACCATTTCATCCAACCATCCCAAACTGCAAGCCATCTGGCTTGAGGACCCTGACAATTTACTCCCAGAAACTATCTCAACCAGTGACTTCTTCACATACTACAAAGAGCCGCTTTATGCCCCCCCTTTTAAACCACCTCTTTCTCCATTGATGGAGCGGGCTGCTGAAACTGGAGCTTCGTTTATAGCAGCAGCTCCTCTTGGGGACGATAATTCAATCTCAGGGGTTTTAGTATTAATGGGTTCAGCCGCTGCCAAACCCCACCCGAAGAATTTTGCCCGGACGGTAATGCAGCTGCTGGTCACTACTTCAGTAGGTATCTTACGGACATTCATCAGGAAATCAAATCTCAGCGATCGACTTTCGGATGCGGCATTGAAAAAAACAATTGGGGACACTATCAATAAATTTATGCCGGACGGTGTCCTCTATTTGAATCCTGAGCTTAAGATTCAACAGGTGAACCCCTCAGCCGAACAAATTTTAGGTTATGCGGAGCAAGAAATCATATCCCGTCATATTGATGATGTTGTGATTGGCACAGACCGTTTGACACCTGCCTTACAGGATGCTCTGGAAGGCATACCAACCCATGACCTGGGCCATCTTGAAATTCATCACCGCGATGGAAGCGCATTTCCAGCTATTATAAAAACTTTTCCTGTGGAAAGCCCGGACTCCTCTAGAGTTCAAGGAATCATAATTTTCATTCAGGATATCAGCAAAGAAGAAAAAGTTCGAATCCAGACCCAGCAGCTGGAACGAAGGGCGCTTGTAGGGCAAATGAACGCAATTTTCGCTCACGAAATCCGGAATCCAATCAACAACATAACTTCGGGGATACAACTTCTGGACAAAACTTTACCGGAGGATTTCAAACACCGACCGGTCCTGCAGGGCATCAGTGACGATTGTGACCGCCTGACTCACATCGTTGATACCGTGCTGACTTTCTCAAAATCTCAAAGCTACCACCGTACGCCCACTTTAGTCGCTCCATTGATTGAAAAAATTCTCAATCGGTGGCAGCCCAGAATGAAACGAACCGATGTATCCCATGTTATGAAAGTAGAAGAAAATATACCACAAATTCTGGGAGATCCAAGAGCGCTCGGACAGGTATTTAATAACCTGATCAGCAATGCAGTCCGGGCCATGGAGGAAACCGGGGGCGGAGTGCTCTCTGTCCGAATCAGATCCTTCGAAAGGGCCGACGGGACTCCTGGGGTCCAAATTGACGTCCTGGATACGGGGTCTGGGATTCCGGCAGAGGTGCAGGAGCATATTTTCGAACCGTTTTTTACAACAAAACCGGATGGCACCGGTCTGGGGTTGTCAATTACGAAACAAATCATTACCATGCATGAAGGCACGATCAAACTGGTTCCGCTTCCGGAAGGCACCTCGTTTCAAATTGTCCTCCCTGGAGCAAAAGAGGAAAAATAGCTATCTATGTCCGCAACTATTCTGCTGGTCGACGATGAGAAAAATGCCCGAAACAATATTGGCAGCTACCTAGAATCAGAAGGGTACGAGGTTTTACTGGCCCCAGATATGAAAACAGCCCGGAAGCATCTTTCCGCCAACCAAGCCGATATCGTGCTTCTGGATGTTCGTCTCCCGGATGGCTATGGACCTGATCTGCTTTCCGAGACCGCTCAGCTCCCTTCCCGCCCACCGATCATCATGATCACAGCTTACGGTGATATTGACATGGCAGTAGAAGCGATGAAGAACGGCGCTCATGACTTTATTCAAAAACCAATTAAATTTGACCGGCTGGAGCAGTCCATCAAACGGGCAGAAGATATTGTAGAAATGAGGGCTGAGCTGAACCATTTTCGGAAATCACAGCAAGATGAATTGAATTCAATTGTGATCAATTCCGAAGTCATGAAAGATGTCTTCACCCGGGCTCAGCGAGCTGCAAAACGTTCAACCTCAATCCTGATCACTGGTGAGACCGGCACCGGAAAAGAAGTACTGGCAAAAGCCATTCACCGCATGGGATCAAGGAATGATAAACCCTTTATTGATATCAACTGCGCAGCAGTTCAAAACACCATGCTTGAATCAGAACTTTTTGGTTATGAGGCCGGGGCGTTCACTGGAGCTCAGAAGCGAAAAAGGGGGTTAATGGAAGTTGCCGATGAAGGCATCCTTTTCCTTGATGAGATTTCATCTATGTCCGCGGACATGCAGGCCAAAATTTTGCGAGCTCTGGAAGAAAGGTCTTTCCGGCGTGTAGGAAGCACATCATCAATCAATATCGATGTCCAGATTCTAGCTGCATCGAACAAAAATCTGCCTGAAATGATAGAAAAGGGTCTCTTCCGGGAAGATTTGTATTACCGTCTAAAAGTCATCAATCTAGAAATCCCCCCTCTCCGGGAACACCCAGAGGATATCCCGGGGCTTGCCGGTCATTTCATTCAAACAAATAATCCCAAGATGGGATTGAACATCCAGAATATGGCCCCTGCCGCATTGGAACTGCTGAAAAAATATCCCTGGCCCGGAAATATCCGGGAACTGAGGAATGTCATTGAACGGGCTATGATTTTTTGTGACGATGCCACGATTGATGTCCAACATCTGCCGGCTGAGTTAAAGCCTGATTAATCATCCAAACTACCTCTATAAATTTATTATAATAATAAACAATCAAGGATGTTAACTAATGCTTCGTCGTTTCTTATTGGTTGTGATTGTTCTAACTGCGGGCCTGCTGCTGGCAGATCCCGTATTTGCCCATCCCAATCCAGATTACTCTCCCCCCTTATGTCCACCTGACATGTTTGCAGATGGAACTGAAAACTGCATTCCTCTGGGTCCAACTGCCTATCTGAGTGAAATGGCAAAAAAGGGTTTTACTTTCCCCGAAACCCCCCTTCCAGTTCATAACCCAAATCCAGACCTGCAGGATGTCGAATATCGCTATTATTATGTAAAATCTGACCGAGCTCCAATTTATCAAAACCTTTCAGATGCGGTCAAGGGCAGCAAGGAAAGTGCCATTCGCTGGATTACGCCGGGTTTTAATTATGTCTCCGTTGTTGAAGCAACCATCAGCAAAGGAAAATATTACTACTATACAGATGTTGGCTGGATGGCTGGTGAGGACCTGGTCTACTCACCTATTCCTACTTTCCAGGGCGTGGAATTCACGGAAACCCCACAGCAGTCTTTTGGTTGGGTTTTGGCTATGTTCAGCGAAGGCGGCAGAGCTGAGACCAAACAAACCCCTGGTTATGAGAAAGACGATTACACCGGGCATGAGCTAGAACATCAGCAGCTGGTAAAAATCTATGATGTGGAAACAATTGGAGACTGGGATTGGTATATGGTGGGTCCGGATGAGTGGATCATCCAGACTGCAGTAGCGAAAATTGATCCGAGGACATCCGCCCCTGAGGGATTCAATTGGGACCGGTGGATTGAAGTCAATCTGTATGAGCAAACCGTTGCCGTTTATGAAGACCAGGAGCTGGTTTTCGCCAGCATCATTGCCAGCGGTACTGATGAATTCCCAACCTATCCAGGAATTTTCAATATTGAAGAAAAGTTGGATTACACCCGGATGCGTTATCTCTATGAAAAAGACAGTGCCTATAACCTGGAAAACGTGCCCTGGACGATGTACTTCGATGAAAGTCGGGCCTTCCACGGGGCCTATTGGCGCGCCAGCCTGGGATATCCACAATCTCATGGATGTGTGAATCTATCGGTTGGGGACTCCCGCTGGCTATTCGACTGGGCTGAAGTAGGCGATCGGGTATATGTCTATGACCCCTCCGGAGAAACTCCAACAAAATAATTCTTCTTACTCTCTTGTATTAAATCCAAAAGGAGCGAGATCAACTCGCTCCTCTTTTTATTATTTCAACAATAAGGACCCTGATTTCACAATTGACATTCAATCATGGTGATGGAATAACATCAACAATATTGCTGTAAACAACTGCCAGTTCCTGGCCATAGACTGAAATGATAACAATAATTGCCAGAGCAACCAGCAACAGTATCAGAGAATACTCTATAAGGCCTTGACCGGTATTGTCATTCATAGCCTACCTCCTGACCTAATCAATCTGCGTCACAAATCCTTTGAGATATGAGCCTTCAGGAAATCTCAAATTCAGCGGATGATCCGCACTTTGCCACAGATTCATTCTAATTCTAGCATTAACTTGGGCATCCAGGGCGGCTCCTGACAATATTTTTTTGAAAAAAGACCGCTTAATCCCGCCCGAACAGGAAAAACTCACCAATATTCCCCCCGACCTTAGCAATCTGTAAGCCAGCAGATTGATATCTTTGTAACCCCGCGCCGCTCGTTGAGCGTGGGAAGCAGTTGGTGCAAATTTAGGAGGATCCAGAATAATCAGACCGAATTTTCGGTTTTGGTCCCTGAGTAACCGAAGTTCCTCAAACACATCTCCTTCAATTTGCTCTACCTTCGACCGATCCATATCATTAAGATCGATGTTTGCAGCTGCGGTCCTGAGTGCCTCTGCTGAGGAGTCAATCATGGTCACTTTCCCAGATCCACCGCGCAGAGAATTTATGGTAAATCCCCCTGTGTAACAAAAGCAATCCAGCACCTCTCTCTCTGCCGCCAATTTTTGAACCAATGCCCGATTCTTGCGCTGATCCAAATAAAAACCAGTTTTGTGTCCTTCAGGAATGCTCACCAAATATTTCAATCCACCTTCATTGATCGTTATCAGGTCCGGAATCGTACCTGAAACCAATCTGATTTCAGGCTTTAATCCCTCAAGTTCCCGCACCTCTACATCCGATCTTTCGTAAATTCCTGCTGGGGTGATAAGATCCTCAAGGAGCTCAATAATCTGGTCCCGCCAGTGGTCAGCCCCAGCGCTTAAAAATTGGACAGCCAGATATTCCCCGTATTGATCAATAACAATTCCAGGTAAACCATCCGACTCCGCATGAACAAGCCGGACACCGCTGCTTTCCAACCCAAGAGATTTTCTATACTCCAGGCTTGCAATTAATTTATTCCGGAAGAAATCGGTGTTGATCTTTTCTTCCACGTTCCAGCTCCAGATTCGGGCCCGGATTTGGGACAGGGGACTGAAGGCTGCTTGAGCTAATTTCTTCCCTGAAGAATCCCTGATCAGGACCGTTTCTCCTGGTTCGGGCTGACCAACCACCTGATCAACAGCCCCGGAAAAGATCCAGGGGTGCATCCGTTTTACGGGTTTATCACGGCCTTTCTTTAATATCAAAGCAGGTTCAGTTGCCACTTTCGCTCCTGATCTGCAGATTTCCGCTTAGAAGTTGATCAATCTCCTCATCTCCAATGATCATTACTTTCATCTCCCTGGCCTTATCCAATTTTGATCCAGGATCATCTCCCGCAAGAACCAGATCCGTCCTCCCACTGACACTTCCCGTGACCTTAGCACCCCGATTTTGTAAAAGTTCTTTGATTTCAGAACGGGAGTACTTAGACAATTTACCAGTCAGTACAATAGTGACACCCTCCAGAACCTGTTTCTCCATATTCTGGCTTTCCTGAATGCGGCTGCTCGGCCAAACCCCCTGTTTTTTAAATTTTTCCAGCACGTTCAGATTTGCTTTCCTTGAAAACCAATCCAGGATAGCTAAAGCGATGTTTGGACCAATCCCGGGAATTTTTTCCAGCTCCTCTTGAGTTGCAGTTTTGAGCTGGTCCAGATTCTGATAGTGCTCCGAAAGATCCTGAGCAACCACTTCCCCCACCCCCCGAATTCCCAGGGCTGTAATCATTCTGCTCAGTGATTGCTCCCTGGAATTATCAATCGCCTTGATCAGGTTTTCAGCTTTTTTTTCTGCAAACCCTTCCAGCTCCATCAAATCCTCTTCCTGAAGCTTGTATAAATCTCCAGGGTCATGAATTAGACCCTCTTCAACCAGCTGGCGAACAATCTTGATGCCAAGACCTTCAATATCCATCGCGCCCCGGGAGACAAAATGTTCAAGATTTCTGATTAATTGTGCCGGACAGGCTGAATTGACGCAGTACCAGGCGACTTCTCCACTCAAATGCTCCACCTGTTCTCCACAAACCGGACAGTGTTCAGGGGGCTCAAAAACCAGCTCATCTCCATCCCGAAGATCTTCAATTGGTCCAATTACATAAGGAATAACTTCTCCCGCGCGCTTCACTTGAACCCGATCTCCAACCCGGATATCTTTCTCAGTAATAAAATCGAAATTATGAAGAGTTGCCTGGCGGACAGTAACACCCCCTATCTCCACTGGATCCAGAACTGCATACGGAGTTAAAACCCCCGTTCTTCCCACATTGACCCTGATATCCATTAAATCAGTTATCACAACTTGAGCTGGATATTTATAGGCAATTGCGCCTCTTGGAGCTTTACCAACCACTCCTAGTTCCTGTGCCAGATCCAGGTCATTGACTTTGATTACTACACCGTCAATTTCATAATCAATTTCTGCCCTGATTTGGTCCCATTGATCAAGAGCACGAATTACCTGTTCCAGATTTTCGCAGTAATCAAAATCTGGAACCGGGAATCCAAGAGATTTCAGGTAGCTGAGAGTCTCCCGCTGGGTGGATGGGAGCCGATTCGATGTAGAAACGATTTGGTAAACAAGCAAGGAAAGGGGGCGCTTCGCTGTTAAAGAGGAATCCAGCTGGCGCAGCGAACCAGCGGCGGTATTTCTTGGATTTACATAGGTCCGTTCTCCCTTTTGCTCCTGTTCGCGGTTGAATCTTTCGAAGTCGGATAACTTCATGAATGCCTCACCGCGCACTACAATTTCTCCAGGTGCTTTTACCGTCGAATTATCATCTGTTGGGATCCGGAGTGGAAGTGATTTGATAGTCTTTAGATTGGCTGTGATATCCTCGCCAACCTCGCTGTCCCCCCGCGTTGCACCTTGGACAAACAACCCATTGTTGTAATGGAGCACGACCGTCAATCCATCTAATTTTGGTTCTGCTGTGAAATCGGCCTCAGCTGCCTTTGCGTTAATTTTTGCGATTCGCTGCTGCCAGGCCTTTAGTTCTTCCACAGAAAAAGCATTATCCAGGCTTAGTATTGGTTCTGGATGGGGGACTTTTTCAAACCCATCCGCGGGCGGCGCCCCAGCTCGCTGCGTGGGAGAGTCTGGTGTCTTGAGTTCCGGATGTTTTTCTTCCAGCTCCAACAACCGCCGGTAGCTTTGATCCCACTCTGCATCACTGATCAGAGGTTGATTGAGAATATAATATCGGTAATTATGGTACTGGAGAAATTTCCGAAGCTCTGCAATTTCTTTCTGGGTGGATTCTAGATTCATGCTCCAATTATAGCGGATTTTAATTATTGCTGATTCTCCTGAATTGGAATTTCCAAGTAAGTGCTTGAATGCAAATCTAGATTGGGCTGAATTTTGATATAATTGAGACGGATTTTCAATCGATCTATACACTCGTTCCGGACAGCAGGGAAGAGAATTCCCGCTCCAGATCAGACTACCAATAAACGAACTTTCAAGGAGCTATCATGTCTGCAGGAAAAATTATCGGGTACATCTTCGCCGCCATTACAATCTTTTTCGGTGTGATATTTATCTGGGGTGCTTTTGGTCCGGAAGGCCAACCGGCCTGGATCATAGTCGGAACAATCAGTGTTCTGGTCGGGATCGGGATCATCTGGCTCGCTGGAAGAAAGCAGACAGCTTATCAAGAAGATGTAAGAGTCCAAATCGATCTGACAGGTGACGTCAACCTGGAAACTCTGACCTGTGAATCCTGCGGTGGTCAGTTATCTCCCGAACATGTCTCAATGGTTGCAGGCGCTCCTGTTGTTGAATGCCCCTTCTGCGGCACTTCGTACCAGCTCACAGAGGAACCCAAATGGTAAATAAAAAGAAGACATTCATCCCTGTATATCTTGTGCTTCTGATCGGACTAGTATTCAGTCCGATCACTGCCTATGCGCAAAGCTACTTTTTCAGCCTGGATCGGGAAACTGTTGACCTCTTCTGGCAGGAAGACGGCACGCTTTCAATCAATTATGTTTTTGAATTTACAAACCAACCCAATGGGCACCCTATCGAATACGTGGATGTTGGTCTTCCCAATAACCAGTTTTCTGTCTCTGATATTACAGCATCCGTAGATGGGAAAGTGATCACTTTCATTTCTGCGTCTGAATATCAGGGCAGCGGAACAGGTGTAGCTGTCGGTCTGGGAAGCAACGCAATCCCTCCCGGCGGAACAGGAACTGTCTCGGTCAATATCGGAAGAATTTCCAATGTTCTTTTCCCGGATACTGAGGCTGATGATTATGCCAGTGCAGTTTTTTCAACTACTTTTTTTGGTTCGGAATATGTCACCGGCGCCACCAATCTAAGCCTGACTTATCATCTCCCACCCGGAGTTCAGCCCGAAGAGCCACGCTGGCATAGCTCACCAGCCGGTTTTAATGAATCTCCGATCACAGGGATTGATAATGCTGGAAGAATTACTTATACCTGGCGCAACAGCGAAGCTGACCCTTCCGTTGGTTACAAGTTTGGAGCTTCCTTCCCATCAAACTACGTTCCAGCATCGGCAATCAGCAAGCCCACTTTATGGCAGCAGCTGGGCATCCCGCGGGAAGCAGTCATGAGCTTGCTGTGTTTTGGCGGTTTCTTTGCCTTTATGATCTTTATTGTTGTTGTTTCTGTGCGTTCGACCCGAAAGCGCAAAATGAAATATCTACCGCCCAAAATCAGAATTGAGGGACACGGGATAAAACGAGGTTTGACCGCAATCGAAGCAGCTGTTCTGCTGGAAAAGCCTGTCGATAAAATATTCACAATGATTTTGTTTTCACTGATTCAAAAAGACGCAGTGACCGTAACCTCTCACGATCCTCTTGATCTGGAATTCAAAGACCCACTGCCGGAAGGGCTGCGGAAGTATGAAAAAGATTTTGTGGCAGCCTATAAATTAGAACAAAAAAGGCTCAGAAAAACAGCTCTCCAAGATTTGATGATTGATTTGATTGACAGTGTGGGTGAAAAAATGAAAGGTTTCAGCCACAAAGAAACCGTGCGCTACTATGAAAGCATAATAGAACGAGCCTGGAAACAGGTCGAAGCTGCTGATACCCCAGAAGTGAAGAGTGAAAAATTCAACGATCATATGGGCTGGACTATGCTGGACGGGGATTTTGAAAATCGCACCGAGGATGTGTTCCGGCGGGGCCCAGTTTATGTCCCGGTCTGGTGGCACCGCTACGATCCGGGTTATGCCCGAAGATCCAGCACCAGGACCAGGACTTCCAGCCCTGTTTCAACCCCCGGCTCAGGCAGTCCCGGTCAGGCACTTCCCAACCTTCCCGGGGGGGAATTTGCCGCCAGTATGGCCACAGGAATTTCCAATTTTTCCAGCAATGTGGTGGGAAACATCACTGATTTCACAAGCAGGATCACCCAAAAAACCAATCCTATTCCGAAATCAACTTCCAGCAGCGGTGGTTGGAGCAGCGGCGGCGGCAGCTCCTGTGCCTGTGCCTGCGCCTGCGCTGGCTGCGCCTGCGCTTGTGCTGGAGGAGGCCGCTGATCGGTATGCGATCGATCTTTAACAGTTGGAAAAAAACGAATAACAAGGATGCCAAACCGCTCAAAACCAGGCTTGGTATTAAACCCGGGTTATATCATTTCAGACGTGAGACCCCGAAAGAAAAAACCAGGCTTCACCTTCGGATGGACCCGGATAGTCACGGCACTCTGGTTATCAACGCCAATCAAATCCTGCATCTCAATCCTACAGCTGCCCAGATTTGTTATTTTCATTTGAACGGTCTCAACACCTTAGAAATAAAAAAAAGAATGGATCAGACCTGGGAAGACAGCAAGGGCAGAATCACATCCGATATAGAAAAGATAACCCGGGATATCAAATCCTTTATTCACTCCAACGGCAAACCGATCATCCCGGCTTCCGAGGTAGAAATCAACGCTCCATACAGCCTTCACCCTCTGGCACCGTACCGGATGGATCTGGCATTGACTTACCGCTGCAATAACGACTGTCCGCATTGCTATAATGCCCGAACCCGGAATTACCCCGAACTTTCCACGGAAAAATGGAAAACTATTCTTGACCGACTCTTTGAACTCAGCATTCCCCATGTGATCTTCACCGGGGGCGAGCCGACTTTGAGGGAAGATCTGGCGATTTTAATCCACCACGCCGAGTCCCTTGGACTGATTACCGGCTTAAATACCAATGCCCGGCGTTTATCCAATCCTGAATACGTGAAAGAACTGGTTGATGCCGGTCTGGATCATATCCAGATCACCCTCGAATCCCATAACCCGCAAATTCATGATGAAATGGTGAATTCTTCCGGTGCCTGGAGCCAGACCGTTGCCGGCATCAAAAACGCTCTGGCTGGATCACTGTTTGTGATGACAAACACCACTATGCTGCAGAACAACTATCGCGAAATGGATCAAACACTCGATTTTCTGGCTCAGCTTGGCGTTCCAACAATCGGTCTGAACGCCTTGATTTACGCTGGCAAAGGTAAGGATGTCGGAACCGGGTTAGCTGAAGACCAGTTAGAACCGCTCTTATCTACAGCCCGGGAAAAAACTGAACAAAATGGTCAAAGGTTAATCTGGTACACGCCCACCCTTTACTGCCGCTTCAACCCCCTCGAACATGACCTGGGTGTTAAAGGCTGTACAGCAGCTCTCTACAACATGTGCATTGAACCTGACGGTGGAGTGCTGCCCTGCCAGTCTTATTATCAACAGCTGGGAAGTATCCTTTCTGATCCCTGGGAAAAGATCTGGGAACATGAGCTTGCAGTCCGGCTCAGGAACCGGGAATACTTACCCCAAAAATGCCGCAGCTGTCACCTGGCAGAGGAATGCGGCGCAGGCTGCCCGCTCTCGTTGGCCGACAAAAAAGATCTGATTGAACCTATCCTGCCCCCGTCGATTTAATTTAATTTCTGCAGTAGGAAAATATGATCGCCAATCTCATTACCATCAGCCGGCTTCCTTTGCTTTTTATCTACCTCTGGATTATGTACCGTGGAGAGCCGGAATCTCTATTCTGGAATGTCCCT
>CAZTWV010000029.1:0-38040 GCA_964618295.1 uncultured Anaerolineales bacterium | reverse complement strand
CCGGATTCCAGCAGCAGATCTCCCTCCTGGAAAAATGCTTGAGTTTCCTCCTCAAGAGCAACAGTCCCCTCTGACATCAGCACCATCCGATCCGCCAGCGGTACCAGGTTTTCCAGGCTGTGCTCGATGGCGATAATCGTGTTGTTCTGCTCCTCTTTCAAGCGGGCCAGGACTTTAAAAATCCGGCTCCTGCTGACCGGGTCCAGCATGGACGTTGGCTCATCCAGTATCAGAACCTTGGGCATCATTGCCAGCACAGCGGCCAAAGCTACCCGCTGCTTCTGTCCGCCGGAGATCTCGTAGGGCGGTTTTTCGAGCAGCGGTTCCAGCTCAGCCAGCTCAACCACCCAATCCAGCCGATCCTGAATTTCTTTCAGAGAAAGACCGATGTTTTCCATTCCGAACACCAGTTCATCTTCGACGGTCATCGCCGTGAACTGGGCTTCCGGGTCTGAAAAGACCACTCCAACCAGCTTCTGCAGAGACCCTTTATCGTACTCTTCCACTTCCAGCCCGAAGACATCCACTGTTCCTTTTTTTACTCCATTGTACTGTCCAGGGATCAGTCCGTTCATAGAGTAAGACAGGGTGGTTTTTCCGGCCCCGTTGGGTCCGATGATCCCCACAAAGCTCCCCTCTTTGATCCTCAAATTGATATCATGAATCGCCGGGGTTCGGGTGTTGATATATTTCCAGGAATAATTTTTAATTTCAATCACGTTTGTCACAATTCACTCCAATCTACAGCAGCCAGCCGCGCAGCAGATCCAGCAGCCAGGAATCATCCATCCTGAAATAGCCAAATCCAACCCGGAAGACCAGGAGGGCGATGAAGGCCAGAGAAATCAGCGCGATAAAAATATAGTCAAAATACTTAAAGCTGTAATGGGTCAGAATATAATCCGCCCGTTTCACCTTGGCAGCCTCACCGGTAAAGGCGTAGCCCCGGGCCACCAGGGCGTTCGTAAAGTCCTCCGAGCGCCGCAGGGAAAGCGCAAAGAGCGGGACCATGTACATGATGTACTGGCGGACTTTATAAGGTAGAGACTTTCCAGCAGGATCATATCCCCGGGCTTTCTCTGCCTGGCGGACGATCTGGAAATCTTCCAGCACCATCCCCGCAGCCCTCAGGGCCATGGCAAAAACATAAGTCACCACGAAGGGCATCTTGATACTGCGCATGGCTACAATAATATCTCTCTCACGTGAAGTGTTCAGGAAAAACACCATGGTGAAAATCATCGGCAAAATCCGGAAATACACCACCAGGGCATCCCGGATCCGCTCCCAGTAAAAATTCACGCCGGCGACCCGGGCCAGAAGCTCGAACTCCGGATGGGTCCCGCCCAGCACGGTGTATGAGAGAAAAATAATTGTTCCCATTGAGACAGCGACCGGAACATAAATTTTTAGAGTCCCCATGTTGACCTTACTGATCCACATCAATACGATAATGACCAGCATAAGTGCTATATTCCATTCCGGAGCGGAGACAAACATCGGAAAGAGGGAGACAATCAGCATAAAAAAGAGTTTGACAAAGGGATGAACCGCATAAATTGGCGATTCGTTGGGAACATATCCTAAGAGTGTTTTATTCATAGTTCACTACCAGACAAAATCAAACTCCGTGGGAGGGAGCCCCCACGGAGTTTGATGAATAAACTTAACAGGTCTAAGCCCACCACTTCTTGACAAATGCGGTGGTGCGGATCACGACCGATGAAAGGGCTTTCAGCAAAATAAAGTTGAAGACCACGCCAGCGACCACATTGCCGCCGAACCAACCCCAGAGGAAGAGCGGGATGGAGTCGGTGGTCAGCAGATCAAAGCTGCGGAGGACAACCAGTACAGACCACATGGCACCCAGAATGCTGGAAACCACCATAGCCAGGAACAGGTACAGGTAATCCCGTCCAGAATTCAAGCGGGGATCCAGCTTAAAGCGGCGGAAAACCCAGGCCGGAAGGAAGGCTTGAATGGCGTTGGCCGGGATATAAGCCATGGATACATAGAAGGGAGTTCCCGCAATCGCGTTGGAGAAGAACGGGAAAATCGCTCCAGCGATCACACCCCAGGCACCAAACCAGACTGCGCCGATCTGCTGCACGGCAATTCCGGTCCAGAAGAAGTTCACGCCAAATCCCAGCGGGAAGCTGATGGAACCAAAAGCACCGACCACGAAACCAATTCCGATCAAGAGAGCGGTAATCACTATATGAATCACACCCACCGACCGGCGTTCGCCTTCTTCCACGGTCCAGATTTCTTCTGCAGTCATCTCAGTTCTAACATCTTCAGACATGTTTTACTCCTTAGATAATAGAAATTGGATATGAAAAAAGAATAAATAATCTGCTGCATTCCCCTGGCTATCACCTCCTTCCGCTTTTCATAAACAGTGAAAGATCATTCCAATCTCAATATACCAAAAATAATCACAGACTCCCATGACAAACTGTCAAGTATTTAGTTACAATTAACAAAATTTTTCGTGTAGTTGTCCAGACAAATTTATTATTTTGGGCAGCGATTTTGGTTTTATTTAGATCATTAGTTAAAACACAGGGCAGTAAAACCCGTTACTGCTATAATTCTAAAACTGATTCATTCTGGAGACCAAGCCATGGAGCAAAACATCCCAAAAAATAACATGCTTTCTCCCGCCGCTGCCCCGGATTCTCCCTGGCCGACCTTCCGCCGCGATCCTCAGAATACGGCTTTCTCCCCTCTTCCTGCGGAATACCAGGAAGATCAGCCCTGGACCTTTCCCACTGGAAAAGGGATCTTCTCAACCCCGGTGATTGACGGGGATGGAAACATTTACATCGGCAGCGCTGATCATTATTTCTACAGCCTGGACCGCTCCGGAAATTTGCGCTGGAAATATAAAACCGGGGAAATCATTGATTCTGCCGGAGCTCTTCCAGCCCATCAGCCAACTGGCATCGCTACCGTGCTTTTTCCATCCGCTGATGGTCATATCTACTGCCTTGATAAAGACAGCGGAGAATTGATCTGGACTTTTGACGGAAACGAGTCCCTTGAGGATCAATTCAACAATTGGTTTGAAGGTAATATCGCCCTTGCCCCTGACGGTACACTGTATGCCGGCAATACCAATTTCCGTTACTACGCCCTCACACCTGACGGCGATCTCAAATGGACCTACAAAACCGGGTCTAATGCCTGGTCCATCGCCGGGATCAATCCGGACGGAGACCTGGTCTGGGGTTCTTGTGATACTTTCATCCACGGTGTTTCAAAAGGTGGCCGGGAGCGCTGGAAAAAACGCACCTTAGGTTTTATATCCGCCTCTGCTGCCATTGACCAGGAAGGCATAGCTTATATCGGCTCCTTTGATGGAAATTTATACGCCTTGAACAGTCGAACCGGAAAAGTGCGCTGGAAGTTTCAAACAAATGATCACATTTATGGATCTACCGCCCTCCTGGAGAGTGAAAACAACAGCCTTCAAATATTCGTGGGCTCCACCGATAGCTATCTATACGCAATAAATCAGGAGGGAAAGGAAATCTGGCGCTTCAACAGCGGAGCCCCAATCCGTTCTTCGCCGGTTATCGGACGCATGCCCCCTGGAGAGAATGGCTGGATCATTTACTTTGGGAATGGGGCTGGGAAGCTGTTTGCCCTTCAGGCCGGGGATGGAAGCCGGCGCTGGTCCTATGACACCACCCTGCTGACCCCCGACCTCGGGGACCGCAACGATCTCAACGGTTCTCCCGCCCTCGGTCCTGGCGGGATCGTGATCGGTGGGGAACACGGTTTGATTACTTACCTACCCTACGATTACCCGCTTCACCATCCCGATCCGCGTTCATCAACAGATCCGCGAGAAAGTTTAGCGGACAGCAGTTCTTTCCTGCATTATGTTTCCCCGGGAGGGGTGGTGCAGGTCGATCCTCCCACTGAAATACCCTCCTCTGGAATTCTAACCTTCAAGCTGGAAGTTCCTGAAAAGACGACCAAAAACCGCTTCCGGCTCAATAACCCTCCTTTCAACCAGGGTCTGCGGAGGCTTGAAATCGACTTTCAGCCCCCGGTTCCTCACCGGGAAGAAATCTCCGCTGATGGACAGTACCTCCACATCATTCCCGATGATTTCTTACCCGTCGGGGAGGAGCTTTCGCTCTCGATCTCGGGAGAATATTTTCAACCGAGCTTGAGAATTGGAAATTTGCAGCTCGGCGGTCGTTCTAAAGGCAAATACACCGAACGCTTTCGATTTCAAATCAGGAAATCCAAAACCGGTCTGATTGCAACAAATAAAGATCCAATTGATATTCCCCGCCTTGAGTGGACCCGGCTTTCAGTGCCCATCCCCACCATGCTCCCCAGCCTGAACCAGATCGGCTTTGACTACATGAGCTGGTTGATTGGCGTGATTAATACTGCGCCCCAGGAAAACGGGCACCAAGGAAAAATCCTCTGCTGGGCAGTAGGCGCAAAAAGGGATGAAAACAACCAGCTTGGAGTTGACCCCGATTCAGATTTCATCTTACCTCTCAGCGGTTTTTACCGGGATAATGCCCTCCTGCTCAAAAACCAGAATTTCCAACTCAAGGTAACCGGAATCCCAATCCCCTTTGAAGAATTCCAAATCCGGGCTGAAGTTGACCCCGAAGGGAATTCGCTTCCCGGCGTATCGGTGTATGCCAGGACCCGGGTCCTTTCCATACCCAATTTCGGGCCGGCGATGATCGTTGCCGGCCTGGCCAATCAAATCTGGAAAAACTTACTAGCCGTTGGTACCAGCCTGATCCGACCTGCGCCTCCCCAGCTTCAGAGCAACCTGGATGCAGACCGGATCGCAGTAGCCGACCTTTCCTACCAACCTCCCACCCGCTTTAAGGCCGGGTCTGTGACAGCAGTACTCCGCCGCACGGGCGGAAGTGTTCCGGCTGATCAGCACAGGCCGGGGATACTGCTGACAGATCAGACTGGATTCCTGCCGGTCGCGATGGATTATCAACAGGGTCTGACCAGTAAGGCGGATTCCGAGGGTAATCTATCCAGCATTTACCTGGAAATCCCCGCCGGAGTTGAGCTCCCAGACCCGATCCAAATCTATATCCTGCTGGATACCACCGTTCTCCTCCAGAAAACCATCCAATCAAAAAAAGGAACCGCACCATGACCCAAACCGCTGCCAGATCAGAGAAATTGTCCCCGGGTTTTAAAATACTATTCGGGACCGGGAACATGACCTCCAGCATCCCGCTGGCGATTATCATGTTTTTCCAGCTCTATTTCCTGACCGATGTCGCCGGCTTACGGCCGGATTACGCAGCCTGGTCGATTGCCGCTGGTAGAGTATGGGACGCAATTAACGATCCTCTCTTCGGGGTTTTGTCTGACCGCA
The DNA here is from genome assembly GCA_964618295.1 of uncultured Anaerolineales bacterium. Taxonomy (GTDB): domain Bacteria; phylum Chloroflexota; class Anaerolineae; order Anaerolineales; family UBA11858; genus B10-G9. The sequence goes on along the minus strand of CAZTWV010000029.1, from coordinate 32,657 downwards.
TTCGCCACCGCCTGGGCCGGCGCCGGATACTGCTTCTGACCGGAGCCCTGCCGCTGGGGATCACATTCTTCTTGATGTGGATTGTTCCAGATATCTCCCAGCTCTGGAAAGCCGTTTATTACACCGTGATCTTCATCTTCTTCGACACCAGTTTCACCGCGGTCCATGTCGGCTACAACGCCCTGACCCCCGTGCTCTCACCGGACTATGATGAGCGGAGTTCCATCAACGGCTACCGGATGATTTTCTCAATGGGATCAACCCTGATTGCGATTATTTTCGCCACCCTGCTGTCCGGATTAATTGACAATCAGCAGCAGCTGTATCGAATCCTCGGCCTGGGTCTGGGTTTCCTGAGCGCAGTTCCAGCCTTTGTGGTCTATGCCATCACCGGTAAGTACCGCTCGGTAGAGGACAGCGATCCCTTGAAGGTCCGGGATTCCATTCTTTCCACGATCTCCAGTAAACCATTCCAGCAGGTGACCGGGATGTATTTGCTAAGCTGGACAGCCGCTTCAGTGGTGGCAGCCGTGCTGGTTTATTACGCCAATTATTATTTGCAAGTTCCGGAACAGGCCAATTATTTTGTCCTGGCAGCCCAGGGAGCAGCGATTTTTTTCATCCCCCTGGTCGTATACCTCTCCCGGAAAATGGATAAAAAATGGTCTTTCATTGTCGGGGTTGGCAGCTGGGTGCTCTTCCTCACCGCCCTGCTGCCCCTGGGTTCCAACCAGGTCACCCTGGCCTATTTCCTGGCTGGTTTCTCCGGCCTGGGGATTGCCACGGTCAATGTTGTGCCCTGGGCCATGCTTCCAGACATCATTGAAGACGATCAGCTCCGGACCGGAAGGCGCCGGGAGGGTTCATTTTACGCTTTCATTTCATTTTTTCAGAAACTCGGAACAGGCGCAGCGTTATGGGCTATGGGGCAGCTATTTCATCTCGCAGGTTACATCACACCCCAAGAGGGCCAACCTCTGCCGGCTCAGCCAGATCAAGTGGTCCTGTTTATCCGGCTCTTTGTCAGCATTGTGCCTGCCGTCCTGCTGCTCCTGTCCTTGATTTTCGCTTACCGCTACAGCATCAGCCGGGAACAGCATCAGGCCAACCTGGCTCAGCTCGGCTCTCTCCCAGGATAAGTCCATGAATTCTACTGATTTTGATGTTTTTCTTTCCAAATTTAATCAAACACCTGTTGAATTAATCCGCCAGCGGATTTCAATTCGTTCTTACCGGCTGGATCCCATCCCGGATCAAATCCTTGCTGCCCTGGAAGATTTCATCGATGTCCTCCCTCCCGGTCCATTCGGTTCCAAACCCCGCTTTGAACTCACAGCTGCTGCAGAAGAGGATCCCGAATCCTTGAAAGGCCTGGGAACATATGGTTTTATCCGCGACCCGCAGGGATTCCTACTGGGTGCCGGAACAACCAAGTCCGGTGCGATGGAAGATTTTGGATATTTGATGGAGTTGGTCGGGCTGCGGGCAGTTGATCTTGGGCTGGGAACCTGCTGGCTGGGGGGTACATTTAACAGAAGTCGATTTGCCCGGATCATTAATCTGGAAGAGGGTGAAATTATCCCCTCCATTCTTTCCCTCGGACTTTCCGCAGAACAACCCGGTCCGGCCGAAAAAGCGATCCGCCTCGCCGCCCGGGCTGACCGCCGGCAGCCGTGGAGCGAGCTGTTTTTCCTCGATTCCCCCACCCATCCCCTCTCAGAGGCCGATGCAGAAGACTACCGGATCCCGCTGGAAATGGTCCGGCTTGGGCCTTCGGCTTCCAACAAACAGCCCTGGCGGGTTCTCCGCACGATTCAGGATTGGCATTTTTACCTGGAGCGGACTCCGAATTATCCTCCGGGGATCGCCCGTACGCTGCTGGGAATCCCGGATTTACAGCGGGTCGATATCGGTATAGCCTTGTCGCACTTCAGTCTAAGCGCGGCTCAGATTGATCTTTCAGGAAGCTGGCAGGTACTATCTGCTGACGAAATTCCGGTCCATCCCCGCTGGGAATATGTTATAACCTGGAAGGATCAACCAAGGAGTAACTCATGAATACCAATACTTCATCAACTTTTGATATCTTACTGCTGATCGCCCGACCAGCTGCCGGAAAAAGCGAAATTATCTACCATTTAAAAAACACACCGGTCGCCGAGCGCAGAAAACGGTTCCGGATCGATTCTTTTGTGGAACTGGATGATTTTCCTATGCTTTGGACCTGGTTTGAGGAGGATGCTTTACTGGAGGAAATGGGCCATCCCAGACTGCATTCAACTCCAGACCAATATTTCAAGGAAAAATACCTCTGGAATCTTCTAATTGAGCGCCTGTCATTGGAGTACAGCAAGCTGCTTCGGGATCAGCCGGATTTCCACCGGGAAGGGACTGTGATCTTAGAGTTTGCCCGGGGCAGCGAGCATGGAGGCTACCGGGAAGCGTTCCAGCATCTCAGCAGGGAAATTGCAGAAAAGCTCGCTATTCTCTATGTAGATGTCTCCTGGGAAGAATCGCTCCGGAAAAACCGGGCCCGGTACAATCCGGAGCGGCCGGACAGTATTCTGGAGCATGGCTTGAGTGACGAAAAAATGGAAACTCTGTACCGGCAGGTAGATTGGGCTGATCTTACCAAGGGTCATCCAACTGCCATCCCGATTCAGGGTGTGGATGTCCCTTATACCGTGTTTGAGAACCATGATGACGTTACCAGCCTGGGCGGAAACGCTCTCAGCAAACGCCTGGCGGAAGACCTTGAAAGACTTTACGACGAATACATCGCTGCCAGGAGATGAAATCAAACATCCGGTAGGGAAGCATAAAAGTAGGGAAACGTTACCCTGGTTATTGGATAACGCTTCCTCAGCGTGGAGAAGAACGAAAACATCAACTTCATAACTCTTCTTCCATGTTTTCCGTCAATTCCACAACAAGCAGATGCCATCCGGCGAGGATGACGTTTCCCTACTGACTATAAACTGACTGCTGAATAACTCTTCCTTGAGAACTTTGATACGACGAAAAAGGCCATTCTCGGTAATCATCAACCAGACCATGTTTCTCTGGATTCTGATGGATGTAATTCACCAATTAGAAATACTGCTGATCTGTCGTGACAATAACCCGCTTGAATCTGCTTTCAAATAATTTACCCGTTCTACTGTACGCTTTGTTGATCGCTTTGGTATACGTTCCAAAACAGGTTCCAAATTGACGGCTAAGCTTTTTCTTATCCAGCAGATCTTCGCTAATCTCATCTTGATTTTTTACTTGAATCAGGAGATGGTAATGGTTGGGCAGTATGCAGTAAGCTAAGATATCGGCGATAGGTGAGATGTATTTCTTTAAGAGCTGTAGAAAATACTCGTAGTTACGAGTTTCTTTGAAAAGGTTTTCTTTGTTATTCCCGCAATTATAGAAAGGAAACGCCATCCGGCGAGGATGATGTTTTCCTAGGTATAAATGAACATAGGGAAGCGTTATCCTGGTTAATGGAAAACGCTTCCTCAGCATGGAGATGAACGAAAAACATCAACTTCATATCACTCCTTCCGCGTCTTCCGTCAATTCCACAACAAGGAAACGCCATCCGTCAAGGATGTCGTTTCCCTGCTTTTACTGATCAACCAGTCTTCGAACAATTACCCGTAAAGCTCGTCGTATTCCTTCATCAAGGATTCCGTCCGGCTGACGCCAAAACGGGTCACACCCAGCTCCACAACATCCCAGGCTTCCTGCACCCGGCGCACGCCCTGAGCTGCTTTGACTTCTACCGCATCACTCACACTGTCCCTCATAAGCTTGATAATTTCCAGGTTGTAACCCACAGTCTCACCGTGCTCATTTGTATACGGAGAACCAGCAAATCCGCTGCTGGTCTTCACAAAATGCCCCCCGGCCTCCTCAATCAGCTGGCAGGCTTTCGCGATCAAATCCATATCCTCGTAGTAGCCGGTTTCCAGGATCACTTTAACGGTGATTCCCGGGATGGAGTCTACCACAGCTGCAATATCATCCCGGACAAAGTCATACTCACCACCAAACAGGGCTCCCAAATTGAGCACCATATCGACTTCCTGAGCTCCTTCATCCACAACCTGTTTGGCTGCGGCGACTTTCACCTCGGTGGGATCATAACCGAGCGGAAAACAAATTACCGGATTGACCTTGACATCACTCCCCTGCAGCATTTCTGCGGCCAGCTTTGTGTAGCACGGTTTCACGGATGCTGCCGCCACATCGTACTTCAAGGCTACCTCAATTCCTGCAATCGTATTCTCACGGGTCAAAGTCGGTTTCAGCAGGGAATGGTCCACCATCTTTGCCAGTTCGGGTTTTGTTAATAACGCTTTACTCATCACTATCTCCTTATCACCCGCTCCTGCGGGAGTCTACAAAAAATTTTCTTCCGGAATCAATAAACACCGCGTTCCCTTGCATAGCGAAAAAGTTCTATCACATTTTCCGCTGGAACATCATGCTGCAAATGATTAGACGGGGCCAGGATATACCCCCCGTCTTTCCCTAAATCAGACAGACAGCGGTCAACGTCTTTCCGCACATCATCAATTGTCCCCGGCATGGCCCGGGTGATATCAATTCCACCCAGAAATGTGATCTGACTGCCGTATTCTTCTTTAATTTCATTTACATCCAGGCCCACAACTGGCTCCATTGGATGAAAAACATCAATTCCCAGTTCAATAAAATCCCCCATCAAGGCACCTACGGCGCCATCCGAATGGAGCATAATCTTGATTTCAGGCTGAACAGACCGGACTGCATCCACCATTTTTTTGATGTGAGGTTTGATCAACTCCTTGAACATGGCAGGGGAAAAGATCAAATTTTCATTGGTTGCATAATCATCCCCGGAGAGCTCAATCATATCCAGATGCCCATCTGCAGCTTTGACAAAATTCTGAAGCAGTCCGATGATAACGTCGGTCACCCTTTCCAGCAGCCGGGCAGCAAAATCCGGCCTGGCTGCCATATCCAGCAGGAAGACATCCATTCCCCGCAGGTCAGATGCTAATTGAAAAGGACCATGCGAGGTGACCATTCTGCCGATCAAAAAATGTTCATTTTTTTCACCAAGATTTTTCGCTCGTTCTGGCACCCCCCGGGTCCACTCCGGATCATGGACATCCGGCCATTGAACCAATTCATCAATCTCATCTATTGAGGTTGCATTTTTCAACAAACCCTCACCTGCCGAGTAATACGGAAGAGTCTGGATCCAGGTTTGTCCAAAGCTGTCCTTAAAGTATCTCGGATTTTCCGTTGGATACCTGGGGCTGGTAGGATTCGCACCCGGCCAGATATATCGGGCGTCCGTTTCTAACGCATCCAGCAGCCGGTCATCCAGATGATTGATCGTGTGTCCTTTCCGGAAAGCTGGGACCGGATCACCCAGTTCCAGTTTTTCAAGGAGTCGATAATACAGATCATCCACCAATCCGTACGGCCCGCCCCACAGCGCAGTGGGAACCCGGTCCGGCAGTCGATGGTTAATTGCCGCCAGCATTCTTTCACGGGAGTTCATGCTTCAGCCTCCATCTCCCGCAAACCAACGGTCAGCATGTGATTGATAATCAAGTGCAAGTCCTCTATTCTTTCCATACTGTCCGAAGGAACAACCAGGCAGATATCAACCAGATCAATTAATTTCCCCCCTTCAAAACCTGTTAACCCAACCGTCAGCGCTCCTGCCTCCTTGGCCGTCCGGATCCCTTCCAGAACATTGGGGGAGTTACCGCTCCCGCTGAGCGCGATCACCAGGTCCTCTTCCCGGACCAGTGCCCGGAGCGGTTCAGAAAATACCCGCTCATACCCTTCATCATTTGCGAAGGCGGTCATGGTCGGGATGTTATCGTTCAACCCGATCACCCGCACCCCAGGCAGCTCCAATTGACGGGTATTTTTCGCCAGGTCACACACCATGTGACTGGCAGTGGAAGCGCTGCCGCCATTCCCAAACACAAAGATCGTCCGTTCTTCCAGCCGGGCCTTTTTTAACGCCGCCAAAATCTCCTCCAGGGGATCCAGAGGAAGATGATCCAATACTTTTGACAAATCTTTCAAATAGTTCTGAAACAATTCAAAATCTGACTGCATAACTTTCCTTTTCAATTACTGCTGCTGATACATTAAATAACGTTCTTTAAGCATTTTCCGATCCACAATTCCGGTTGTTCCCAGCTGCTGTACAATCAAGGATCCGATCAGGTTTCCAAGATAAGCAGCCTCGGAGGACGACCCTCCAGTACTGAGCACCAGACCAATTCCAGCCAGAACCGCATCTCCCGCCCCAACAATATCCAGGGGACATTCAAGCTGAACCCCGGGATGGTGAAATGGACCCTGTGCGTCCTGTCCGCTGATCCCCTGATCACCCAGGGTAATGAAAACCGGTTTTTGGTAATGTTGATACAAAACTTGCTGGCAGTATTGAGCTGCCGGCAGCGGTGAATCAGGGATCTTCTCCACCGCTCCGGGTTTGATTGACTCCAAAGTCCGACAGGCTTCTTTTAAATTAACCTTCAGGAATACACCCCGGTACTGTGCGCTGAAGTGGCGGGAATCTACCCCAAAAATCTTTTCTGGATATTGTTTGGAGAGCTCAAAAAGCAGTTCCCGAACATTCCGGGTGATTGTCCCGGTCCCGTCCTGACGGACCTGCTCAGCAACCAGCAATCCATCCAAATCCTGAATTCTGGAACGTAGATTTCTAATTAATTCCTCTTCCAGCCTGAGTGGAAGCGCAGATCTGTTTTTGACATCCACCCGGTTCAGCTCCACTACACTTCCGGAAATTTCCTTCATCATCGGTTTGATATAGGTCGGGGTAAAGATCTCATCACCGGTCACCACCGAATCGACATTGATCTGATTATTTTTCAGGGCCTGCTGCAGTTCATAGCCAAAACCATCCGCCCCAATCACTGCAAAAGCGCTGACTTCAGCTCCCAGTGAAGTTAAATTTTTCGCAACCACCCCGGCTGCTCCCGGTTGGGCGGTAATCTGATTTACCTGAAATGCCTCCAGGTTCGTTTCCAGTGAAAGTTCTGAAAGGGAACGATCCATAGAAAGATACAGGTCCAGGAAAAAATCACCCAGCACACCAACTTTCATTCCGGCCATATCGTTGTTTATTTGACTGAATCTTGTCTCGTCCACAGCTGTCCTTTCCAGTTTTCAGCTAAAGATCTTCCAGAATCAATTGGTATAAACTCGGAATGGTCTGGCGGTGAGTGCCCTGGACATAAAAACTCTCACCTCCATCCGCTACGGTCCGGACCAGCACCGTTTTATAAGGCCTGAAATAATAAATGGCATCGGTCTTTGGCGCTTCCTGAACCGGATTATCACCCAGGTCAATCAGATCAAAAACGCCTGTGGAGAAATTTTTAATTTCCCGCCCATCCTGTTTTGCTACATTCCGAGCCATCGCAAGGGCCTTCAGATAAATCTCCGGTCCCATGACCGCACTGCCGATATTAAGCAGCACCCCACCTTCCAAATCCTCTATCTGGCGTGCAAAGATCAAAAAATCCTCATAACTGGCAGCTCCAACAGCTGCCCCATCAAAGTTGGGATGCTCATGGATGATATCCTGACCGATTCCAATATGAAGGGTAATTGGAACCTGCATCCTGTACCCTGCCGCCAGCAGGCTGTACTCCTGGTACGGGAATTCATTCGGATTCTCCGCTATCAGCTTCCCAACTGCTTCTCCGAAACCGATTCCTTCTTCCACTGCTAGTTTTGCAGCGTCATTGACCCGCCCCGTTTCTTTCCAGAGCCCAAACTGACCTTCCTGAATGTACCGGGACACGCTTTCGGTAGTTTTTCCAATCATTGAAAATTCAAGATCATGGATGGCGACTGCCCCGTTGCCCCCAATCCCGGTCACAATTCCCCGCTCCATCAAGTCAATGAGATACTTGACGACACCGGAGCGGATTACATGGGCTCCCATCAAAATAATCACCGGTTTATTCTGTTGATGAGCGGCAGCTATTTTACCGGCGATCCGGGATAAATTTGGATGTTCGTATTCCGGCAGCGGGTCATCCAGTTCAAGCATTACACTTAAATCCAGATCATGGACCCGTTCTTCCAGCGACAGGAGTTCCAGCTTACTGCGGTCAAACTTCTCAAAAGGCATGAACGTCTCCTAAATCTCCAAAAATCCCATCAAAATTTCATAATCCAGGAAATCCGGCATGATCACATCCGCCCCGGACTCAATCAGCCGCTCCCGCTTCCACTCATCAATCCCGGTTCGCTCCGCCTCGTTGGTCGCAACCCCAACTGCCAGGCCTCCGGCCTGCTTGGTGTTTTCGATTTCAACGTATCCATCTCCAAAAGCGATTAATTCTGAGCCTTTCAATTCATTCTCCCGCAAAATTCTCTCGATCACCATTTTTTTTGAAAAGTTTTGATAATCATCCAGGGCGCCATAGATCCCCTCAAAGTATCCAGCCACTCCCAGCAGTTCCGCCTCTTCAAGGACATAAACCTCATCGGTGCCTGAAGCCAGAAAACATTTCACACCCCGCTGGGTAATCTCCCGAAGGCATCCCAGAGAACCCGGCACAGTTAATTCCTCAGGTTTGATTTTCCCACTTTTCAGCTTTTCAATTCTATGAGTGATCCGCTCCATCAACAGGTCATGATAACGGTGTTTGTACTCCAGCGCTTCTCGAGGGGTTCCTCCCCGCCTGGAAACTTCTTCTGCCAGCTGGATCATTTGATAGATAGTTTGCTTTCCCGTGGTCTTTGAGACAAAGTCACGGACAACTTTTTCCAGTTCACTTCTTGGTTCCCGATCCGGAGTTTCCATCAAGATCTCAACCATCATCGGGATCATGATTTGCTGCCAGCCTTCCCTGATCAAAGAAATCGTGCCGTCAAAATCAAATATCGCAAACTTCACAGTTCCCCTAGGGATCTTTGGATTGACAATCTCAATACTGCTTCCGGCTACAAATTTTCCTGCCCCTCTCGTCATTCTTTTATCTTCCTGTCTGATTATTTTCCAAAATCCGCGTCAAATGCCCGCTCTGATCTTGAGAAATTATTTTGCTGAACCATGGCCAGTGCCTCCTGGACCCCACGTTCCCGCTCCATACCGCTGTCTTCCCACTCAATTGAAAGCGGCCCCTGATAATCAATCTGGTTCAAAGCCCGGACAACTGCATCCCAGTCAATATCCCCCCGGCCGGGGGAAACAAAATCCCAGCCTCTTTTCGGGTCTCCAAATGGGAGATGAGATCCAAGAATGCTGTTCCTTCCGTTTAATCTAACCCGGGAATCTTTAACATGAACATGAAAGATCCGATCTGGAAACTCGGATAAAAATTCCACCGGATCCACAAACTGCGGCACCAGATGGCTGGGATCAAAATTGATCCCGAATGCGGGATGCCAATCAAGCGCCTCAAAGGCCCGATGCATGGTATGGATATCAAATGCGATCTCAGTCGGATGGACCTCAAGAGCAAAAAGGACATCCTCCTCGGCAAACACATCCAGAATCGGCAGCCACTGCTTCGCAAATTCTTGGTACCCCTCATCAATCAAGGCCTGAGGTGTAGGAGGAAAAGGATAAATCATCTGCCAGATCGGGGAACCGGTAAAACCGGTTACCACAGGAACACCAAACTTACTCGCAGCCCGGGCCGTATCCATCATCTCCTCGGCTGCCCTGGCTCGCACTCCCACCGGATCACCATTCCCCCAGATCCGTTCCGGCAAGATGCTTTTGTGCCTGGGATCAATCAGATCGCTGACACATTGTCCAACCAGGTGGTTGGCAATCGCCTGGCAGAAAAGACCATGATCTTCCAGAAGCGCTTTCTTATTATCCAGAGTCTCCGGATTTTGAAGAGCTTCCTGGACATTAAAATGGTCGCCTCCGCAGGTCAATTCAAGACCGTCCATCCCCCAGCTGGATGCTTTTTTTACGAGTTCTTCCAGGGGAAGGTCCACCCACTGGCTTGTGCAGAGTGTGATTGGAAAACTCATGAGCCCCTCCACCAGCAGATTAGATTCTGCTGTTCAAATATGCTCGTTTCGCAGTTTCCAGGACAGGGGAATTCAAAAATAAGCACCCCTGTCCCGAAAATATTCTATTTATAGATCTGGGAAATTGCCCCGGTTTCTTTATTCTGGAGGATGACTTTGTGCTTGCCGTCCGGCATGACCTCTTCTTTCACCAGGTAATGCTTGTCGTCATATTCCTTGGTGGTTTTTACTTTTTCATGCTTCCCGCCGCGCCAATCATCAATTTCCACCGGTTCCCATTTCCCGGAATCCGCAGATTTATAGAAAGCGTCCAGGATGCAATTGACTACATAACCGTCATAAAATGTTTCGCGGGGGGCATTCTCTTGCTCATAGCTGTCAAACATATCGTTAAACATCTCGATATAACCCAGGGCGTCTTCCTCGTTTCCAACCGGGAAAAGCCACCCCTGATCCGTTTCCGCTTTTTCAGCCACATACCCCTGACCCTGCCCGGAGGAGAACATCTCGAACCCGGTCCGGAGCCAATGGTTGAGCCAGATTGTGCCTTCTGTGCCGGAGATTTCATCCCGTAGGTCCATTCCTCCCCGGAATGTCCAGCTTGATTCAATTTGAGCGACAGCTCCGTTCTCAAACCGCACCAGGCCAATCGCAAAATCTTCCGCTGTAATCGGATGCACCAGGGTATCCATATGGGCCATTGCTTCCACCGGTCTGACATCCTTGCCAATGAAGCTGCGGCAAATTTCAGCACAGTGGCAGCCCATATCAACCATGGCCCCGCCACCTGCTTTTTCCTTATCAAAGAACCAGGGTGCATGCGGTCCAGGATGGGTTTCCCGGGACCGGGCCCACAAAACACGGCCGATCGCCCCCGCTTCCACCGATGCCAGCGCTTTCAGAGTTTTGGGGGTATAAACCAGGTCTTCCAGGTAACCGTGAAACACACCGGCTTTCTCTACAGCATCCAAGATTTCTTTCGCCTCAGCACCGGTCCGGGCCAGAGGTTTGGTGCACATCACCGCTTTACCCGCTTCTGCGGCTTTGATAATCGCTTCTTTGTGAAGAAAGTTCGGCAGCCCGACTACCACCATCTCAGTATCCGGATGGTTGATAGCCTCGTCCATGTCTCCTGTCCAGTGAGGAATACCAACCTTTTCCGCAAATTCTTTAGCAACCTCCGCGGTCCGGTTATAGATCACAGTAACCTCATCCTTGGAACGGCTCCTGTTGATCGAGTGAGTATAAAACTGACCGATGAAGCCTGCTCCCAGCATACTGATCTTTCTCATATGATTCTCTCCTTTTTTAAAAAATTGTTACCTTTTTCTTGATTAAAATAGCGGTTATGATTTCATTTTCTCTCAACTTGAGATGCCGAGATCTGATTTACAGAGCTCAGGTGAGATTGTTGTGTTTCAGGATTGATTTTGATGATCCTGGGCTCAAGTATGAGTACCTGGCTTTAATCCCTGAGTCCTTTCTCCCGCCCGTAGATAATCAGCAATGCCAGCAAAATAGATCCGTATACAATTTGCTGGACAGCTTCCGGCAGCTGCATGGTGGTCAGCAGGCTGGTGATCAGCTGAATTACAATAGCACCGACCATAGTCCCAAAGAATGAACCTTTCCCTCCGGAGAGGAGCGTTCCGCCAATCGCCACAGCAGCAATCGATGGGAAAAGATACTGCTCACCGACATTAAGTCCTGCGTTCTGGGTCCAACCAACCAGGATAAAGCCAGAGAATGCAGCCAGCATACCGGCAATCGTATAGGTTAAAACAACCATTCTATCTACCCGCACTCCTGACAGACAGGCTGTTAAGCGGTTGACACCGATTGCGAACAGCTGCTTGCCGAATCGGGTCCGCTCCAGGAGGATGGTCATCAAAATCCCAAAAATAATCCAGAGGAAAATCATGCCGGGAATGCCAAATACCAGGTCCCGGGCGATGATCCTGGTCATAACCGGGGCAACCCGTCCATCATACAAGCCCCGGGTGATGACCAGCAGCGAACCTTGCACTACCCCGGCAAGTCCAAGGGTCATAATAAAGGGAGGAATTTTGAGATGTGCGATCCCGATTCCATTCACAAATCCGATCACAGCCCCGATGCCTATTACAAACAACATAACCGGAAGAACAAGAGAGTTGTTTCCATCAATCATGCTGTAGGTAAAATAAGCTCCAATGGTCACCACAGCCCCGGCTGAAAGGTCAATTCCCTCTCCACCGCTGATGATTACCAGGGTTTGCCCGGCTGAGATAATCGCCAGGAAAGATGAAAGCCGGATAATATTTAAACCCTGATTAACGGCAGTATCCAGCGTGTTATAACCATTCGGAAGCAGACCGCTGGCCAGAAACAACAAGAAGGCGAGCAGCAGCGCTGTGAGCTGGGGAGACAGCCTGATATTTTTCCAGATTTTAACTTTCTCGTGTTCTTGGATGGATTGCTCACTCATGATGATTTTTCCCTGCGAAATAAATTGATAATTCCCGGGCCCGCCAATGCAACCACAATCACAACCGCATTGATCAGCAAACGGTACCAGGAGTCCAGCCGGGCCAGTGAGATAATATTGCGTATCGTTCCGAGAATGATCGCTCCCAACACAGCCCCGAACAATGAACCCGAGCCTCCGCTCATCGCTGTCCCGCCGATGATCGCAGCCGTGATCGCGGTCAGGGTCATCCCATCCCCACTCGTAGCGGCGCCGGAACCGGTCAGGAGGGTATAACTGATCGCTGCCAAGGCAGCCAAAAGCCCGGAAATAACATAAGTTGAAATTTTGATCCACGTGACCCGGATCCCGGTGGTGTAAGCAGCCTCCGCGTCTCCCCCCACAGCAAAAAGCGACCGGCCGTATTTTCTTCCTTTAATGATTTCCCAGATCAGCAGCACAGCAGCAATCACAAAGATTGAGAGCGGGATTCCCCATAATGCTGCATTACGGTAAACACCGGTATAATCGCGGGGGATTTTTCCTCCCGGGTTGGGGAGAATCAGCAGCGCCAGGCCGCTGTAAACAAAACTCGAGGCAAAGGTGGTGATCATTGGTTGCAGATCAAGCACTGCGGTAAAAAAACCATTGAGAAAACCTGCTAGAAGGCCAAAAACAATCACTGCAGCAACAATCAGCAAGTTAAATCGGGGTTCTTCCACAGTGGTTATTGAGACAGCCATGATCACATTCAGCAGTGAGACTATCGCCCCATTGGAAAGGTCCAACCCACCTCCTAACATGACAATTGTCTGTCCAACTGCAAGCAGGATCACCGGCAGCCAGGTCCGGAAGTTGCTTTTTATTAACCTGGACAGAACACCCTCTTCCATCACAGCTGGCTGAAGAATTAAATATACTGCAGTTGTGAGGATAAACAATATTAACGAAAGCACATAGGTATTATTTCGATTGAAATTCTTCCACCAGGATCGTAGATTATTTTTTTGATTCATACGTCTCGTTCTGCCTTCTCACTAGGACTTCATTCCATTCGTTTCTGTCACTCCAGCCCCCATGCTGGTTGAGACCAGATTGGATTTATTAATCTCATTACCCATCAGCTCAGCTTTAATGGTTCCGTCCTGCATGACCAGGATACGGGTACAGAGATCCAACAGCTCCTGATCGTCCGAGCTGTAGAGCAGAATCGTGGTTCCTTCCTGACAGAGAGCATCCAGCAAATTATAAAATTCAGCCTTGGTACCCACATCGACGCCTTTGGTCGGGTCATCCAACAGGAGTAAATGGGGGGAGCGCAGAAGCCACTTACCGATCACTACTTTCTGGGCATTTCCTCCCGACAGGCTGGAGATCGGGGCCTGGAGAGATTCCATCACCATTGAAAGTCGATCAGTGACATTTTCAGCATCCTGGACAGCTTTCTGAATCCGGAGCGGAAAATTATATTTTTTCCAGTTTGGTAAATGAAGGTTTTCTAAAATCGAGCGGGACATCAGCACACCTTGAGTGGAGCGGTCACCCGGAATTAAAGCCACATCTTTTCGCATTGCCCGCTGGGGATGATCCGCAACAATATCCTCATCGTACAGTTGAATGGAACCGGTAAACTTCCGATTTCCAAAAATCGCATGCAGTAAATCGGACTGACCCTGTCCCCGCAAACCGCCAATTCCAACCAGCTCTCCCCGGTTGACGGAGAAGCTGATATCATGCAGGAGATCAGTTTTCAGGCCTTCAACAATTAATGCCGTCTGACCCCCTGCAAAATTATCCACGGTACCGCTGTCCCGACCCAAACCCAGCTCATGGCCAACCATCATTGAGACAACTTCCTGTTCATCTGTCTCGTTGATGTTAACCTCTCCCACAGTCTTTCCATTCCGAAGGACTACTGCCCGGTCCGCAATTCGGAAAATTTCATCCATTCTATGCGATACAAAAACCAGCCCCATCCCCTCGGCTTTCCACTCCAAAACCAGGTCAAAGAGACATTCCACCTGCTGGCCGTCCAAACTGGCGGTTGCCTCATCAAGAATTAGAAGTTTCGGATCCCGGCTGATTGCCTTTAATATTTCAATAATTTGTTTTTCATCCGGCGGCAGATCCCGAACCAATGCGTCAGGATGCAGGGTTGCCTGGAATGTGCCTTCAAATAAGGCAAGGAGTTTTTCCGTATCCCGGAAAGCTTTTTTGTTATCTATCCGTCCGGTCCTGGTTAGCGGTTCATGACCCAGGTATATGTTCTCCGAGACTGAAAGGGAAGGCACCAGGCTCAATTCCTGGTAAACCGCAGTGATCCCCTTTTTCTGGGCAGCCACCGGATTGGAAAAATCAACCGGTTCTCCATCAAAAATCAATACACCGCTGTCCTTGGATACCACACCAGTGATTATTTTCGATAACGTGCTTTTCCCGCTGCCGTTGGCGCCGACCAGCGCGACCACTTCGCCAGGGATAATGTTTAACGTACCCTCGCTGAGAGCGATGACGCCGCCGTAATGTTTGACAATATTTTTTGCTTGCAGTGCTGTATTTTCCATAACAATCTCAATCACTAAAAAAAAATAATTCCAGATCAATCCATTTTCGGATTATTCAAACAGAACAGAGCGCTTTCAAAACCGGCTTCCTGCCGCCGGGGCGCCAGGAAGCCGGTGTCAGTCAAGTTTACTTGAACAGAGCCTGAACCTCTTCGAGGGTCAGGATGCCGTCCAGCAGATAGGAATCGGGATATCCGCCGTCCACGTACTCAGCGTAAATTTCCTCAAAGTTCTCAGGTGTTACGATAACCGGAGGATCGATATACACGGTGGTTCCAAACTGGCCGGTGAGGGATTCCTCTTTCAGCTCTTTGCCCTGGAGCAGTTCCACGGCAATCCTCAGACCAGTGGCAGCAACGCCAGGAGCGTTGGCAACCGCGATGGTCTCATATTCCGGATCTGCGTCAAGCATTTCTTTCCACAGTTTCAGGAATTTAACGCGTCCTTCACCCACACCCAGGGGTGCTTCCTCAAGATTCGCAGCCAAAACAGCCTGCAGGGCGCCAATGGCCATTCCGTCCTGGGTCCAGTAGCCGTCCAGGTCAGGATAAGCAGCCAAGAAATCAGCCATTACCTGCTGTCCTGTAGCTTCGTCCCACATACCGGATTCGCTGGCCAGCACGTTGATGCCGGGGTAGTCAGCAAAAGCTTCATCTACGCCAGCCATCCGGAAGACATTTGCCGGGTGTCCGATAAAGCCTTCAATCAGGACCACATCGCCTTCCTGAAGTTTTTCAGCGAACCAGGATGCACTGATGTAAGCCCATTCTTTCTGGTTGTGGCCAACATTGATAGCCCCTGCAGCCTCGATTTCCTGGTCAATGGAGATGACCACGATTCCAGCGTCCACAGCCTCTTCCAGGATCTGGTTGAGGGCAACTGCGTCACCAGGGTTAACGAGGATTGCATCCACGTTCTGGTTCATCAGGGTTTCAATCTGCTGAATCTGTCCAGCGACGTCGGTGTTCTCGGATTCAATGACCAATTCCTCGGTCAGACCCATTTCCATGTATTCGGCATTGGTCTGTTCCAGGTCGTCGATCATCTGGGTCCGGTACTCACTGGTAATGAAGGAGTTGGAAATCCCAATGACGAAAGGTTCCGCCATCGCTTCTTCCTCTTCCATTTCTGCTTCTTCCACTTCCTCAGCTTCTTCGGCTTCTTCAGCCTCTTCAACCACAGCTTCTTCTTCTACGGCGGCTGGTTCTTCGGGTGCTGCTTCCTGTCCGCCGCAGGCGGCCAACATACCGGCCATCAGGGCAAAAACAAGCATCAGCGACAATAATTTGTGATTCTTCCTCATTTCTTTCTCCTTAATATTGTTTTACATTTACTACACAATTATTCTACCTTTCTCCAGTTAACTTGGGCGTATCACCTCCTTATTTTTTACTGGGCGTCCATTATACACTGTTCTTTTCCCAACCGCCTAAGCTCTTATCCAATAATAACCTTCAATCATTCAGGAAAATTTTTCCACTGCGTCTCGAAATAGCTGTTCAGTTTGACCGGTTCCGGTCCTTGTAACACCCATTTCCTGCAGGACTAGAACCCGATCCAGGGTTCCTGACTTTCCCGCAGCTTTGACCTGAACATGCTCAGGTGTGTGCTCCAGCATCAGCTGGAGATCTTCCAGGGTAGCTCCCTGATAACGGTAGCTGCCGTCTGCTCCTTTTATATAGTTATATCCAGTTGAAGTCTTTACAAAATCAACCCCAACTTCACTGCAGATTTCGCACAGGCGAATCTTGAAGCGCTCCTCTGGCAGTAAATCATTTTCAAAAATTACCTTCAAGACAGCCCTGTGCTGATGGACAAGGTCCGCAATCTGTTTGATTTCATTCCGGATGAAATCCCAGTCCTCTCCCAGGACTTTACCAAGGTTCACCACCATATCCACTTCAACGGCACCATCCTCAAGAATTTGGCGGGTTTCACCCAGCTTAATTTCCAGGGTGCTGTTTCCATGGGGAAACCCAATCACTCCGCCAACCAGCACATCACTGCCTTCCAATTCTCCAGCTGCCAATTTAACGTGGCAGGGTTTGACACAGACAGAGGCAGTATGATATTTTGCAGCCAAGTCACAGCCTGCTTTCAGCTCCTGGTCTGTTAAACCCGGTGCCAGTAATGAATGGTCAACCATTTTCATAATTTGAGTTACCTCTTCTGGGACCTGGCTCACAAAATCTCCTTCTTATTTCAGCTTGACAATTTGGCCCTTTTCCGCGGATTCCAGGCAAGCCAGAACAACTTCTAATGCTTTATATCCCTCAATCCCTGAAATCTCTGGTTCTCGATCCAATCGGATGCAATTCACAAATTCATCAATAATCCCGGTTTTGACCTGCTCCACATTGGTGGATTTCTTACCGAGCTTGTGGTATTCCACATGCTGATGATCATAATGAACCACAAGAGGATAATCCGGGTTCGTGTACAGGTCCAGAACGCCGTCTTCACAATAAAAAGTGGTGATATTCTCTTCTTTGCGGTAAGTCCAGCTGACGGTCATCGAGCCCATAACACCCTTTTGGGTTTTCAGCATACAGATCGCATTGTCCTCCACATCAATTAAGCCGCCTTCTGGATATGTTTTGTACATCGTATCCGCAAAAGCTGAAGCCTGAACATATTCATCCCCCAGAATCCAGCGAATCAAATCTAATTTATGGATTGCCAGATCTCCCAGGCAGCCCATGGCCGTGATTTCCTTCCGGAAAAACCAGGTGTTCTCTCCGTCAATGGCCCAGTCTTCACATCCGGGATGCCCAAAGACCGACCGGAATGTCAGTACCTTTCCCAACTTTCCTGATTGGATGATCTCCCGCGCTTTACGGTTTACGGCTTCCAATCTTTGGTTATGCGCAATCATTAACTTACAGCTGTTTTTTGAGGCTGAGTCAATCATCGCCTGGGCTTCCTCCAGAGAGGTTGCCATCGGCTTTTCGCACATCACATCCTTTCCTGCCTCCAGGGCAGCGATGCTCATTTCTGCATGGGTGACGTTTGTAGCAGCCACAATCACGGCATCCAGCTCCGAGTCCTTGATCAGCTCCCGGTAATCTGTGTACGGTTTAGCTTGATATTTCTCGGCCATCTCCTGCGCCCGCTCAGGGACAATATCACAAACAGCACTCACTTCCGCATAGGGATTTTGCTCGGTCTCAGGCAAATGGCGGACCCTGACAACAGTTCCTGCTCCAATGATTCCGATCTTGATCATACTCAGCTCCTTACGCCCACCACATTTCCGGCGGTTCTTCTGTAAGCAGAATTTCCTGCAGGAAGTTGATTGCCTTAGTGAGTCCCTCTTCCCTGCTGGCCAGGGGATCTTCATGCTCAATGGATATCACATCATCGTACCCAACCATCCGTAAATTTCGAATGATATCTTTCCAGACTAAAGCATCATGCCCGTACCCAACAGTGTGGTGATTCCAAGAACGATCCAGCATTTCTGAAAAGTGTTTTGTATCCAGGACACCGTTCTTGGCGGTATTGACCTCATCAATCCGGGTGTCTTTTGCGTGAAAATGAAATACAGCTTCACCAAACTCGCGAATTACCGCTGCAGGATCAGCTCCCTGCCAGAACATATGGCTCAGATCCAGGTTGATGCCGATCTTCTCGCTGTTAATCCCATTTCGAAGCTTCCAAAATGTCTCCGGGTTATAGACGCAAAATCCAGCAATGGGCTCTATACAAACCCGGATTCCGCGCTCCTCAGCAAACTTGACAGCCTTCTTCCAGTAAGGAATCAGCACATCATTCCACTGGTAATCCAAAATTGTCTGGAAAACTTCCGGGGGCCAGAGACAGGTGACCCAGTTCTGGAATTTTGCTTCCGGGGAAGCCCCCGGACAGCCGGCAAAGGTAATCACCCGCGATACTTCCAATTTTTCTGCCAGCAGAACCCCTTTTTGATACGCTTCGTGAAACTCTTTTGCGAGATCCTGCTGGGGATGGACCGGGTTCCCTGAGCAGTTTAAAGCGCTGATTTCCACCTCATAATCTGCCAGCAGAGCTTTGAAGTCCGCTAATGCCCCGGGGTCATTCAGCAGCAAATCCGGGGCTGCGTGAGCGGTACCAGAGTAACCGCCGGCTCCGAGTTCAACGACATGAATTCCTTTGCCGGTCAGATATTTCAGGGTTTCCTCTAAATTTTGATCAGAAAACAAAACCGTATAAACGCCCAGTTTCATCGCTTATACCTCCTTCTCCCCTGGCCGGAAATACGCCAGATCATCCAATATCTCACTATTAGAAATTTTGGCTGGTGCTGAATTCATACCGATCTGCCCGGTAATAACTCGTGGATGCTTCGATCGGATCTCCTTCAGCCAGATAGGCGGTGGTCTTCACCACCAGCAGTGCAGCCGGGCTGTTGATTTTCAGCAAAGACCGCATCCATTCATCGGCAATTGATGCCCGTACAGAATGATCTATCCGGGTTACAGGAAGCCGATATTCGGTCAGCAGCAAATCGTACAGAGAAGAAACAGTGAAATCATGTTTATAGAGTGTAGGGCAGAGATCCGTCACAACAGTTGTGTATTGAACACAGATAGGATCCCCATTCCCGTACCGAATCCGGAAGAGTTCCAAAGCCGAGCTGTCCAGCTTGACACGAAGAGATTCCGGAGAGGTTTCATCAATTACCCGCTTCTCCTTGCGAAGCACCTCTGAACTGGGTTTTAATCCCATTTCCGTGATCTGCCGGGCGAAACTTCTGTCCAGAAAAAATTTTTGGCGATCCTGGTGCTTGAGAACCACAGTTCCCCTTCCAGGTGTGCGGTCCAAAATATTCCGATTCACCAGGCGGGTAACTGCCTTCCGGAGCGTCTGACGGCCAACGCCATAAGCCTCACAGAGCTGATCCTCGCTGGGCAGCATATCTCCCGGCACCAGTCGACCGGACCGGATCAGGTTGGTCAGATCAATTCTGACCTGCTGAAAAAGAGGAATTGGACTGTCCTGGTCAATGGGGGTGATCCCCATATCCACTGGATTCAATTTCCGGAAATCCTGGGTTCCATTGCTTACCAGCACCGATTTAGAGTCAGTTTTTCGATCACTCATAGGGGGACATTTAGATACAAAGGTACGTACATTTACCTGAATCTTAGCGAAATTCAGCCTAAAGTCAAGCAAATTTGAGGATTTGTCCCTGCTTTGATCCGTATTTTTGATAATAGTAACCTCAGGATAGTGACAAACTTCCCGTCTTCTGAAATCTTTTCTATGGTTTGATTAAATCAGGATAATTCAACATCAAATCTCCTGCCTAAAAACCACTGGAAAGGAGTGCATCATATGGCAACCTCCTACACCCTGGGGGTAGAGATTGGGGGAACGAAACAACAGATCTCCCTGGCTTCGCCGGAAGGAAAGATCATCAAAGTCCTGCAGGGCCGGGCTGCCCGCGAGGAAAGTGCGGAGGGAATCAAGAATTGGCTGCTGACTGAAATCCCCCCCTTCTTGCAGCAAGCACGGCAAAATCAAAAAACAATTGAAAGGATCGGAATTGGTTTTGGCGGACCAGTGGACAGCAGCACCGGGGCAATTCTGAAATCAGTTCAAATCCGCGGTTGGAGCGGCTTTCCCCTCCAATCATGGTTTGAGAAAAATTTTAATCTGCCGACCCTGGTTGCAAATGATACAAACGCAGCTTCCTGGGGTGAATACTGCAGGGGATCCGGCCGGGGAACAAAACAATTCTTCTATACCAATCTGGGCAGCGGTGTTGGGGGTGGATTGGTTCTTGACGGAAAGTTATACGACGGCCAGGGCTACGGGGCCGGGGAGTTCGGCCAGACCTATGTCCCAGATTGGACCAGCAGCGAGCCTGGAAAAGCAGAGAAAATTGAAAATCTCTGCTCTGGGTGGTCAATTGAGAACCGGCTGCGCAGTCCCGGTTATGTTCCAGAATCTTCTGCTCTGTACAGGCATGCCAGCGCTGATATCAACCAGCTGAATGCCAGAATGCTGGCAGACGCAGCCCAAGCGGGAGACAGTTTTGCCCTCCGGGAAATTGACCGGGTGGCCTATTCCATGGGTTTGGGTCTTGCGAATGTGCTCTGTCTTTTCAACCCGGAAGTTTTGGCGGTCGGTGGTGGAGTGTCCAAGATAGGCGAAATTCTTCTGGACCCTATCCGAAAATATGCCCGCGAGTATGAATTCATCAGCAGTGTCGACAACTATAAGATCGTAGGCTGCGAGTTGGGAGAATCCATTGTACTGGTTGGAGCAGTCCTGCTTGCAAATCAGAATCCACTTTAAGTCAATGCGGCTTGAAGAATAAATCAGGGGCAGTTTATAATCAAAATACAAGACACACCTACACCAGATTTTAATTATGTAATCTAGGAGAAGATTATGAAGAAAGTATTTCATGTTGGCGTAATCGGTGCCGGGTTTATTGGACCTGCGCATATGGAAGGTATCCGGCGCCAGGGATTTAAGGTTTCCGCGATTGCAGAAAGCAATCAGGAGCTGGCTGATCAGGCTGCGGAACGCCTGCTGGTACCGAAAGGTTACGGCGACTGGAAAGAGATGGTGGCCGACCCGGACCTGGATGTGATCCATATCGCTTCCCCAAATTACCTCCATTTTGAACAGGCCAAAGCCAGTCTGGAAGCTGGAAAACACGTGATCTGCGAGAAGCCGCTGGCAATGAACACAAAAGAATCATCCGAACTGGTTGCCCTGGCTCAGGAAAAAGGCCTGGTAAACGCGGTCAACTTCAACATCCGCTTTTATCCGCTGGCCCAGGAAGCCCGGGCCCGGGTCCAATCCCAACAGCTCGGGAACCGGCTCTACATTATCCAGGGCAGTTATTTACAAGATTGGCTGCTGTATGACACTGACTGGAACTGGCGCCTGGAACCGGATCTCGGCGGTGAACTTCGGGCTGTCGCTGATATTGGATCGCACTGGATTGATCTCGTGACCTTTATTACCGGGACAAAAGTCGAAGAGGTTTTTGCTGATTTTGAAACCTTTATTCCGGTTCGTAAAAAACCAAAAAAGGAACTCGATACCTTTGGCGGAAAATTAGAAACCGATATCGAGTATGAGGAAAAACCAATCAAAACCGAGGACTATGCCAGTGTTTTGATTAAGTTCGAGAATGGAGCCCGGGGCATAATGACCGTAGCTCAAGTTTGCAGCGGCAGAAAGAACCGGCTGTTCTTTGAAATCAATGGCTCAGAATCTTCCTTGGTCTGGGATTCTGAAACTCCTAATGAGCTGTATTTAGGGCATCGGCCGGAACCCAATCAAAAGATTATCAAGGATCCTTCTTTGATGAGTGAAGAGGCCCGCTGGAGTGCATCTTACCCGGGTGGACACGCTGAAGGCTTCCCGGACACCTTCAAGCAGCTCCAGGTGGCAGTTTACGACTACATCCAGGCTGGTGATTTCGATGCTCCAGCCAATTTCCCGACCTTCCAGGCCGGTCATGACACTCTGGCAGTGGATCAGGCGATCCTGGAAAGCGCTAAAAAAGGTCAATGGACAAAAGTTGAATATTAGAATTTACCTGAAAATATTGAAGAGGAGAAGATCATGAAACTTGGATTAATGACAGCTGCATTCCCCGGACAATCCCTCAAGGAGGTCGCGGAATGGTCCAGTCAGAACGGATTTGAAATGCTCGAGCTGGCCTGCTGGCCGGTCGGTAAAGCGGAACGGCGCTATGCCGGAGTGACCACCCTGGATGTGACTGGTATGGATCAGGCCAAAGCAGATGAAGCTCGAAATTTATTGGCAGATCACAATTTAGAGATCTCTTCATTGGGCTATTATCCCAACCCGCTTCATCCTGATCTTGAACACCGCAAAACGGTGATTGATCACCTCAAAAAAGTGATTGATGCTTCGGCCCTGGTGATGGATGAGCCGATTGTCGGGACTTTTGTAGGCCGCGATAAGGACCGCAATATTGAGGAAAATCTGGATGAGTTTTCGAAAGTCTGGCCGGATATTGTAAAGTACGCCGGTGATAAAGGGGTCAAAATCGCGATTGAAAACTGCCCGATGATTTTTTCCAATGATGAGTGGCCGGGCGGCAACAACCTGGCCAGCACGCCGAACATCTGGCGCCAGATGTTTGAGATCATTCCGGATGACAATTTCGGCCTCAACTTGGATCCTTCCCACCTGGTTTGGTTGATGATTGACTACATCCGGGTCGTCCGGGAGTTCAAGGACCGGATTTTCCATGTTCACGCCAAAGACCTGGAAATCGACCATGAGGGCCTCTACGAAAATGGAACGATCTCGTTGGGCATGGGCTGGCAGATCCCCCGCCTGCCCGGGCTGGGCGAAGTGGATTGGGGCCGCTTCCTGAGCGCGTTATACCGTTTTGGATACGACTACGTGGTCTCCATTGAGCATGAAGACCGGAAATTTGAAGGGACGGACGAGCTGGTCAAGCGCGGCTTCAAGATTTCCCGAGATATTTTGAAACCGTATCTATACTGAGAACTGTTTTAATGAGGGGGACAGGTTCCCTGGATTTCTGTCCCCCTCATGTTACATCTGCCGTAGAATGCTGGATGGAGGTTTATTTTGGCAATATATATTGGTTGCGACCTGGGGGGAACAAATATCAAAGCTGGAATCGTCGACCTGGAGTCGGGAAAAGTTCTCCAGTCAGAGACCTGCCCCACTCTTGCCCAGGAAGGTCATGATGCAGTCATGTCCCGGATGATCAACCTCATCCAGAACTTGATTGAGGCCAGCGAAACCAGGAAAGAGACTATCCAAGGAATCGGGGTCAGTGCTCCCGGCGTGCTTGATTTGAAGGAAGGAAAAACGCTCTTCCTGCCGAACCTGCCCGGCCAATGGCGGGGAATCCCCCTGGCTGGCACCCTGTCAGAAGCACTGAAACTTCCCGTCTCGCTCTTGAATGATGTCCGGTCAATCACATTTGGTGAGTTCAATTACGGCGCCGGGCGCGGTGTTAACCGGATGGCCTGCTATGCAATTGGGACCGGGATCGGCGGTGGATTGGTGGTGAACGGAGAGCTGGTGCTTGGCTTCCAGGGAACTGCTGGAGAGCTGGGCCACCACACAGTAGATGTCAATGGACCACGCTGCGGCTGCGGAAACTACGGCTGTGTCGAAGCATTTGCTTCCGGTCCGGCAATCGCCTCCCGAGCCGAAAAAGCCGTCCGGCAGGGTCTTACCACCCGGATTGCAGATCTGGTGGATTATGATTTGAACAAGATCACTCCTAAAATAGTATCCCAAGCAGCGGAAGAGGGGGACGAAATCGCCCTGGAAATCTGGGAATCCGTCGGCGGATACCTCGGGGCTGCAATTGCCAATGTCTGCGTCTCAATCGGTCCGGAGCGAGTCGTGATCACCGGCGGCGTTGCCAAAGCCGGCGATCTGCTGTTAAATCCGATCCGAAAAACTCTCAAAAAACGGGTATTTGTGATGCCAGTAGAAAATGTTGAAGTGGTTGAGAGCAAGCTGGGAGCGGATGCAGGGATCCTGGGAGTCGCCAGCTGGGCTGCCTCCAAACAAAACCGCGATCTTCGATCCTGATTATATTGGGACCTTCAATTAACCTTTTCCCATTTATGAATCGGGAGATATACAGAAAAAACAGTCCCCGTTCCGACAATGCTGTCCACCTTTAAATTCCCCCGGTGAGCAGTGATGATCTTCCTGGCAATCGCCAGACCAAGTCCGGAACTTTTTTCACCTTCTGGACTGACCACGGAGGTCCTCCTAAAAAGCCGAAATATTTGATCAATTTCATCTTCAGGTATTCCCGGACCGTTGTCCTGAACCTGCACACAACTCTGGTTCTCATCAGCAGTATAGATAACGGTAATTGACTCCCCCCGCGGAGAAAACTTGATAGCATTGGAAAGCAGGTTACCAATCGCCTGCTGAAACCGATCCGGATCAAGCGGGATCTTAAATCCAGGATCAACCTCCTGGGAAAAATCAATCTGGATATCTTTCTGATCTGCCAGCGCCTGATAGATCTTGACGATCTGATTTAACAGTTGGCCCAGATCGACTTCAAGCCGATCCAGAATGAGTTCACCAGAAGAGATTGTGGTCACATCCAGGAGGTCTTCCACCAAGCCCAGCATGAAGCGGCTTGAAGAAGAAATGATCTCAAGATGTTCCTCCTGCTTCTCTGTCAGGTCATCACCCAGGTCAGATTTTAGAATATCGCTGAAATATTTAATGGCCCAGAGAGGATTGTGCAGGTCATGGGCTGCCATACCCATGAAATAATCCTTTTGGTCATTTAACTGCTCCAGTTCGGATTTTTGCTTATTGATAATCCGGTATAAATTCACCAATTCGTTATTAAGACCATAAATTTCATCAAAACAGTTCACCGGATTTCCCAATTCATCCCCCATCCCCGGTTCAAGATCGGTCAGGCATGCTTGCACAAAATCCACCTGCTGGTTGGTCAGCTCCAGCAGATCCGCCGCCAAATGCCAGGTATCTTCTTTCCTCTCTGCCAGGAGAACCAGATAGTCATCTTGATGCTGAACAGCAGATACCAGGAATAGTTGAAATTGATCTCCTATCTTAAAAAGAAATTCCCAGTTAGTAACTGCACCACTGTCAACCAGGTTCTCAAAAAAGTATTTGAATTTTGTTATTGATGATGATTCCATCAATTCTGTCAGCAGTCTGGTATTTTCAATCTGTAATTGGTCGATATTGTTAACAAGGACCCGAAAAACTTGCCCTTTGGAATCAACCAGGACTGCTGCACCATGTACATCCGCGGGAGGGATTCTGTTCATTCTCCCCATTTTTGCGTTGTTAGTTTTGCGTTATTTAAGGGAGCAGACAGCTTCATTTTACCTTTTACCTGCGGGGAAATCAGCTTCAGATCACAATTTCTTCTTTCCGTGAGACTATATTTATGATCTGAAATCACCTCCGGAATCAAAATTTTCATTCCTCAAGCCAGTGCCCAAACAGGTCAGCTGCTCCGCAGCCCTTTTCGGATCACCCTGTTAGGCTGTGGTCAGCAGATCCTGATCTAGAAATTGCAGCCCTTCGGCTTCCTCTATTGCGGTTTCAACATGCAATGAAATCTTATGTTCAGAATCTATCTTCAAAACACTGGTGCCAGAATTATCAATCAACTGCTCTCCATAATTCTGATCCTGAAGTTTGGATCTTCTACCAGATAAGAAAATAGTTTTTCCCTCCCTGGAACCCAGCTATGTTTTTCCATTATGCCTTTCCGCAATTATTATAACTGAGGATCAAGACTAGTTATTAGCGATACTTGAAAATTGTGCAAACCAAAAAAAATCCCAACCAGGACCCAATTCGGAACCATTTTATCCTGATAGTTGTCTGCAGAGCAACAAAGCTTATGGCTTCGTTTACAGCATTTTTTATCATCTCAAGCTCAGAAACCCAATCCATTCTATCCAGCTCAAGATCTATGGTAAACCTGTCTGGAACACAGAAAAGAGTGCTCTCTCCAAATAGAAAATTTTTATGGATTTTCAGATTTGAACATATCGCCTCTCTCTTATCTGCACCAAGGGATAAGAGGTGTCATCAATTTGGATTCTAAATTCTGAGAAAATTCAATTCCAAGCAGGCCCAATCGGCAAATTCAAGTTATCAGCTGTAAGGTAAAATCATCGGAATCCCGTTTTCCGGATTATCAACTACTTTGATTTCTGTCCGGTAAGCTGCAGACACATTCTCTGTTGTAATCACATTCTCCGGTTTACCCAATGCCGCAAGCTTGCCATCGATCAGCAATCCAACCCGATCAGCAACACCTGCCACCTGATTGAGATCGTGCATGGCCATCAACACGGTCAGCTCCTCCTGCTTCACAAGCGACAAAATCAATTCCAGAAAATCGATCTGATATCCGAGATCCAGATGATTGGTTGGCTCATCCAGCAGCAGGACTGGTGTTTCCTGAGCTAGAGCCCGGGCCAGCATCACCCGCTGCTGCTCCCCGCCGCTGATTTCTGCCAGCCGGCGGTCCGCGAGATGATCCACGCAGGTCTTCAACATAGCCCAGTTGGCTTTCTCCAGGTCTGCCTCCGATGGTTTTCCGAGAAATCCGAGATAGGGCGTCCTTCCCAAAAGCACGGTCTTTTCTACCGTGAAAGCACCTCCCAGCTGGCGGGCCTGGGGTACGACAGCCAGCAGCCTGGCCCGCTGTCCAGGATTGAGTTGGGTGATATTCTGACCGTCCAGTTTAACCACTCCCTGACTGGCCCGCAGCACACCGCTCAGGACTTTAATCAAGGTTGATTTTCCAGCGCCGTTAGGACCAATTAACCCCAGGATCTCACCTTTGTAAACCTGAAAACGGAGCTGATCCAACACCTGCAGATCTCCATAACAGGCAGATAGATTCGTAATATCGAGTACCACACTATTATCCATGTTTGCTCTCACCAGAAAACCTCCTGCTTGGCACGGCGCAGGATCCAGAGGAAAAACGGGGCCCCAATCATGGCAGTCACAATTCCAACCGGGAGGGTCTGGGGGGCAAGGATAATCCTTGCTGCCAGATCTGAAACCAGGAGGGCAAAAGCCCCGCCCAGAATGGAAAGAGGGATCAACTGCCTGTAATCTCCGCCCCAGACCAAACGGATGATATGGGGTACGACCAGACCGATAAATCCGATCACACCGGAAAAAGAAACAGCCGCTGCCGTGGTCAGGGAAGCCGCTAAAATAATTGCAATCTTTACTTTTTCGACCGATAACCCCATCTGCTGGGCCTGCTCCTCACCAAACTGCAGAACATTCAAAGCATGTCCACTAAAAGAAAGCATAACTAACCCCGACAAGAAATACGGTACGGCAATTTTAATCGGCTCCCATCCGGCAACTGAGGAGCCGCCGTAAAGAAAGGTCAGTGCCTGGTGAACAACATTCTCGGTTAACATAATAATCAAGGAGGTCAGGGCGGAGGTAAGTGAACCAATTGCCACCCCAGCCAGGATCAAGGTAGTTAGAGGAACCATTTTCCCCACCCGGGCCAGGCTGTAAACTGAACCTATAGTGATGATCGCTCCCAAAAAAGCCCCGACAGGAATTAAATACTGGCCGTTTACAGGTAAGGCCATCACGAAAATCGCTCCCAAACCAGCACCAGACGCCACCCCAATTAAATAAGGATCGGCCAGCGGATTCCGGAAAAGACCCTGAAAGGCTGCACCACTCCCACCCAGAGCTGCCCCGGTCAGTCCGACCAATATGGTGTGCGGCAGCCGAATCTCCCACAAAATAGTAGCGAAGTACTCCGGCCAGGTCCCGGTGAATGAAAACCAGGGAAGTTTATGGAGCAAAATACGAAGAGCATTCCCCGGGGGGATGGTAACCGCCCCCAGGGCAATGCTTGCAATCAGGGCTGCAAGAAGCAGCCCTGTAACGGTTATAAAAGGTCTTTTATTGATAATCGTTATTCCTCCATCAAGTCAGGATGCAGGATGGCAGCCACTTCTTCAAATCCATCCACCAACCGGGGTCCCGGAACACTCAAAATAGAGGGGTCGAAAGGATACAGTTCCCCTTCAGCCACTGCTGTGATTTCTTCCCAACCTGCCCTTTCAACAACCGATTCTACGGTTACACCGTACATGGCATCAGCTAGCAAAATCACATCCGGATCCTGGGCAACCAGTTCTTCCGAACTGATCTGGGCCCAATCCCCATCCAGGACATCACCCAGGTTTTCACCCTTGGCTTTGTCAATGATGTAAGAGATAAATGTTCCGGAACCGGTGGTCCAGGGATTAGTCGGATCGGTGGCATCCAATTCATAGAAGACCAGCGGAATTTCTTCGACCTCAGCCAGAGCGGCATCCACCGCTCCAACCCGGTCTTGGAGCTTCAGAATTAATTCCTCAGCTTCTTCTTCATTTCCTGTAAGTACAGCTATCTGTCGTAAGTTATCATACAATCCATCAAAATCTTCGGGGTTCTTCTGCCAGAAAACATTCAACCCCAATTCCTGGAGCTGCCCGACCTGGTCTTCGGAGATAATTTGGGCAGCCAGAACCATATCTGGTTCCAGGGCTACAATATCTTCCATCGGTAAGCTTTCCCACATCCCACCGAGATCTTTGACTTCCAGAGCTGCTTCAGGGTACAGCGAATTGGAATCCCGACCTACCAAACGATCTCCAGCTCCGATACCAAAAACGATCTCAGTCATCGAGGGAGAAAGGGAGACTATTTTTTGGGCAGGCTGCTCCAGGGTGATATCATTTCCCAAACCATCAGTTACGCTCAGCGGAGTTTCTTCAATTTCGGGTTCTTCTGTAGGCTGTGGTTCAGGGAGTTCTTCTTCCGGGGTTTGAGCCGGATCCTCCACTGCAGCAGTTGGTTCTGCTGGAGCTTCCACTGCCGGTGCAGCCGCACAGGCAGTCAACACCAGAGCCAGCACGGTAATAATCACTACAAGTTGAAATTTCTTTTTCATTTTCTCCTCACATCTTGATTTAAATTTCCTTAAACAAAAAATCCCTGTCTCTGACAGGGAAGAAGTAAAAAATCTTTATGCGTTCGCACCTCCTCACCACGAGAGATTTTAGAACTGGTGATCAGGGCGGTCGACCTGGCTTGGTGGTTCAATTCCGACCACCTTACAGTTGCGGGACAGCGTCTGACTTTCACAGACTTCGCCTTTCAGCCTACCCTTCCGGGGAGACAAGGCACCCTGATCCAAATAAATTGTTAAGCTGCAGGTTGAACGAAGAGATTTTACAGTAAGCTGCTGAATTTGTCAAACACTTAACTTGACAGTGTCATTTGAAATTGAAAAGTGGACTATTTTCAATTGAAAGCTGGACTGGTTTTCAGTTGAAAACTGGACTCCTATAATAGGTTCCCTCACACTATCAAGGAGGGAGCTATGGCACAGCTTCACAAACGGTTTTCCGATGAGCAGGTCATCTTTCTATTTCAAGCTTACGAACAGAGCCTGATGACACGAGAAGAAATTCAGGATACGCTTTGTATCAGTAGATTTCGTTTCTTTGTCCTCTGGAAAGAGTACCGAGACGATCCAGGATCCTTCTCTATCTCGTATCAACGAACGACTCCCAAGAGGATTTCTCAAGAATCAGAAGAAGCTAAAGAGCACTAATTGACCCGAGAGAAAAGTCTTAATGTAGCCTCCTACTTCCACTTGAGATCGGCTTTCCAAATGGCACAAACTGAGAAGTGGCGGACCGGAAGAGATTGTTTTAGTTTTGAAAGCTCCGACTATCTATCTTGATGGGTACATTGAACCAAATAGACAGAAAAACACTTATATTTTAAGGTCACGACAAAGCGCAGGTAGAGTAAACGACTGGTGTGCAACAAAAATGGTATAATTTTAACAATAACCATCGTATACAGTGAACCAGAGCTTGGGGATTTGAATACTCATGGTGAATTATTGTAATGTGATATTCCACGTGTTCACTCTTGTCTCGTTTCACTACGATTCTATTATCTCCCCCGTAGATTAACATAAAAATGGTCTGCATTTAATTCATGAGTTATAACCAATTGATCGATATGTTGCCTAAGGAAATGAAAAGAGTTTGCTTCAGTAGGTGGAATATGAAAAGAAAAACGTTACATCCCAGTATACTGCTTGTACTAACGCTGCTGATTGCTTCTTGTAGAATTGGCCCTGCGGCTTGTAAGGAGATGGTCTTTTCACATAACTTCGTATCTAGCAATGGCTTAGGGTCCAACATCGTTGCTATCTGCCCCGATGAAACGTATCCGCGCCGGGTTACAACGGATGGCCTTTACAATAGCATGCCCTACTGGTCTCCTGATGGGCACCAAATTGCTTACCTGTCTGCACGCTCAGGAACGCAGCAGCTCCACCTGATGGATCTTGACGGCGGCAATGACCGCCAACTTACCTCCGGTTCCGGTCTTGATGTTTCGCACTTGGTGTGGTTACCTGATGGAAATCGAATCGCTATTTGGGTAGCAGGGACTGGGGGATGGCAATGGCAAGCTGTCGATGTGGCCACAGGAGAAATTACCTCCCTTGACAAGTGGGTCTTTCAGGCCGATAGTTTCATGTCAATGAGCTTATCTCACGATGGCACACGCCTCGCATATTTAGTACAAACAAAGCCAGAGCAAGTGAACAGCCCACGCGAGATCTACATTCAAGATATCGATGGCTCCAATACCTATGCGCTCACAAGCACCAGTTGGATAATCCAGAATCCTATATGGTCACCTAATGACAGTCAGATTACTTTCCTTTCAAGTGGTGAACACGCCACTTATAAAAACGCCATCTATACAATTAACTTGGATGGCAGCAACCTCCATGAACTCATCACGGTGGATCTCGATCCGTGGATGATCGCCTGGTCACCCGACGGAGAATCGCTAGCGGTTTACACTGATGATGAACTTTACGCTGGGGGAGTACTCTATGAATTGGATATCAAGACTGGAAAAAGAACAGCTCTATTCAAAATTGAGGAACCGAATAGCATTTCGCATCTTTCCTGGTCTCATTAAATATATTCAAACAAAGTCTCAAGGATTGCCTTGACTGCACCAAATTCAAAAAAAAGGCCAGATAAACGACAAACTCAATTGGGAGAAAATAAGCCATCAAACTTTCGGTGGTATAAAAAACTACCTTCCATCGAACATGATGAGTTTAATCTGGCAATGATAGACTAAATGAAGAATTATATGACTACAACTAGTACTCTCGCGGAGGTTTGGCCAAAGATATATATTTCTGGATTGATTAGGATTTAGAAATTATTTTCAAGGGAGAGTCAAACATATTACACAATTCTAAATAAAGAGAATTGTTCCATAAAGCCTCACCAACTCTTCAATACAGATCTGTATAGGATATCAGTTAACCGAGTAAATAGCCCAGTAAACGCTTTTGGCAAGCCTTCAATACTGGGGTAAGTTTAAGCCGAAAGCAATAAGAGAATTATCTTACTATTAGTTATCAAACGTTTTGATCGAAGCTACTTAGATCAAATCTGCTTGCCATTAGTTGATATATACACAATCGCTTGAATAAAAGTCATTATCTCCAGGCCAATATCCAGATGTCACAGTGTCATAGTACTGATTAGCTTGGTATGAAAGACTCGCAGTGGCCGCGCAGTAATCAGTATCGTAGCAAGTATTCGTAGCAGCAGGATTTGTTGATCTTTCAACCGCTTCGCACGAGGACCCCCTATCCCTAACTTGAACTACAACTGTGATTCTTGAGACTTCTGTTGTGCAGGAGACATAACCAAGACCATATACAGTTGACCCACTTTTATATGGATTGCCTGCATAAGCCTCACAATAGGTTCTTGATCCCTCATCGATCTTATTCGGATCAGGATTATGAAATTGTGCAGAAGCGGCGGTAAGAGTAAAAACCAAAAACAGTGCCAAAGCGATTTGTGCTACTTTCTTACTCATGTTTCCCTCCTAATAAAACCTTAGACTAATTCTTTAATTGGAGCATATTTTTTAGACGATACAATATGCTCTATATTCATACTACAAAAACAAATCCCCTCTGTGCCTTATGAGGTAAACTGAAATGTGCAGCTTGGCAGTATGGTATAAGCAATACACCA
>CAZTWV010000028.1:0-38782 GCA_964618295.1 uncultured Anaerolineales bacterium | reverse complement strand
CGTAGCGTACATCGCCGACGTGATCCACATCTCGACCCCCGAGAGCGGAAGCTGCCACGATCGGCCGGGTAGCATCAAATGTTTCCATGGCACCTTTATAGCCCTTGGTGCTTTTTTCGATGGTTGGACTGCCAAGTATGTTTTCAAATGGAATCCGGCAGTCTTGAAGGACAATGGAAGCAGTATCGCTGGCCCGGATTCCTAATTTTTCTTCCAGTTTGGTTACTTTGCAGCCGGGGGTTCCGGCTTCAATCACAAAGGAGCGGATTCCTGCCCGGCCTGCATCAAGATCAATGCTGGCCCAGACCACGATAAAACCCTCCGAATCCTCCAGGGCTTTGTGACCGGCGGTAACAAAAATTTTCTCCCCATTCAGAATCCATTCGTTGGTTTCTTCGTCCAGTACTGCGGTCGTTCGAATTGCGGAAGTATCGGAGCCTGCCTGGGGTTCAGTCATCGCCATGGCATCAAAGACCGGTTCTTTGCCCTGGAAGCGGCTTAAAAAGCGTTTTTTCTGCTCTGGCGTGCCTGCGGCGGCAACTGCGGCAACACCTAACATCCCGCCCGGGGTGCAGAGATAGATCCCGGCGTCGCCCCAGGAAAGCATTTCGACCATAGCCATCAGTCGCTGGTAATTTATGGGCGGGCGCTTTGGTTTGTCCGGATCCTTCTTTTTGGGTTTGTCATCCGGGACCAGAGCGGATCCCCCCATTGCCTTGGTCGCTGTGTGCATGAACTGGATATAATCCCAGGGGATTTGATGTTCGTTTTCATCCATTTCCCGGGAAACAGGGCGCATCATATTTTTGGCAACTGTTTGGACAACATTTCTGATTTGGATCAGCGGCTTGGGCATTTCAAAGCTAATCATCTTAACCTCCTCTCAGCGGAGAGTGTCTAACTGTCAGATCAGAGCCAGACCTGTAAAAGTCTGAAATCCGCGGGCATTCCGCATCCACATTTCAACCGGGTGTTCCCGGATATAACCGTGACCTCCAAGAATTTGGACAGCGCTGTCGGTCACCATCATGGCTGCATCTAGAGCATTTTGGCAGGCAAGATAGGCATGCTTGAAAGCCTCCGGTTTTCCCTGATCGACCATCCAAGCTGCTTCCCAGCCCAGGAGTCGGGAGGATTCGATTTCAATTCCCATCTCAGCAATCAGGAAGGCGATGGCCTGTTTCTGGGCGACCTTGACCCCAAAAACCTCCCTATCTTTCGCATAGTCAACAGCATAATCAAATGCTGCCTGAGACACTCCTACAGCGAGTGCGGTCAGTGCAATCCAGGATGAGGTCAGAATTGGCTCCAGATCATGTCCCTCCGGCTCATTCAGTAAATTCTCTAGGGGCACGGCTGCTTGGTTCAATGTAACCCGGAAAAGGGGCAGGGCATTCAAGCCGAGCAATTTTTCCCTGGATTGGATTTCAAAGCCGGGAGTATCCGCAGGAACGATCACCCCCTGAGTTTTGCCATCCAGTTTGGCGTACACGAGCATTGCAGGTGCTTGATCCGCAAAGGGAACTGCAAATTTTTCTCCGCTGATCAGGATTTCCTCTTTCTTGATTTCAGCGGTTGTTTCCAGGTTCTGGGGATCAAAATTAAAAACTGGTTCCAGGAGAGCAGATGTGAATGGTTTCCATTCTGCCTCGATCACGGCGGGAATATATTTCTGTTTTTGATGATCATTTCCAGTGAGGTAGATGGGAAGTGTGAAAAGGGACGGGGTCAGCACGGCCAGAGCAGCGGCTAAGTCACCGTAAGCCAGGCTTTCAGCGGCTAGAGCTCCAGTAAGAGCGGAATATTCACCAAAACCACCGTACTGTTCCGGCATGGAGGCTTGCAGCAGACCCAGCTCCCAACCCTTTTTTACTAATTTTAGGTCCAGCTCGTTGGACTCTTCCATTTCCCTGGCTGCAGGTCGCAAATCCTGGTTTGCATAACGGCTGCAGGCATCTAGAAGCATTTGCTGTTCATCGGTTGGAGTAAAAGAATACATTACATCCTCCTAGAAAAATACATTTCCCCAGACTGGACATATTTCCAAGATAGAAATCCTCTCGATAGTCACAGCCAGGCAAACCGGTTTTTGCAACCAGTTGATGATTATAACCTTCTTCTGAACCCCATTTTTTAGATCTGCAGTGCGGTAGTTTCAGGGCAGCGGTCCGGTGTTCAAGGTTCGATCAAATGCCCCTCAAGCTGGTGATTTTAGACTAGCGAGAAATAAATCTGAAAAAAGATCGGCGATTTCGTCTGAGCTTAACCTGCCGTCCGGGCGGTACCAGGTGATGGTCCAGTTCAACACACCAAGCAGGGCCCGGACAATTAAGTCCGTCTCTTCTGGATGAAAGATACCGTCTTGAATTCCCTTTTCCAGGATGTTGAGCCACAATTCCTCAACCTGGTCCCGGTGAGGTACATGCTTTTTTTGAAGTTCTGAATCGAGAGAGCGATGTTCAAGCAGGAGCACTGAGGAAAGCGCTCTGTATTCTGTCAAAAATCCGAGATAGGTCCTGACCCCGGCCCGAAACTTCTCTTCTGGATTTGCAGAAGACTCCCACACAACAGTTAATCTGTCAATAAGCATTTTTAGGGCAGAATCGAGCAGTGCTAGTAAAATCTCCTGTTTTCCGGAGACATGGTGATAGAGACTGCCTTTTTGCAGATCTACCGCTTCTGCAATATCCTGCATTGAGGCAGCGTGGTAGCCTTTTTCCTGGAATATTGCGGCTGCTGCCTGTAAAATTTCCACTCTGGACATAAATTTACCTACCGAACGTTTGGTAGTTTAAGCGTAGCAAATCTTAATTTTAAAGTCAAGCTCAGCAGGCAGATTCCAACCCGGTGTACAATCTGAGTAATCCATACAAAGGAGGAGTGATGTTGAACTCAAGAACGAGGACAGCAGTCCTGACAGGAGCAGCGCTTGGCTTGATCTGTATCATCGGTGCCGGATTGAGATTTGGTTTTGAAGGAAACCTGGCCCTGATTTTTGGCCTCTGGTACAACCGGGTTTTAATGGGGCTCTTGATCGGTTTTTCTGGAGGATTTCAAATTACCAGTGGAAAAAGGAATATGTATTTGCGGGGGAATATTTTGGGTTTGATTGTCAGTGCCGCATATTTTTTCACCTCCGGGTTTTCTGATTGGGTTTCGTTCCTGGCCGGCGGTGTTTACGGTTTGATAATCGAGGTTGTGATTGAGTCGATTTGAGATCACATTGCCTTCCAGCCCCGGTACATACTTGCTGATCTTGAAGCTGGATCAAGAGTCTGAGATACGTGTAGGGAAAAATCGAATCCATATCTTCCAGCCTGGCTGGTACTTGTATCTAGGAAGCGCCTTTGGTCCTGGAGGACTTCAAGCAAGGCTGCGGAGGCATTTCAAGCGAAAAAAGAATAACTTCTGGCACATTGATTACCTGCGTTTGGAATCAGATCTCATCGAAGTTTGGTTTCAAATTCCCCCGGAGCCCAATGAACATCAAATTGCAGCATGGCTATCATCCCGGGGAAGGCTAACAACACCAATACCTGGGTTTGGTTCATCTGACTGTAAATGTGAATCCCATTTGTTTTTTGTCGAAAATCTGGATTCGCTAAGGCTGACTCGCAGCAATTTCCAAACAGGTGTACCTGGTGATTTTACCTGGTGCTTTGTGGAGCCAATTGAGTGAGGTTCAGCAGTATCTAATTTATTTTTCAGTGTTAAAATAAGCGAATGTCCCACAATACTAATAGTGAAGGAAGCCGATATGACTGCCGTGCTGTCCAGAAAAAATAAACTGATGTATGGTGCTGGCGACATCGGTTTCAGCCTGACGACCACAATTATTGGAGTGTATTTTCTGTTTTTTATGATTGAAGTTGTCGGTCTGCGTCCGGCTCTGGCAGGAATCCCGATTGCTGTTGGTAAGTTCTGGGATTTTATTAATGATCCGATCTTTGGCTATGTCTCCGACCGGACCCGGACCCGATGGGGGAGACGGAGGCCGTACTTACTCTTTGGGGCTATTCCCCTGGCGGTCACATTTTCTTTGCTCTGGTACCGACCGGATTTTTCAACATCGGCCGCTCTGGTGGCTTACTATTCCGTGGCATATCTGCTTTTTGAAGCTTCAGCCACCCTGCTTTACATGCCTTATTTTGCGCTAACACCTGAACTGACTTCGGATTATGATGAGCGGACATCCTTGACATCCTACCGGATGTTTTTTTCTATTCTTGGTTCCCTGATCGCTTTTACTCTTCCCGTCGTGATCGTGGGATCATTCAGTCCTGAAAACTCTGAAAGAGTTTTATTAATGGGTGTTATCTTTGGCTTGGTTTCTGCCCTTCCCATGTATCTGGTTTTCTTCGGAACCCGGGAGCGGGAGGATTTTGTTGAGGCAGAAAGGCCAACCCTCTGGGAATCCATCAAGGCCGCCTTGAAGAATATTCCTTTCCGGTACAGTCTGGGTATTTTCCTGGCAACCTGGATTTCCGTTGATATCCTGCAGTCCAGTCTGCTTTTTTATATAAAATATGTCATTGAGCGTGAACCCCAGAATGATTTGATTATGGCGACAATTTTTGTCGTCGCTATGTTCGCCCTCCCGATCTGGGATTGGGCTTCGAGGCGCTGGAGCAAACGGTATGCCTATATTTTCGGGATTGCTTTCTGGGCGGTCGTGCAAATTCTTTTAATTACAGTCTCACCCCAGACCTCTCTGCCTCTTGTTCTGTTTTTATGCATGATGGCAGGAATCGGAGTTGCCGCCGCTCACGTCCTACCCTGGGCGATTATTCCGGACTCGATTGAATGGGATGAATATCATACCGGTGAAAGGCATGAAGGAATGTTTTACAGCATCACAACGCTAACCCGGAAAGTGGCTTCAGCATTTGCTATCCCATTAATTGGACCGCTGTTGGAGCTGACAGGCTACCAGCCGAATTCCGCAATCCAGAGCCCTCAGGCTGTACTGGGAATCAAGATGATAATCGGTCCAATTCCTGCCCTGCTGCTTACAATTGGAATCGTGATTGCCTTCCGTTATCCCCTGGATCGGGACCAGTTCCTCGGAATCATTGAAAAATTAAAATTACGCAGGGCTTCCTGATCAAAATCAAACCGAACTTGAGGAATTAATGTCTGAAATTAAACTACATCCAGTCCGCGCGAAAGCTCACCGGAGGGAATTTGCCACCTTTCCGTGGAAGATATACCGGGAAGATCCCCTCTGGGTCCCTCCCCTGATTCCGGATCGACTGAAAGTCATCAATCCCAATCAAGGCGTTTTTTTCCAGCGTGGTGAAGCAGAGTTCTGGACTGCCAGGCGCGGGGGAAAGCCGGTTGGGACGATTTGTGCCGCTGAGGATCCTCCTATCAATCAAAAGCGAGGAAACCGGGAATGCCTGTTTGGTTTCCTGGAATATATTGAGGATTATCAAGTATTTAAAACCCTGATTGAGAGGGCGATATCATGGGGTCAGGAACGGGGATTAAATGCTCTATATGGTCCCTGGAATCTTGATTATGAAGATGGGTACGGTGTGCTTCTGGAAGGCAGAGAAAAACCTCCGGCATTGATGTGCGGTCATTCTCCAGAGTACTATCAGAACTTTATGGAAAGATTTGGATTTCAGCCCGCCAGGGCTGAGAATGTCGCCCTGGAAATTGATCTTTCACCGGGTCCAAAATTTGACCGTCTTCATCGTCTGGCGGATCGGGTCCGGGCAAAAAAAGATATCCTTATCCGTGAAGCGGATTTTGAACACTGGGATGACGAGATTGACCGCCTACATGTTTTATTGAATCGGGCTCTTGCTCACTTGAATGATCATATTGGCTGGAGGCGGGACAATCTACAGAAGATGCTGGAGCCATTCAAGCGGATTGCCGACCCGGCGTTGATCCTTTTTGCGGATGTAGATGGGGAAACCGTTGGATTTTTACCTGGAGTTCCAAATCTGAATGAGACCCTGATCCATGTCAATGGGTTGAGGTATCCCTGGGATTACCTCCGATTACCTTTAGCCCTTCGGAGGCATCCCCCGAGGGGAATGACGATCAAAAGTGTTCTTGTGCTCCAGGAATACTGGAACACAGGTGTGACAGTTCTGCTGGCATCAGAGCTGATCAAGCGGGCTGTAGAGCGCGGCTACAGCTGGACAGATTTATCTATTACCAGCGCAGATAATCCAACATCGGTCCTGACAGCTGAAAAATTGGGTGCCAGGATCTATAAACGCTGGCAGATATACCGTCTGGATATCTAGGTCTGGAAAAGAAGATCAAGGTCATGGAACTTGGGGTTTGGATATCTTGCCAGAACGAACACTAACAACTATAATGACCCTTGCTCGGGGCGTGGCGCAGTCCGGCTAGCGCGTTGCAATGGGGTTGCAAAGGTCGTCGGTTCGAATCCGACCGCCCCGACAAAAAAAAGGCCGCTTCTGACAGCGGCCTTTTTGGTTCTCAGGTGAAGATCTCAGCAGTATCCCATGAAGGATTTTGCCTGCTGGAAAATCGCGTAATCTTTTTGGTGATGTTCCATAAATTCTGCAAAGAAATCTTCAGTAATTCCCAAATTTTTATAGCGCGGTTTCTTGATACGGGGTTCGGCCGGTGGTCGTTTTGAGTGTTCCGTCCAATCCTCATTTTTCAGCTGGGCAATAAATCCCCCCAGACACTCATATACTCCTACCAGATCGTAATCACCCAGTCTTTGACTGCCAAGGCAGCGGGATTGAAAGTTATGATTTTCGGAAATTCGGGAAAAATCCTGGAAGGTAAGGTCTTTCTCAAAGGGAATATCTATCCGCCAGTCATGTGATCCTTTCTTTTTTTTCCATTCCTGGAAAGCGGCGATCATTCTTTCCAGTGGGTCACGAAGAATAATACTGACGAAGGGATTTTCAAGTTTGCCTTTTAGTAGATTGGGGGTGAAATAACCGTGGACAGCAGCAGCATTATCTGGAAGGTGTTTTTTGGAAAACCAGATTGTCCCACTGGTGCTATTTTCTGTTTCCATTTGTTCGGAATTCAGCAGCGGCGTGTTTTCCAGCAGCCCACGCCCCAACTTCAGAAGGGATTGAACGGGATTATTCTGAAGATCTGAATAGCGGATAAACTGCTTTCTGGGAAGTTGGTAGATCAAAACATGCTCTGCTCCATAGAGTTTGGACAGTTCTGCTAGGTATGCTGTGCTGGTTGTTCCTTCGATGGCGACGCTGACATGGACTCGTTGCTGGATCATGCTGTCTGATAGCTCCTTAAATCCCTTTTAAACTTCTGATATAGTGTAGCATAAGTCTCCAGGATTTCCAGTGAGAGCATCTGAACCCATGATTTTGGATCCGGCTGGGTTACAATCAAGGAAAATCAACTGCCAGGAGAACCTTCCATGGGATATAAACCGATTGAGGATTATGGAATCGTTGGTGACCTGAACACTGTAGCGTTAATCAGTAAACAGGGCTCAATCGATTTCATGTCTTTCCCGAATTTCGACTCTCCGACTATTTTTACTAGAATGTTGGATCATCAGAGGGGTGGATTCTTTTCTCTCCAACCTGCGGAATTGAATGGAAAGACCAAGCAGCTCTATATTTCTGACACAAATGTACTGCTGACAAGATTTTTGCTGGATGGAGGTGTGGTTGAGTTATCAGATTTTATGCCGATAGAAAAAGAACGGGTGATTCCGAATATCGTCCGGAGGGTGAAAGCTATTCACGGTTCTTTCCGGATTCATCTGGAATGTCAGCCTGCTTTTCAGTATGGAGCCGGGGGACACACTGCTGTCGAGGATGGGACGGATATCATTTTCAAAGAAACAGGGGGAGAGAACCTGGTACTCCGTTTACGGAGTCAGATTCCACTTAAGATCAGCAGTGGGAAAGTTCGAGGGGATTTTGAATTGAAAGAAGGTCAAAGCGCGGTATTTATCCTCGAACAAATTTTACCCGGAGAAAAATCTCCCTGCGGATTACCCAATTTTGCGGCGGATGCATTTAAAGACACAGTAAATTACTGGCATGAATGGATTGGAGGATCAAATTACAAGGGCCGCTGGCGGGAAATGGTCAACCGTTCAGCTCTTACATTAAAATTGAACACTTCCCAGGTCCACGGATCGATGGTTGCTGCCCCGACCTTTGGTCTTCCCGAGGTGATTGGAGGAGAGAGAAATTGGGATTACCGTTATACCTGGATTCGTGACTCAGCGTTTGTAATTTATTCCTTACTCAAGCTGGGGTTTAAAGAGGAAGCGGACGCGTTTTCAAGCTGGATCCGGGACAGGACAGCTGATTTAAATCCCGATGGGTCGCTCCAGATCATGTATGGTCTGGATGGGAGGAAAGATCTTCCGGAAAAAGAATTGAATCATCTTGAGGGCTACCGAAAATCTCAACCTGTTCGGATTGGGAACGGTGCTTATGATCAGCTGCAGCTGGACATCTATGGAGAGCTGTTGGATTCACTCTATTTAATGGATAAATATGGCAGCCCGATCTCTCATGATCTCTGGGATAATTTGATCCGGATTGTCAATTTTGTCACCAGGAACTGGGAAAAACCCGATGAAGGAATCTGGGAAGTTCGGGGAGGAAAGAACCATTTTCTGTTTTCGAGGTTGATGTGCTGGGTTGCTCTGGACAGGGGGTTGAGAATCGCTGACCATCGGTCTTTTCCTGCTCCGGTCACAAAGTGGAGAAAAGTCCGGGACCAGATCTACACGGATATCTATCAGAATTTCTGGAATGAAGAGAAAGGGGCTTTTACCCAGATCCGCCACGGTGAAAATCTGGATGCTTCCAGCTTGCTGATGCCGATTGTCCAGTTTATATCTGCCAGGGATCCACGTTGGCTGTCCCATCTGGAGAATGTAGAAAAAGAACTGGTTTACGATTCTCTTGTCTACCGTTACAGTCATGATGGGGATGCCTTCGATGGTCTGGAGGGTCTGGAGGGGACATTCAGTATCTGCACTTTCTGGTACGTGGAAAACCTCTCCCGTTCCGGTCAGCTTCGGAAAGCCCGTCTTTTCTTTGAAAAAATGCTAGGTTACGCAAACCACCTTGGATTATATGCCGAAGAGCTCAGTCCGCAGGGTGAGCATCTGGGAAATTTCCCCCAGGCATTTACACACCTGGCATTGATCACAGCTGCGCTGGATCTCGACCACCGCCTGGAACAGGCTGGCATCAATTAGGGTCTTGATATACCTCGGGATTCACACAATGCGGGAGGTGTTCACCTTTTA
Organism: uncultured Anaerolineales bacterium; assembly: GCA_964618295.1. Lineage (GTDB taxonomy): Bacteria > Chloroflexota > Anaerolineae > Anaerolineales > UBA11858 > B10-G9. The sequence continues at coordinate 29,529 of CAZTWV010000028.1, read as the reverse complement.
ACCCTGCCAGGATGTTCTGGGCAGCAAGAGCAGCCATTGTGCTCCTTGTGCCATAGGTCGCTGATCCAACATGGGGGGTAATAAGACAATTTTCCAGAGAATAGAGAATATGGTCTGGCGGGAGTGGTTCAGGATCGGTGACATCCAGTCCTGCAGCCTGGATCCAACCCTGCTGAAGTGCTTCAACCAGCGCCTCAGTTTTGACGACAGCACCCCGGGCAGAGTTAATCAGGATTGCGGTTTCTTTCATTTTTTGAAGAGCAGAACGGCCAATAATTCCTTCGGTTTCAGCTGAGAGTGGAACATGCAGGCAGAGGAAGTCGCTTCGTTTCAACAGCTGGTCCAGTTCAACCTGCTCGGCGTTGAGTTTTTCAACTAAATCAGGTTTCGAGCTCCGATTTGTAAAAATTATTTTCGCGTTAAACGCTGCTGCACGCTGGGCAACAGCAGATCCAATTTTCCCGGCCCCGAAAATTCCCACTGTTTTTCCAGATATATCCGCTCCGAGCCAGCCGGCTGGGTCCCAACTGGCCCAGCGTCCTTCCCGGGCATCCCTGCTGGAAGGAATCAGCTTTCTCGCTGCTGCCAGCAGTAAAGCCAGAGTTAAATCAGCTGTGCCGGCTGTCAATACCCCCGGGGTATTTCCTACTGGAATCCCGCGCTGCGTGCAGGCTGAAATATCGATATTGTCGGTTCCTACCGCCATGTTGCTGATTACTTTGAGCTGTTTCGCTTCGGAAATCACTTCGGGGGTGATCGGATCATCCAGCAGGCTGAGGATCCCCCTGGCCCTGGATAAATATTTTTTGAGAGACGGATGGATCCCTCTGCCGTCCTCAGGGCCAATAACGATCTCACAGTTTGAAGTCAGATCTCTGATCCAATCATCAGGGATGGGGTGGGTGATTATTACCAGTGGTTTTATTTCAGTGTTCATAAGTGCTCCTCAGCAGCTGATCAGTAAGCAAAGATCGTTCACATTTGTCAGGGTAGGACCGGTGATGATTAAATCATCCAGCTCCTGAAAAAAATGGTAAGAATTATGATATTTGAGATAGAGATCCGGATCCAGGGAGAGCTGCTGGGCTCTCTGAAGAGTTTCTCCTGTGACAACCGCTCCCGCTGCGTCTGTGGATCCATCAATGCCGTCCGTGGCCAGGGTGACCAGGGCTGAATTCCGCATACTGTCCATTATCTTTACAGCACCGAGAGCCAGTTCCAGATTGCGCCCACCCAGGCCGCAGGAGTTGGGGTCCAATGTCACGGTGGTTTCACCGCCTGCAGCCAGGCAGTATGGTTTCTGATCGCGGTTTTTTATCAGGCTGAGGTCTTGAAGTACCCCGGCCAGCTCCAATCCGGCAGTTCTGGCTTCTCCCTCGAGGATAAAATCAGCTTTGATTGCAGAAAAATCTTCCTGATCAGCCTGGGATAAAGCCGCTTGAACAGCATTTTGATTGGAGCCGATTTCTAGATTGGTAACCCTGTTGAATATCAGATCACCCGGCTTATGTGTCTCGGGAATCTCCCCCCGAATACCCCGCTGGATGTGATTAAGCACAGATCCGGGAAGGGAACTTTCCAGTTGATATTTATCAATCACATTTGCAGCATCCCGGAATGTGGAAGGGTCGGGATATGTTGGCCCTGAAGCAACCATCTCCAGCGGATGGGGATGGACATCGGAAAGGATCAGGCTGATGATACTCGCCGGGTGCGCGCTGGCGGCGAGCCTTCCGCCCTTAATCTCCGAAAGGTGTTTCCGGACGATGTTAATTTCTGCGATATTGGCTCCTGAGTGAAGTAAAGCTTGCTGTGCAGTCTGAAAATCTTCAATTGAGAGCTCTGGATACGGAGCGGCGAGCAGAGCTGATCCGCCTCCAGACAGCAAAACTAGCAGCAGGTCCCTTGCTTTGAGCCGGGAGGTGAAATTCAATACTTTCTTCCCGGCAGTCAGACTTTTTTGATTGGGTACTGGATGATCTGCTGGGATAAGTTCCAGATCTAAATCCTGTACTTTTTCGGGATCTGTCTGATTGGTGACCACCAGACCGGCCTGGATCCGGGGATAAAGAAGCGAGGTTGCCGCCCTGGCCATGGGGACAGCTGCTTTCCCAACAGCCAGCAAAAAGATGCGGTCAAAATCAGAAAAGGAATGATTCTGACCGCCGATTTCCAATTTATCTCCTTTGATTTTTATTGTTTTTTTCAGCAGGATTTCAGGATCAGCTCCGGCAAGAGCGGCTTGCAGTATCCGGCTGACTGCTCCTCCCTTAGGAAAAGAGCGAAGTGAATGGGTTAGAAAATGATTCGCAGCTAACATTAAAACATCCCGGCTGGTTGAATGCACTGCGGAGAATTATTATGAGGGGAGTTTACGTAGGTGGAGACTGGATATGCCTCGATCTCACTCTCCTGGTAAGGCTGTAATAGAGGTTGGACTGCCGCAGGATCAACTTCACCAGGTTGAAGCCAGGTGTCCAGATTTGTTTTATTAAGGATAACCGGCATCCGGTTGTGGATCGGTTGGATAACCTTATTGGGTGTGGTGGTAAGAATGCAGGCAGAAAGCAGCAGGTCTCCTTCGGGAGAGATCCATTCCTCCCATAGACCGGCAAAAGCAAATGGTTCTCGGTTTTTGAGAGTGATGTAATAAGGCGTTTTCGCTCCGGATGAGTTTTTCTTCCATTCATAAAAGCCATCTGCTAAGACCGCGCACCGACGCCTGCGGAAGCTGTTCTTAAAAGATGGCTTTTCAGCTGCTGTTTCTGACCTGGCGTTGATAAGATTGTATCCCCCGAATTTCTCATCTTTTGCCCAGGATGGGACCAAACCCCAGCGCATGAAGGTCATTTTTAGATTTTTGTCATTTGGAACAACAGGGATGGGCTGGGAGGGGGCGATATTATAACTTGGCGGAACATCAGGAGGGATATCAAAACTGGGAAAAGCAGCCTGTAATTCTTCTGGAGAAACAGTCAGAGTGAAGCGTCCACACATATATTTCCTCCTGGTGATTGTTGATAATCTAATTGTAGCTGATCCTGGGCTGGAGATAAAAAAAACCCCTTGACCTGAGGGGGGCAGGCCAAGGAGTGGAATGATTATCACATATCGCCTATAGCTTGTCAAGCCGTACAACTTACAACCCTTTTGAGCAAAAAAATTGATTCAGATCTCAGCCCAGGAGGTTCAATGTCAGGGATAGAAAACATTCCAGGAAAGGATTTCCTCCGGTTTATCCCCGAGGGTGACGAGTGCGGCCTTGTGGCCTTCTGGAGCCCTGAGCTCTCTTGTGTGATAGAGGGAATGAACGGAATTGTTTCCTTGTGCAATGTGTATTTCCAGGGCCTGACTGTCAGCCTGGATCCGAAAACCGGTTCCTTCGGCTTTCAAGTAAGCCTCAAGGTTTACCCAGTGTTGAAAGAAAGACTCCAATTGCTTCTGTCCCTTCAGGTTTAATATACGTTTTATCTGTCCTGGCTGAAAATGACTCCGGGATATTTTTTCTAATCCTGAAATCGGGTAAATTTGCTGGATGTCAATCCCCAGAGGCGTCTCGAGCCCAACAGCGCAAAAAAGATAGTTTCCAGAATGGGAAAGGTTAAATTCAAATTCAGTATTCGGTATGTAAGGTTTTCCCCCAGGAAGTTCTTCAATCTTTACTGCTGCTGGAGATTGATCTAAATAGCAGCCCAGGATCCAGCGCAGGATGCCTCTGGAACAGACCGCGGTAATTTTCCGGGCCGAGTGCAGGAGGCGATTTATCCTGGTCCGCTCCGCATCAGACAGCCAGCTGGCAAAAGTTGCTAGAGACGGAACCAGCCTTTGCGTGTTAATTTTCCAGAGGTGGACATCCCGTCGGGATCTGAAAGAAACGGATTTGGTTCTCATTAATCTTTTTCCTGAAACCAACTCTGGGGGACATTGAAACCCTGGGTTTTGAGACTGCGTAAGCGGAATAATCTTGATGCCCCGGTCATCAAACGGTCTGCGATCACTACAGCCGAGCGATTGGATGGGTCCTCGAGATCAGAACCATGGAACCAGTTGTTAAATGCGCCCATTGACGGGCCGCACCAGATTTGATAATCCAGTCCCCGGTCTGGATTTCCCTGGATTCCCCAGTAGGTTGCCAGGCCGAGATACCATCTGAAAATCAAAGCCATTTTCTTTTTCGGATTTTGACGGGCTCGCTCTAATTGATCTGGGTCCCGTTCTCTAAAAAATTGAACGCATTCCAACCAGACATCCTCCAGGCTGTTCTGGAGTATTTTTTCTTCCAGTTCCGTTCGGACAGGATCCGGAAGATCTTCCAGGGCTCCATATTTGCGGTATACAGAGTAAAGTTTTTGGGCTCGCATTGGGAATAAGGATCCCCTCTTCAAGACCTGGACATTGACCCCCATTTCAAACATATCTGCTGAGGGGGCCATAATCACATCAGTGGAATCCGCCTCTGCCAGATAGGACTTCACCCTCGCCGATGTGCCGGCTTCCAGGCAGGATTGGTTGACGGACCCTGTCACCACATATTCTGCCCCCATCATGAAAGCTCCGAGAACGGAAACAGGGGTCCCAATCCCGCCGGCGGCACCAATCCGGACTGGGTGACCGTGATCTACCGCTTCCAGAATTTGATTTCGGAGGGCAATGATCGAAGGGAGGAGAGAAGTCAGAGGACGGTTGTCTGTGTGACCGCCGGAATCCGCCTCTACGGTGATGTCATCAGCCATGGGAATACTGGCAGCAAGCCGGGCTTGGTCTTTTGTAATTGTTCCGGAGGCAGTAAGTGACTTGAGGATCCGCTCCGGAGCCGGGTTGAGAAATTGGGCTGCGACCTCTTTCCGGGAAAGCTTGGCGATGATTCTATTCTTGATAATGATCTTCCCCTCCGGACCAGCTGAGAGTCCGGCTGCCCGGTACTGCACCAGGGGTGGGGTCAGGCGCAAAAAAGCTGATGCTTCAATTGTATGGACCTGGTTGCTGAGGTAGATGTCGACTACCTGCTGTTCCAGCGCCGGCTCATTCGGGCTGTGAATCAGATTAAATGCATAGGGACCGGAAGGTAAATGTGTTTGTATAGTTTGAATTGCTTCTAAAACCCGGGAAGGGGAGAGTCCTCCCGCTCCAAATGAAGCCAGGTACCCGTTTTTTCCCATCTGGGTTACAAATTCCTCACCTGAAATCCCGTTTGCCATGGAACCAGCCATGTAAGGCTGCTCAATACCATGCCATTCCAGAAAATCCGAACTGCCGAGTTGAGAGGATTGGAACGGCATCGCAAAGGCAGTCAGGGGATATCCAGATCCATGGCTAGCGCTGAGCTGGAAATCCCCAAAATTCGAAGCCGCCGGCAGCCCCTGGTAGGGAAAGATGAAGACTGGTTGATTGAGCTGGTAGACAGCTTTTCGGATTTGATCCGGGCGTGTTTGAATCGTTGATTCGGGACCGCTCCAGATACCCCGGTGAGGGCCGATTTCCGATGGGCTAATGCTGGTGTTCACAGATTGTGTTTCTCCTCTTGCTCAGGTTAGCTGATCATTGTCAACCCATTAATTTCATAGATCCTTGACCGGGAGTTCCAGAGACTTCCGTCGGCGGAAATTAACTGCGAATTTTGGGCCCGGTCAAACCGGGTAATGTGAAGCTCAACTTCCAGCTGTTCAGATTCCCGTGAAACCTGGCCGCGGTATTTCCATTGGAAAGGATGGTCCGGTGCAAGCCTCCACTGCTGTTCCTGGTTAGTGTAATCTGGATATGATAGCTGCAGTGCCTGGCTCATTGCTTCCAGGCCAAGCGACCCGGGCATAACCGGATCTTGATGGAAGTGAGCATCAAAATACCAGGCGTTTGAGGGGACGTTCAGATCAAAAAATATATAACCCAGACCGTGTTTACCACCGCTGGGATCTATCCAGCTCGATCTGATTTTAGGCAGGGATGGTTGACTCCAGATGGAACTTTTTCCGGTTGGAAGTTTTTTCCATTTTCCGTTTCCGGGATTTTGCCGGAGCCAGGGTTTGACCGGTGTATTTCCGTCCAATCCGGACTGATGGAGCATCATTTGGCGGGGGAAATAGCCAAAAGAGGATTTTCCTTTGAAGAGGCTTGTACCCTCCACGCTGAGTTCAAATGTATACTCTTGAATGATTGTTTCCTGTAGAGCGGTGCTGGAAAGCAGTTTTACCCGGGTTTGAATTACTTTTCCGCTCGGATTGAGATCGGAGAGCAGAATTCCTTCACCGTCCAGATTTCTGAAGTAATAATCTGTCTCCGGATGTGCGGTAATTGATCCGGAAAAGGCAGATAAAAATCCGCAGGGCTGGAGTCCGATCTCAAGCAAAGCAACCAGTGGAAGAGATTGTCCCCGGGGATTGAACCAATCATTATCAGGTACAGAATATTCGCTGACCAGGCTGCTGCCTGGAACGACGACACCCAATTCTCCATCAAGGCTCAAGACCCGGTCAAAAAACTGCATTGGCCCATTTGGTAGAAGCGGGATTCTTTGAGAACCGAATGGTTTATAAAGATCATCAAAGCAGGCTTCAGGTTTCCCAAGGGTGAAGGATTCGATATCAGAATAGGAAAATAACGGTGCGGAGCTGGATCTCAAAACCGGGGAATGATCATTTTCCAGTGGAGTCCGAGCAAGGAGCTGTCTTTGGGTCTGAACCTGGTACTTTTGATACTGCAGAAAGGTCTCCTGGGATTTTGAGAAACGTTTAGAAGCCCGGGAATATTCTTGTTCGAGGATTCTTTCCAGATGAAGAGCCGGGATCCGGCTGCCAGGAAGATAAATTTTTCGTCTTTGCGGGTGGGGCGGTCTTTTTGGGAAAACGGGCACTTTATTTTGTTTCGAAGAGCGATTTCCACCTGCCTGGTAGAGGGGGAAAAGATCCAGGTCCACCTGGTGGCTGACAAGTACGCTTAAGGTTTTGAGCAGTCCCAGGAAGTCATCTTGATTTTTCTTGTTCATTGGAACTGCAGTGTGGGGTTTGCCGTCAAGAATTTTGCTCACCCAGCGGGAGCAGGTTTTTTGAGGTCCGGTTTCAATAAATATCCGGGCTCCATCCTGATACAGCTGGTTTACCAAACGCGGAAAATCAAGCGGTTGGGTGATCATCCGGGAAATTGACTCGGCGATGTATTCCTGGGATTGATCAATAATTTGATAGTCAGCGGCGGAGTAAAAATCAATCCGACTGTCGCGGATCACAGGACGATTCGCCAGCGATTTCAGAAGGTCTTTTGTTCCGGCCATTGCAGGGTGATGGATGGCGGCCCGGACAGGGATTGGCAAAGCATGTGAGCCTACCTGTTCAATAATCTTTTTGCAGGTCTGGTCCACACCGGCGATCACAGCTTCGCCGGGGGAGTTGATGATAATGAGGGCTGCATCATCGAACTGATTCGCTGCTTCCTGGATTTGATCTAATTCACCTTTGATAATATAGGAACCCCAGAAATCTTCTTCCAGCGCGCGATCAGACCAGTAAGAACGAATTGCTTTCATAGGTCCGAAGATTTGATTTTTGAACAGGGGGGAATCCCGCCATTCCCGGCTGCTGGTTTCGCCGTCTTTCCAAATCTGGTTGGACCACAACATGCTGATCTCTCCTAGGCTGTAGCCAAAGGCCTGATCCGGTTGGATCTTGAATATTTCTTTTAGGAGCAGGGTATGGATCACTGAGAGGGTTGTCCCGGCTTCGATCAGCTCGATTGGATGCTGGTAGAAATCATCTCTAGATTGCTGGGAATCCGGAGAACCCGCTCGGGGAAAGACCCATTCTTCAGCCATGGATCGGCTCAGGTTGCCGGTAACTGTATTGGCTAAATACTGGAGAATTGGAAACTGCAGGAATAGCTCAGACCCCATCCAGGGAAAGGCATTGAATGCCCCTGGATACATCAAGGCGACCCCGGAATCCTGGAGGGGGCGGGCTGAGAAGCTGCTGCCTCCCGGTGTCAGCCACAGTTTTCCGGTCTTAAATGATTCCGGGATTCCAATTTGAGCCAGCTTGATCTCTTTCAATAATTGTTCTGTGTTCGCGCCAATTATGCAGCCGTGCTTGGATCCCGGACGGGATTGCAAAAATTCTGTATATGCGCTTGAAGCAGCTCTGGCAGGCGGTATACCTCTGTTTAAAATTTTTTCAAGGCTGTTCAGTGTATTTGAAATACTCTCAATTGTTCTGCCTGTAAACGGGATTAAAACAGGGCGGTTTCCGCTGCGATCTGGAAGCAGAACTGGAAGACTTTTTCGGGGAGCTGTCTCAGTAACCCGGAAAAATACCCAATTGTGGGATCGGTCCTGGAAGGCAACCAGGGTTTGTTTTGGTGTTTTTTTTCCAGCAGAAAGCCAGGGAATCCTTCTCTCGGGGAAAGTGAAATTGTTGGAAATTTCTTTCTGTTCAAAATCAAATGGAGATTGGGAAGAATATCTGCTCTGCGGTATAAAGCTGCGCTGAACAGCTGAAGCTGCGAATACCAGACTTGTCAACCCGGTGGGATCATTAACCACAGTTTCCAGGCTGTGAAGAGCACAGGATTTCTGGTGGATGGTTTCCGGAAAAGATTGGGAAAATTGGATCCATTCTTGATTTGTCTCTGGCGCATGCCCTGGGATCAGCAGAGCTAAACCGATATCGGGAGATGGGGGGGATTGGGCTTCGGTTTTGCCTGAGTCTGGATTGAATATGGAGATTTCTGCAATCCCAGCTGTTTGACTCTGCTTACTCTGGAGGATTACTGCTGTAGTCCAGGATTGGTCACCTGCGAGTATCAGAAAATCAATCCCGGGATTTTCTGACAATTGATGACCGATTTGAACTAAAACCGAAAATAGGCCATCCGGACTGGGTTCGAACTCACCCAGAAGCTGTTGATCCAGGCCGATGGCCTTAAGCTGGTTCATACCATCCAGGGTTTGACTGACATAGATCTTATGAGTGGAAATATCTTTAATGGAAGCTGATGCGGCAGCCCGGCGGATCAAAGAACTGGGGGCTGGAGTGGGCCCTGAGAGGCATTTCAGATCCCGATTTTCACCTGAAAGGAGATCTTCCACGCTCTGACATTCTCCTGATCCAAAAGCTATACCCCGGATGACAAGATTCATACGGCAGCTCTTTCCAGCCGGTTTTGCTGGAATAAATTCTTCAGGCGGGGGCTCAAAGTGATCTCCGCTCCGCGGACCTTACTGTAGATCAATCCCTGGGCATCATGGCTGATCACATCAGCTTTCAAACTGTACTTTGATTTTGACCTGACCACCATGGTGGCAAAGCTTGCTTCTGATCCGACAGCTGGTGAAAATTGATGGCCAGAAGTAATTTTTAAAGGGAGCCCGACTGTATCCAGGTATAGCGAAGCCCAGATCAGGAGACTTTGCAGGTGAACATCAGCAAGGTAGGGGTTGAAGGAGCGGATGGGAAATTGTCCCTGGTGAGCTGGTGTTATCTGCGGTAGCTGGCAGCGGGTAGTCAGATGCTGGGGGGAATGATTGATCACCTGCTTGACCCCCTGGAGGGTTGGACCGTGGAATAGGGTTTTATCCTGGTAAAGTTTTTTACCATCCAGTTCCTGGTCAGGTGTCAGGATATATCCAGGAAAGGTTTCCTCCTGATTTCTTTTCTTAACAAGGGTAATTTGAGCTTGATAATGGAGTTTTCTGTTCCTATCCGGTGGATTGCTGAATATTTTCCCCTCAAAAACTAGACCTTGATCAGAAAAATCCAGCTCGGTGATTTCGGCTGTGTAGGAGGGTGAAAGCGATTCATCAAAGACGATTCCATGAAATACTCTGTAGTCGCTGACAGATGAAAATTGATACCCCGGATACAGATTTTCACAGGCATTGATCAACCAGCTAACGGCACAAACTGTTGGAAGAACAGCTTTTCCGCCGATTACATGGTCGGTCAGGAAGGGGTTCTTATCCAGAGTAATTTCTCTCCGGATCCGGTGGGTCTGCCTTTCCTCTGGAAGAATTCTTGGGGGAAGGGGAAGCAACTCGCCAACAATCAGCTGAGCGGATGGCTGGTCAGAATTCAACCATTCGACAAGGATTTCCGGACCATCTTTCAGAGAGATAAGGTGAACGCCCCGTCCTTCGAGAATCCTTTTTAGTTGAGGTGAGACCATTCCGCCTTCCCACGGTCCCCAGTTGAGAGCAACCACCCGGCAGTTAGGATCACGATATGAAAGATGATGGGCACTTTTATTTAAAATTTCATTGCTTAAGCTGTAATCTGCCTGACCTGGATTGCCGAAATGACCTGCGATTGAAGAAAAAAGAACCAGAAATTTCAAATTTGAGGCTGGAATGACATCCAGCAGATTAAACAACCCACCGACCTTCACCCCGTAAACCAGATCCAGATCATCTTCTGATTTATCCTCAATATGTTTATCAGCCAGAGCGCCAGCTCCGTGGATTAAACCATCAACTGTGTCTGTGATCGGTTTAAGGGCTGCAGAAAGGGCTTCTACGCTGAGAATATCCAGTTGAAGATACTCTATATGCCCTCCTGCTTTCCTAACCTTATCCATGGTTTCCGCAATTTCCCGGCTGGCCAGGATTGTATTAACTCGCCTGGACAATCCCCGGGGGGAGATTTGTTCGCCCTGGTTTTGGGCAGCCTGGAGAGCTTTCTCTTTGAGCTGCTTTTCGTTTTCTGCAGATCGAGCCCATTCTGGTTCGACGGAAAGCAGTTTAGATCGCCCAAAAATTGTAAACCGGCATTGGAATGCTTCTGCCAGAGCTATCACACAGGCAGCAGTAATCCCTTTTCCTCCTCCGCTTACCAGAAAATGAGTGGAGGAGTCCGGGGTCTGGAGTTGATTGTTCATGATAACCTTCCTGCCAGAGGAGCCAGGGTAATCCGCCCGTTCAGGGAACGTCCAATTTCCACCAGGCTGGAATCAGGATCGTGCATTTCTTGCAGCAGATATTGACCATCGAGGTTTTCCCCGAGATCGCTGTCCAGATCAACCAGGCGGGTGAAGACTTCAGGCCATTCCCAGTGCAGGGTTTTAACCAGTCCGGATAACCCCAGGACCGGATTTAGACCGGGGGAATTTCCCAATCCCAGCTGACCGTTATCTTTGATGACAACCATGAAAAAAGTACGCTCCCCAGTGGAATGAGACTTAAGAAAAGGCTGCAGATGTTTAGCAAAGAAAAAAGCTGTTCGGATTGAATCATACTGATTCCCATTAGAGCTCATTAAGCTGGATGATTCCGGGTTGAGAATCACTCCAGCTGGATTACCGTGTTCCGGTTGAATATCTAAAATCAAATCCTGAATAACTTTGTCGCCTGATGATTCCAGGTGATAAGTTGGTAAATCTTGAAATTGATCATAATTTCCTCCGGTTTGATTTCCGGTTTTTGTTTGAATCCAGATTGCCGGCCAGTTGCTTTCATGAATGGCTTCCAGCATAGCAAACCCAGTGGTGCCAGCAGAGGATACAAAGAGAAGGGGTTTGTCCTGGTTAGCTTCCAACTCCAGCCAGTCTGGATCAGGAAGGGGGATCCTTTTCACTTCCTGGATTCTCACTCTGGAGGAGAGTTTTTTTTTCTCCGACGGCGTTTGGTTTACCTCAGCTTCCGTTTCTTGCGTCAGGAAATCTATCACCTCACGTAAGGTTCTTAACTCAGCCAACATTTCGGTTTGAATTGCGGGTGAATCTGGATTTTGATCTTCCATAGCCCCGAGGATTTCCACCCGTTTGATTGAATCAATCCCCAGATCCGCTTCCATATCCATTTCCGGCTCCAGCATTTCGACCGGATACCCGGTTTTGTCAGCCACAACTGCCATCAGTTGAGCGGTGAGATCGCCGGCATCAGCTGTTTGCTTTTCTGGTTGGGTTTGGGCTTGCGGTGCGGTTTCTCTTTCAAACTTGCTGGTAAGTTCTATCCCAGCAGCCTGAGTCTCAGCCTCCCGTCCTGTTTCCAACTTGAAGTATTCAACAATATCCTGCAAAGTGCGGGTTTCTGCCAGGATCTGGGTGTCCGCATTCGGCAGTTCAGGATACATCTCCTCAACAGAACCTAGGATTTCCACTCTTTTAATGGAATCCACTCCCAGATCGGCTTCCAGATCCATCTCTAATTCCAGCATTTCTGCGGGGTACCCGGTTTTATCCGCAACAATATCCAGCAGGGCACGGGATAAATCTTCTTCGTCCGGGAGATTGGGAGGGTCTGCTGGTGGAGTGCCGCTGAAAGTATCTCGTTCAACCTGAGGAAGTGGAGTTGAAGATTCTGGTTTCAGTCCAGTTGAAAAATTTTCATCAGGTATTTGATTCTCAGTCTTAATTTGGGTTGAACTTGGGGGGATTATCTCAGGTAAGGTTGAAGTCCGTAAATCATTTTGTTCGGTACGAGTTGGTCCTGAGTCCTGCACCAGTTGAACAAGATCGCTGGAGAACTTTGCCTGTTGATCCAGGAATCGTTGATGGATTTCAAGCCCCCGATCCTGGATGGTGTTAAGGGCTGTCAAACTTTGCTGCAGCTGGCGAAGCAGACCTTCAGCTTCTTCAGGATTTGATTTGTCAATGATCCGGCCTTGCTGCTGAATCAGATCCTGAATTAAACTCAGGTATTCATGCTGTTGATCCAGATACTGCTGATGGACATCCAGAGTTCTATTTTGATGAGTGATGCTGTGTTTCAAACCTTGAGAATTAATATCATCTCGCGCTGGAAACCCTGCTGTGGTCGGTCTTGTTTCAATATTCAGGGAGGAATTCTCACGTGTGTTATCTAACGGGGGTAATTTTCCATTACTGCCGTTTTTGTTGTCTATCTGGATGGTGTGATCGTCACTCAGGGCTGTTTGAAAGGCTTTTTTGCGGGACTCGCTGACATAATTTCCACCGTGAAGTGATATTTTGTAATTGCTCATAACATTTCCTGTGCTGGCTGAAGTTTGTTAACCAAGGAGTAGTTTCTTTGATAAGGATCGAAATTGGAAAGATCAACTCCGAGAACTTGAAGTTTCACAACTGCCTCCCGGAGCTGGAAATCACTATCTTTTTCTCTGCTGGGATTAACGGAGATCACTTCATGGGGTCGACCGTCCAGGATCTCGGATACCAGATTCCCCAGAATCTGACGGGGGCCAATTTCCACAAATACCCTGCCTCCGTTTGCATAGATCTTTTCGATTTGGGTCTGGAAAATCACCGGATGGAGGATATGATTGGCAAGAATTTCTTTGGACTGATCAATTTCATCCGGATATGGCTCTCCAGTTGTGTTGGAGTAGACTGGAACCGAAGGTTGGTGAAACTTTTCTTCCAAAACTGCCTTTTGGAACGGTTTCGTAGCATGGCTGACGAGTTCAGTATGAAAAGCTGCTGAAACCGGCAGGATTGTTACTTTGATGCCGTCTTCTGACAGCCTGGTTTCGGCCTGTTTGATGGAATCTGTTGGTCCAGCAAGGACTATCTGCTGGGGGGAGTTCTGGTTGGCAATGACCACCTCGTCCAGGTCTTCAATTTTTGATTGGATTTGATGATAATCTCCTTTTACAGCTGCCATTTTTCCGGGATCGTTATTGGTGTCCTGGGAAGGCTGCATCGCTTCTCCCCGCGCTTTTACCAGGCGGAAAAATGATTCATCATTGATTGCTTCCCCAGCCCAGAGAGCAGTCAACTCACCAAAACTATGTCCGGCAGTGAAGTCAGGTTGAAAACCAGCCTGTTTGAGAAGAGAAAATAATCCATAACTGACCACACCGATTCCTGCCTGGGCGTAATCTGTCTCCTGCAGCTGACCTTCCTGCTCTTTCTCAGTTTGTGGGTCAAAGGAAGGGATCGGGTAGACGATGTCAGAGAGTAAATTTTGGCCATTCGCGTGAAAGATTTGATCCATCGACTCAAAAGCCTGGCGAAGAGGTGGAAAATTGGTAACAGCCCGGACCAGCATGTTGAGATACTGGGAACCCTGACCGGGAAAGATGGCTGCGATTTTATCCCCCGGAGATATTCCTTCAGAACGGAAGAATATTCCTTTCGGATGATCCCAGGAATTCGATTCAGGTTGAGATTCTATGGTTTTAAGGGATCTGTCAAGTTGATTTCGCAGTTGATTATTGTTCGAGGCTAGAAAACCTAACCGAACCTGGTTTTGATCCTCCGGGGGATTTGTTTCTATTGATTTCCAGGCTGCGGGGTTTTGGTCCGGATCGGCTGAGCTTAGTTCTGAGCGGAAAGTTGTGAGTTTCTGCTCTAAATCTGAGGTAGATTCTGCAGAAAAAATATACGTTCTGGGAACTGATCCCAGCCGGTATGCTCCTTGATCGCTTTCAGGGTACTCCTCAACCACAAGATGGAAATTTGTCCCTCCAAACCCAAACGCGCTGACCGCGGCTTTTCTTGTGGAGCCTTTTGCTGATCTGAACCAAGGGCGGGATTCTGAATTGAGATAAAAATAGCTCTGATCAATTTCGAGACCCTCAGCAGGTTTTGTGACATTGATTGTCGGCGGGAGCACTTTCTGGTGCAGGCCTAGAGCTGTTTTAATCAGCCCGGCTGCTCCGGCAGCGGCTTTGGTATGGCCGATTTGTGATTTTACGGATCCAAGGGCGATAGTCTGCGCTTTTCCGTTTGGATTGCCGAAGACCGCATTTAAACCGGCAAACTCGGCCGGATCTCCAGCTTTGGTCCCCGTTCCGTGAGCTTCAACCAGCTGGATGTCTGTTGGATCAAGGCCGGCTTCTTGATAAGCCCGCTCGATTGCCAGAGATTGGCCCGAGGGTCGGGGAGCGTAGATGCTTTTGTATTTGCCGTCGCTGGAGGATCCAATCCCGCGGATTACAGCATAAATCCGATCCCCATCTCGCTCTGCATCCGCCAGGCGCTTGAGAACCAGCATCCCAAGGCCTTCACCAATCAGCATTCCATCGGAGTCCTGATCAAAGGGTCTGATTTTTTGGGAAGGAGAAAAAGCTGGAGTTTTGCTGAAACATAGATAAGTGAAAGGTGAATTATCTGTATCAACTCCTCCGGTGATCATCATCTCAGCCCGACCTGCGACCAATTCACTGACCGCCATTCTCACAGCTGCCAGGCTGCTGGCACAGGCCGCGTCCACGACAGAGTTCAAACCGCCGAGATCCAGACGGTTTGCGATTCGCCCTGCGATCACATTCCCGAGCAAACCGGGAAACGAGTTTTCATTCCAGGGCGCGTAGGCCAGTTTGATTTTTTCGATGATGATTTCAGCATCCTGGGAATTGATTCCGCTGCTTTCCAAAACACGCTTCCAAACCGGGTACTGCAGTCTCGCGCTGAGATCCGTGATTAATTTCTGACCGCCTGCAACACCCAGAATCACCCCTGTCCGGAGCCGATCAAAATCTTTTTCCAATCCGTATCCGGCATCTTCCATCGCATCCCGGGCCGCGATCAAGCCCAGCAGCTGTGATGTATCGGTTACATCAAGCAATGTCGGGGGAAGCCCAAACTCAAGAGGATCAAAATCAATTTCCGGAACAAATCCTCCCCGCTTGCAGTAGGTCTTATCAGGTTTTTCCGGATCCGGGTCATAATAATCCTCAATTTCCCAGCGGGATGGAGGAATTTCAGTAATGCAATCAGCTTTATGGATAATGTTGTCCCAGTATTCGCTGAGGTTTGCGGCCTGAGCAAAGATCGCAGACTGTCCGATAATAGCAACCGGTGATTGTTGGAGAGCGCTTTGAGTCATATCAATTAACCTCTCAATTAGGACGATAATCGGATCCCGTTATTCCCTGTTTGGAGATCAATGCATCCTTGATTTTTCCAGAGGTGGAGAGGATTACCACCGCGAATAAGATCTTGGTCAGATCTCCAGCGAGAAAAGGGTAAAAACCGGTCTCCAGTAAATATTCCAGGGGGATAAACTCGGCTAACCAGGCAAGTCCTGAAAGATAGATCAGCCCGTTGCCCAGCAGCATAGCCAAGAAAGCTTGCAATACTTTTTTGTCCCAGCCGATCTCAATCAGGTAGCCGACGACAAAAGCCGCTGCTGCAAAACCCCAGATATATCCGCCCGTCGGTCCCATAAGCACGGCTAAACCAGATTTTCCACCTGCAAAGATCGGCAGTCCCAGTGATCCCTGCAGGATGTAGGCGCTCACAGCTGCCAGCGCTCTCTTTTTTCCCAGGAAAGCAGCTATCAGGAGCACAGCCAGGGTCTGGGCAGTGATTGGAACCGGGCTGAAAGGGATCGGCAGGTGAAGCTGAGCGCTCAGAGCGATCAGGAATGAAGAACTCCCAATCAGAAGAGTGTTGTAAATCCAGTAAGGTATTTTCTTGGTTGGTTGGTAAATATCAGCGTAATTCATTAGATTACTCCAGCTTTGAGATCTATAATTAATCAGTCTGAATTTGAATGAGAACGAAGCCTTTTTCGACCTGCTGCCCGGGTGTGATATTTACTTCACGGACTATTCCCGCAGCAGGGGTCCGGATATTCATCTGCATTTTCATCGCTTCCTGGATCAGGAGTGTTTCATCTTTTGAGACGGTATCTCCGGTTTTGACCAGACAGTCGACAATTACCCCGGGCATAGGGGCGGAAATTATTCCCGGGAGCTGCTCACTACTGGCACCTTTCGGACGAAACCCCAGCTCGACTACCGCTTCCAGATCTTCTCCGTCAATCTGGATTTGATACAAACCCCGGTTCTGGTGCACAAGGTACGTATCCAGGTTCTTCATCGGCTGCCGGAGTACGTGAAGTCCATTTCCATTGATGGATTCCAGATCATAGTGGTGTTGTCTGCCGTTTACAAGCAGGTTGTTTTTTTCCACAATAACTTCATATTTTCTTTTGCCCACAACAACTCGGTAACTTGCCATGTTTTCCTCTTTTTCTGGGTCAGGAGCTGATTTGTTCCTGCCAGGCTCTTTGTTTCCAGGGATCGATTTCGAGATAATCTTCTCTAAAACTTAAAGCCCGCTGTTGATGAATATGGAGGGCAGCTGCGACTGCTGCCTTACGGAGAGTATCCTCTTCCACAATTTGGTCCTCCGGCAGAAATGAATTCAAAAAAGTTGTATCAATATCAGCGGTCTGAAATGGTTCAGCGGTTAGAATTCTCCGGTTAAAACTCAAAGTTGATTTCACTCCGCCAATCTGGAACTCACCCAGCGCTCTAATTAATTTCCGGATTGCATGTTTGCGATCTTTTCCGTGAGCGATCAATTTTGCCAGTAAAGAATCATAGTCAGCTGTGACCAGCATCCCTTGATAAAGAGCATTGTCGGACCGAATTCCGAGTCCGCCCGGTTCTTTTAAGTACGACACTTCACCGGTCGTTGGAATAAATCCGCTAAGGGGATCTTCTGCCAGTATCCTCGCTTCAATTGCTGAGCCCTGAATGGAGACATCCGATTGCTGGATGTCCAGCTCCCCGGAGAGTGCTAACTTGAGCTGTTCTTGTACCAGATCCAATCCCGAGACCATTTCGGTTACTGGATGCTCAACCTGAATCCGGGGGTTCACTTCGATAAAGTAAATATCACGATTGCGGTCCATCAAGAACTCCACAGTTCCCAGGCTGCGGTAGTTCATCTTTTCTCCCAGCCGGGCTGCAGCCTGCAGAATCCGGCTTCTTTCAGCTGGTTTCAGGCAGGGGGCTGGAGCCTCTTCAATTAACTTTTGATGCCGGCGCTGGATTGAGCATTCTCGTTCACCGATGGTGATAACACGGCCCCGGCCATCACCAAGGATCTGGACCTCAATGTGGCGGGCTTCCTGGACCAGGGGTTCCAGGAAAATAGTTGGGTCCCCAAAAGCAGCCCTGGCTTCATTTCGGGCCAGCTCAATTTCACTCTCTAGTTCTGCTTCAGAACACACAAGCCGAATTCCTTTCCCTCCACCACCTGCTGCAGCTTTTACCAGAAGGGGGTACCGTAATTTCTGCTTTTCTTTTTGGAAGGGAATATTCTCACTGATCGGTTGATCCGGGCCTGGAAGAACGGGCAGACCAGCTTTTCGGGCTGCTGCCCGGGCTGAAAGTTTATCTCCCAGAATTTTCATGGTTTCGGGTCGAGGTCCAATGAACAGGATTCCTGAATCTTCAACAGCTGCACAGAATTCAGGATTTTCAGACAAAAATCCGTAACCGGGATGGACTGCATCGCTGTTGGATGACCGGGCGATTTCAAGTATCTTCGGGATATTCAGATAGCTGTCCGCAGCCCGGGACCCACCAAGATGAACAGCTTCATCAGCATATCGGGTATGGAGGGCACTGCGGTCAGCATCAGAGTATACAGCAACAGTCGATAAACCCATCTCCTGACAGGTGCGGATAATTCTGGTGGCAATTTCGCCGCGGTTGGCAATTAAAACTTTCATTATCGGATCCTAGAGAGGGATGTTTCCATGTTTGCGATCAGGAGTTTTCCGCCGCTTATTTAGAAGGGATTCAAGTGCTGTAATAATCCTGAAGCGGCTTTCTTCAGGGGAAATAATGTCATCCAGATACCCTTCCGATGCTGCCAGATAAGGGTTTGCGACCTCTTTGCGGTACTGCTCAGCGAGGCTTTCTTTAAGAGATGTTGGATTTTTGGAATTCTTAAGGTCTTGTTTATTAAGGATTTTTACCGCACCATCCGGTCCCATCACAGCGATTTCACTTCCTGGAAAAGCAAGATTGCAGTCAGCGCCAAGATGTTTTGATCCCATCACAATGTAGGCACCTCCGTAAGATTTGCGGAGGATAAGAGTGATTTTTGGCACAGTTGCTTCACCGTATGCAAAGATTAATTTTGCACCATGACGGATAATCCCCCGGTGCTCCTGGTCTACACCCGGCATGAAGCCAGGCGTGTCAACGAGGGTCAGAATTGGGATATGAAATGCATCACAGAATCGGATAAACCTGGAAGCTTTATCGGATGCGTCCAGGTCAATCACGCCTGCCAGATGATCCGGCTGATTTGCGACTACTCCCACAGAATGACCATTTAGCCTTGCGAAGCCGGTGACGATATTCCGGGCATACTGCTTGTGAATCTCAATAAATTCTCCCTGATCAACAAGGCTCAGAATCACTCCAGTGATGTCATAAGGAGTTTTGGGTGATTGGGGAAGGATCTGCTGGATTTCCGGTGTCTTTCTTTGAAGCTGATCATCTCCGTTGATCCGGGGCGGCTGCGAGAGGTTGTTGGAAGGTAAAAATGAAAGCAGCCAGCGAACATGTTGAATTGCTTCAGTTTCCGTACTGTGGCTGAAATGGGCAACACCGCTCTTGGTATGATGCACATCCGCTCCACCCAGGGATTCAAAATCAACTTCTTCATGGGTAACTTCCCGAATTACATCCGGTCCAGTAATGAACATTTGGGATGTGTTTTTGACCATGAAAACAAAATCGGTCATCGCCGGAGAATAAACAGCTCCTCCAGCACAGGGGCCAAGGATCACTGAGATCTGGGGGACTACTCCAGACATTTGGATATTGCGCTGGAAAATTTCACCGTATGCCGCCAGGGAGTTAACTCCTTCCTGGATTCGAGCTCCTCCAGAATCATTTAAGCCGATCAGCGGAGAACCATTTTGAAGTGCTAGGTCCTGAATCCGGGTAATCTTTCTGCCGTGAATTTTGCCGACGGAGCCGCCCTTAACAGTGAAATCCTGAGCGAAAACATAAACTCTGCGGCCGTTGATATTTCCCTGACAGGTAACCACGCCATCTCCCCCAACCGCTGGTTTTCCGTTTCCGGCAGCATCTGGATGGATCCCTCCAAACAAACCGATCTCAGAAATTGTCCCGGGATCCAGAAGTTCTTGAATCCTTTCCCGGGCTGTTTGCTTCCCTTTCTGATGCTGGCGCGCAACCCGTTTTTCCCCGCCTCCGGCCAGAGCTTGTTTCTTAAGTTCTTTGTAGTTTGCGATTGATGTATCCATAAATTTCTGATTTTTTCCTTGAGTCGCATCGTATAACACGGCAGCGGTTACTGTGTTACGGTATGTTAACCTTTTGTTAACAATTGAAATGAATCTTATGACCAGACAAAACAAAGTTTTAGGAAAAAAGTTACGCTGTTATTTTCGAGGATTTTATGCAATAATTTTGAAGTGTAGAAACTAAGATCTCAATAAACCAGAAACCTCAACAGTCGAGATTGATACCCTTTCAGACAGTTGCCTGCGTGGTATCAGCTGATATTTTTGTGAAGGTTGGGTGAATATTATGATTAAGTATGGAGGTAAAGGTGGGAAACAAAGTTGAGCTCAACAGCCCGGCTCCCAATTTTTCACTGCGGGATATCCAGGGTAATCTTGTTGAGCTGAAAAATTACGAGGGAGAAAAAATTGTGCTGCTGGTGTTTAATCGGGGTTTTGCTTGACCCTTCTGCCGCCGGCACATGGCGCAGTTGCGCCAGGATTACGAAAAATTCCAGGAAGCTGGAGTAGAGATATTGTTGATTGGACCGGACAGCCAGCAAGCTTTTCAGAGCTACTGGGAAGAACATCAGCTGACTTTTACAGGTTTACCAGATCCGGAGCACAGTGTCCTGAAGCTTTACGGTCAGGATATCAAGCTTTTTAAGTTTGGACGGATGCCTGCCATGGTAATAGTTGACAGGGAGGGGACTGCCCGTTTTGTACATTACGGGCATTCCATGCAGGACATTCCAGACAATCAGGAAGTCCTGCAAATTATCCAGGACATGTAGTCATTCTTTCACCAGATTATCTAGCAGCTGATGGGAAATTTGACGATCTAATTTTCCCATCGGGTATTCAGCAAATTGTTGTGGGGGAACCCATTTTAAGTCTGTGTGAAAGAGGGGTTGGATCTCTTGGTCAAGCAGTAGACAATAAAAAGCATGGAGCTGGACGCGTTTATGCGTATAGGCATGCTGGAAGATGCCAATTTTCTGACCTACTTCTACCTGAACGTTGAGTTCTTCCTTTAGTTCCCTGATTAATGCTACACGGAGGGTTTCATCGGGTTTTTGTTTTCCACCCGGGAACTCCCACATCCCCCCTAATAAACCGTCAGGAGGTCTTTTCGCTAACAGATACAGCCCTTTTTGGTGTACCGCACCGGCGGTGACTGTGATTTCGGGGACTAGGGGTTTGCCAGATTTTACCGGCCTGGATTCCTGCAGGCCTAAATCAAATGCAATACAGTCTTCTGCAAGCGGGCATTGATTACATCCTGGATTGGTAGGGGTGCAGATTCTTGCTCCGAGTTCCATCAAGGCCTGGTTGTAATCACCTGCCTGACCTTTGGGTAAATTTATTTCCACCAACTCCCAGAGCAATTTCTCAGCAGAAGCGGATCGTTTTGGCTCGGTAATGTTGAAAAAACGGGAAAGCACCCGGCGGATATTTCCATCCAGAGCCGCTGCGTCTTTCTGGAATGCGATAGATGCCAGAGCGGCTGCCGTGTAGCGGCCAATTCCTGGTAATTTTTGTAGTTCCGCGGGATCCATTGGAATTTTACCCGCGTACTGCTCCCTAACTATCCGGGCAGCTTTGTGTAGATTGCGAGCCCGGCTGTAGTATCCCAGACCTTCCCATAATGAAAGCACCTGGTCCTGATTGGCATCTGCTAAATCTGTTAATTCCGGTAGTTCCTGGAGCCATCTTCTGTAATAGGGAATGACAGTCTCGACCCGGGTTTGCTGGAGCATGATTTCGGAGATCCAGATAGCATAGGGATCTGAGGTATTTCTCCAGGGTAAATCCCTGGCATTCGATCGGAACCATTGGAGCAGTTTTTCTGAGTTAATCTTTGACATAATTGACGTTGACTGAGTGAGGAAGTCTTAACTTCCAGAAAGTGTACCATAGACGAGGGGGGCGGTTGTGAAGCTTGATCTTATGAGGTCTGAGATCAAGAACATCTTTCCAATCAATCATTTCTCATTTATACTCCAAGAGATAAAGTCTTCAGACAATCCGGGGGTGATTATTTTTTTATCTGAATCTGATAGGACGATTCCTGAGGAGAATTATGATTCGGAAAAGTATTCAACCCCCAATTTTATTTTTGATAATGATGCTTCTTGGGCTGACTGCCTGTCAACAGGCCCCGACTGAGACAGTCCTGCCCGAGAATCAAATTAAAGCCGGTGTAGCCGCAACGCTAACCAAACAGGCCTTTGTCTCCAGTTTGGATGAGTACCGCTTGACGGAAACAGCCAGCAGTAAACCGACAGAGACCCCTCAACCTCCAGATCCACCCACCCCGACTCCAGAACCTACGAGGACACCACGTTCCCATTTCATCCTTCCCGGAAGTCCTTCGGGAAGAAATACCTTTGTAACGGATTTGATCACAGTTGATTTGGTAAAAGATAAAACTGCGACAGGAGATAACTACAACTGGAGCCGCCTGGAGCGTCCTTACACCGCTGTGGAAATGGAATATCGGGATTATCTGGATATCATGAGAGTGGACTTTCAGGCTTCATCTCCCTATACCTACCTGACGTTTGTATTAATTGGAGATCTTCCCCAGGAAGGAGATATTCGCTACATGGTAGAGCTGGATACGGATCATGATGGTGCTGGAGATGTCCTGGTAATGGCGGCTCTTCCGCCTGATGACAAATGGACGACAGACAATGTCTGGGTCATGGCAGATGAAGATGATGATATTGGCGGTCTGTATAAATTGTATCCAGATCAATCAAATCCGGATCAAAATGGATATGAAACGGAATTATTCGCAAATGGAAAAGGGGATGATCCGGATCTGGCCTGGGTTAGAAGAGACCCAGATCAAACAAACCAAATTCAAATCGCTTACAAGAAGGAATTGAATGGTGTTCTGGGAATACTCTGGAGTGCCTGGACGGATGAAGGAATTAAAGACCCGGGCTTGTTTGATTTTAACGACCATTTTACTTTTGATGAAGCAGGAAGTCCCAGTAAAGACAACTACCGCTATCCGGTAAAAGCTGTGGCCCTGGTGGACAGCACCTGCCGCTCCTGGTACGGCTATATCCCCAGCGGTCAGGAACCGGGATTGTGTTTTACAAGTCAACAGCCAGGTGAGCAGCCGGGGATGGGGTACTGCGTTTCTGATTTCTCGGATCGCGGTTGTATAGGCTCCTGCCTGACATCCTGCCCACCCGGAAAAGTGTGTGTTCCCTGTCAGAAAAAATGACCAGGCTTGAGGTTCGACAGTGATTCAATAGAGTGTTACACAAAGGAGATTCGGAGATGAGCCGAGATAGATTTGGTTTTATAATCACAGTTATACTGACTGTTTTTGTAGCATCTGGATGCGGGATGCAAAATGGCGAGCCAGCGGTGGATGTCGAATCTGAGATTGCGGCCGGGGTTGCTGCTACATTGACTGCGGAGGCGGCTCAGACTGCCCAGGCAGCACCGGACCAATCCGCGGAAGTGGAAGACACCGAAACACCTGAACCAACGCAGACCCAGGAAATTGTGCATGAGATGATACCGGGTGAACCTCTGGAGCTGTCCAATACTTACCTCACTGATTTTAATTCGTTTGATTTCGCGGGAGAGGGGTTCACATACGGGGATCAGTATCTGATCAACCGCTACGAGCGGCCTTTTACTAGGGAGATGGTGGAGTACTATGGTTACCTGGACCTGGTATTGGTCAATCTCAAAGTCAACCCGCCCTGGACTTATGCCGAAATTTTCCTGGCGGATGACCTGCCGGAGGAGGGAGAGGCAACTTATTCAATGGAGCTTGACCTGGATGAGGACGGCCGGGGAGATATCCTGGTTACGGCCCTTCTGCCGACCTCGGACGAGTGGACTGTGGGTGGTGTCCGGGTTTATCAGGACGTTGATGGGGATGTGGGAGGAGAAAACCCGCTCATCCCGGATCCGGTGGTTGAGACATTAACCGGATACGAGGAGCTGATTTTTGATGCTGGGGTGGGTGATGATTCAGATTTAGCCTGGGTCAGGAGACATCCCGAGGATCCCGCTGCTTTAGAGATAGCCTATAAAACTGATTTAACTCAAAATGCTGGATATCTGTGGAGCGTAGTAGCAGACGAGGGTCTGCAGGAACCCGGGATGGCAGATTACAATGACTGGTTCTCATTACCCGAAGCCGGCAGTCCTTATCCGGAACACGATTATTATCCGATTCAGGAAATATATCTAGTAGACAGCACCTGCCGCTCCTGGTACGGCTATGAACCTGCAGGGGATGAAATAGGCCTCTGCCAGCAGTATATTGAACAGGGTCCCGATAAAGGTTGGAAACTATGCGTGACAACAGAAAGTGGTGACACCAGATGTTTTGATACCTGCCAGAAGAAGTGTCCTGATTTAGAGGCCCTCAATTTTTCAAATACATACTTCACTTTTAGCTGCCAACCTTGTACTCTTCCAAAACAGGGAGAATGAAATATTTTAATTCTGAAGGAATACGCTAAAAGACCAAAGTACAGCTTTCTAGAAGGAGTACAACCCTGCAGATTTGGTTGCATTGATTGACTTATTGACAAAACAAGATTAAACTTTTCGTTGTGGATTACAACGATGGAGCAACATAGATGCATTATCAACTGAGAAATATTTCGATTGCGGCACTCCTGACAGCTGGTTTACTGCTGATATCCGCTTGCAATTCTCCTGGCTTGGGGAATAATGGAGGTTTGGATGAAGCAGTTCAGGCTGGGGTGGCTGCGACACTGACGAAGGAAGCCTGGTTGGTTGGGGTTGAATCTGCCCGCCAGACAGCCATTGTTCAGGAATCAGGGAGTGAAAATTCCTCAAATCCCGTGGTTACCATGCCTGCCTCCACCCAGAGGCCTGACAGCAGTTCCCCTGAGCCTGATCAGGAGGAAGAACTAAAACCTTCTGCAACGATTCCACCGGTTTCAGTTCAGCATGCTGCGACTCCGGGGATTCAGATGGAAAGAGCCAATACTTTTGTTACGGATTTTAATTCAAGCGGTTATGCTGATGAGGGTTATACATACGGGGATCTCTACCTTCTGAATCGTTTTGAGCGTCCATTTACTGCGGAAGAAATGGAATACCGGGGGGATCTTGATTTGATTCTGGTGAATTGGAAAGTCACTCCTCCCTGGATTTACGCGATTTTCTTTGTGGTTGAAGACCTCCCAGATTCCGGGGGTATGAACTATTCTATCGAACTTGATCTGGATGAAAACGGCCGGGGTGACTACTTGATCCAGACCGGGCTGCCAACATCCACAGAATGGAGTACAGATCAGGTGCGGGTTTTTATGGATCAAAACCGGGATGTGGGCGGAAGTTTTCCTTTATTTTCGGACAATCCCGATCCAAATCTGGATGGATATGAGACCCTGCTGTTTGATAGAGGGCAGGGAGAGGATCCTGATTTAGCCTGGTCCAGAAGGCATCCGGAAGAAAAGAACAGCCTGGAGATTGCATTTAAGAGCGACCTGCTTGGTGAAGGTGGGTATATGTGGAGCGCCTGGGCGGATGGAGGTCTGCAGGATCCAGGTTTATTTGATTATCATGATCAAATTCCTTTTCCTAACGCCGGAAGTCCGAATCCTGACCATCCCTATTATCCACTGCGTGAAATTGCGCTGGTGGACAGCACCTGTCGGTCCTGGTATGGTTTTACACCTACCGGCAGTGAGCCAGGAATCTGCCAATCAGCACGCTCCGGGAAGAATATCAAGGGATTCTGCCCCCAGTATTCAAATATCCGGGTGGACTGCAGTCAGGTGTGCTACCTGTACTGTCCATCGGCAGCTGATTACTGTATCCCCTGCACATTCAAATAACCTTGAGAGAATTGAGTGAGATCAACAGGGCTGTGAGAAAATCACAGCCCTGTTCTTTTGACAAGGCCTGGGATGCATGCTAAACTTTCGATGCATCAGCGGCATACACCCTTGTGGAGGAATCGATGGATGTGAAGCGGAATATCATTTTTGTTGTAATTGCAACAGCCGTGATTGGGATCAGCAGCTGCGTCCAGACGCCTGCTCCTGACCCTACTCTAAAAATGGCTTTACTGCCCATCCTGGATTCCCTGCCCGCTTATGTCGCCCAGCAGGAAGGGTATTTTAAAGCAGAAGGAATTAATGTCGAGATTATCAGTGTTGCCTCTGCTCCAGAAAGAGATCAGTTGATTGCTGCAGGAGAAGCAGATGGAATGATCAATGAGCTGGTTTCCACCATGTTTATCAATAAAAATGATACTCAGGTCCAAATTGTCCGGGTTGCCAGGGCAGCAACCGAAAAGGATCCGGTCTTTAGAATCCTGGCATCGAAGACATCAGGCATAACAGCCCCTGACCAGCTACCAGGGAATCAGATTGGAATCTCAGAGGGTACAGTGATTGAATATGTCACCGACAGACTTCTGGAAAGTGCAGGGATTTCAGCAGAGGAAGTAACGAAAGTGGCTATTCCCCGCATCTCGGACCGACTTGCTCTGCTTGGCGCCAATGAGCTCTCAGCTGCGGTCCTTCCGGATCCGCTGGCTTCCCTCGCCCTGCAGGGAGGAGCGGTGGTTGTTCTGGATGACACTGCTGAACCGGAGTATGGCTTGAGTGTGATTTCTTTCCGGACTGAAACCCTTGAGAGTAATCCGGATCTCATCCGGGCTTATTTGAGGGCTGTAGAACAAGCGGTAGAAGATATCAACACAAATCCCGGGCAGTATGAGGGGATTCTTCGGGAAAAAGGATTGGTACCGGATGTGTTAATTTCATCCTATCAAATTCCTCCATTCCCGACCGCAGCGGTTCCAACAGGAGCTCAGTGGGAGGATGCCTTGAATTGGGTTGTTGAAAATTCATTAATTCCGGACCGGCTAGAATACGGAGACTCAATCACTGATCAATATTTGCCGTGAGAATCAGGAAGTTAGGATTGTTGACAAACCATGATTGAATTTAATCAAATTCATTTTGGATATCCTGAGGCTGAGGAATTATTCAGCGGTTTTTCATGGACTGTTAAGGGAGAAGAAAGCTGGGCAGTGCTGGGACCATCTGGATGTGGGAAAACGTCCCTCCTGTATCTCACTGCGGGGTTGCTCCACCCGGATCAAGGAAATGTGATAATCGAGAAGCAGCCGGTGCTTCGGCCTCGACCGGAAACGGGTTTAATACTCCAGGATTACGGGCTGCTTCCCTGGGCAACGGTGCGGGGAAATATTGAGCTGGGAATGAAAATCCGCAGCTTTTACGGTCCGGATGGGACCCATGCCCCCCGGATAGAACAATCGCTGGATGATGTCGACACCTGGTTAAACCTTCTGGGGATCCAGCACCTGGCAGAAAAGTATCCTGCCCAGATCTCAGGTGGAGAACGACAGAGAGCGGCTATCGCCCGGACATTGATCCTGGATCCGGATCTGCTGCTGATGGACGAACCACTGGCCTCTCTGGATGCACCCACAAGGGCCAGTTTGCAGGATGTGCTTTTAGGACTTCGAGAGAAGCATCGTCTGACGTTGATCACTGTTACCCACACGATTGAAGAGGCGGCAGTTTTGGGAGAAAAAATTCTCCTGCTTGGAAAACCTCCCCACCGGAAGCCGTCCGTGATTGACAACCCTCAAGGGGGAAAGCCTGGTTACCGGGGGTGTTCCGATTACTATCAATTGATTTCCGAACTGGAAGATCGTTTAAGCCTGCAGCGGGAGGAGGGGAAATGAAAGCCCGCGATGTGATAATTGCAGTGGGAATTATTTTCGTGATCTGGGAGGTTCTTGCTCTCCTGGTTGGGCAGCCAATTTTTCCACCACCACACCTGGTTCTGGTGACCTTTGTCGAGGAACTGGGAAGGGGGCTCTGGGGGCATTTTTTAGCCAGTTTCTGGAGAGTCGTTGCCAGCTCTGTGCTGGCCTTAATAACTGCTGTGCCTGCCGGACTCGCTCTGGGACAGTCACCCCGCTGGAATCAAATTCTCTCCCCGGTGATTTATCTTTTGTATCCTTTTCCGAAAGTGGTGCTGGTCCCGGTCTTGATCATCCTGTTTGGAATTGGAAATTTCCCGAAAATATTGATCATTTTTATCATCCTCTTTTTCCAGATCCTGGTTCTGGTTCGGGATCAGGCAGCTTCGATTGATACCGAGTTGATCCAGAGTGTGCGCAGCCTGGGTGCGGGCCGAAAAGCATTATTCCGCTGGGTCTATTTCCCGGCGAGTCTCCCGGCTGTGCTGACCGCTCTGAGGCAGTCGGTTGGGACTGCGGTAGCCGTACTCTATGTCGCGGAGCTGTTTGCCACCCGGCAGGGCCTTGGGTATTACATCTATCTCAAAGGGAATACATTATTTGACTACCCGGCGATGTATGCCGGCATTCTGGCCATGAGCCTGCTGGGGTTTGGGCTGTATTTCAGTGTGGAATGGCTGGAGGGTGTAGTCTGCCCCTGGCTGGATGCGGAATAACGAAATCAAAGTTTTCTTAAAAATAAAAAGACACACTTTCTGTGTGTCTTTGGTTCAACCAATCAGGTGGCGAGGGGCGGATTTGAACCGCCGGCCAAGGGCTTATGAGTCCCCTGCTCTACCACTGAGCTACCTCGCCAAGACGGCAAATAGTGTACTACGGGCAGGGGCATTTGTCAATTATTCAGGCTGGAATATGTTCAATTACATGAGGTGAAAAGTGAAAACGGTCGTGATCACCGGCAGCACCCGGGGCATCGGGCTGGGAATAGCAGGGGAATTTCTTAAAAGAGGTTATCAGGTAGTGATCAACGGCCGCAGTTCAGCCAGTCTGGAGCGTGCTGTGTCTGATTTATCACGTGATTATCCAGCGGATTTAATTTTCGGTGTGGTGTGTGATATGGGAATAGTGCAGGATGTCCAGCGGCTCTGGGAGCAAAGCACAGCCCATTTCGGGCAGGTGGAGATCTGGATCAACAACGCCGGTCTGGGCAGCTACCAGGAAAATTTCTGGGAAGTCGAACCGGATGAAATCACCGGGGTGGTGCATACAAATATTGTGGGGTTGATGTACGGCAGTCAGGTGGCAATGCGTGAGATGATCAACCAGGGGAGTGGTGCGCTGTACAATATGGAAGGATTTGGGAGCGACGGCCGCTACCAGGATGGACTGCTGCTGTATGGAACAACAAAAAGAGCTGTCCGATATTTTTCAAAAGGTTTAGTCAAAGAAGCGGAGAAGACACCGGTGATTGTAGGTACACTCAGCCCGGGGATGGTGGTAACAGATTTGCTGGTAGGCCGCTACCGGGATAAACCGGAAGAATGGAAGAGCGTCCAGCGGATCTTCAATATCCTGGCGGATCGGGTGGAAACTGTGACACCCTATTTAGTTCAAAAAATCATTGAAAACAAACAGAATGGAGCCAAAATCCGCTGGTTAACGGGCCGAAAAATATTCTGGCGCTTCCTGACCGCGCCTGTTTTAAACCGGGATATCTTCACTGACTTTTCCTGGGATTAATCCAGACCACGGAAAGATAAAAACAAAACCCCGATCCGGGGATCGGGGCGTATTGGGGCGAGCGACGGGA
Source organism: uncultured Anaerolineales bacterium (assembly GCA_964618295.1). Lineage (GTDB taxonomy): Bacteria > Chloroflexota > Anaerolineae > Anaerolineales > UBA11858 > B10-G9. The sequence goes on along the minus strand of CAZTWV010000028.1, from coordinate 60 downwards.
CTTGAACCCGCGACGACTGCATCCACAGTGCAGCGCTCTACCAACTGAGCTACGCTCGCC
>CAZTWV010000027.1:0-40476 GCA_964618295.1 uncultured Anaerolineales bacterium | reverse complement strand
GGTTCATTCTGTCTCCCTGCCATTGCAGGGATTCAGTGTCCACTTTTGAACTTTACAGGTGTCCAGTTTTCATCTTTGCCTAACAGTAAATCAAGAATCGCCTTGGAGACTTGATCCCGGGGTACTTCTATCTGGTCCCTGGTCGCCAGGTTCTTTAAAGCAACCTTTTCTTGGGCAATCTCATCAGGTCCGAGAATGGCTGCCACTCGGGAACCAATCCGATCTGCGTGGCGAAACTGTTTTCCGAGTTTATCCGGCTCCGGGTAGGTGACTACATCAATCCCGGAAGATCGGATCTGGGATGCGAGCCGGTAGCTTTCCAGCAAGGAATCGTCATCAAAGACAGTTACCAATACTTCTGCCGGGGAGCGGTCCATTTGGTCCGGAAGCAGCCCGAGTTCTTCCAGCACTACCAGGACAACCATATCTCCCATTGCAAAACCGACTCCGGGAAGGGAGGAGCCTCCAACATCTTCCAGCAGATTGTCATACCGTCCCCCGCCAGCTATTGACCGGCGGACTTCAGCGCTGATCGCTTGAGCTTCAACCACGGTTCCGGTGTAATAGTCAAGCCCGCGGATAATCTGGGGCGCAAAGGAAACGTAATCAGCAACTCCAAGAGCATCTACAGCTTCGAAAAAGCGAACCAGCTCTTCGGATTCTTTCCAGAGGTTGTCGTTTTTGAGTAACTCTCCAATTCCGGAAAACTGTTTTTCGCTTAATCCTAGATCAAGGGCAAATACTTTCCAGCTTTCTGGATCCATTTTTTCCCGGCGGTCAATTAATTTAAACACAGACCCGCGTTCTTCGGTTGGAATACCCATTTTTTGAATTTCCCTGTCCATTAAGCGCCGGTTGTTGGTCAGGACCTGGACTTGATCCGGGGAAAGACCCACCCGTTGAAAAAAAACAGCCATTAAGGCGGCCATCTCCGCATCCGCTTCTGGACTGTCAACGCCAATCAAGTCAGCATTCCATTGGAAAAACTCTCTGCCGCGCCCTTTTTGGGGGCTTTCGTAGCGCCAGAACGGCCCGTAGGACCACCAGCGCAGGGGATAGTAAAGCTGCTGCTGGCGCTGGGCGATCATTCTGACCAGGGAGGGAGTTAACTCCGGCCGGAGGGTGATCAGATTATCACTTTTATCAGGGAAGACGAAGGCCTGTTCTTTAACCAGTTCTTCACCTGATTTCGCAGCGTACAATTCAATAGATTCCAGAAAAGGCGCGTCGTATTCCTGGTACCCGAATGATTCAGATACAGACCTAATAGTATCGTGCAGCCAGGTATTGATGGCTTTTTCAACCGGGTAAAAATCCCGGGTTCCTTTGACGGGCTGGATGATATCTTTCATATCTGTTTATTCCTTTGTAATTGAATCAGGAGAAATCCCAGGCTGGACAGTGGGGGCACGATTCACCGAGCGGGTAGTCCAGGCCTTCTTCGTGGGGGCAGGAGAGCACCCATTCACTGGTGATCACCCGTTCTATCTGTTTTTCCTTGACGAAGGCGGCTATTTCCCGGGCTGCTTCCACGTTTTCAGCGATCTCCTCACCAGTCCATTCTTTGATTTCCGGCTCAGCAGTCTCAGATGCCAGGACTGCGACAATAATTTTGGTCGCTTGCCCGGGATCTGGACCGTGGTAGGTGATCGTTGCCAGGGGATATGTGTTGTTTTCGGCTACCAGGGTCCTAAACCTATATTTTCGAGTTTCAACCTGGCTTTTTATACTCTCGGGGGAACTCATAAATTTCTCCTGGAAAACCTGCGATCAATCGCAAGGATTGTAGCACCTAGTTCTGGTTCGCGTCAATCCAATCTGCACCAGAAAAGGGGACGTGATTGTTGATGGCATAATTCTTGCTCATTAGTTTATAGATATAAATCTGACCATAAAAACAGACAGGTATGAGAAGTGAGCTTAATATGGATAAAAAAGTTGTCTTGATTGGAGTTCTATTTCTGAGTTTAACTGCAGCCGGATGTGGAGCGATCCCAACGCTGCCTCCCCTGGAATCAACTATCAGCATTCGAACACCCCAGATTACATATTTGCCAGGAACAGATCAAACCGATCCTTCTCAGACTGCTGTACCGGATACATCTCCGACAGCTGCGGTGACATCGGTGCCTTTTACAGCGACTGAGGAGGTAGAGGCAACTTCTACATTCCAACAGCCGACAGCAATCTCCACTACCCAGGCTGCCAGTACAGATAGACCCGATCCCAGCCAGACCCCAACTATCACACCCTCAGAGACTAAGACAGCAACCAGGGAACCCAGCCTTACTCCGACTCCGACCTTTACATCTACCCCGCTGCCTTATCAAGTTCAGGTTCGCAATCCGCTTTACCTGGAAAATTTTGTTCATCCAGATCAGGGTTGCGACTGGCTGGGAGCTTCCGGACAAATTTTCAATGCTGAAGGTGCTGTGGTCAAGGATATAGTGATTCGGGCTGGAGGAAAGTTGAATGGTGTCGAAATTCTGGAAACAATGACCATGCCTTTGGCAGACCCGGAAATGGATAAATCATATGGACCAGGAGGTTTTGAACTCCAGTTTGCAGAGTCCCCCTCTGCTTCAGAAGGCCAGGTCTGGATTCAACTTTTTGATTTAGGTGGAGAGCCATTATCAGAAAAGATATTCCTGGATACTTATAATAATTGTCAAAAGAATTTAATCCTGCTAAATTTTGTTCAAGAATGAATTTGGTTTGAACGATATTAATAGGGCGTGGAGAATTGAGCTCCACGCTCTTTTTATTTCGATTTTATCTTGCTGTAAATGTTTTCATGGTAAGATAAGGCGGACCAGAATAATTAACTTCTGCCAAACCGTATAATCGGAGAACACCCTGATCTGAAAGGTGTCAAGCGGCAGATACTCGGGTTCTTGAATTATTTTGACGGACAATCAATTTCACTGCGGGTTTCACTTTATGCGCTTACTGGATGCAGCAGATCAAGTTGAGTTGGAAGTAACAGGATACAGTGGGGGACACGGGATTGCCAATAAATTGCGGCAGCTGGGGTTGATGCCTGGTGATCGATTGGTAATAACCAACCGGGCTCCGTTCCGGGGGCCGGTTATGATTGAGTCACAGGGGAGATCAGTTGCTCTGGGCCGGGGGGTAGCGGCTCGTATTGAGGTCAAGCCATGCGAGTAGCTCTTATCGGTCAACCTAATTGTGGTAAAAGTACTTTATTTAACCAAGTTGCCGGGTACAAAGCAGAGACCGGGAATTTTCCTGGTACAACAGTCACATTTACAGAGAGCACAGTTCGGGTTCTGGGGGAAATGGTTGAGCTGGTGGATTTGCCGGGTACATATTCCCTGACCGCATCGAACCTGGCAGAACAAGAAGTCATCCGCTATCTATCGTCACACGAGATCGACGCTGTGGTGAATATAGTTGATGCTTCTCATCTCCAGCAGGGATTGGAACTGACTTTGGAGTTGATGGATCTTGGTAAACCGATTGTAGTTGGTCTGAATATGATGGATGAGGCAGCTCGGTTAGGATACAAGATCAACGGTCCTGAACTGATTGAAATCCTCGGCCTGCCGGTGGTGCCGCTGGTTGCCAGCAAAGGACAGGGTGTCAAACCCTTGTTTGCGGCAGTCCTCCGTGCTGTCAGAGATGGTGCTCCGGCAAAAAGAATTCCTTTTCCTGATCCGCAGTTAGAGCAGTCCCTGGAAAAAATTCGCGGAAACATTTCACAAGAGAATGAAAATTGGGATCCGTTGGCTCAAGCGATCTGGTTTCTTCAGGATGAAGACGGTGTATTACCGGAATCAGTATCTCCGGAGCTCAAAGAAATAATTGAGGCAGAGAGAGCAGAAATCATCAGACATCGGGGAGAAAATCCGCTCTGGGTCTTTTCCTCTGAGCGTCATGTTTTAGCCCGGAAAATCACCCATCAGGTTCTTGAGAGAGGGGAGGAGCGGATCACCTGGCAGACAAGGGCGGATGATGTACTTCTTCACCCGTTCTGGGGATATGTTTTCTTGGTTGGAATCCTCTGGATGTTTTTCCAGGCTGTTTACTGGATAGGAACCACGCTTGAAACCCCTCTGATGGCGTTTTTTGATCAGCTGACATTTTCGCTGACAGTAATGGGAGGGGAAGACAACCTTTTAATTGGAATTGCGTCTGGGGCTCTGCAGGGTATTGCTGGTGGTGTCGCGATTGTTCTTCCCTATCTGGTTCCATTTTTGCTCGGAATGGGTTTTCTGGAAGATATTGGTTATTTACCCCGCCTGGCATTTATGATGGATTCCCTGATGCAGCGAATGGGACTGCATGGTAAGGCGATAGTGCCTTTCATTTTGGGATATGGATGCAACGTCCCTGCCGTGATGGCTACCAGGACGCTTGAAGACCGCCGGGATCGCTTTCTGGCAGCGACCCTGGCAATTATGGTCCCTTGTGCAGCAAGGGTAGCTGTGATTTTTGGTTTGATTGCCTACCATCTGGGTTCAGCTGCTGCCCTGGCGATTTATATATTTAATATTCTGGTGATTGCTATAACAGGCAGGCTGTTGTCGCGTCGGATTCTCAAAGAAAGCCCGGGGATGATCCTGGAAGTCCCACCTTACCGGGTTCCAACCCTCCGGACCATGTTTCATAAAACCTGGTTCAGAGCCAAGGAATTTGTGATTGAAGCCTGGCCGATCTTGATTGCCGGCAGTGTTTTGCTGGAACTTGCCAATAAGTTCAATTTCGCATCGGCTTTAAACTGGGCTGCCAGACCGGTGACCTGGCTTTTGGGATTGCCCTCAGCAGTAGGTTTTCCTCTGGTATTTGGAATTCTGCGGAAGGAACTGTCTTTGATCATGCTTCGCCAGTCTCTTCAGGTAGCTGATATTTCCGCTGCTTTATCTCCAGAACAAATGGTGTCTTATACAATTTTTGTTGTGTTTTATGTTCCCTGCCTGGCTACTCTGGTCGCAATTCGCAGAGAGCTAAACACAAGGAATATGGTGATTATTGCTCTTCTGAGCGTGGTTATTGCTCTGGTGGCGGCCCTCTTTGCTCGCGGATTTATGGTGGGGGGAGGATTGCTGTTGAGTGTTTTGTAAGAAAACTGCTCAATAATAACAAAAAGCTCCTTCGAAGCAGAAGGAGCTTTTAGCTTAAAGGGAACCAGGTTCTTTATAAGACTTCATCCGGTTTGATGGGGAGCATAACAAAACCTGTAATGATTTTTGGGTAAAAATCTGTCGATTTTTGGGGCATCTTTTCCCCGACCCGGGTGCACTCCTTGACCTGTTCAATTCGAGTTGCATTCAGGATAAAGAGGAACGAGGTATCTTTCTCTTTTACCTCCTCATAGCCCATATCAGGTTCACGCAGATACTGGATGTTTTCCAGATCATCAATTTTTTGAGGATTGATTTCCAGCACATGTTCTAGAAGCAGGACATGGAGAATGCTGACATCCAGCTCTCTCCAGGCTTGAACCCGTCCTGGTGCGAATTTTTCCATCACCTCTGTATCCGTCAATCGCAGGACGTAATAGCCGCTGGTGCAGGCCAGGCCGATGCATCCTACCTGACCGACATATTCAGCCATCTTGTTTTCAAGAGCATCCCGGCTCTCAACTTCTTCAATCTTGAAATATTTCCCTGCAGTTTCCAGGATTTCTGCTGCTGAGAATTGATCGTAATCAAATATCAGACGGTGGGTTGGAAGAATAGTCAATCCTGGATTGCTCATACTTACCATAGCGACCATCCGGTAGTTGAATCCGGCAGCAGGTGGAGCATCCGGGTATTTATCCCGCATTTCCTGCTGGTAATTCAGGGCAGTTTCATAGCGGTGATGACCATCCGCGATAATCAGATTGTGTTTTTGGCTCATTTCGTCGCTGACAGCCTTGAGGACATCAGGATCTGTCACCACCCAGACCTGGTGTAAGACGTCTTTTTCATGCAGTTCTTTTGCTTCAATATCAGGTGAATCCTGGATTGCCTGATCAAAGATTCTGTCGATCTTGTTTTCAGGATCTGGATAGAGCATGAAAATGTTTCCGAAATATGTCTGGGTTGCCCGGGTCAGATTTAGACGATCCACTTTGGGACCTGCGTGTGTTCTTTCGTGCGGCAGCACGATACCTTCATCAAATTGAGCCAGCTCAAAGGCTGAGATAAAGGCTTTCCGGGTTACCTGGCTTCCATCTGGGAGGCCGAAGGTTTGATGGTAGACATAGTAAGCAGGTTTCTCCTCCCGATTTAACACACCTTCTTGAAGCCATTCTTGAAGGAAGTCCCTGGCCCGGGTGTAGACGTTTGAAGAATCATCATCACCGGGAAGCTCTTTTCCTTTGATGATCCGGGTTACGTTGTATTCGCTCAGCTTGTAATATTGATCCTGAAGTCCATACCGAACACGATCATAAGGTTGGCTGATCACGTTGTCAATTGAATCTATTTTGTCCTGGTTGTAACGAATTCCTTGAAATGGTTTGATGGTTGCCATCTTCTCTCCTAGCCCTTTAATGCGCCGATAACTTTTTCTGCAGCTACCTGTCCAACCCGTGCTTTGGCTTCTTTTGTGCCAGCGCCTACATGGGGGGAACCGATCACACCGGGTAAGTCAAATAACTTGCTGTCCTCTGGTGGTTCCTCTGCAAATACATCCAGGGCAGCCCCAGCGACTTTTCCGCTTTCTAGGGCACTGTAGAGTGCATCCTCGTCGATAGTTCCACCGCGTCCACAGTTGATAATCCGGACGTCATCTTTCATTTTAGAGAAGCTGCTCCCATCAAGAATATTATGAGTCTCGTCAGTATGCGGAACATGCAGACTGATATAATCTGCGCTCTTGAACAATTCATCAAGTTCAACTAGCTCGACTCCTGGAAGATTGTCCACATAGGGGTCATATGCGATCACCCGCATCCCCATTGCGATGGCACGGTCTGCGACAGCTTGGCCGATCCGTCCGGAGCCAATCAGCCCCAGGGTTTTTCCTGAGAGTTCAGTTCCCAGGAAGGACTTCTTCTCCCATTTTCCGGCTTTCATCGAAGCTGTCATCTGGGGAATGTGGCGTGCCAGTGCAAACAGATAGCCGACCGTCAGTTCGGCAACGGATTGGGTGGAAGCGCTGGGTGTGTTCAAGACCTGAACGCCTTTGGATTTCGCATATTCAACATCAATATTGTCCAAGCCTACACCGGCGCGGACAACCGCTTTTAAAGACTTCCCAGCGTCAATAACTTCCCGGGTTACTTTGGTCCGGCTCCGGACAACCATGCATGGAAAATCGGGGATGGTTTCCAGCAGCTGTTCAGGAGTAATATCGGATTGATTAACAACCTCTATACCTTCATCGGCGATCAATTCTAGTGCTTTCGGATCCGTGGGATCGCAGATCAATACTTTCATCATATCCTCACTTCATAGCTAGGTTTAAGAAAAACAGGCATTGCTGAGCAATGCCTGTCAAGAAATTACAGGTTCAGGATTTCGTCGATCTGGGAGGTCAGCCACTTCAGATCACTCACCTGCAGATCACCCATATGAGCAATTCGGAAGCAGGTGCCTTTTAGATCACCATATCCGTTTGAGAGCATTGCACCGCGCTTGGCAAGCTCTGCATTCAATTCGATAACATCAATTTCCCGGGTGTTGTGCACGTTGGTAACGGTATTGGATAAATATTTTTCATCTCCATAGAGGGCGAAGTTTTTCTTGGCCCAGGCCCGAACGTGTTTGGCCATCTCAATATGACGCTGGAAACGTTTTTCCATCCCTTCTGCGAAGATTCGATCCAGCTGAACATTTAGAGCGTTGATGATGCTGATCGCCGGGGTTGCAGGGGTCTGATCTTTGACCGCTTTCTTTTCCAAAACCGGGAAGCTGAAGTAGTAGCCTGCATTTTCGGTTTCAAGCGATCGCTGATAAGCCGCTTCGCTGACGGTGATAACGCACAATCCGGGAGGCAGGGCAAAGGCTTTCTGGGTTCCGGCAAGGACAACATCCAGACCCCATTCATCCACCTTGATTTTCGCCCCGGCCATTGAGCTGACAGCGTCTACCATCACAATTACATCCGGGTATTTTTCCTTGACCATGGGACCGATATCTTCGATCGGATTCATCACGCCTGTTGAGGTTTCATTGTGGGTCAGGCAGACGGTATCAAACCCACCTTTTGAAAGATATTCATCGACCATTTCGGGAGTGATCGCCTGACCCATGTCGACCTTGATGATTTCCTTTTCCTTGCCGTTCATCTCGGCAACCTGCGTCCAGCGTTTCGAGAAAGCACCACAATCCGTCATCAGGGCTTTTTTCTGGACGATATTGCGAATGGATCCTTCCATCATTCCAGTTGAGGAGGAGGTGGATAAATAGATCCGTTCTTCGGTGTATAGGAGTTTCTTCAATTTTTTTACAACATCGCCGTGCAGGTCGGAATAGAGCTTGTCGCGGTGACCGATCATCGGCATCGCCATGGCTTCCAGGATTTCGTCGTCAACATGAGTGGGGCCAGGGATAAACAGCTTCTTGTACACTTGATCCTCCTTGGAGGTGTGGTTGATTATGTTGGTATGCAATCTAAAGGTAGGTGTGCCCGTCTCCGGGGTCACCCTCCCAGATAGTATAAAGTATCACAAAATTAGTGTCAATTCAGGGAACTTCAAATTGAATACATTTGACGCAAAAAACAGGACAATTTACATCTGCAAACCGCTTCTTGTAGGTTGGAATAATGGGCTCAATAGGAAAAGGGCTGCAGGCAGGAATTGCAAAATATCCTTCCGTCTTCCAGGTCGGACTGCTTGATTTTAATGAAACGGGGGGGAGAACAACCGCAGTGCGCAATCAAACAAGGATCGTTTTTGTTTTCCTGCAGTAAATTTTCTACCAGCATCATACCCTGGATGACACCAATGTTTTTCCGGATTGCTTTTCTCAGATATTGAATTGGAACCAGCCAGCGGACATAGGTGTCAATGGTCAGGACCCATTGATGACAGTCGATCTCAGAATCATGAATGGATATCAATCCAAAATCTGAGGCAGGTTTTGTGTAATGGGGAGAAAAGCGGTCAACTAGAGAAATCACATCCAGGAGCATATTGGTCACAACCTGTTCAGCGGCTTCTTCGGGAGTATTAAGATTGACATGCTGGAAGAGATTTTCCAGAGCCGGGAGCTCAGCTTGCACATCGTATGCGCAGCAAATAAATTCCCAGGCATCATCCAAAACCTGATAGAGAAAATCTAACGGTTCATTTTGGTCATAGGAATGATGATTCATACTGCACCTCCTTGGTGCTCAATGAGCAAAGGAAGGAGATCCCAGAGTATTGGGACCCTAATCAAATTCCCAGAGGTCGTGCGAAATCAGCAGTGGACGGGGGTCAACGATGTTTTTATGCAGGGCAGCTTCCTTTGCAGGAAGGCCCAGAGCAACGGCAAGAAGCTGGGTAAAATAAAAAATTGGCACTGGGGCTGGCAGCTCCATCTGAAACTGCCGGGCATCCAGATTCATATGACACAACGGGCAGGCAACTGAAACAGCCTCAGCTCCAACCTGTTTGGCTTCCCGGAGGAGCTTGGCACTCATTTGAATCACAATGTCAGGTCGGGTCAGGGCGTGGGCAGCACCGCAGCAGGTTGTTTTATAGGACCAGTCCAGGACATCACAGCCCAGGACGGAAAGAATTCGGTCCATACCAGTCGGGTTTTCAGGATTCGGAGCCCCTGTAACCTCAGGTGGTCTTGTCAGCAGACAGCCGTAATAACAAACAACTTTTAGATCCTTGAGAGGTTGTTTTACATGGGTCCGGATTTCTTCCAGTCCTACATGGTCCAGCAGTGTTTCAATCAGGGTCTTAACTTGAACCCGATTCTGATAATTTTCTTTCACTGCTGCTGCGATTTCTTCGAGATTTATTTTTTCCGTTTGGTATTCATGAACGGCAGCTGCATGCCGGTTGTAGCAGGCGGCACAGGGCATGGTGACTTCTTGAAATCCACTGTACTCCATCAGATAAAGGTTTTCCAGCGGTAGATTGAGTGCCGCTTCCGGATCAGAGCGGTGAGCTGCTGAACTACCGCAGCATACCCATCCCTCCGGTTCGACAAGATCCAGCTCCAGTGATTCACAGACAGCCCGGGTTGATTTATCATATTCTTTGGCAGTCGTTTCGAGGGAGCAGCCCGGGTAATATGCGACTGAATCAGTTTTTCGAGCGAGAAGTCTCCTCTTGCTCGGCATCCGGGTTGGATGCGGGAAGATTCCGACCTTTCCTTTCTGGAAAAATTTAAAGTACAAAGCGCGATCCTCAAGGGCAGATTTTGGTGCCTGAAGGATCATTTCCGCCATTAAACCGGGTTCATAGGATCGTCCCCAGAGCTGGACTTCACGCATGAAAGCTGTATTGAACCTGTCTGTTTCCACAACAGCCGGCGCATATCCTCTATCCTTCGCGTTCCTGGTGATAAATTCCATGATTGAGGTGATGTCCAGACCCTGCGGGCAGCGGGTGGTGCAGGTCAGGCAGGAAGCACAAAGCCAGGGAGTCTTTGCTTTGTAAACGAGATCTACTTGACCAAGCTGAATGGCCCGCATAATTTGATGGGGCAGCCAGTCGAAAAATTCGGACATCGGGCACCCGCTGGAGCATTTTGAGCATTGATAGCAAAGATACACATTCTGATTAATTTTTTTTTCAATCAATTTTGCCAGGGATGAATCAGGGCTGGACCTTGAAATTTCCATTGTAAGTTGTTCTTTCATAGGGAATATCTTCCTCATTCTGCTGGTCAGGCGAATTCTTTTACCTCTGGACGCGGGAGCAGTCCAGCACTTTCTACGATCGGTTTGACAGCTTCCTCCCATTCTATAGCCATGATATGAACTCCAGCCACACCTTGGATATCCTTCAGCTGCTGGATTAACTCGATACAAATTTCAATTCCTGCAGATTTCCAGGCATTTGAGCGCTCTTTCTTTTCTTCCGGGGATAAATCGGAGGATTTTTTGCCAGCCCATTTTTTCCCGGCTTCGGTCATCTTATCGATGATCTGGTCCGGTACCAGAATCCCGGGAACATTATGTTTCATGTAGCGGGCCATCCCCGGACTTTTTATCGGACCTACTCCAGCCAGAATGGCTGTTTTTTCATGTAAGCCAAGGCTGCGGACTTCCTTCATGTATTTTTTAAAGGCCGGGATATCATATACAAGCTGGGTTTGAATAAAGCTTGCTCCAGCCTTAACTTTCTTCGCCAGTCGCAAAGGTCGGAAATCAATCGGATCGGCAAAGGGAGCTGCTGCCGCCCCAACATAGAACCTGGCAGCAGATCCTGAGAATGAATCACCGGACTGAAAAATCTCTTTATCCCGCATCTCTGCAACCATCTGGACCAGCTGCATGGAATCTAGATCGAAGACATTTTTTGAGGTGGGGTGGTTCCCAAATTTTTGATGGTCGCCCGTCAGGCAGAGGATATTCCTCATCCCCAGGGCATAGGCTCCGAGCAGGTCGCTTTGAATTGCCAGCCGGTTCCGATCCCGGCAGGTCATCTGGATCACCGGTTCTAAGCCTTCATCTAGAACAATAACTCCAGCTCCAATGCTGGACATCCGGACAATGGCAGTTTGATTATCAGTGATATTGACCGCGTCTACATAGCCACGGAGCAGGGCGGCTTTTTCCCGGATCACCTCTGGATCAGCACTCATCGGAGGTCCCAGTTCTCCAGTAACAACAAATTTCCCTTTGTTGAGGATTTTTTCTAGATTAGATCCGGCCAGATAACCATTGTCGGATAGGTTCATTATGTTTCTCCTATTTGAATCAACCTTGCTCTTTGTGCAGCTGAAGGTCTTCCCGGATGATTTTCCGGGGGCCGCCATCCCGGCTGGTTTCCCAATTTTTTGGCTGCTGAATGGTTAACAAAACTTCAAGTTTGTCCATTCTTTTCAGACGGTCGTAGATCAGCTGCCAGGCGCAGGGTACATCCGGGTCAATTTCACAATGTCCATTTTCCGATCCTCCGCAGGGACCATTCAACAACGATTTTGAACAGCGGGCAATCGGACAAACTCCACCAGTGATGCCAAGAAGACAGTCGCCGCAGGCAGCACAGCGCTCCTCCCAGATGCCATGCTCACTCGGCAAACCTAAAAAAGTGGTATTCAGTCCTGGTACGACCCAGGTCTCGGGGTATCTTTCAGCAATCGCCTGAACTCCGATACCGCAGCCGATGGAAAGAACTGTATCTGCTTCTTCCACTTCTGTTTTGATTTCATCCAGGTATTCCCATTCACACTGGCGTTGAACTGTAAGGGCAGTTACATGACGGGGTGATCCCTCCAGCTTGGATGCCATCCGTAATGAGGTTGCCAGCAGCTGTGCTTCCCGGTCTCCTCCGGCAAAACAAACCGTGACGCAGGTCCCGCAGCCGAGTACTAATACGTTTTCAGCTGGTCCAAGAAGGTCCTGGATTTCCTGCAGGGATTTCTGTTCAGCAACGATCATAGTAGTCTTCCTTGTTTGGTTTGTCTTTCAAATACTAAAGATTTAGAAGGGGATTAGGTCCCAGCTCCATAATTTTTTCTGTCATTTCCTCGGCATACTCAACAAACTCCCCTGCCATTGCGGCAGAGACATTCACCATCCGGATCCGGGCCCGCTCCAGGCCAATCGACTCCAGGGTATCCTGTAATGCTTGCACTCTTCTTTTTGCATTGGTATTACCTTCCAGGTAATGGCAGTCGCCAGGCAGTCAACCTGCGACCAGAATTCCATCAACCCCTTCTTCAAAAGCCTCCAGGGCAATCAATGCGTCCAGCTTCCCGGTGCAGGGGACTTCCATGATTTTGATTGTTGGGGGATATTGAAGCCGAAGACTGCCGGCCAGATCTGCTGCGGCATAAGCACAATGGGTGCAGCAGTAAGCGAGGATTTGAAAGTTGTGCTGATTGTTATTCACGGTTGGTTGTGTCTCCTTATTCACAATCATGATTTAGTCAGCTGACTTATGAAACAATTTCCAAAGGAAATTCAAATTCTGGATGCAGCAGTGCGTGAGTTTTTGCTTCCAGCTGGAGATCTGTGAAGTGCATCAATTCAATGGCTTTTGCGGGGCATTCAGAAGCACAGGATCCGCAGCCCTGGCAGACAGCTGGTTCAATATAGGCTGAACCGAGGATATCCCCTACACCAACGATGTCGGTCTTGATCACTGGTACTTCAAAAGGACAGATCCTGACACAGGTCAGGCAGCCTGTGCAGCGGGCTGGATCAACTACAGCTACCCGGCCCCCGGCTTTCAAAAAATCCTTGCTCAGCACTACGGCTGCCCGGGAGGCAGCTGCCTGGGCCTGGATTACACTTTCGTCCAGGAGCTTTGGATAATGGGCCATGCCTGCCATGAAAACTCCCTCGGTGGAAAAATCAACCGGGCGGAGTTTGACATGAGCTTCCATGAAAAAACCCTGCTGGTCGAGGGATACCTTGAACTGGTTTGCGATTTTGGGATTGTCCTTTTGGGGAACAGCGGGCATTGATAACACGACCAGGTCCGGCTGCAGGACGAATTTCCGAGTTAAACTTTGATCCTGGACTGTAATAGTCGGGTTATGATCTTCTGATTCAGGAAGGGTGAGCTCCGGTTCCTGACCCTCTGAGTAGCGTAGAAAGAGCACTCCTTCCCGGCGGGAACGGGTGTAAAGTTTTTCCTTTAACCCAAAGACCCGGATATCCCGATGCAAAATGGTGATCTGTATCCGGTTGTCGTAGGATTTGAGTGCCAGGGCATTTTTCAATGCTGTGGTGCAGCAAATTCGGCTGCAGTAATTCTCCGCCGGTCCCACACACTGGATCATTACTACAGACTGCACTCTGGCATCCGGTTTATGAAGCTGGTTAGAAAACAATCTGGCCTCGAGTTCCTGCTGGGTGATAATTTTCGGGTCATTACCATATTGGTAATCCTCACCCTGGTATGATTCTGCTCCGGTAGCCAGAATGGTCACACCGTGTTTGATCTCGGATGTCTCACCATTCTGATCCTTGACTAGTGTCTGGAAGTTACCCTTAAAACCGCTGGTTTCCTGAACTTCAGATTCGAGATGGACCGAAATTTCAGGATGGGAATTGATCTCTGTGACCAGCTTTTGCAGAACAGCCTGGGGCTCCAGACCGTTCTGTGAGAAATACATTTTCCGTAAATTGCCCCCCAGCTCTGGAGCTCGTTCGACAAGGTGGACGGGAAATCCGCTCCGGGCCAGGGTTAGAGCCGCGGTCATCCCTGAAGCACCTCCGCCGACTACCAGCCCGGTTTTTTCAACTGATACATCAATCATCTCCTGGGGGCTGAGCCGGGCGGCTTTTGCTGCAGACATCCGGACCAGTTGTTTGGCTTTTTCTGTGGCTTTAGGCCGATCGTTAGAATGGACCCAGGAACATTGATTGCGGATGTTTGCCATCTCAAACAAAAATGGATTGAGACCGGCATTACGGATGCTGTCCTGGAAGAGAGGCTGGTGAGTGAGGGGAGTGCAGCTGGCAACAACGACCCGGTTGAGATTTTCTTCGAGAACTGTTTCTGTAATATGTTTAATGCTGTCCTGGGAGCAAGTGTAAAGATTTGCTTCTGCATGGACCACATAGGGCAGGGTCGAGGCATATTCAGTTACTTCTGGAACATCCAGGTAGCCGCCGATGTTGCTACCGCAGTGGCAGATAAAAATCCCTACCCGGGGTGCTTCGCCGCTGACATCGCGTTCGGGTGGATATTCCTTCTGAGTGGTTAGAGTAAATCTAGATTGTCCCAAATGGGTTCCGATTGCTCCTGCTGCTCCGCTGGCTTCCATCACGGATTCTGGGATGTCTTTTGGCTCCCGGAACGGACCGACAGCGTAAATCCCTTTCCTGGTGGTTTCAATTGGATTAAAGTGAGGAGTGTGGCAGAAGCCGTATTCATCCAGTTCTATCCCCAGCTGGCGTCCGAGTGATTTAACACTCTCAGAAATCTCCATTCCAACTGAAAGAACTATCAGGTCATAGGCTTCATCTATCACCTCAATTTTTCGATTGGTGGTGTGGGTTCTGTGCAGATGAAGTTCGAGGTTGTTTGGGTTTTGTTTGAGCTCGGAAATCCGGCAGTGATGGTAGTTAATTCCGTAGCGATCCCGGGCCCGCTGAAAGTATTCCAGATATCCTTTGGAAAACGCCCGGTTATCCATCAAATAAATATCGATTTCGATTTCAGGGTAATGTTCTTTGGTGATGACGGCTTCTTTGCTGGCATACATACAGCAAACAGCTGAGCAGTAGTCGTGGGATTGATCCCGGGATCCGATGCACTGCAGGAAAGCAATTCTGGCTGGAGTTTTTCCGTCAGAAGGTCTTTTAATATGACCCATAGTTGGCCCGGAAGCGGAAAGCAGCCGTTCATACTGGAGGGATGTGATGACATTGGGATACCTGCCGAAGCCAAATTCCTCAGAAAGCTCTGCCCGGTAGGTGCGGAATCCCGGAGCCAGAATTACCCCGCCAATATTAATCGTCCTTGCTTGGGCAACCATGTCATGATTGATTGCATCTCGCCCGCATTCAAAGACACAGGACATGCATTCAGAACAGATTCCACAGGCCAGGCAGCGTTCTGCTTCTGCCCGGGCGCTTTCCTCGTCATAGCCAAGTTCTACTTCCGCAAAGCAGGACACCCTTTCCTCGAGTGGTAATTCAGCCAGAGGTACACGGGGTTGAATCTGGATCTCTCCCCGGGCTTCCCTTTCCCGGATCTCTTTTTCAGAAAGCTCAACAACTGGAAGCGGAGGTTTTCTGGGTGGTTCCAGGTGTTTGCCTTCCAGATAGCGTTGAATAGAGCGGGCCGCTGTGTGCCCCGATGCGACCGCTTCAATTACAAATGCGGTTCCTGAAACAGAGTCTCCGGCAGCGAAAACGCCTTCCCGGGTGGCAGCCAGCGTGTTGGGGTTAATTGCAATGGTCTGTTGTTTTGTGATTCCGATTCCGGCATCATCCGGGATGAATGCTAATCCAGCACGCTGGCCAACGGAAAAAATTACAGTGTCGCAGTCAATGACCTGGTTAGAATCCGGTTTTTTCTCAAGGTGCAGGCCTCCGCTTTCATCAAACCTGAAGCTGGAGACTTCCATCATCTCCATCCCCCGGACACGGCTGTTTTGATCTCCCAGGATTTGTTCAAACGATCTGGAAGGATGGATTATCACACCTTCTTGTTCTGAGGCAGTAATCTCCCAATTATGAGCCGGCATTTCAGCTCTGCTCTCGAGACAAGCCAGATGAACTTCATGTCCCAACCGGATCGCAGAACGGGCGCAGTCAATCGCCACATTTCCTCCGCCGAGGACGAGTACACGGTCTCCCAGGCTGTCCTCAGTGTATCTGCCCAACCGAATATCTTTCAGGAAATGAGTGTTGATCAGAACACCTTCAAGATTTGATCCCGGGATCGGCAGACGGACTCCCTCGTGGGCTCCAACCGCAATTAACACGGCTTTGAATCCCTGATCAAAGAGCTGATCCAGGTCATTTACACGGTAATTCAGCTTCAGTTCAATTCCAAGGTCAACAATATCCTGAACTTCTCTTTCAATAATATCCGTTGGGAGGCGGTATTCAGGAACCCCCACCCGGAGCATACCACCAGGAACCGGCATCGCTTCAAATACGGTCACCGGGAATCCAGCTAACGCTAAATCCTGGGCTGCAGTTAACCCACAGGGGCCGGCGCCTATGATCGCCACTTGCTGATCCGGGTATTGAATCTCCGGTTTTTCGACAATTTTCCGCGGTTCTTTGTAGACCTGATCGGTTACAAATCGTTTCAGAGCCCGGATATTGAGGGGTTCATCATACTTTCCCCGATTGCAGGCAGTTTCACAGCGGTGGTTGCAAATCCTGCCGCAGATGCCTGGAAAGGGATTGTCCATTTTGATTACCCTCAGAGCATCTTCCCAGCGTCCTTCCCGGATTAAAGCGATATATCCCTGGGCCCGCTGACCTGCTGGACAAGCATCCCGACAGGGAGCGATTCCTGCTTTTTGAATTGTAAAAGCATTGGGTACGGCCTGGGGGTATTGTTTGTAGACTGCATGTCTGGAAGATAAACCTTCGTTGAAAATATCGGGGACTTCTACCGGACAAACATCAATGCAGTCGCTGCAAGCAACGCATTTATCTGTATCAACATAGCGGGGAGAGATTTTCAGACGGGCTTTAAAATTTCCGGTTTTACCGGAGATATCCATCACCTCGGTGTTGGTCAACAGTTCAATATTTGGATGGCGTCCAGTTTCCACCAACTTGGGGGAAATTGTGCACATTGCGCAGTCATTGGTTGGAAATGTTTTATCCAGCTGAGCCATTTTTCCGCCAATGGCTGACTCTTTTTCCACCAGATAGACCTTATATCCTTGATCAGCCAGATCCAGTGATGCCTGCATGCCGGCAATCCCACCTCCGACAACCATAACAGCTCCGACGGGGGAATCTGGTTGAGATTGCAGTGAGGACGTTGTCATGAGCAGCGCTCCCATCTGTAGAGGCATATTAGTGATGAAATGGATTGGTAATTCCAGGAGCGGCGGGTGGAATAAAAAAGCCCGGCTGGAAGAGTTGCCCGGGCGAAAAGCGGTGTGCAGCCGCGTGAGCAGATCTGCCAGCAGAGTAACCGCACTCTGGGGTGTTAATCACATAACCGCCCCTGGCTCAAGAAAATGGGCGGCTGCAGTGGGTGATTTGTGGCCCTCTGAATCTCACCAGTGGAGACTCAGTTGTTCAGATCTTAACGAAGCGCACAGTGTATTTGAAGTGCATTGTAATTGTATTGTAGCAAGGGGAAAATTGGTTGTCAATCACCTGTCTAGACAGGTGATTGTTATCATCTGATTCGTATAGACATTCGGATGGGATGGATGGTGTCTTCCAGTCCTGTCAGCAAATTCTGGGGAGCATTTCTCCGCTTAAAGTGTCCACAATCCGGGTTGACCCCAACCCTGTTTTCAACAAAAGTTTTCCTGGAGAAGTTTCCAGAACTTCGCCAATCACCACAGCGGATTCTCCATACGGGTGGTTGTGCATTACTTCCAGGAGAGCGGGGATATCTTCTGGGGGGGCGATCGCGAGCAGCTTTCCCTCATTGGCGATGTAAAGGGGGTCAAATCCCAATAGTTCACTCGCCCCGGCAACTTCCGGTTTGACTGGAAGGGCTTTTTCATCGAGGAGTATACTCACTTTTGATTGGCAGGCAATCTCGTTCAGAGCAGTCGCCACTCCGCCGCGGGTTGGATCCCGGAGCACGTGAACTTCGCTGCTGACCTGAAGCATTTCCTGAACCAGACCGTTGAGAGGGGCGACATCGCTTGTCAAACCGGTTTTAAAACCAAGGTCTCCCCGGGCTTCCAGGACTGCGATTCCGTGGTCCCCCATCGTACCCGAAATGATTACCTGATCTCCCGGCTGGGCCTGGCTTCCGCCAATTTTGCTTTTTCCTTTGATCAGCCCCACACCAGTGGTGGATATATATATTCCATCTGCGTCGCCGTGGGGGACAACTTTTGTGTCGCCGCAAATGACTTCAACCCCGGCCTCCTCCGCAGCGGATTTCATTGATTGGACTATCTTTTCCAGCAAATGAATTTCAAAACCTTCTTCCAGAATGAAGCTTGCGCTGAGGTACTTTGGTTCAGCGCCCATCATTGCTACATCGTTTACAGTGCCGCAAACTGCTAATTTGCCTATATCACCACCGGGGAAGAACAAAGGAGAGACCACATGCCCGTCGGTGCTGACTGCCAGTAAAAGCTCAGGAGAAATTTGAACTACACCAGCGTCGTTCCCCTCCAGCAGAGCCGGGTTTGCCAGCGGAGGTTGAAATATGTTCTGGATCAAGGCTGCAGAAAGCTTTCCACCGCTGCCGTGCCCTAGCACGATAGTTTCCCCGTGCTGCTTGGGGATGGGGCAGACAGCGCCTTCCAGGGTAACTTTATCTTCGCTCATCATTATTTTTCCTGGTTTATTTTAAAGTTACGATAATTATAATAAGCAGCACAGGCACCTTCATCGGATACCATTGTTGCACCTAGAGGGTGCTGGGGTGTGCATTCAACCCCGAATGCCTGGCATTCATCTGGTTTTTTTATGCCCTGCAGTACCAGGCCGGAGATGCAGAGCGGGGATTCCTGGGTTTGGACTGCCTCCACGGAAAATTTTCTTTCTGCATTGAAGCGGGTGAAGGGTTCCCGTAATCTCCAGCCGCTGTCGGGAATCATACCAATTCCGCGCCATTTTCGATCACATTCCTCAAACACCTGGGAAATCATCTTCTGGGCAATCTGATTTCCTTCCTCGGTTACTGCCCGGGAGTAGGCGTTCTTTACCAGCGGTTTTCCTGATTCCAGCGATAAAACCGTATCACGGATCCCCTGAACAACATCGAGAGGTTCAAAACCTGTAACGGTGATTGGAATCTGGTATTTTTGTGCCAGGGGAAGATATTCCCAGTAGCCCATTACGGCACAGACGTGACCGGCAGCCAGGAAGCCCTGAACCCGGTTTTGGGGGGAATTGAGAATGGCTTCAATTGCGGGTGGGACCCGGACATGGGAAACCAGGATGCTAAAATTTTCAACTCCGAGTTTTTCTGCCTGAATAACACTCATTACGTTGGCCGGAGCCGTGGTTTCAAATCCAATCGCAAAAAACACAACCTCTTTGTCCGGGTTATCCTGGGCAATGGTGAGAGCATCCAGCGGTGAATAAACAACTCGGACATCTCCACCCTGAGCCCGGACGGAGAAAAGATCATCTTTTGAACCAGGAACACGAAGCATATCCCCATAGCTGGTGAAAATTACATCGGGTTGGGAAGCGATGATTAAAGCTTTATCAATTAATTCCAGGGGGGTAACGCAGACCGGGCATCCCGGTCCGTGAACAAGCTCGATTTCCTCCGGCAGCAGCTGGTCAAGCCCGTGTTTGATAATGCTGTGAGTTTGTCCGCCGCAGATCTCCATCAAGGTCCAGGGTTGGGTGACGGTGGACTTGATTTCTTCCACTATCGCCAGCACCAGATCGGCGTTTCGGTACTCAGTTAAATATTTCATAGACCAGGTTCATCCTCAAGCTGATCGCCAGCTTCCAGAATTTCCCGGAGAAGATCCATAGTCTCCATTGCCTCTTCCTCACTGAGAAGACTGATCGCGAACCCGACATGGATTACGGCATAATCACCGACTTTTGCTTCCGGGACATGTTCGATGCAGGCTTCCCTTGTAACTCCGCTGAAATCGACCATAGCCATTGAAAGGCCCTGTTTTTCATAAATTTCGACAATTTTTCCTGGGACACCAAGGCACATAATGAACTCCTTAATCCTGTAAAGTAAAGTGCGCAGCAGCCGCCTGGCCGAAAGCAATCCCACCGTCATTTGCCGGTAGGTGGTGGTGGATCAGCACCTGAAAACCATTGGACTGCAGAAGGTGATACGTTTTTTGCAGCAGGGTAATATTTTGCCAGACTCCTCCGCTGAGCGCAATTGTTGCTATTGAATAATCCTTCTTAATAATCCGGGAGATTTCCAGGATCATGTTTGCAATTCCATTCTGAAATTTTGCTGTTGCGTTTCCACGGGGAATTCCGGTAAAAAGATCGTTGATCATTTCCTCAAATACAGGTCTGGGGTTGATTACCCCATCCACTCCGATTTCAAAGGAATAGAAAGATGTCTCGTTCGGATTAGCAGCTGCTTCCAGTTCTATTGCTGCCTGCCCTTCATAGCTGGTGGTTTGCCTGATTCCAAGCAGGGATGCTGCCCCGTCAAAAAGACGCCCCATGGAAGAAGTATCAGGTGAATTAACACCGCTTGCCAGCTGTCTCCGGAGTACATCAAGAGCACGGATTCCTAACGTATTGCGGGGAATGGACAGTGCGTATTTTACGGGAGGGAACATAGTATCCCAGGGAAGATCCAGACTGTGAAGCAGGGAAAGGGCCATTCTCCAGGGTTCCCGGATGGCCAGGTCTCCCCCGGGCATAGGGGTATATTTTAGATGAAAAACCCGTCTGTATTCTCGATAATCTGCGAGCAGGAATTCTCCACCCCAGATGGCACCGTCACTGCCGTAGCCGGTCCCGTCGAAAGCCACACCCAGCACAGAATTATTACCAGGATGATTGTTGTCAGCCAGGCAGGAGGCTATGTGGGCATGATGATGTTGAACGCCTATGGCTGGGATGCCCTCGTCCTCTGATCTTTGGAGGGTATAGCGGGTGCTGAGGTAGTCAGGATGCAGATCATATGCAATCACAGCAGGGGATGTGCGGAATAAATCCTCAAAATGGAGGATGCTGCTTTCAAAGTTTTCCAGGGTTTCATAATTCTTCAAATCACCAATATGCTGGCTCACAAACGCGAACTTTTCGCGGGTCAGGCAGAAAGTATTTTTCTGTTCGGCTCCGACAGCAAGGATTGAATCTGTGTCCCAGTCGAGGATTACTGGATTTGGAGCATAGCCCCGGGAGCGGCGGAGGAGGTAGCTGTTATCGACCTGATTTCGATCCAGTTCCAGGACCCGGGTGACTGAATCGTCACAGGGTACATAAATATCCCGGTTGTGAAGCAGGAGCGCATCAACAAGATCCCCAAGCATTTTTCCCGCAGAGGTATTTTCAATCTCAATTGGATTATCACTCAGATTTCCAGAGGTCATAACAAGAGCTTCAAAAGCTTTTTCCTCTGGGTGTTGATCCTGCCTGAAGAGCAGATAATGAAGCGGTGTGTAGGGCAGCATTACACCAAGATGATTTTGTCCTGGGTTGAGCTCATTTAACAGATTGGATCCCTGTTTTTGTTTCAGGAGAACAATCGGTCGTTTAACAGAGCTCAGGAGTTGTTCTTCTTCCTGGTTTACCTCACAGTGGTCCCGAATTGTGCCCAGATCCGGCATCATTACTGCCAATGGTTTATGAGGTCGTCTCTTTCGTACCCGGAGCAGTTCAACTGCTTTTTTGTTTTGAGCATCACAGGCCAGGTGAAAGCCTCCCAGTCCCTTCACGGCCAGAATCTGTCCTGCGTTAAGAAGCTCCTGGGCCAGGGATATTGTTGTTTCTGGACCGGCAGTCTTCGAAAATGTTTCATCTGAGAGATCTGGTGTTTTTTCCTCTAACCAGATTTCCGGACCGCATTCCGGGCAGGCGACCGGTTGGGCGTGAAAGCGACGATCAACCGGGTTGTGATATTCCTCAGCGCAATCTTCGCACATTGGGAAAATGGACATTGTGGTCAGCGGCCGGTCATACGGAAGATCTTTGATGATCGTAAACCGGGGTCCGCAGTTCGTGCAGTTGATGAAAGGGTACAGGTATCTGCGGTCGTCAGGGTCATTCAATTCCTGCAGGCATTGATCGCAGATGCTAACATCAGGAGAAACCGGTTGAAAGCCTCCGGGTTTGGCTTCCGAGATTAAAATTATGAACTCGGAAAATCCATTTTCAGGAATTTCTTCTTCCTTGAAAGAGCTAATTTGTGAAAGAGGAGGAGCTTCTTTCTGCAGAGCTTGGGAAAAACTGGAAAGCATTTCAGGAGTCCCATCGACTTCAATTTCAACCCCTGCAGTCGTGTTTTTTACCCACCCAGTCAGCTGAAAACGTTCGGCAAGGCTGTATACAAACGGCCGAAATCCAACACCCTGGACAATTCCATTGATCTGGATTCGACGTCCTGTAGTTGCCGGCATGAATTTACTTTCCTCGTTTGATCTCCGTTTCCAGCCACTCAAGCCAGGAGGGTAAACCCTCACCGGTTCGGCAGGAAATTTGAAAACTGATTAGACCCGGGCTGAGCATTTCCACTCCTTTCAGAAAATAATCCATGTCGAAATCAACATAGGGGAGCAAATCAATTTTATTGATGATCAAAGCATCCACATCCTGGTACATTGCGGGGTATTTATAAGGCTTATCATCTCCTTCTGGAATGGAGGCAACCAGGACGTTACTGCTTGTGCCCAGCTTGAAGGATGCTGGACAGATCAGGTTTCCAACATTTTCAACCAGAAGCAAATCTACCTGATCTAAATCCAGTGTTTTCAAAGCATTGCGAAGCATATTAGCATCAATATGACATTGACCTCCAGTATTAATCTGGACTGCGGTTGCGCCGGCTCTGGCAGCACGATCTGCATCAATGCTGGTAGCTACATCTCCGTCGATTACCGCTACGTGGTGTTTTTCTCCGACTGCTTCCAATGTTTTCTCGATCAAGGATGTTTTTCCAGCACCCGGGGAAGCCATAATATTCAAGCTGAAAATACCTGCGGTATTCAATTTGCCGGCATTTTCCTCAGCCAGTTGATCATTTGCGTTGTGGATACTCTCGACGACTGAGACTTTTTTTGTCATTCTTGTGCTCCTGTGATATTTATGCTCTCCAGAAAAAACTCTTTCCCTTGTGTGACTTCAACCCTTGTGCTGCCGCAGTCCGGACAGGGGATTAATTCCCCATTTATCAAACCAAAGATAGATCCACATTCCAGGCATTTGAATTCAGCTGGGATCCTTTTGAAATGGAGTTTTGATCCCTTGCAAATCGTCTTGTCCGTTAACAGATCCCAATAAAACTGGACTGATTCATCTACAACCGAAGATAATTCTCCGATCACCAAAAATAAATCGGTAACTTTTTCAGCACCGTTGCTTTCGGCGTGCTTGATGGCAATATCTGTGATTTGCTGGGTGATAGCAAGTTCATGCATGGCTGAATTAAGTCTCCAGAGCTCGGCGGAATACCTCGTGTTTCAGGGCGTTTCGGGTGGTAAGGATCAGCAGAGCGGTCATGATCAGGGCAGATCCCAGGCACCACATGCAGCTGGCTCCAATCACAAAGGGCTCCAGGAAAGTCAAATAAATGGAGAAGCCAGTCCCAAACAGAGAAACAAACCAGAGCAGGAATGCAAATTCCTTCCTCCATTTCTCCGGCCCGATTTTGTTCATCAGCCAGGAAAAAACCACCGCCAGATAGCCCAGTACGCCCAGGAAACCAACCGGCAGAACACCAAATAAGGTTGCATAGGGACTTTGCTGCACAGTGTTGCAGCGGCCAACAGGTCCGCAGACTGCTTCAGTCCTGGTGAATTCTACAAAGGCCAGATAACTGGCAACACCGATCCCGATCACAGCGAGTGCTGGAACCAACCAGAATAACTTTGCATCATTTGCGATCACTTGATTCTTTTGAATCACAAGCCCGGTCTGGATTAAAACAGAAACCATGATCACTAAAGCGATCACTGAGAGTGTGTTGCCGGCTAAATCACCTGCAAATTTTTCCCGGAGGGTCAGGTCCGTATTAGGATCTGAGGATTGTTCTGCGGATCCACTGGTTGACATCTCCTGGCGGAGCTCAGTCAAGCCCGGGATCTCCGGGTAAGGGATCCCACCCTGGTCCAGGCCCTCTTCGATAATTCCGGGAAGCCGCTCTGGAATTTCCAGAGAACCCATCAGTAATTGATCACCAACAACCAGGGTCGGTACTCCCTGGTTTGAAGGTGGAATTGAATACATTTTCATGGTTTCATCAAACAGTCTCCCACCTTTTTCGGTATAAGTGTTTACACCAAAAATCTCCAGTTGGGTGCCGTACTGATCCACCAGCGGGGGAAGGATCTCATTGATGACATCAAGGCAGTGAGGACAGGAGGGGGAATAAAAAAGAACTGCCTGAATAACCGGTTCCTGGGCTCTAACAGGTTTGTTCTGCAAAAAACCGCTGAAGGTCAGCAGGAAAGTGATAATAAGAAGGAGAAGCGTTCGTTTCATGCATCCTCCGGAGAGTGTTGAATGGAAAATAATTGTGCCGGAAGCATTATAGCCCCGGAGATTATTATTGTACACTGCATATGTGAAGGAAAGTACAAAAATGGAGTTTCTTTATTTGCTATTAATCCTTATTTTTCAGGACTCAGGTAAAAAACGCTGAAACCAGTTCTTGATGGATTCCATCACATCCTGACGGACATCCTCATGAAGGGTTTCATGATAGGATTCTGGAAATAGCACCTGTTCTTTTTCTGTTGAGGAGATCAGTTCAATGAGGTACTCAGAAGCCTTTGGACTGACAATCGGATCTTGTTCACCGTGAATTACTTGAATTGGGAGCTTTATACTTGGACCTTTTTCTGCGATATTTTCCATTGAGCGGTTGATTTCAGAAGCAAGTCGGGCTGTTATTTTTCCATTGAAAATCAGCGGGTCGCTTTGATAAATTTCTACTTCCTCCGGGATGGAGCTGATTCCGTTGGAATCTAAGGCCAGGATTCTTAGTTGGGGTATAAAGCGAGATATCAAGGCGCCCAGCTTGATAGTCAGGGGAGAGACATAATCTGGAACCAGGATATTTGGTGCCGAGATGACTGCTGCCTGAAATTCATCTTGGGCCTGAACAAGGATTTCAAGTGCCAGCTGACCGCCCATGCTGTGCCCGAAGAGGAATAATGGAAGTTCTAGAAACTGCTCCTGAATCTGTTTTAAGTAATCCAGATAAAGATTCGTATAGACATCAAAAGATGAGACGTGGGCTCTTTTTCCACTTGATTTGCCGTGACCTACAAGATCAAGCCCGAAAACCGCGAACCTGGATGAATTTAGATATTTGGCCAGAGGTTCGTACCGGCCAGAGTGTTCACACAACCCGTGCACTATCAAAACACCCGCCAATGGATCTTGATCAGGATACCAGGATTGGATGTAAATCTGTTGATCAAGTGAAGTTTCTAAGTGTCCTTCAAAATGTTCACTCATATTGTCCTGCTCCTCTGCAGATAATTTTTTCCGGGGTAATTATATACCCGATAGGTATAATTAACCATGAAAGTTTGCTGACGCTGCTAATCGGGAGGTAATTGATGGATCGTTTGGTTTATTATTACCCGGAGGGTCATCAGGAACATGCTCAGTTTGGACATCCGGAACGTCCGGAGCGGCTGGAAGCCATCCGCCGATCGCTGATAGATAACAAGCTTTGGAGTCCTTTCAGAAAAATAGAAGGGGTTGATTATGTGGATGAGATCTTTCCACTTGTGCATGATAGTGATTATCTCGGTCGAGTTCAGGAATATTCCGCTGCGGGAAAAAGTCTGGATCCTGATACTTACCTCACCGAGAAAAGCTGGGAAATTGCTAAGATGACAGCCAGGGGTGCAGCAGCCGTTGCCGGTGAAGTCTGGGATCAACAGGCCGGCAGTGGATTTGCCCTCGCCCGTCCTCCGGGACATCATGCTGAGTCCAGCCGTGGGATGGGCTTTTGTCTTTTGAATAACAGCGCAATCACGGCTGAATACTTGGTCCAAAGAAAAAATGCAAATCAAATCACGATTATTGACCTCGATGTCCATCACGGGAATGGGACCCAGGAAATTTTTTATGACCGGGCTGATGTCAGTTATTTTTCTGTCCATCAGTTTCCATTTTATCCAGGAACCGGAACGAAATCGGAGACAGGGGTTGGGCCCGGCAGGGGTAAAGTTATCAATGTCCCACTCCCGGCAGGAAGCGGTGATCAGACTTATTCCTCGGTGTTGGAATCATATTTGATCCCCTTTTTGGGAGAGATGAATCCGGAAATGGTACTGGTAAGCATTGGTTTTGATCTGCACTGGAAGGATCCAATTGGGGGAATGCTGGTTTCCGCTGAAAAAATTTATCAACTGATCAAAGCCCTGAAGCAGTGGGTTGAGGTCAACTGCCAGCGCGGATTGGTTTTAATTCTGGAAGGGGGATATGATTTAGAGGCGTCCGGCCTTTGTGCTGCAGCATGTTCTGCTGCCTTAGTTGGCCAAAGTTTTCTGGATTCCCTGGGATCCGCGCCACAAAAAGAGAACCCCGACTGGAAAATCTATCTCAAATGATAGACAATCTTCTGTGAGAAACTTTTCCAATTTGTGAGGTCTATCTGGAAAGCTCTTGGATATAATTGAAAAGCATACTCAGTGAGGGGCAGGTGAAGAAATGCTGAATCATTATCGTGAGCCGGATCAGAGAATTTCTGAGGAAACATATTCATCGTTGAAATTAAAATTAATTGAAATTGTTTTACGGGAGATGGATGGAGCTCCTCCGAAATCCAATGGTGAGTTTCAAGCCCGGGTCAATGACATCCTGGGCGATCGATTTCATCAGATTCAGGAAAAGTTCAGCTTATCAAAAATTGAGAAAACCCGGCTGCTGCAAGATGTAGTCAACGAGTTAACTGGCTTTGGCCCCATCCAGCCGCTTTTGGAGGATCCCGGGATCAGTGAGATTATGATAACAGGTCCCAAACAGGTTTATATTGAACGAAACGGTAAACTGGAAGATACCGAGGTAGCTTTTTCGGACCAGGATCATGTTATGCGAATAATCAATAGGATCCTGGCTCCGCTGGGCCGCCGGGTTGATACGGAAAATCAAATGACAGATGCCAGACTCCCGGATGGGTCTCGAGTCAACATAGTCATACCTCCAGTTGCGGTTGATGGACCAATTATTACCATCAGAAAATTCCTTGAAAGTAAGTTGACTATGCAGCAGATAGTGAAGCTGGGAACTATCACAGCTCACATGGCGGAGTTTTTAGAAGCCTGTGTAGCTGCCAGATTGAATATTTTAATTACTGGAAATACCAGCTCGGGCAAGACCACTCTGCTGAATATCTTGGCCGGCTCAATTCCTGGGGAAGAGCGGATTGTCACGATCGAAGATGCAGCGGAATTAAATCTAAATCAAAAATATGTGGTTCGGATGGAATCCCGGATGGCAAATGTCGATGGGAGGGGTGGAGTAACCACCCGGGATCTGGTGAGAAATGCGCTCAGGATGCGGCCGGATCGGATTGTCGTTGGCGAGGTGCGCAGCGGGGAAGCTCTGGACATGCTTCAGGCGATGAACACCGGGCATGATGGCTCAATTACCACCCTGCATGCCAACTCTCCCAGGGACGCAATCTCCCGTCTGGAGACTATGGCATTAATGTCCGGGCTGGAAATGCCTTTAATGGCATTGAGGACACAAATCGCGGCGGCAATTGATTTAATCGTACACATGGAGCGCCTTTCTGATGGCAGCCGGAAAGTGATCAGGATTACTGAGGTTCCAAGGATGGAAGGAGAAATTGTTACCCTGTCCGATTTGTTCAAATTTCAGCAGACCGGTGTTAGATCAGATGGTACTGTGCAGGGCGAGATGGAACCAACAGGGCTTCGTCCGGTATTTGGCCCGCAGCTGGTAGCTGCTGGTTTCAAACTTCGGGGTGAAATCTTCACCACACCATTTAATTCACACTAAATCCGCAACATAATCCACTTTATCTCGTATATTGTATTAAGAACCTCTGCCTTCGGGTTTCGATTAAACCAAGGCAGACGAATCTTGTTATAATTTCACTGGAAAAAGGAATCAATTAGATCTAAGAAGGAAATTAAGATGAAAAAATTTGATAATAGAGTTATTTGGGGTGGGCTTCTGATCCTGCTGGGAATTGTTTTCCTTCTGCAGGAGATGGGAATTTTGGGGAACGCTTTTGAATTCCTCTGGATCTTGCTGATGGCGGCCGGGGGTTTGGTTTTTATTTATATTTACATCACCAGACAAGATCAATGGTGGGCCGCGATACCTGGTATGGCGCTGATTGGTTTAGCCCTGGCTGCTGGATCTGATGAGCTTAATCTTGATTTTGGAGGCTGGCTTTTTCTTGGAAGTCTGGGTGCTGGATTCTGGCTGGTATATCTCCGACAGACAGCTCAGTGGTGGGCGATGATCCCCGGTGGAGTCCTCGTCACTCTGGCTCTGGTGGCAGGTTTGGATGGGATTCTTGATGGAGGAGCGATTTTCTTCCTGGGATTGGCTGGCACTTTTACGCTTGTTGGAGCCCTTCCTTCAGACCAGAATGATACCCGCTGGGCATTCATCCCAGCAGCCGCCCTTGCGGTGCTGGGATTGTCTTTGGGCGTGTCTATTCCAGGCTCTGTGGTCAATTTATTGATTCCATCACTAATCATTTTGGCAGGTGGATATTTACTGATCAGAAATCTCGTTGATTGATAATCAGGAAGGATTTAGTATGAATAAACCAAAGTTATATAGAAACCTCAATGATCGGATGATTGGCGGAGTCTGCGGGGGGTTGGCAGTTTATCTGAACATTGATGCTACAATTGTGCGCTTAATTTTTATCCTGCTGCTATTTGGTACTGAATTTGGTTTTTTACTCTACCTGATCCTCTGGATTATCGTCCCTGAAGAAGGTAAATCCTATGGTTTTCAAGAGGAATCGTTTGGTGATCGGGTCCGGTCCGTGGGAGATGATATTCAGCAAGCAGTCTCCAAACCCCATCCCCAATCCGGAGTGCTGGTTGGGATTGGGTTGATTGTGGTCGGTGCTGTTCTTTTCTTGGAGCGGTTAAATATCCAGTTTTTACAGTGGTTGGATTTTGATCTTCTCTGGCCTGTTCTGCTGATTGCGGGTGGGATTTTGCTGCTGCTTCGCCAAACCGGAAAAAGTGAGGAGTGAAATGAAAGATAAGAAACATTTTCGGTCCAGGCGGGATTACTTTGGACCGCTGCTGCTGATCACTATCGGCCTGATTTTTCTGGCCAGTAATCTTGGATTAATTTCCGGAGATGGATGGTCTGCGATCTGGAGATTATGGCCTCTGATCCTGGTGATCGCTGGAATCAATGATTTGATCCGGGGTGAAGGTATAGTTTGGCCTTTACTGCTGGTTGGTGTGGGTGGGTTTATTCTTGTCAATAACTACTGGCAGGGAGATTGGATCAGCTGGTCTAACTTACTCCAGCTCTGGCCTGTGATTTTAATTGCAATTGGGATAGATTTGATCTTCAAGGAAAAAACCATCTGGACAGCGGTCGTGGGAGTTATCCTGATCCTGCTGTTTTTGGGGGGCGGTTACTGGTTGGTATCTGGAGGAAGCTTTTCTCCTTCTGAGAGCCAACTCATTAATGCTGGTTTAGATTCTGAGGTTCAAAGAGCTGAAATCAAACTCAACCAGGGCGCAGGACAAATAACTCTAGGGCAGTTAAAGGGCAAGGATAGTTTGCTTAATGGAAGTCTTTCATCTGGCAATTATCAGGTTAATGACGACACCATTGGAACTGCAGCAGTCTATGAAATTGAACAGGTTGGATTTGGATCATATCCGGGTTCTTGTATCTGGGATCTTGATCTTAACTCGAGTTTGCCCATTGAGCTGGTTGTGTATAATGGTGCGGGTGAATTAATATTTTCGCTTGAAAAGCATCAAATCACATCCCTGAAGGTCAATCAGGGCCTTGGAAGGATAGTGGTTAACATCCCCTCGAAGGGAATGGAAGATGCCAGGATTGCTCAGGCAGTTGGTCATCTAAAAGTAAACGTCCCTGAAGACCTGGATGTTGTTTTTGTGATCGATAAAGGTTTATCGATCACAAAATTTCCTGAAGGATACAGTCAAAATGGAAATCGAGTTTACTCGCCAGGTACAGATGAGAGCCTGTCTGTGACCGAGATTGTTCTGGAACAAGCTGTTGGCCAGATGCTTATCGGTTATTCCCGGTGAGGTCAGATTTCCTGAAATTGGCTTCTGGTGATTTTGTATTTATGCGGGCTTGATTAAATTTCCCTGTTAATGCTTTTCTCGGAACTGAATCCCTTGGGATACCGTTTCTGAAGCTTTTGAATATTGTTTTCTCCAATTATTCCCAGGTCAAGTCCGCAGGAAGTAGCAGCTTCGGCCAGATACCACAGAACATCTCCCAGCTCATCCTCCAGGGCATCAGTGTCCAGCGGATGCCCGTGAGCTGTCATTTTTTTTACTAAATTAGCAAACTCACCGGCTTCGCCCGCCAAACCTAGAGCAGCAACCATTAATCTTCGTT
This sequence comes from uncultured Anaerolineales bacterium, assembly GCA_964618295.1. Lineage (GTDB taxonomy): Bacteria > Chloroflexota > Anaerolineae > Anaerolineales > UBA11858 > B10-G9. The sequence goes on along the minus strand of CAZTWV010000027.1, from coordinate 9,552 downwards.
CGCCATCCCCTCCTGCGCCGGAGGTGCGATTTGCAAACTGTTGGTAGTTTTCAAGAGTCAATTTTTCAGATGTCATTTTTCTGTCTCCTTGTTGGACAGGTGTTTGATGTAGTTGATGAGTCTGTGAAATTCACGGTACAAATGGTTGTAGGTAGTTTTCTCAAGGATGCGATCCAGCTCGCCGTAGTACCAGAGCGTTCCTGCTTTCCCGCCATTAAAATTCTCCCAGACTTTTTCACCGTGAAATTGTAAGTCACGAGCTAAATTACGCGCATTGTGAATCTTATCTGCCATCGTAATCAAAAGCACTTCGGGAACAGCCTTTGATAATTTTTCCAAATGCTGTGTTTTCCGATTTTTCCAGGGAGGTTTTGGGTCGGAGAGGGTATCAGAACAGGCCAAAACCAGATCTGCAACCCGATCTCCAAAAACATTCCGGATTTCCATCAGGGTTTGATTTCCCCCCTGATCTTCAGCTGCATCATGCAGTAAAGCAGCGATGGCTGTGTCTTCATCTCCCCCCGCATCCAGAACGGTTGAGCAAACTGACATTAAATGACTGAAATAGGGGGTGCTGCTGTTTTTTCTTAACTGTCCCTGGTGAAGGTTGAATGTAAAAACCAGTGCCCGTTGAAATCTTTCTTTAAGGATAGGTTTCATAATTGAAAGTATCGCCTTGGATGCTTATGGTAGGATGATAGCAGGATTAATATGATCTTGTTAGATAAGAGTGATCGCTCTTGTTTTTGTAAATATTCATAAAGTGAATGATTGGATTATAAGCGATCCTGGATTGGGTAAAAGTGGATTTTTCACAGGAACCAGAAAGAATCACAAATTTTCAAAGAATTCTGCGGGATGAACAGATGCAGGGACTGCGCAGTCTGCTGCCCTGGACTCTGATTGGTTTTCTTTTGGGAGCACTTTTTTCAACCTGGGCATATTGGATACACCCCAAAAACTACCATTTTTTGATCCTGGTTCTGGTATTCTTGACAGGAATTGGACTCCTGGTCTTTTCTCTGAAGCTTTCCGATATGGGTAAATTTGCGGCCAGCGGAGGGTTGTTAATTTCTGCTGTGATCATGGTAGTCAGTGCAATACCAATTCTTTTTGAGGATATGGTGATTGTTTTTGCTGTGATGGGCCTGACCATTACCTTCCTGGCAGGCAGCCTTATCTCTACCCGGGCATCAATTCTCGTTGCCGGATTGCTGACAATCATAGGGGTGATCATTTTTTTTATTTTCCCGGTTCAGGCACCAGGAGTCCTGACAAATTACAGACCCCTGGTGCTGAGCGGATTAATCCGGGATATCATCAAGGGAATTGTGTATTTTTATTCTTTAATTATGGGAGCTGTTATCATCAATCGCAACTGGATGGGTATTAAATCAGGGATTGAAACCATCGTTGACCGAAACAACCGCTTGGAAGAAACTCGAGAGGAATTGAAGCAGTCGCTGGCGGAAAAAGAGGTTTTACTGCGGGAGGTCAATCATCGAGTTAAAAACAATCTCCAGGTTATCACCAGTTTAATTAATATCCAAAAAAGGAATCTAAAAGATCCAAATTCCCTGGAAGTTTTTACTGATTTGGGTCAGCGGATCCATTCTATAAACCTCCTGCATGAGATGCTCTTATCGGAAAGAAATCCAAGCAAAGTCAACTTTCAGGATTTTGGAAATAAATTAATCCAGCAGTTTTCCCGAACATATTTGTTCCAGGAGAAGCCCATAACGATTGTCCAGGAAATCGAACCAGTGGATTTACCGCTCCAGACCACGCTGTATTGTGGAATGATCCTCAATGAGTTGCTGACGAATGCTGTCCGGTATGCTTTTCCGGATCAAAAAAAGGGAAGAATTGAAGTAAAATTTCACCAAATAGAAAATGGGTATTCCCTGAGTGTGAAGGATGATGGGATCAGCATTTCGGAAGGTTTCCGGGGAAGCGATCAGGATTCCCTGGGATTGGATATAATCGAGACTATGGTTCAGAGAATCAATGGAAAACTGAAGATTCGAGGTCAGGTTGGTTCTGAATTTGAGATCCTAATCAAAAGTTGAGGGTGGATTGAAAGAACGGATATTGATTGTTGAGGATGAAGCTATTGTCGCTCTGGATATTAAGACCATACTATCCGGGTTGGGATATGAGGTTTTGGACCCTATTTCCAGCGGCGAAAAAGCGATTTTCGAGATTGGAAACATTAACCCTGATCTGGTGTTGATGGATATCCAGCTGTCAGGTGAAATCGATGGCCTGGATGCCGCAGTCGAGATTCACAGAAATTACCAAATTCCGGTGATTTACCTTACAGCATATAGTGATGAGCATTTATTCCAGGAAATTAAGAAAACCCACCCATATGGATATCTAATAAAGCCATTTAATGAACATCAGCTAGCCGTGGCTGTCGATGTTGCGCTGGAAATCTACAGAGTTGAAAAGGAATTGAAGTTCAACCAGGCCCGTTTATCCAAGATGATGAGTATAGCTGGATTGGGGTACTGGGAATGGGATGAAAAAAAAGCCATAATCAAGTTCTCTGAAAACATGTCAGAGATGATTGGGCTGGGGGATGGGGAACTGGTGATTGGGGTGGATGAAATGCGGGAAATAATTCATCCAGAGGATCGAAAGCATGTCCGAGAAACCATAATTTCCTACCAAGATAATTTTCTTCAGACAGCACACATTTCATTTCGGATGATCACAGATTCAGGGGATTACAAAACATTTGAAGCAACACCGATTGCAATGGAAACTGCGGCAGATGAACCAGATTCACGTGTTATGGTGGGAGCCTTATATGATGTGACTGACCGGCTCCAGATGAAAAAGTCCCAGGTTGAGCGGGAAGCCATCTTGAGCACCGTAAATGGGATTAATCAGGCTGCACTTAGAAGTCAAACTCTTGATGAGGTGAACACAGCTCTGCTAAAGGTTTTATCTGATTACTATCGAAATTATCGCTCCTGTTTTCTGCTCCATGATGATATTAACTATACTTGGAAGTGGGTTTGTCCTGAAGACGCCAAAATGGAAAATTTTCAGGATCTCATTCAAAATGAGGTTGAGTTTTCAGAATTCCTGGAACGAAACAAGCCGGAATTAATTCAGATCCATCAAAAAAACCTGATCGGGAGGGAGCTTGACGACGCGCTTGAGCTTGCCTGTTGGATTTTCCCTTTGATTTCTGGAGAGAAACAGCTTGGTATCTGGTTTTTGGTATCAGAAGAGGATGATATTCTTACAGAAAAAATTGGAAAGGTTGGGAAAGACATCGCAGATCAGGTCGCTCTTGCGATTGCTAAAACCAAGCTGTTAGAGGATTTACATCTGCAGTTCGCTGAGACAGAGATTATTCGCGAAGCAGGAACAAAACTGCTCCAGGTACGAGATCAAGGAAAAGCAGTTTCAGTGATTCTGGAAACAATCAATCAAATTATCCAGCCTGAGTATGCTGTGTTATTTCTCCCAAGTGGAGACAGGTTGGTGCCTGAAGGGTTCGAAGGTAATAAAAATCCTGATTGGATTCGAGAACTTCAAATTTCAATCTCCAGTCTGACAAACCTGCAGAAACTGGATAACGAACAGTTTTTAATCCTGGATCAATACTTGATCAGGGAATTATTTGGAAAGAAAAAAATCGGAGAGAAAAATACAAAATGGATGCTGCTTCCCTTAGTGGCAGGAAATGAGTTAACCGGGATTATTATGGTAGCGAGTGGGAAAGAGGGATTTTTAAGTTATCCAGAGCTGCAAGGAAGACTTCAGGTATTTGCGAATCAGGCAGCGGTTGCGCTCCAGAATGCTCAACTTTCTGAATCTACCAGGAACCAGGTTTACATCACAAAAACTCTCCAAAGGGTAAGCTCACTATTGGCATCTGGTTTAGGATTGGATGAAGTTTTGTCTACAATCCTGCAGCTCCTGGACCGCGTTGTTGAATACGATCAGGCATTTATTGCTATGTTGAATGATGAAAATGTCCTTGAGTTGGCTGCTAGCAGGCCCCAAGTAGAGCGGGGTATATATGCTGAATTTTTTGAAAAAAACACAGATACCATAAAAAATCGATTTCGCGGTCAGATCGATGAGCCGATTGTATTTGGAGAAGTCTCAAAAGTAAAAAATTGGGTTGAGTTAAAAAACCAGCATAAAATTCAGTCGACTATTCATGCCCCACTCACCGATCGAGGAAAGGTTTTCGGTTTTTTGTTTGTTGACAGCGATAAATCCGGTTTTTATAACCAGGAAACTGGGCAGACTGTAATGGCATTTGCCAATCAGGCCTCATTGGCAATTTCAAATATCAGACTGTTTGAACGGGTCCAAAAACTTGCCCTTACGGATGAATTAACTGGTGTTTACAATCGACGTTATCTGCTGCGAATTGGCGAGCGGGAGTTGAAGAGAGCTGAAAGATTCAATGAAAACCTGGCGCTAATCATACTGGACTTTGATCATTTTAAGCAAATCAATGATTCATATGGACACTCGATTGGCGATGAAGTAATCCAGAGTGTGGTCGAGCGGATTTGTTACGTTGTCAGGGACATCGACACTGTCGCCCGGTATGGGGGAGATGAGTTTGTCATCTTGTTGGCAAAAGCAGATAGATTAATTGCGGAGCAGGTTGCGATAAGACTGGATAAAGAGATCAATCAAAAATCACTCAATACAAGTCAGGGAAAACTTAAAGTGACGATCAGTATGGGAGCTGTGGAACTCTCTCCGGAACACTCCACTCTTGAGCTAATGTTAAAAGTGGCTGATGAAGCTTTATACCTGGCGAAACGAGATGGAAGAAGCTGTTTTAGAATCTTATAAATCGCAGAACAGTCAGGGGACGATACCCCAGGCATAAAAGGTAGGTACATGCACAACCCGGGTGCCTGTTTTCCAGGCCTCAGCGTCCGTTGAGAGGATTTTTTGAAGCTTTGTTTTTGAAACAACCTGGTTAAGATCTTCTGTTAACATCATTTGTTCAGATTCAATCCAATCTTCCGGATAGCTGGATGGAATTCGATTTTCATATACGCCGGATATTACATTCTTGAAACCTGCATTCTTGAGTAAACTTGGAAGATTTCTGCCCATTTCTGGGTCAGCCCCGGCCATTTTTAGTCCTTTAATTTGCAGTTCTTTTACTGAGTTCAAGCTGGGTGGGAAATCAATTCTCCCTCCATAGTCAGGTTCTGCAAAAACGAAAAAATATCCCCCGGATTTTGTTACCCGGCGTATTTCAGCCAGGCTTTCCGCAGGGCTGGATAACCACATTAGAAAATAATGTGAGACTACAGCACTAAATGTCTGGTCAGGAAAAGGTAGATTGGAGACATTTCCAACAGCCATCGAGGATCTGCTGGTTTGTTTTCTTGCCTTCAAGAGGTATTCTTTTTTCAGGTCAATCCCATAGATCGGATATCTACAGAGCTGCTCGAGATCTGCTAGGATTGCACCTGTTCCGCAGCCTGTTTCAAGAATTGGTCCTGGTCTCAAAAATCCCCTTTCCAGCAGGAGATGTTTCCGCATCTTGGAAGTCCAGGAAGCCTGAATTGTAAAACGCCTGTGCCAGTGGTCAACAGAAGAAAACATTATGGATTGAGGTTCGAAAGAGCTTTCTGCCAGATCTCCTTAAAACTATCAGTTAAGAAATTTCCAAATATTTGATTTACACCCTGGGTCGGCAGCACATCACCATCGGGCTCAAGATAAAGCCAGGCTTTGCCGGCTCCATCCGGAGGATTTTCACTTTCGGCGAGTTCTATCTTAACAGGATTATGGCTGGAATAGGGCACTGGCAGATCCCATTTCAATGGTAGACCGGTTTCGGCAAGTTGAGTCTGGGCTGCTGAAAGTGCTTTTTCAAAACTTGGATTTCCAGGTTCGCTGACAGAAAGCGAAACAGCGTTCGGGTTAAAATTAGCAAGCTGCTTCAGGATGCTGGGTAGTTGAGACAAAATTTCCTTTTTAATAGTCAGATGAACCGTGGTAAAAAGGTCTTCAGCAAGTACTTTCTGAAGTGCAGTCCAGGAATTTTTTTGAAGTGGGGTCAGCACAAACATCAGATGATCCAATCCGCTGAGTAAAAGCTGATTTAAATAAACCGGATCCAGAAGTTTATGCCCATCCGTCAAAAGACCGGTAACCTGACCGTTGTTCTCGGCATGTTGAAGAAGTTCGATTAAATCCCCCCGGGTTGTTGCTTCTCCCCCGGTGAAAATGATCTGGGGAATTCCTGCCTCCCAGGCTTTATCGATAATTGAAATCCATTCTTCAGTACTTAGCTCCCGGTCAACACGTTGCTGAGGTGCTAAATCCGGGTTGCTTGTTTCCGGTAAATTGTAGGTGATTGCACAGTCCAACCGGTAAGGAGCACTGACTGCGCCGCTGTACGGGTCCTGTCTTGAAAAATCAAAAAATATCGTTGGGTCCAAATCCGGGATCTCAATTAGGGAAGTGATTTTCTGTTTGATTTCAAGGAAATCCAGGCGAGCATCCTGTGGATTAACCTGGTAGCGGTTGGAAATTGCTTTTGCCGCTTCTTGGGCAGAGATTTCCTGGACCAGATAATAGACATATTCCGTGGCTGTTTGATTAAGATGAAGGACAGTTGAGGCGTTGACAATCAGCAATCCGTCGCCGGTTTGATTCACTCTAAGATGAAGCCGGTATTGATCAGAAGCAGTCTCGGGTGTTTGGTAGGTATACACCCCAGGAGAAATTGGTTTGGCAGGTCTAAAAATATCAGTCAGGGATTGAATTAATTTGCTCATGTAAACTCCATTCAGGCTGAGGTAACCTGGAAATAAATTTCAAAAGGTAGTAGTTGATCATGAATTATATAAACTCAACCAGGTCGCTGAGCGATTTACGCTCCTTGGTTGCTGCTGAATCGAGAGGGTAACCGAGAGGAGTAAATGCAACTGGAGTCAAATCATCCGCTAAATCCAATTGGTCCCTTGCTTCCTGAGGGTTAAATGCCCCGACCCAGCATGTGGCCAATCCGAGATCAGCGGCCTGTAATGTGATGTGATCAACAACAATCGAAACATCAACAGTGCTATAATTCTGGCCGTCAAATCGGTGCCTGACCCAACCCCGGTCCGGTAGAGCACAGGCACAAATTACATAAGGAGCCTGCACAAACCAATCCTTTGGATAGATTTTTTCTAGCTGAGTTTGATAAGTGCTGGTTGGTATCACGAGCAATTTAAATGGTTGCTTGTTGGCAGCTGTTGGGGCTAGACGGGCCGCTTCCAGCACCTGATTAAGCAGGTTGTCAGGGACTGGATCAGATGAGTAATGCCGGCAGCTGTAGCGCTTTTTGATTAGCTGACTGAAGTCCATAGTATTCTCCTGATATTTTCCATGTAAATAACTAAAAAATCAAAAAATTCCAGAAATATATCACTGCACTGGCGGTTAAGATTCCCAGGCCTGTTCCGCTCAGGACGTCGGTCAGGAAATGAACTCCCATAACCATCCGTCCCAGGGTTACAGAGATCCCAAGCAGGATACAAAATTCCAGTGAAAAGCCTGCGTGCCCAATTAATTCGGGCAGAAGTAGGGCAATAAACCAAATCCGGAGACAATCACCGCTTGGAAAGGAAGGATCTTCCGGCTGGACTGGTTGAAGCATCTTGATAGATCTGGACTGCTGAAAAGGTCTCTTCCTCTTTATTGTAACCTTAATCACTCGTTCTAAACCAACTGCAGCCAAAAAACAAATCCCGGCTGAGATTCCATATTTCCAATTAACTGCAGCGACGAAAATCAGGAACAGCACGGAAAAATATGTCCGTCCCAAAAACCAGACCTGGCGGAAAAAGACTCGAAGCAGCCCCTTGTCAAACAATTCTTGAACGGTTTTGCTGAAAGAAATGTCCCATCCGCCACCGACCGGCATGAGGTGAATGAAGCCAAGCAGGGTCAAAATCAAACCCAATCTAAAAGTCATTCCCAGGACTCCTCTGGTACATCCGGCCAGACCGGATAGAACATCAACCATTGTTCCGGAGCCTGTCGGATGAAATCCTCAATCACTTCAAAAACTGTTTCTGCATTTTGAATGATCTGTTCTCTTTTGTTTTCGTACCGCTCGAGATAGATCGGTCCGGAATGTAAAAAACCATATTTGCCATCGGGGTGCATAAAGGCTGAAACTACGGTAATTGGTACATCCGCTGCCAGAGCCAGGGTGATGTGTCCCAGTGGCAGCGAACTCGGTTTTCCAAAAAACGAAACCATATTTTTTTTCTTCCTGGTTTTCAGGGGCCTGTCCACCCCGGTTGCTGCGACTCCACCATTTTTGAGATACCTAACAAGCTCGGAGCCAATCGATGAATCTCCCAATGGTTGGATCTGCATCCCCATCTCCAGCCGAATCTTGTTTTGAAGTTGATAGCCAGGACTGGGATCTGCGTAGGACAGGATCAGTGCATCCAAGCCTTCCAGAAGTAAACGGTATACTACCAGATCAAAGTTACTTAGATGCGGTGCAACGACAATCGTACCCTCATCACCACTGCAGAACTCAAGGAAAGCTTCCATGCTGTCAGACATCGGGACAAGCTGCCTTACTCGTTTCTTATCCTGGTAATTATGGTATAGATCGTAATAACAGCGGCCGGCATGGGTCAAAACAGCTTTCGCTTTGGTTTTCAGTTCTGTGGCTGATAGATTTTCACCATGAAGCACCTGCTGATTTGATTGAATGCTGCTGACGATATCTGATTGGGAAAATTGGGAAAGAAACCAACCAATGGTTTGGCCTAGAGCGTAACCAGCTGGCGCAGGAATTATCTTGCTGAGGGTAATTAAGGTTTTCACAGCAAACTTTCCGTTGAAAAAGGATTGGATATCTTTCATATTGATTTATGCTGTTCTCAATTGCTAGCCAGGTAATTTTAGTCTTGGTTGTTAAAATATCCGCGGACCGCTACTTCGATCAAGACCGGAATTCCACGAAGCAAGCAGAGGGCAACACTGAACCAGGTAAAGCTGATTGCCAGGATTTTCACGATGGGAAGCATAATCTCCGGGGTTGAATTTAGGGCATGTGCCAGGGTCAGCAGCCCAAAAGCCACAGCTTTGGCTGCTCCATACAGCGCCCGCATAAAACGGGAGGAAACCAGGAAGCGGTTCAAAGGGGACTGGATTTGATCAAAGGCGCTGGTCCCATGTTTTATTCCAATCGAGCGGACAGCATCGACCGCAGTTCCTCGAATCAAGACAATGATTGGGACAGCTATCGGAATCAGATCTAAATCTGCAAATACCACCCAGAGAATGTATTCGACGGATCGATCTGCAGCAATGTCCAGGACGCTCCCGAGCAGACTGGTTTCCCCTCTTTTCCGGGCGATCCAACCATCTAAGCTGTCCATCATAATTATTAGCAGGATGAAAGGGACATTCCAGAATAGAGAATCCGGCTCTCCACGGTACATAATCCAGAGTTTCAGCACGATGCTCGCGAATGCCTCGAGGTACCAGCGCGACACCAACCGAGTGCGGACAAACTCGTTCTCGGAACCC
>CAZTWV010000026.1:0-41951 GCA_964618295.1 uncultured Anaerolineales bacterium | reverse complement strand
GGGCAGTTTCCAGTAGCGGACCCGGCTCAGATTTGCTGTAAACCCGGCTGTCTCGGAAGCGGCAACCAGCACACCAAACCTGCCTTTTCCGGAAAATTGATTGTCATTGATGTTCAGTACCTGGTGTCCATTTAGATAGACTTTTAGTTTGGAGTCCTTGGCTTTAATTCCCAGCCTGTTCGTCGCTCCGGGGCCGGTTTCCAGATATTCACTTGATTGATATTTTTTGATCACCCGGTATTCATCTCCGTCCCAGGAGCTCAGGCGGAAATTCCCATCACAGGTGACACTGAGTAAATAACCTTTCCCTGTATCTGGGGCTCTGAAAATAATCCCGTAGCGATCTTTACCGCTGCATTCTTCTCCAAAGGTCCCGGTGACCTCCAGGTAGTAGTTCTTGATCTCAGCCCAGGATAAACTCCAGGTTTCATAGCTGTTTGCTTTTTTGGCGGTCAACGTAAAAACGCCTTCATCGATTTCAAATGATGACTGCGATTCGTCGTATGTATACCAGTTATTGGCGTTGGCGAATGTGTCGAGAAAGGTGGGAACTCCCAGGTTTTCTGCCGGATCGTCGGGCACGGGAGTTGGGGAGCTGGTTTCTGTTGGTTCTTCCGGAGGGGTCTCAGTCGCGGTCGGGCTGGCTGTCCCGGTTGGTTCCTGGGTGGGAGCCAGTGTTTCCGTTGTCAGTACTTTTTGCGTGGCATCTGCGGTTGGCTGGACCCCGTCGGTTGCAGTTGGAACCTCATTTTCCAGGGGGAGAGCGGTCAGGGTGGCTGCGGCGATGGTACCTATTAAGTCTTCTTCTGGGGCCGGCTGCGGTAGATTACAGCTGGAGACCAGGAGAGCCAGGGTTAGGATGAGGGTAATTTTTTTCATGAGAATCTCCTAGAAAACCCTGATTGTGGGTTTGGTTTTTTTTTGCTTGCCTGATCCCCTGGAGAGGATCTTTACTCTATTAAGTGTACACATTTCTGATAACCCGTCAACCGGATGCTTTTATTCAACATTCAGTCTGCAGGTATGTCAAATGAGCTCCGGATGGAATTGATTTCCTGGATTAACTTTCCAGGAGGACCTCCTTTCAGGACAAATCCGTCCGCTCCAGCTGCCAGGGCAAATCGTTGAATAGACAACTGACGCCCTAATATCACTAATTTGATATCAGGAACCAGCTGGTAGATGCTGGTTAGCCTTTCAATCTGGAAACCAGGAAGATCCCAGTCGAGCAGGATGAAATCAAATTTTTCTTTGGTTAAAGCATTTAATAATGATTGATAATCTGCTGCTTCAGCGATGAACGCGATTTCTGGTTCCTGTTCCAGGTTAAGTTTCATCGCTGATCGCAGACCAGGTTGATTTTCTGCGACAAGAATTCTCAGCATGTGTTCCGGACCTCAGATCGCTTTTCCGAGATTCGCTGCTTTGTTGAGCTGTTCCTGCCGGATCGCCTTTTGTCTGGCGGTGATTCGAAATGATCTTTTTCCAGGATTCTTGGGCAGGGCATAGATTTGTTTTCTGAGGGAAATCATCTTTACCAGGTCCCGTTTTTGATCCTGGACGATATGGATGTGGTTGTCTAGTGATGTGTACATGATACTCTCCAGGTAGTCCTAATTTGATTTGTCTGCAAGAATGATATTGTCTTTCTCCTGAAACCACATCAGCACAGAGGGGGATTTATCTCCCCCCCAACTGACCAGGTCGAAACCTGTTCCCCTGGTAGATGAAGGATCATTCCAGAAAAGCTACACTATAATTTACCTAAGATTTTTTCAAGATAGCTAGATGGAGTGTCCGGTGTGCTATACTCGCAGTGAAGATTTCTGCTTTATTATTGAGGGGAATTATGGCTGATAGATCCAAACAATCCATCTGGAATTATCTCAACATCGACGATGCCGGCCGTCTGCTTTTCGGGGATACCCGGATGGCGTTGCTGGATATCTCGGCGGGATTCTGGGGCTTACGGCGTCAAATGGAGACTTTGGTTGGAAATCACCTGACCGAGCATGTCTTTCAGCAGGCTGGGGTGAACGGGGGAGCTTCTTTTGCGGCGAATTTTTCCGAACTTAATATCGGGAATCCCCTGGAGGCTTTACAGGCTTGCGTAGCAGCCTATCAAGCAGCAGGTTTTGGCGAGTTTTCAATCGAAGAAAGACCGGGCCTGGATCCGACGTCCTTTCCAGAATCCATCCACATTCACGGCAGGGATACTTTTGAGTCCTGGGCCGTTCTTCAGAATGCGACTCAAGTTGATTTCCCCGTCTGCGCTTATACAGCCGGGGTCCTGGTGGGCTTTGTTAATATTCTCTATGACAGAAGAGATATTGTTTGTCTGGAGCACAGCTGTCAGGCCCTGGGCGGGGAATGCTGTACTTTTGAACTCCGCAGAGCATCTGATGCGGCTGATGTACCTGTAGTTTCCATGGTCTCTGATCCGGGATTGGAGAGGAAGATCAATCTGCTGGAACTCCTTTTTGATCGGATGCCGATGGGGATCGCCATCTTAGACCAGGAGTTCAACATCCTGCGCTATAACCCCACCTGGTTCGAGTTTTCGGAGCGGTTTGCTCCCGAGGCCGGAATAAAACTTTCCCCTGGTGTAAATTATTTTGAGCATATCCCAGGCAGCGAGCCCGAAGTTCTTCCGCTCTTTAAAAAGGTTTTATCTGGAGAAACAGTCCGGGAAAATCGTGTTCAGCTAACGACCACCCGGGGGGAATCCTGCTGGAATTTAGTCCTGGCGCCAATTTTTGAAGGCGAGAATGTTACCGGGATATTAAATGTGTCGATTGATGTTACCCAGCAGGAAATTGCAAACCGGAAGCTGGAAGCTGCTTTGGAAAAGCTGGAGGGGCGCGAGGAACGACTTTCCCTGACCCTGGAGGGTATCAATGATGGGATCTGGGATTGGCAGATTCCGACCGGTAAAGTGTATTATTCCCCCCGCTGGAAAGCCTTACTAGGTTACCAGGATGAAGAGCTTGATAATCGCTTTGAGACCTGGCAGTCACTCATCCATCCCGAGGATGCCCCGCAGGCAGACCGGATCATTCAAGAATATCTGGCAGGAGAACGGGATGAATATTATCTGGAACATCGACTCCAACATAAGGATGGTTCTTACCGCTGGATCCTGGCTCGTGGATCTTTGATCAGGGACGAAGAAGGGAATCCCCAGCGTATGCTGGGTTCACACACCGATATTACCGAAAGAAAAACTGCTGAAGAGGCTTTGAAGGAAAGGGAATTAAATCTCCGGACCTTGATCGATCAGGCCAGTAATTTTGCGGTTTATCAAGTCCGGATTGATCGTTCTCTTCCTCTGGGGGGGGAGGTGGTGTTTGTCAGTCCTTCCCTTAAAGATATATTCGGTATTGAGAATATCCAAAATTTGGGTTCCTGGTTTGCCCACCTTCATCCAGAAGATGAAGAGCGCGTCCGGCAGGCTCATTTTCAGGCTCTGGAAGAGGGATGTGCCTATGAGGAGTCTACACGATGGTTTCATCCGGAGAACCAGGAGTGGATCTATGTTCATACAGCATCTTCCCCGGTTATCGATGATCAAGGAAATATCACTCATTACAACGGTTTGATTCTGGATGTCACAGAGCAGAAGGCTGCAGAAAATGCTTTAGGACGATCGCTTCGTTTCGAGAAATTGATTACAGAAATTTCAACCCGTTTCATCAACCTCGATCCCGATGAAATTGATCAGGGTATTGAAGATGCCCTGGGAGAAGTCAGCCAGTTTATGGATGTGGATCGGGGCTATGTCTTCCGCTACAGCAGTGATCGAAAGCGGATGGCGAATACTCACGAGTGGTGTGCTGAAGGTATTCAGCCCCAGATCAGCCGGATGCAGAATCTCTCTCTGGAAGTCCTGGATTGGTCGAACCGGATTTTGCTGTCCGGGGAAGTCCTGGACGTACCTGATGTCGGGAAACTCCCACCAGAGGCAGCTGCGGAGAAAGCCGAATTTGAAGGGCAGGATATTCAATCATTGGTCTGTGCCCCTATGATCTACCGCGCTGAAACGATTGGTTTTGTGGGTTTTGATTCGGTCCGGCGCAGGAGAAGTTGGGACACAGAGAATTTTCAGCATCTGGAGATGCTGGCTTCGATTATCACCAATGCCCTGGAACACAAACGATTCCAGGCGATTGAGGCCGGTCAGCGGCAGTTTCTAGAACTGCTGGCCAGCGGAGTCGATTTTCAGGAAACCCTGGATTCATTGTTGAGGATCATTGAAGAGCAGTGGCCTGGAATGCTGGGGCTGGTGCTTCTGCTGGATCCGGATGGGAAACACCTTCATATCGGATCCGGGATTTCACTCCCGAAGGATTATCTTGATGAGATTGAAGGCCTGGAAATCGGCCCCCGGGTCGGATCCTGCGGCACGGCTTCATTTACCGGGAAGCGGGTGATTGTGGAAAATATCGAAATTGATCCCCGCTGGGATGGACTTCGGAGCCTGGCAGTCAAGCATGGTTTGCAGGCCTGCTGGTCAGAACCGATTAAGAACAATGATGGTTCGGTAATTGGAACTTTTGCGATGTATTACCGTCATCCCCGTTCCCCTTCTCCGGAAGAATTGAGGACGATTGAAGTTGGTGCTCATCTGGCTGGTGTCGCGATCGAACAGAAGCTTTCCCGGCAGGCGTTGCAGGAGAGCCAGAGGACGTTGTCCACTTTGATGAGCAACTTACCAGGGATGGCTTACCGCTGCAAAAATGACCGCAGCTGGACAATGGAATTTGTCAGCCAGGGAAGTCAGGAGCTGATTGGAGTACCTCCGGAAAGATTAATTGGTAACCTAGAGGAAGGGTACGGAAATTTTGTTCATCCCGGGGATCGGGAGCGGGTCTGGAACGAAATTCAAGAAGCTGTAGAAAGCGGAGAACCATTCCAGATCACCTATAGGATTATTGTCGATGATCGTGTGAAATGGGTCTGGGAGCAGGGGCGATTGGTCGAGGGTGAAGATAACATTCTGGAAGGTTTTATCCTTGACATTACAGAACGGGTCACTGCCCGGGAAAATTTAGAGGTCCGGGTTGAGGAACGGACCCGGGAATTATCCACCCTGCTGGAGATTTCCCATAACTTAACTTCTACCCTGGATTTAGATGCCCTGCTGGACCAGATTCTGGATCAGCTCAGCTCGGTGATTGATTACACGGCTGCCTCGATCATGAGCCTGGAGCAAGAGGAATTAAGAATAATCGCTTACCGGGGTCCGATTGACAGATCAGACGCCAAAAATATCCGTTTTCCAATTCGTGAAGCCGGTGCGAACCGGACAGTTTTGGAGGAGCGGAAGCCATTGATTATTGATGATGTGCTGGCTGATACACCGCTGGCAGCGGCTATCCGGCAGACAGCCGGTTATGAGCTGGGGACCACATTCAAGTATCTGCGGTGCTGGATGGGAATTCCCTTGATTGTTAAAGACCAGCTGGTTGGTATGCTGACGCTGGATCAAAGCGAGCCCAACTACTATAACGCTTCTCACGCTCAGATTGCTCTGGCATTTGCAAATCAGGCTGCTGTAGCGGTTGATAATGCCCGCCTTTATCAAGAAGCAGAGAAGCGCGCCAGGGAAAGTGAAGCGCTCTTCTCGGTTCAGAAAGCGATCACCAGCCAGCTGGAGATGGATCAGGTCCTGCAGATGATTTCCGATCAAGCTCGCCGGCTGACCGAAACGGATATCAGCGCTGTCTACCTGCTGGATGGTGATCAACTGGAAATTTCCTATGTCTCTGGAGATGTTAATCCCGAGATCATTGGATTCCGGCTGGATGGGGAAAATTCGATTGCCGGCCGGGTGGTGGCAACCCGATCCACTATTCTGGTTGAGGACACCTGGGAAGATCCCCGGGTGGATCGCAGGGCTTCCGATCAGGTTGGAGCACGCTCCTTACTGATTGCACCTCTAATGTTCGGCGATAATACGATTGGCACAATTACCGTTGCCAACCGCACTCCGGGCCGTTTCAACCCTCAAAGTGAACGTCTGCTTTCAACTCTGGCAGCCAATGTAGTCATCAGCCTCGAGAATGCCCGATTGTATGAGGCAGAGCAGGAACGCAGGGAAGTTGCCGAAGGCCTGCGGACCATTCTGGCAGTCTTGAATTCGGATCAACCGCTGGATGAAATTCTCAATCAGGTTATCAAGCAGGCGGTGGATTTATCCGGGGCTGATGCCGGTGCGATGTACGCCCTGGTCGAGGAAAGCGAGCTGGTCGGAGTCGTCGCCAGTCAGGGAATGCCTCAGGATTTCCGGGATTTGAGCACTTTTCCAGTCAAAAATGTCCCGGCCCACAGGAAAATTCTTCAGAGAGAACCATTTTTAATGGAGGATATTAACCAGGTTAAGAAGGGGCAGGATCCCGATTTGGGTTCATTTTCAGCGATCGTTGGTAGAAATTTTAGGGCTTCGATGACAATCCCGGTCGTTGTGAAAGACAGCGTTTTTGGAGCAATCACATTGTATTATTGTAGTCCTCAGCGCTTCAGCCAGGAGGATCTCCAGCTGGCGGACTCATTTGCGGACCAGGCTGCCCTGGCGATCGAAAATGCCAATTTGAAGGAGCAGGCTGAGCAAACGGCGGTCGCAGAAGAACGCAACCGGCTGGCGCGGGATTTACATGACGCGGTGACCCAGACTTTATTCTCTGCCAGTTTGATTGCTGAGGTACTGCCGCGGATCTGGGAGAAGGATCCCCAGATGGGATTGGAGCGATTGGAAGAACTCCGGGAGCTGACCCGGGGTGCCCTGGCGGAAATGCGGACTTTGCTGATGGAACTCCGTCCCAAATCAATCCTCGAAACAGATTTTAATGAACTACTGGATCAGCTCGCCAGCGCGTTCAGCGGAAGAACCAGAATTCCGGTAGATTATCAACTGAACAATCAGGGAGGACTCCCGGATTCCGTTAAAGTCGCTCTATACCGGATCCTGCAGGAGAGTCTAAACAATATCGCCAAGCACGCCAGAGCGGGACAGGTTACAATTGAGGTTCTGCTGGCAGAGGATGAGGCCCGGGTTAGTATTATTGATAATGGAAAAGGATTTGACAGCGAGAGTATCCCGGCAGAGAGCTTGGGTTTGGGAATCATGAAGGAACGGGCTCGCGAAATAGATGCTTCTTTTTCTCTGGAGAGTACACCTGGAGAAGGGACCAGCGTTTCGGTCGTTTGGCAAGCAAACTAGGAGATGAATCATGGGTGAAAACCAACCAATTAAAGTCATGCTGGTGGATGACCACAATGTGGTCCGGAGCGGCTTGTCCACCTTTCTATCGATATTTGATGACCTCGAGCTGGTGGGCGAGGCCAACAGCGGGGAGGAAGCGGTCGAGAAAGCAAATCAACTCAGGCCGGATGTAATCCTGATGGATCTGGTCATGCCCGGAATGGACGGTCCGGATGCTACAGGTGCAATTATTGAGCAGCACCCAGAGACGAAAATTATCGCCCTCACCAGTTTCAAAGAACAAGATTTAATTGAGCGGGTGATGGAAGCAGGGGCAATTGGGTATCTGCTGAAAAATGTGGGTGCGGACGAACTGGCAGATGCCATCCGGAATGCCTTTGAGGGGAAACCAACCCTGGCGCCGGAAGCAGCCCAGGCGTTAATCCAGAATACCCGGAAGCCGAAGAATCAGATTGAAGAACTCACCCCTCGAGAAACCGAGGTGCTGGGTTTAATGGCTGAAGGGATGACCAACCCGGAAATCGCTGAAAAGCTGGTGATCTCCAATTCGACAGTTAAATTCCATGTCAGCAGCATTCTGGGGAAACTCCAGGTGGACAGCCGAACGGAAGCGGTCGTGTATGCCTTCAAGCACAAAATAATCGATTCTCCCTGAAAGCTCGGATCCTGGTCGATGGGAGGGGTTGATACTCCCAGCATCACCAGTACCCAAACTCCCCACCCGCTGGATGGCGGGTGGGGAGTTATTCGTTAAGATTACTGGTGTAAAAAAGGGAAACACCATGAAAAAATCACAGCGGTTGATGATCGAGGCGGGTTTTAGTCTGGCGGTGATTGCTGCCAGTACGCTGCATTCACTGCTGGTCCTTCACCAGCAGGCAAAGCTGTTCCTATCCCGGGCTCTGCCTGCCCTGCGGGTTCATTTCCGGGGATAGAGATTTCAATCATCAGCAGTCGAATTCAGATGGAGAAAAGCATGACAAAAGCCTGGTATGAAGCACTTTATGAAGGTTTTGAGAATTATGATCAGGAACCCTATACCCAGAACACCCGGGCTGAGGTGGATTTCCTGGTATCCCTGCTGAATGGGGAGCAGGAATTCAATATTCTGGATCTGGGCTGCGGCACCGGAAGACACGCTCTGGAATTGTCCCGCCGCGGTTTCCAGGTTACTGGACTGGATCTTTCCTCGGATCTAATAGACCAGGCCCGGACTAAAGCTCGCCAGGAGAACCTTCCGGTTAAATTTCTGGAGGAAGATGCCAGGACGATATCTTTTGAAGAGGATTATCAGTCCGTGATTATGCTCTGTGAAGGTGGTTTTTCCCTGATGGAAACGGATCAGATGGACAGGATGATCCTCCGCAATACATACCGGGCTTTGAAACCCGGGGGAAGATTGATTTTCACCGCTCCCAATGCCCTGGTGATGCTCAAAGATCTGGCGGAAAATCCAGATTTTGACCCTCTGACATTCCGGGAGAAGTTTACGATGCAACATAAAAATTCGCTGGGGGAAACTGTGGAGCTCAAGTGCTCCCAGCGCTACTATACATTTCCCGAGCTGCGCTGGGTGCTGCGGTCCCTGGGTTTCCGCGACATCCAGTACTTTGCAGTGACTGGTGAGGGTTATACCTGGAAAAGCGAAATTGCAAGTGATCAATTCGAACTGGGTTTGACCGCAGTCAAACCTTGAGAAATGGATATTTTAAAGGAGATCTTCATGGTAAACATCTTGATCAATATTATTTTCATGCTGCACGGATTGGTGCATGTCTGGTACATCATGCTGGCCCAGGGATGGGTGGAATTTCAGACTGAGATGGGCTGGACTGGATCATCCTGGCTGTTTTCGAGCCAGGTGGTTGAAAATGCTCTGAGCTGGATTGTCACCCTCGGCTATGGGATGGCTGCCGCAGGATTTGTAATTGGCGGAGTGGGTAATTTAACCAATCAGGTCTGGTCCCAAGCTGTATTGTTTTTTTCGGCAGTGCTTTCTTCCCTGCTGCTGATCATTTTCTGGGACGGAAACTTTTCTCTGCTGGTTGAAAAGGGTTTACTTGGGTTGATGATCAATGTTGCTTTGATCGTTTTCTTGATTACACGCTGATGCGGTTGGTCGCAACCTGTTTTTTTTGAGTGACCTGCCCTCTTGACCAGGAAGAATCCTGTCCGGAGCGATGAGCATGGGACTCCCCGGCAGCCTGATGGCGTCGGGGGGTCTTTCTTTTAAACTTAGCATGGTTTGAAATAATCATCAGATGAGGATGCTATGCTGCTGTCAGAACCCATTGAACGAGCCCGGACCATTTATCAAGAATATCCCAACCAATTCTGGGTGGTAATCGGTGCTACCTTTATTGATAGGATCGGCGGGGCTTTGATGTTCCCCTTCTTTTCCCTCTATATCACCCGTAAATTCGGGGTGGGAATGACCGAAGTGGGTCTGCTTTTCACTCTGTTTTCTGTGACCGGAATGCTGGGCAGCACCCTGGGTGGGGCCTTGAGCGATTACCTGGGCCGGAAATCGATGATTCTGCTCGGTCTGGTAGTCAGCGGATTGACCAGCACGGGGATGGGGTTGGTAAACAGCCTGCCAATGTTTTACGTGCTGAGCGTATTGGCGGGTTTTTTTGCTGATGCAGCCGGTCCGGCCCGCCAGGCGATGCTGGCTGATATTCTGCCGGAGAGAAAACGGGCGGATGGATTTGGAATTATGCGGGTGGTGATGAATCTGGCAGTAGCGATCGGACCGGCGGTCGGCGGGATGCTGGCTGCCACCTCCTATTTGCTGCTGTTTGTGATTGATACCATCACCAGCTTGATTACTGCGGTGATCGTTCACCGTTCGGTGGAGGAGACCTGCCCGGACTCAGCCCGGCAGGAAGCTGAAAAAAATGGATTTGGGGCTTCTTTCCGGGGATATGGAGGAGTTCTGAAAAATTCTCCATTTATGCTTTTCCTGGTCTTCTCCCTGATCTCCACTTTGGTTTACACTCAGATGTACAGCACGCTGTCTGTCTATCTGCGGGATTTCCACCTGGTACCTGAACAGGGTTTTGGATTGTTGATGAGTTTGAATGCGGCTATGGTCGTGCTGCTGCAGTTCCCGATCACCCGCTATATCAAGAAATTCAAACCGCTGCTGGTGATGAGCGCAGGGACTCTGCTGTACGCTGTGGGTTTTGGGTTGTACGGTGTGGTCGGCTGGTACGGCTTTTTCCTGCTGGCGATGGTAATTATCACTCTGGGTGAGATGCTGGTAGCGCCAACCGGACAGGCTCTGGTGGCCCGCTTTTCACCGGAGGATATGCGCGGACGGTACATGGCAGTCATGGGCTTCTCCTGGATGATCCCTTCTGCAGTGGGACCACTTGGAGCGGGATTGATCATGGACAATGGAGATCCGCGCTGGATTTGGTATATTTGTTTTGGACTGGGGTTGGCTGCGGCATCCGGCTTTTTCTGGCTGAAAAACAGGTCGCCAAAGTCTGCAGAAATCTAATTTGGAATTGTTGTCTGAAAGAAAGGTGCTGAAATGAATTCAACTTTGATTGTCACGAAAAATCTGGTCCGCCGGTTTGATGATTTGCTGGCTGTTGACCAACTCTCAATTGAGGTCCAGCAGGGTGAAATCTTTGGCTTTCTGGGACACAACGGCGCCGGGAAAACCACCACCGTTCGGCTGCTGAACGGCTTGCTGGCAGCGGATGAGGGTGAAGCCCGGGTCTTTGGGCTCTCTCCCTTTGAACATGGTTCTGTGATCCGGGCCCGGACCGGAGTCCTGACCGAGACCCCGGCCCTGGAAGAACGCCTTTCGGCCCGGGAAAATTTGACGATTTTCGCTGATTTGTACGGCGTGGACTCTGATCAGGTTTCAAAGAAAGTCCAGCTACTGCTGGAGCAATTTTCACTGGACTCTCGAGGGGATGATCCGGTCCGGGAATTCAGCAAAGGGATGAAGCAGCGCCTGGCGCTGGCCCGCACATTGCTGCATGACCCGGAGCTGATCTTCCTTGATGAGCCCACATCGGGATTGGATCCGGTCTCAGCCCGGGAGGTCCAAAATCTAATCCTGTCCTTGAGTAATCGCGGTAAGACGATTTTTCTCTGTACTCACAATCTGGAAGAAGCCCAGCGGCTGTGCCACCGGGTGGCGGTACTTCAGCGGGGACGGTTGATTGCCGAGGGAACACCCAGGGAACTTTCAAGGCGGACCAGCGATCGGGCTCAGCTGGAGGTAGAGGTAATGAAGGATCGGGTTCAAGAAAGCATCCAGCTTCTTACCCGTCATGGGTACTCTGCGGACGCCGCTGAGAGAGCGGGCTGGATCAAGCTGACCGGTCTGGATCGGGAGCAAGTGCCTGGATTGGTAAAAGTTCTGTCAGGCCAAGAAATTCCTATCTATCAGATCCGATCGGTGGAAAGAACCCTGGAGGATGTCTATTTTTCCCTGCACGGGACGAAGGAGGAGTTATGAATTGGAGAGCGATTTCTGCTGTAATCCGGAAAGATTTGTTGGGTGTGGTCCGGAGCCGGGGTGTGATGATCCCAATGATTATCGTCCCCCTGATATTTTTTGTGGTGCTGCCGCTGCTGACCTCGCTGGCACCGAATATGATAAACCTGCCTGGAAATTCTTTTCAAGAATTTTCTGAATTTGTGGAGCAGATGCCGGAGGGGCTGAAACAGACCCTGCAGCCCTATAACGAGCAGCAGACCATTCTGGTCTTGATGCTGGTTTACATGTTTGCCCCGTTTTTCTTGATCGTTCCCTTAATGGTTTCCAGTGTGATTGCTGCGGACAGCTTCGCGGGGGAAAAGGACCGCAAGACGATTGAAGCCCTGCTCTATACGCCTTTAACGGACCGAGAGTTATATTTCAGTAAAATTCTCTCAGCCTGGATCCCGGCCTTGCTGGTGTCTCTGGTCGGATTTGTGATTTACGCCCTTTCAGCCAATCTGGCTGGTTGGAGAGTGATGGGGGAGATCTTTTTCCCGAACTGGATGTGGGTCGTGCTGGTGATCTGGGTCGCCCCTGCGGCAGCCGGACTGGGGTTATCCTCCATGGTTCTGGTCTCAAGCCGGGTCCAGGGTTTCCAGGAGGCAAACCAGATCGGGGGTGTGGTGGTGCTGCCGATTCTGGTGCTGGTGATTGCCCAGGCGGTTGGGGTGATGTATTTCAGCCTTGGGCTGGTGCAGCTGGTGGGTCTGGTGCTCTGGGCTGTGGACGGGTTGCTGTTCTGGCTGGGAGCGAAAACTTTTCAGCGGGAGCGGATGATCACGGGAAAATTGTGATTTGCACTGCCCCTGGTTTTTCACTGTAGAGTCATTCTTTATAATAGAATTTTCTTCTTTTCAAAGTTAAGTAGAAATGTATCCTGGTCGAATGGCCAGGATACATTTCCAACTCATGAATAGTCAAATGCTTTTATTTCATGCTTATCATTAAATTCAGATCATAGTGCGGGTTCTGTAACGTTCGAGTTGAAATTGGCCTGATTGCCAATTGATAGGATTAGTGAGGGATCATGGAAATCATTTTAAAAAATCTTGGCAAGCAGTATGGAAAAGAAAACTGGGGCGTTCAGGACCTTAATTTAAAGATAGGACCCGGGGTATTGGGTTTATTGGGTCCCAATGGAGCCGGGAAATCAACCTTGATGTCTCTGATCGCTACGATTACCCGCCCCACCAGCGGTCAGGTAGTCTGGAATGGGGTTGATCTTAAGGACCATCCCAACCGGTTGCGTAATGTGCTGGGATACTTACCTCAGGACTTTGGGGTTTATCCTCACCTGACTGCAGTGGAATTTTTGGAATACATGGCTGCTTTAAAGAACCTTTCCCCGGTGGAATCAAGAACAAAAATCAACCAGATCCTGGACCTGGTAAATCTAAGTGATGCCCGCGGTCGACGGCTGGGAGAATTTTCCGGGGGGATGAAGCAGCGGATTGGAATTGCCCAGGCTCTTCTTAATGATCCCCAGGTGCTGATTGTTGACGAACCTACTGCCGGATTGGATCCGCAGGAAAGGGTCCGCTTCAGGAATTTGCTTTCCAATCTATCCGGAGAGAGGATTATCATTCTTTCGACCCATATTGTGCCGGATGTGGAAGCCGTAGCTACAGACATCGCTGTCATCCAAGCAGGACGGTTGATAAAGCATGCCCTTCCGGAAGACATGCTGAAGATAGTAGAAGGGAAGGTATGGGAAGTGATTATTTCCAGTGATGAACTGAATGACCTTCGGAAAGAAGCGCTTGTGGGCAGTGTAGTACATCGCAGTAATGGGATTCAAGCCCGGTTCATCGCAGAAAAAACACCATACCAACAGGCAGAAATTAAGGAACCCACTTTGGAAGATGCTTATCTGTTCTGCATTCAGCAAAACGGAAAGACGATATGAAAGGCCTCAGAAAACTGCTGGCAACGATACGGGCTGATTTTTTGGAACGCTCCCGCCGCTATTCATTCTTGATTACACTTGGCGTGATGATATACCTCGGTTATCTTGCGGTTCCAGCCGCTGATTCCAGGTTGATAACTCTGGATCTGGGAGGAATTCGAGGCGTTTATAACTCCGCCTGGATTGGGAGCATGACCGCTCTGCTGAGCACGATGATTTTTAGTTTACCTGGATTTTACCTGGTAAAAGGTGTCATCTCACGGGACCGCCGGACCGGCGTGGGAAAGATTCTGGCCGCAGCATCCCTGCGAAAAATCTCATACATAGGCGGGAAAGTTTTGAGTAATCAGATCTACCTGGCTGTCATCACCGCCTTGATTTTAATGGCCGCGGCAGGGATGCAGTTGGTGCGGGGCGAATTGATATCTATCAATCTCTGGAATTTGATAGCCCCGTACTTGTTCTTGACACTTCCGGTGATGCTGCTGGTTGCGGCAGCGGCGGTATGGTTTGAGACTGTCCCTGTTCTTAAACAAGGTTTTGGAAATCTTGTGTATTTTTTTCTCTGGTTGACAGCCATCATAATTTCGCTGTCCGGAGTTACGTTTGGTCCACTGGGAGACATCCAAAAAATTATCAATGATCCGTTTGGGGTTTCCCGGGTGGGGTACAGCATGCATCAAGCCGCCCGCAGTGCCTATCCGGGAAGGTATCTGGATTTTGGGATCGGGTATACCAAGCTGGAAACCACAGTGGATACATTCCTGTGGTCGGGGATGGATTGGACACTGGCTGTAGCCGCAGACCGTCTAGTCTGGGTTGGAGCAGCACTGCTGATCACTGTAGGAGCTGCTGTGTTTTTTGACTGTTTTGATCCCTCCCAGGAGCAAGACAGCCGCGGTTCAAGGATCAGTTTCTTCGATAAACTTCGGGAAAAAATCCCCCGGATTTCCATCCCTGCTTTTCGCCCAAATTTCCTGCAGATTGAAAAGCTGCCGGGGATCATCCGGTTGACTGCCGCGGAATTAAAAATGGCTCTGTTTGATCAACCCTGGTGGTGGTTCCTTGGAGCGGTTGGACTGCTGCTGGGAGGGGTGTTTTCCAGTGATTATCCGTCTTTGCAAGGGGTCTGGATTGCCACCTGGATCTGGCCTGTACTGGTCTGGTCGAAGTTTGGGCTTCGGGAGAGAAAATATCGGACTGGTGCTGTAGTCTTTTCTTCCCCAGGACCGCTCCGGAAATTATTTCCAGCACAGTGGTTAGCCGCTGTCCTGATCACTGGAGTCACTGGAGCCGGGGTGGCATTGAAGTTAATCTTGCTGGGCAGGAGTCTGCACCTGCTGGGCTGGTTGATGGGCGTGATCTTCATCAGCACCCTGGCGCTCAGCCTGGGTGTATTGTCCGGCAGCAGTAAGACTTTTGAAGCTTTTTATGTTGTTATCTGGTATCTGGGACCGGTTAGTGGACTTACAGAGGTGGATTTCTTCGGAGTTACAAAATCCGCTGTGATGGCGGGGATTCCCTTCTACTACCTGGGGATATCCGGGCTGCTGTTGGCAGCCAGTTACATTAACCGCTGGATGACCCTGAATCAGTAAATCAATTATGCTATTAATAAAAGAATGGAGGTAATCAAAGTGAACGATCAAGTCTATTTGCAGGTGAAAGATGTTACCAAACACTTCGGGGATATCCGGGCTGTGAATGGAGTATCCCTGGAGGTGCATGCTGGAGAGATTTTTGGTTTACTGGGACCTAACGGAGCGGGGAAAACAACTTTGATCCGCTCAGCTCTGGATATTATCAGGCCCACCTCCGGAGAAATCAGCATTTTTGGAGGGCCAATGACAGAGGAGAAAAAATCCCGGATTGGTTATCTTCCCGAGGAGCGGGGATTGTATGATGAAATGACCCTGGTCGACACCCTGGTGTATCTCGGTCAGCTCAAAGGGTTGTCAGGGAAGAAAGCGCGGATGCTAACCGAAAATTATTTGAAAGAAGTCGAGCTCTGGGAAGCAAGGGACCGCAAGATCCAGGCTTTGAGCCGGGGCATGTCGCAAAAAGCCCAGTTTGTGGCCGGGATTATGCATGAACCGGATTTGATTATTATTGATGAGCCGTTCAGCGGTCTGGATCCGGTCAACACCCGGATCATTAAAAAACTTCTGTACCGGATGAAAGAACGTGGTTCTGCGATTATTATGAGTACGCACCAGATGCACCAGGTCGAGGAAATGTGCTCCCGGATCTTTCTGATCAACCGGGGAAAACAGGTGCTGTACGGTTCTTTGAAAGAAATCCGGGACCGGTACAGCGGTAACACTGTCGAGGTAGGCTTGAGAGGTGAGCTGGATCAGGTTGAGGGAGTGGAAAAACTGACCCGTAAAAATGGAGATTACCGCATGGTGCTGTCCAAGGGTGTCAGGCCGGAAGAGGTGCTCCAGCGCCTGGTTGCCAATCCAGCGCTGACAGTCGAGCGCTTTGAGCGAGTTGAAATCAGCCTGGATGAAATTTTTGTGCGTTTGGTTGGGGAGCGGAATGGAAAGATGGAGGAGGTGTCCACATGAGAAAGATCTGGCTTGTGGCAAAACAGTCTTACCGGCAGCGGATCAGGTCCGGGACATTTTTACTGCTGACTTTTGGAATTCCGCTGTTGATGGTGATTGCCGGTGCGATACCGATTTTGACCGAGTTCCGGGGAGATCTTCCTGTGGTGGGCGTGGTGGATCAAACAGAAGATATGAGTCCAATCACTCAGGTTGAAGTCAATGACGAAACCCTCAACCTGCGTTTTTATCCGGATCAAGAGACTGCGAGAAAGGATTTTGAAGCAAAACAAATAGGCGGTTTTCTGGAAATTCCGGAGGATTATTTTCTGGGCGAATCCCCGATTTATTATGGGAGTGATGAACCCAAGCAGAGGCTGATCACCGGAATGGAGAAAGCGATCCGGAAAGCCTATCTGGAAGGGGAGCCGGCCTGGAAAGAAGCCCGTCTGGAGGATTCTGCAGTTATAACTTACCAGGCGCTTGGCAGCGGGCAAGAAATCTCCGAAGGACCTGCTGTGATCATTCGCCTGGCTGGACCGATTTTCCTGGCTTTTGTCTTCACCCTGACAATTTTCACCGGTGCCAACCAGATGGGTTCAGTTGTTGTACTGGAAAAAGAAGAGCGGGCGATGGAGATGGTGATTACCTCTATCTCGCCTTTTGAACTTGTCGCCGGCAAGGTGCTGGGGATGACCTTGCTGAGCCTGACCCAGATTACAGTCTGGGTAACTGCAGCAGCCCTGGCTGTGGGGTTGTTCTTTGCTGATGATCTGGCAGGACATACAATTTCCATTCCCTGGGGGGCGGTTATATGGGGTATGCTGCTCGGTGTACCGGGGTACTTTTTATTTGCTTCGCTTGGAGCCGGTTTAGGGATTATTGCCGGGGATATGGAGCAAGCCCGCCAGTTGTCTGGAATGCTTGGTTTTCTTAGTATGTCGCCGCTGTATTTGATGGGCGTCGTGGTCAATGCGATTGATGGACCGCTGGCTGTCGGATTAACACTTTTTCCGCTTACAGCTCCAACTTTTACCCTGTTTCGAATGGCTTTGACTGAGATTCCAGTCTGGCAGCTGCTTACCAGCCTGGGAATAATGCTTGTGTTTTTGTTTTCCAGCATCTGGTTTGTGTCCCGGATATTCCGGGTGACCATGCTTTTATATGGTCAGAAATTGAAACTGCCCCATATTTGGGAATCTGTCAAACAATCTGGAACTGTTTGAGCTTTTTCCGTAAAGGAGATTATATGAATAAAATATTGGTGATTGCCAAACGAGAATTTTCCCAGCGTGTGACCAGCAGAGCTTTTTTGATCAGTGCAATTGGTACGCCATTGATCCTGCTCATTATCTGGTTTTTCACAGCAAATATTGGGACCGGGGCGCCGCGGAATGAGATGGATGATCCGCTTGTCGGAGAAGATCAGGCTGGCCGGGTGGGTTATTTCGATCTGTCTGGGATCATCCAGAGCATACCTGAGGAGCTTCCTGAGGACGGCTATCAGCCATTTTCCAATCAGCAAGCGGCGGAAGCCAGCCTGCAGGCTGGGGAGATTGAAATGTTATACATCATCCCGGAGGATTATCGAGAGACCGGAAAGATCCAGCGGCTGAGATTGAGGCTGCCGGCAGCTCCACCGGAGACCGAGGCATTTGAATACATACTAATTCGAAACCTTTTTCCGGAGAGCGATTTGAATCGGATCTCCAGATTGAGGCAGCCTTTTCAGGGAAACGAACCTGAATATCAATCTTTATCCGACGAAACCGGAAACGAAGGAACAACGGATGGTTTCAATATGATGCCGTTTGTCGTGACCATGTTTATCCTTCTTCCGCTGTTTACCGGGGGTGGTTATCTGCTGCAAAGCTTGGGGAAGGAAAAAGGGGAGAAGGTAATGGAAGTTTTGCTGGTATCGGTTCGTCCCCGCCAGTTGCTGACAGGCAAGCTGCTGGGACTTGGTCTGCTGGTTATTGTGCAGTATGCGATTTGGTTGGTTCTGGGCGGTGCCGCGTTTGCAGTGCTGAGGGGCAGTTCGCCCGGTGCATTTAGCGGTCTCAGTCTTTCCGGGGTAGAAGTAGCTGTGATTCTGTTGTTTGCGCTGGGTGGATTCTGTCTATATGCGGCCTTGATGGGAGGAATCGGTGCTCTGGCCCCGGACCTGGAAGGAGGGAGAAGCTGGACATTTGTGATTACTCTGCCGATGATGATCCCGCTTTATTTATGGGCGGCGATTGCCGGAAATCCTCAAGGAACAGTGGCTCTAGTCCTGAGTATGTTCCCTTATTCAGCGCCAGTGGCTATGCTGCTGAGATTGACAACAGCCGCTGTGCCAGCCTGGCAGATTGCCTTCAGTCTAATCCTGTTGGTCCTTGCATCAGTTGGTACTCTGATTGTGATGACCCGTCTTTTCCGGGCTCAGACCCTGTTGAGTGGAGAATCAATCTCTCTCAAACGATTCTGGGCAGCTGTTTCCAGCGGATGAGAATGGAGGCTTAAATTGTAAATGGTAGTTCTTATCAGGCCTGGTCGATTGACCAGGCCTGATTCTGTTATTATGGACAGTTTGATTTCTGCTACTTTGAGCGATGTTTCCCGTATGCTATACACGGTAAGATCAGTACAAACAAGAGAATATTTGGTTGAGGAGTTACTCATGAAGAATCGTCGTGGATTGAAATTACTATTGATCATTACAGTGCTGGCTCTGGCCGGCCTGGGCTGCATTTTCACCTCATCTGTGGGCCGGATGGATTCCAGCTCGGAGGTGATTGAATTGGAAGGCATTCAGAAAGCGGATGTCGAACTGAGAATGGGGGCTGGAGAATTAACTGTCAGCTCCGGAACCAGGGAGCTGCTGGAGGGAGATTTCCGCTACAGCAGCCGGGATTACCGCCCGCGGATTG
Organism: uncultured Anaerolineales bacterium; assembly: GCA_964618295.1. GTDB lineage: Bacteria > Chloroflexota > Anaerolineae > Anaerolineales > UBA11858 > B10-G9. The sequence continues at coordinate 22,864 of CAZTWV010000026.1, read as the reverse complement.
ATTATTCCGTGGTCAGCGGAAACCGGGGTGAACTGGTAATCGAGCAGGAAGAGGTCCGCAGCTTTAACCTCAATTCTGATTACCGGTTGGAATGGGATCTGTCGTTGACCGACTCGATTCCTCTTGATATATATGTTAGCCTTGGCGCTGGAAAAAGCACTCTGGATTTCAGTGGTCTGAAGCTGGAAAGCCTGGAAATTGATATGGGTGCTGGAGATCTGGAAGTCTACCTGCCCGGAAAGCTTTCTGCTGACCTGCCGGTTTCCATCCAGGGCGGGATCGGTGAGCTCACGATCTATCTCCCGGAAGATACCGCAGTCGAAGCAGATATGACCGGGGGGCTGGGTGAACTGAATGTTTATGATCTGGAACGCCAGGGAGGACGCTATATTGCTGGAAACCCGGATCGCGATCCCTCCATTCAGCTGAACGTTGAAGCCGGGATTGGAGAGATGACAGTTGAGGTCATTGATTGAAACCGCAGGTGATCGGCGGCTCTACGCCGGTGAACACCTGGTTAATTTTTCAGAAGTAATTAGGAGGAAAACATGGATTACGGAAACTTATTTTCAAAAGCCTGGGATCTGGTCTGGAAAAACAAGTTTATGATTTTGCTTGGTGTGCTTGTAGTAATTGGCGGTGCAGGCGGCGGTGGAGGAACGCAAGGTGCAGCCGGAGGAAACGGAGTGGATTTCCAGCAGCCGCCCCGCTTCTATTTTGAATCGCCCTTCCAAAATCTAAACCTGCCGGTTCTTCCGATGATAGGTATTGGGATCCTGGCTGTGATTGTTGTGATCTTTGCTTTGGCTGTCTGGGTGATAGGAACGACCTCACGGGGAGGATTGATCTTTGGTGCAAATTCCCTCAGCCAGGGACAGACCACAACTTTTGGGGAGTCCTTTCAGGCTGGTTGGTCGAAAGCTCTGCGTTTGATTGGGATTGGAATTGTACCGGCGATCCCAGTGCTGCTGTTGATGGTGATCGCTTTGAGTTCCGTTGGAATTTACGGGGGCTTCAGCCATGTAATCCAGGAAGGGGAAATTATCACTGCTCCGCGAACCGGAGACTTCTTGTGGCCGATCGGCTTATTGGCTTGTTTGCTGGTTCCGCTGACACTGCTGCTTTCCCTGCTGCGGACTTTTGCAAACCGGGCCTGTATGCTGGAGGATCTGGGAATTTTCGAGTCTTACCGGCGCGGGTTTGAGGTCTTAGTCGAAAACCTGGGACCGGCGATTGTGCTGTTCTTGATCCAGATCGCGATCAGCATCGGAATCTGGATTGTGCTGCTGCTGCCCGGAATCCTGATTGCACTCTGCTGTTTCCTATGGCCGCTGCTGCTGCTGATCCAGGGCACTTTTGCTGCCTGGTATTCTACCCTCTGGACCCTGGCCTGGAACCAGTGGACCGGAGTCCCGGAAGTGGTTTCTGGAGAACCTGTCTGAAAAATGAAACAGGGGTGAACTTCTAAGCGAGGTTCACCCGGTATCAGCTTAGCGGGGGGATATTGTTTTGATAATGTATTGAAAAAGCATTGGAGAGTTCATCATGAATGAAAAATTACAAAAAGAGAAAAAAGAGACGTACAGCTTTGGAGCAATTCTCGCCATCGGGGTCAGTTTTGGAATGATCCTGGGGATGATGCTGGAAAATATCGGGATGGGCATGTCCCTCGGGCTGGGACTGGCCACACTGGTCAATGCAATCAAAGAGCTCCGTGAAGGCGAACCGGGTGCCGGAACTGCGGTGATAATTACCGCCGCAGCTGTGATTCTTGTTTTGGGCATCTGGATCTGGATCGGATAGATACAAATTTTAATCCTAAATCTTTTCCTGGCTTTTTGATCCAGGGTGAGGACCCAATCAGGCTGGACAGGGTTCCGGCTAAGGAGGCACGATGAGCAAAGATACTTCTTCAAAGAATTCAGGACCATTTACCTCGGGAGCCTTCTGGTTCGCCGGCTGGCTGTTCACACTGGGATTTGTGAAATTAATCTGGTGGAAAGCTCTGCTGGCCCTGGTGATCTGGCCCTATTACCTGGGCTCCATCATCAGTGTGGTACCCGGCTCCTGATTCAGGAACGATTGCCTTAACCTACACCTACCCGATCGTACGGGTTGAATACCCCCCAAAGCGCTGAAGCGCTCCCTGGGGGGTATTGCTATCATGACAGTACCCATTCTGAACAAATCAGAGTGGTCTTTGGAAAGCAATCCGATTGAATGATCGGAACAATTTTTTTAGTGGAGGTCTGTTTATGACTGGTTTCACAGATTTGATAAAAAGTGTCCCTGACAGCATTCAGGTTTTACTGGTTGTGGTTTTGACAGCTGGTATGGGATGGCTGACCGTTTCCCGGATGCCCCGCTTAACTGCCAGCCCCGAGCAAGCCTTGATCCTGATCGGGGTCAGTGTCGTGGTTGGAATTCTGGGGGGATGGCTGCACCGCTCGCGCTGGATGACGCTGATTGTTCCGCTGGTTTTTATTCTGTCCCTGGAATTGGGCCGCCCGGAAATTACCGGGCCTACTATGGGCCGCCTCCGCCTAGATGAAACCTACGGCTTGCTGGCTTTTGGACTGGGGCGTTTAATTCCCGGATTGATCAGTGTGGTTTCTATCCTGCTGGGAATAAGATTCGGTAGAGTTCTAGACCGATATCTGGAAACCGGTTCCCTCTTCACCGGGACGGAAGCAGCAGGACCTTTTATCAGTTTGGGAATCTTGATAATTCTAATTGGTGGACTGACAGTTTTGATTGCCCTTCCGGGTTCCACACCGGAGATTGTGGATCAAAGTGGAGAGAAGATCCCCGGATCGATTGCCAGTTTAGAAGAGGTAGATCTGAATGGGAGCAAGCAAACTATTTTGATTCGGGCCCAGAACCCTGATAAACCGGTCCTGCTCTATCTCAGTGGGGGCCCGGGACAGAGTGATCTGGGTTTCACCCGCGTGCTTTTTGCGGATCTGACTGATGATTTTGTGGTTGTCAGCTGGGATCAGCGTGGAGTGGGAAAATCTTACGCCGCCTTAGATCCTACAACCGAGCTTACCTTGGAACAGGCAGTCCAGGATACAGTAGAACTCACAAATTATCTCCGCGAGCGATTTGACGAAGAGAAGATTTATCTGCTGGGGGAATCTTACGGAAGTTTGCTTGGTGTATTAACTGTGCAGGAACGGCCGGAACTTTATTATGCCTGGATCGGCAGCGGACAGATGGTAGATATTGCCGAAACAGACAGCAGGCTCTTCCAACGACTTTTGGATTACGCCGATCAGCACGATCTTCCTCAATTAAAGCAGCAAATGCTGGCCTATGGACAACCCCCATATCAGGATATCCCTTATGCCAACGGGACAGTGATGGGGTATTACGAAGCACTTTACGAACCATATCGTCCACCCCAGGAATATATCGACCGCGGTACAAATGCCCGCCTGGGACCGATGAATATCCTCAGTTCTGAGTACAGTTTGATCGACCGATTCAATGTCCTGAGAGGATTAGTAGATATGTTTTCCCTGCTGTATCCCCAGCTCCAGGAGATCGATTTCCGGCAGGATGTGACCAGTCTGGAAGTCCCTCTTTACATCCTGGACGGAGCTGCTGAAGTGCCTGCCCGCCGGGATCTGACCCTGGAGTGGTATCAAATGGTGCAGGCGCCTGAAAAGCAGATCTTTACTTATGAAAATGCAGCTCATTCGGTGGCTTTTGAGCAGTTTCAGGAATTAGAAAGAATATTAAATGAAATTATTCTTCCGGCAACCTATCCGGTTGAGTTATCAAATTAGGAAGAAAGCGATAGGAGTTAGACATGAAAACAATCTTTGTGATTGGAGCAGTTCTTGGCACTTTGATCTTGATCGGTTGGCTGGGAACCCAGATTCAACCAGATAGCTTTCCAGCTCTGCAGGGGGAATCTTCCCTGGAGGAATCCTTTTCTCTCCCGGAAGATTTACCAGAACCAGTCCAGCGCTATTATCAAGCTGTGTCTAAAACTGAACTGCCCCTGATTGATTCAGCAGTTGTTTCGGGCCGGGGAACAATGCGCATCAACGGGATTACTTTACCGGTCCGCTGGCGTTTTTCTTACCGGGTAGGTGAAGATTATCGCCACTATATTGAAACGACCTGGTTTGGGATCCCGGTGCTCCGCGTTAATGAATCTTACTTGAACGGGACCGCCCGACTTGAACTGCCTTTCGGGATCAGTGAGGGAGATCAGGTGGATCAGGGGGCTAATCTTGGTCTGTGGGCAGAAATGATCTGGATGCCTTCGGTCTGGCTCAGCGATCCAGATGTAAGCTGGACCGCAGTTAACAGTGAGACAGCTTTACTCACGGTCCCTTTCGGAAGCGAGAAACAAACCTTCATCGTCCGTTTTGACCCGAAGACTGGATTAATTTCACAAATGGAATCCATGCGCTACAAAGGGGAAGAGTCTGAGCGGAAAGTACTGTGGATTAATCAAGTGGAAGAGTACCAGGAGCTGGAAGGTGCATACCTGCCGGCCAAGGCTGATTTAACCTGGTTGGATGAAGGTACCCCCTGGGCAAAATTATCGGTGGAAGAAGTGGTCTACAATCTGGACCTGGAAGATGGTCTCCAGATTAAGGAGGAGCAATGATGAACCGCCTTCCAGAAACAAGGTCAGAGAGTAATGTTCTGGTAGCTTATGCTTCCAAATACGGTTCAACAGCTGAAATTGCTGGAAGGATTGCCAGAGTGCTCAAGGAGGAAGGGCATAAAGTTCAGCTTCGGGATGCCAGTGAAGTCGGTCAGATTGCTGAGTTTGATGCTGTTGTGCTTGGAAGTGCGGTTTACGCGGGACAATGGCGCAAGTCTGCTGCGGATCTGATGCTGTCCTGCGAGTCCTCCTTATCGCATATCCCGGTCTGGTTTTTTTCTTCTGGGCCTACTGGAGAAGGAGAGCCAGAAGAGATCATGAATGGCTGGAATTTTCCTGATTCCCTGCTGGATTCAGCTTCGAGAATCCAACCCCGGGATAAGGCTTTTTTTCACGGGGTGCTGGATCCCGAACTGTTGATTTTGCCGGAAAAATTAATTGTCAAAGGCCTGGGAGCTCCCCTGGGTGATTTTCGGAATTGGGAAAAAATTGAGGCCTGGGCAAATTCCATCGCGAAATTTTTGTCAAAAAAAGAAAAGGTATAATTTTCTTTGAATTCTTAATCGGACAAATCAAGAAAAGGGAGATCTAATGAGACAAAACAAATTTGAAGGTGCTTCCCGAATGATTACCTTCGCTGTCCTGGTTCTGGTATCAATAGCTGCTGCCGGTGGTTTGTTATGGAGCGGACTTTACCAGGACAATCCATTCGTCCTTGCTATTTGGCAGGGAAATGACCTGGTTACTTTGCTGGTGGCGCTGCCTCTCCTGGCATATGGTCTGATCGGCACTTTGAATGGATCCCGCAAGGCGAACTTGATCCGCCTGGGGATGCTGGATACTTTGTTTTATGCCTATACCTTTTATTTATTCTCAGCCGCCTTCAATGCCTTCTTTCTGGTTTATTCCCTGCTGGTTACATTTTCTCTGCTGGGCTTGATCCTCGGCTTGATGGATCTGGACCTTGCTGCAGTCAAAGAGCTCTTCACTGATAAGACTCCGGTGCGCTGGATCGGGGGATACCAGATATTTGTTGGACTGGGATTAAGCGTGGTCTATCTGCTACAGATCGGTACCTTCATCTTTTCTGGCGAAGTGCCGGCGATCATTACCAAAACGGATCACATCACCCATATTGTTCCGGCACTGGATATGACCTTCGTGATCCCCTGGCTGCTGCTGGGCGGGGTCTTGATCTGGCAGCGCAAAACCTGGGGTTATGTGATCAGCTCGATCATGATGGTCAAAGGTGTGGTTTACATGCTGACCCTGGCTGTGGCCGGAGGCTCTGCCGCCTTGGCTGGGTTTCCTGAAGGCGGAGCTGAGATTCCACTCTGGGGGGGACTCTGGATCGGTTTTGTGGTCCTGGGTGTCTGGATGCTGGCTTCCACCCGGAAGCAAGGTTTTAATGAAGGCGCAGTTGAATCTGGGGATGAGGTATGAAAAACCGCCGCTTAGTGGCTGCTAAATGGGGCGGCGTTGAAGTTCTGGAGGTTGTAGAAGATCAACATCTGCCGGAACCCGGGCCTGGACAGGTCCGGATTAAAACCCTGGCCTCCGGGGTGGCTTTCACGGATGTCATGATCCGTAAGGGTAAGTATCCGGATGTCAAGCAGGATCCTCCCTTGACACTGGGATACGATCTGGTGGGGAGAGTGGAAAAATTGGGTCCGGGCGTAAAACAATTGGAGGTTGGACAGCGGGTGGTCGAGCTGACTGTTACCGGAGCGCAGGCGGATTATGTCTGCCTGGATGCGGAGCACCTGGTCCCGGTTCCATCCGAATTCGATCCGGCGCAGGCTGTCAGCCTGGTGCTCAGTTATGTAACCGCTTATCAGATGCTGACCAGGGAAGCTGATGTGAAGAGAGGGGAGAGGATTCTGGTTCACGGAGCCGGAGGGGCGGTGGGAACGGCTCTGCTGCAGATTGGGAAACACCTGGGTCTGGAAATTTGGGGCACCGCCTCACAAGCCAAACATGATTTGATCCTACAGCAGGGCGCAGCCGCGATTGATTACCGCCATGATGATTTTGTCGCGGTAATTAACAAACTGGATCCTCCTGGTGTTGATGTGGTCTTTGATCATATCGGCGGCGAGCATTTTAAAAGATCATTCAGTGTTTTACGGTCCGGCGGGTGTTTGATCGCTTTTGGATTTTACAATGACACCATGGGAAAAGGTGGCAGCATCCTGCTGGATTTCCTTCGCCTTAAGCTCTGGAATTTACTGCCGAATGGTCGGAAAACAAGTTTGTATTCCATTGGGCCTCTTCGGAAAAAACGTCCTGATTGGTTTGAAGAAGATCTGGGGTCGTTATTTGATCTTGCTCTTAAGGGAAAAATTGATCCCGTGATCTGGAAGCGGGTTGACCTGGAGGAAATTCCCCGGGCTCACCGCTGGATTGAAAACGCTGATGTGCAGGGGAAAATTATCTGTGTTTTTGAAAATGAATCATAAAATGGATCAAGGCGGCTTCCAGGAGATTGGTGATAAACAAAAATCATCCCGCTCGATGCTGATTTTCTTTGCTTTGACATTTTTATTTTCCTGGGTGGTGTGGATCACGCTGATTGTTTTTCAGGTGGAAACCAATTGGAGCAAGATTGGCGCTTTTGGCCCCACCCTGGCGGCAGTTCTGCTGGTAGCCCTCCAGCAAGGCAAGCGCGGAATAAAAACCTTGCTGAGCAGGCTGCTTAGATGGAGGGTGCACTGGGCCTGGTATGTTTTCGCCTTCCTGGCTTCGCCGCTGATCATGATGCTTGCGATTCAAATCTTCCGCTGGGTGGGTGGGAGTGGTTTGGTGTTTCAAGATCCTGCCCAGTGGTATTTAACCATCCCGGTGTTTTTCTATGTTCTGCTGACCAGCGTGCTGGGGGAGGAAATCGGCTGGCGGGGCTACGCTTTCCCGGGGCTGCTTGAAAATAACAATGCCTTGAGAGCAAGTTTAATCGTTGGTGGGATCTGGGCCCTGTGGCATTTGCCGTTATTCTGGCTGCCGGGAGATTTCCATCAGGATATTCCCCTGATACTTTTTCTGCTCCAGGTGACAGCTTCCTCGGTGATATACGGCTGGATGTATGTCAACACCCGCGGCAGCTTGCTGCTGCCGCACCTTTTTCACGCCGTCACCAATACTGCGGTGGGCCTGCTGCCGATCCTGCCCATGTCCACCGGGGGAGATCTGCGGCCCTTTAACATTACGGTGATTTTGCTGCTTCTATTCGCTGGTATCCTTCCTGTTATTTTTGGAAAAAAACTCCTGGTCTTCTGAACGGTTTAATGAAATGACCTGCCATCTTGTCCAGTTCTGATCCTGGTCATCAGCCGGGAGAATAATCCCGACTCAGGTCTTGCTGAAAAGTTGACCATTTGACGGAAGACTCAAATTATCCTGTTCGCTATCATGGCGGCAGGATTATTAATTTAAAAGGAGTTTTGCTATGAGTAAAACAACATTAGGTATTCTTATCATTCTGGGCCTGGGAGTGCTGGTTGCCGTCGGGCTGATGGTCATTCCGGCGCTGAACTATTTAGAAAAAGCTCCCGTGGTAGAGGAAGAGTTGAACCCCGCTGAGGTGGTCGACGCCTTTTACGCTGATTATTTAAACTATATCGGCCAGCCGGGTTCGGATTCTTTCCGCAATCCACTGCAGGATGGGTACTACCAGAGCAGCGATTACCTGACTAAAAGTTTTGTCGAGCATGTCGATGAAATTCTGGCTGGGGGTTTCCCTGCAGATCCCTTCCTGTGCGCCCAGGACATCCCTGCTTCGCTTGAAAGCGAAGGTGTCCGCGCCAACGGGAAGTCTACTTCCGTGGTAGTCCGGAGCTCGATTGATGGACATGTTTTTACCGTCCAGCTCCTCAGGGTGGATGAGGGTTGGAAGATCAGCAGCGTCAGCTGTGCATCGTCTCCCCCTGGAAAAACCATAGCTTTCTACACCTGGTATCTGAGCCAGTTTAGGGATCGATCCCAGGGTCTGGAGTCGAATCCGCTTCAGGATGAAACCTATCTTTCCAGCGGGATGCTTTCGGAAGCCTTTGAAAATCGAATCAGGAACCAGGTGGAAAGCGGGGATGGACTCCGAGCGGATCCTTTCCTGCTGGCGCAGGATCTGCCATCTGATTTCAGCGTGGATCCGGATTTAATCCACGAGCACAGTGCTGTCGCCCATTTCGTCTACGGGAGTAATTCTGTGCAGCATTTGCGAGTCCGCTTTGTGATGGAAGATGGACAGCTGCGGATTGATTCAATCGAAAAAGCAGATTGAGTTTTTTTCCCTGAGATGGGATGGAGTCTGGTCCAAAGGCCAGGTTTCATCCCCACCGAATGGGAGATGATGATTTTTAGCAAGAAAGCTAAACTAATAATCGAAGGGACACATCAGAGCATTTCTTTCTTCTTCTTCTCTAAACCTGACTTCCGGTTTGGGACAAACCTCCGGCCGGATTTCAGGGGGAGAACTTCTCTGAAACCCCGATTAAAATTGAAAGGAGAATAATATGTTTAAAAGAAATCTGTTTTTGGGGTTTGCGGTCAGCCTCGTGCTTCTTGTTTGCACCGCCTGCACCCGGGAAGTTGGGATGATTGTGGTTGATCTTAACAGATCCATTGACGCTACCTATCGACTGCTGGACGGAAAAAAGAGAAAATCCATCCGCCTGGATGCTGGCGATCACCTGGAAGTTGAATTCAGTACCACGGTTGATCAGGGGAATCTGACCCTGCAGGTGCTGGACCCTGAGAATGAAGTGGTCTGGGAAAACTTATACAATGAGAATCCCGGAAAGTACGAAAGCAATTTTTCGCTGGATGTTCAGGAGGCCGGATGGTACGAATTGGATGTGATTGGTGATGGTGCCAGGGGTGGTTACAATCTGAACTGGAGTGTCAAGAGTTAAGGGACAATAGAAACCAGTATTTTGTTACAACTTAGGTATAAAGGGAACAATGAAAAAACAAGAAACGATCATTCAAACCCAAAATCTGGTAAAGAAATACGGCGATCTGGAAGTCTTGAAATCTGTGGATCTTTCTGTTCCAGAGCATTCGATCTTCGGATTTCTGGGACCGAATGGTGCCGGAAAATCTACTACCATGAAAATTCTGCTTGGGCTTTGTAAGCCCACTGCCGGTTCTGTCCGGTTGCTGGGTCAGGATGTGTCAAGCGCCAGTCTGCTGACAAGGACCCAGATCGGGTACCTGCCTCAGCATCCCACCTTCCCTGAATATATGACCGCCAGAGAAGTTCTTGATTTCGCTGGACGTTTCTTTTTTCAGGATGATTCCCTGCTGGAGAGGCGGGTAGACAGCATGCTGGAAGCGGTGGGGCTTTCAGGGAAAGGAGATCGCAAAGTTATTGGTTTTTCCGGAGGGGAGCGGCAGCGGCTGGGGATCGCCCAGGCCCAAATTCACTCCCCCCGGCTCCTGATTTTGGATGAGCCGGCAGCAGCCCTGGATCCTTTGGGCCGCCATGATGTGTTGAAAATTATGGAGCAGCTGAGAAAAGAATCTACCATATTTTATTCAACCCATATCCTTGATGATGTCCAGCAAATCAGCGACACAGTCGCTATCTTAAATAAAGGGGAACTGATCACCCAGGGACCAATTGAAAACCTGCTGAAAGGTGCCGGTGAAGTCAGTTACAGGGTCCGGATCACAGCTGACTCCCCCGATATTCAGCCTGTCCTGAAGAAGCAGCCGTTTATTTCAGAATTCAATGCGGTCCAGGTCAACGGGGAGATTGTCTATCAGATCTGGGTCAGCGATAATGCCAGTGCTGAACAGGATCTATTGCGGTTAATCCTTTCTGATCCCGGGGTCCGGGTGACTCATTTTCAGCAGACAGAATTTGAACTGGAAGAAATTTTTATGGATATGATTGGGAGAGATAAAGATGACAGTTGAAAAAACAGCAATCCGGGCTGAGCAGGAAAACGGCTCGCTGGTTGGGTTCCAAAACATTCTACGAAATGAGCTGTTCCGCTGGTGGTCGACACGTTTTTGGTGGGTTCAAATTTTTCTCTGGCTTGGGATTCTCAATGGTATGCTGGCCCTGATCGGCGGTGTAAGCCGGGTTACGGGTGAGTTTGAACTGGGTGTGTCGGATGTGCGGCAAAGTTTCGGAATGCTGGGCGCTCTGGCTTCGCTGGGTGTGGTGATTTCGATGCAAAATCGGATAATTGGTGATCGGGAAAAGGGTATCACCGAGTGGGTGCTTTCCAAACCAGTTTCTCGGGCAGGATACCTGCTGGGGAAATTGTTTGGAAATGCTGTGGGTTTATACACGGTGATCTGGCTCTTACCTGCCGGAGGAGTGTATTTTCTGCTCTCGAAAGTATTTTTGGCGGAATGGCTCCAGCCAGGAAGTTTCCTGCTGGGATGGGGAATTGTAGGTCTGGATATGGCTTTTTATCTCTGTTTGACGCTGATGCTGGGTGTGTTTACATCGAACCGGGCAGTTGTGCTGGCTGTTCCTCTTGCCCTGCTTTTCGGGCAGCAAATTATGATCGGGCTGGTTCCGGAACTGGTTCATATTTTGCCCTACAGCCTTTCAGCGGTCAATGCCGGAGCGGCTGCGCTGTCTGAACCGCTGATCTTTCCCGTTTCTATCATCGCGGTGGCTGTCTGGTGCATGTTTTTTATCGCATTGGCTGTCTGGCGTTTCCGACGGGAAGATTTTTAATATTGATCTGGATGATTGTCTGGTTTTGTTTTGGAATATATACAATATATAAAAAGTTTTCTGACGGGGTGAATAATCACTATCTTTAAGGTATAGTATTGAATAGAATTTTTTCTAAATACTGGATTAAAGGTGGTACTGATGAAACTGCGTGTTGGTGAGCGGGCTCCTGATTTTACATTGATGAGCCACCTCGACAAAGAAGTCACCCTGAGTGAATATCGGGGCAAGACAGTTGTCCTGGTGTTTTTTCCTCAGGCTTTTACCCCGGTTTGAACAAGCCAGATTCCGTCTTATGAAGCGGAGTACGCGACATTTGCGGAATTAGATGTCCAGGTTCTGGGCATAAGCATTGATCACATACCGGTTCTGAAAGCCTGGGCAGAGGATATTGGCGGGATTACTTATCCACTGCTGAGTGATTTTTGGCCTCACGGCGAGGTTGCAGAAAAGTACGGTGTGATGCGAGAGGAAGGTTACACAGAAAGAGCGATCTTCATCATTGATAAAGACGGCGTCATCCGCTATATCGATATCCATGATATTGATGATCAGCCCAGCAATCAGGTGCTGTTTGCGGAGATTGAAAGGGTTCAGCCTGATAAAAAACCGGTCAAACCGACTCCGGTTGAAAACGAAGAAGAGGAAGTCCTCCAGCTGGAAGGGGTGATGTTGTTCTGCAACAAGTGGTGCCCCGGCTGCAGGCGGGCCAGATCCTGGTTCTCTCAGCATCAGATTGAATACACAGAGCTGGATGTCACCCGCAACAAAGCGGCTGCAGCCCAGGTCAAAGAATGGGCGGATGGCAATCTGACCACCCCGACATTTTATATTAACGGGGAAGTGGTGGTGGATTGGAAGCTCAAGGAAGTTGAAAGTCTGCTGCTTTCGTAATCCCAAATAACAACCATCTTTTTTCAAGGAGCGCCTTTACGCGCTCCTTTGACTTTAAATGACTCGAAAATATTGGATTTTCATCACACCCTTGACACCGTTCCCCAAATCCCAAAGACTTCTAGGCGCGGGATTTTCCAGTATGTCATAGCGAGGAGGCCGTCAGGCCGGCGCGTCTATCTATATGAATGAAGTCAATCCGGATAATATTCCCACAGCGTCTCGGTGGCGTGAAAGGTCTATGTGAACCGCTTGACAGCTCCCGGAGATAAACTGCAAGCTCCGGGAGTTATCCAGCTCCGGCATTGGTCTTCTGTCACCAGTCGAGTTTGGTGGTATCCCAATTTCGATCACTGCCCTTGAAATCACAAATGATGCTGAACCCTGATTGCGTTTGTATCCTATCTGCCCTTGACTGTCCCACCCCATCAATTACAATATATTCAGTATTTGTATAGTCAGGTATTGAATAGTATGGCAGAAAGAAATCCGCAGCTTACCCTCGAAAACATCCTGCTGGGTTTGATCCGGCAGGAACCTCTGCACGGCTACGGACTTTACCAGAAGCTCCAGGAGACACCGGAGCTTTCCCTGATCTGGCACGTTAAGCGCAGCAAACTGTATTACCTGCTGGAAAAATTGGAATCGAAGGGATTGATAAATGGTACGGTTCGCAGCCAGGAATCTTACCCGGACCGGATCAGCTACCAGCTGACTGCTTTCGGTGAGGACCTGTACCAGCAGTGGATCTCGACCCCGGTTCAGAGCGGGCGACACATCCGGGTTGAATTTTTACCCCGGCTTCATTTTGCACTCAGCCACTCCCGGAGCGATGCTGAAAATTTGATTCAGGCTCAGATCGACGTTTGCAGGACCTGGATCTCAAGCCTGGAATCCCAGCTGGAAGAACTAAAAAAGCCGGACTATATCAGCCGGCAGGTTTTTTTATTCCGGATCGGACAAATCCAGGCGATGGTGACCTGGCTCAAAGACTGCCGGCTAGAACTGCCTGAATAATGATTACCATCTATATTACTGGATAAAGGAGCATCCATGTTTAAGAAGATTATTCCTATTTTATTTGTTCTTAGTTTACTTAGTGCTGGTTGTGGAATGTTGAGTGGAACTCAAACCGGTCCAATCGAAATCACTGACAGCACCGGTCAGACAGCCATTTTCAATGCACTCCCGGAGCGGATTGCGATTGCTGGAAAAGCGACCGTGATGGTCCAGGATACGATATTTTTGTTTGAGGAAGCATCAGAGCGTGTCAATGCAATCGAAAACCGGCGCCAATCCGCCTATAGTTTCCTGCCGGTTGTTGACCCTCAGTTTGAAAGAAAAGAATTTTTTGAAATGAACGCTGGTGCAGAGCAGGTCGCCGCTATCCAACCTGATCTGGTATTGATGAAAAATTTTATGGCCGGTGATCTGGGAGAACCTCTTCAGCAGCTGGATATCCCGGTTCTGTACCTGGATTTGGAAACCCCGGAAGCTTTTTACCAGGATGTGCGCATGCTGGGAGAGGTTTTTGGAAATCAGAAACGGTCAGAAGATATATTGAATTATTACCAGTCCAGGGTAGATCTGGTGGAATCTATTGCGGAGGATGCCAGCCAAATCCCGGACGTCTTACTGCTGCGCTACAGCAGTGATGGAGGAGAAGTGGCTTTCAGCGTACCCCCGGTTGCCTGGCTGCAGACGGAAATGGTCCGCTTGGCTGGAGGGAACCCGGTTTGGGCAGAAGGGGAGTTCAGCGGCGGCTGGACGGTAATCACCCTGGAGCAGGTAGCTGCCTATGACCCCGATCAAATCTTCCTGATCGATTATCAGGGAGAAGCGGGGCAGCTGGCGGCTTCTCTGGCTGAAGATTCGATTTGGAAGGAGTTTAAAGCAGTCCAGAATGATCAATTATTTGCTTTCGCGTATGATTTTTACAGCTGGGATCAGCCGGATACCCGCTGGATTCTGGGTTTGGAGTGGCTGGCGACAAAGATCAATCCGGATGCAGCTGCTGAGATTGATATCCTTGAAGAGGTGGAGACTTTTTATCAGGAGATGTACCGCCTGACAGAGAGTAAAATTGAGGCTGAAGTCCTGCCGAAATTGAAAGGAGATCTGCCTTAGGGTTAACAATGGAACGAAGTCAATTCACCCGGCAGTTGATAATATTGGGGATTGTCTTGCTGGTTGTTTTTTCTCTGGCGCTTTTTATTGGAAGGTATCCTCAGCCGTTTTGGATGTCTCCCCGGCTGCTGATGTCAGATTCCCTGGCGCAGCGCCTGGTGCTCAATCTCCGCCTACCGCGCTTGCTGACTGCCCTGATCCTGGGAATGTCCCTGGCTGCAGCCGGGACTGTGATGCAGATGATTTTCAGGAACCCGCTGGTGGAACCCGGCTTTCTTGGTGTGACCCAGGGCGCGGCGTTTGGTGCGGCGCTCTCAATTTTGCTGGTCAGCCGGCATCCGCTTTCCTTGGAATTGTCAGCAACTTTTTTCGGGCTGCTCGGACTCCTCGCGTCAACCTGGCTTGCAAACCGGCTTCGCTTTGGGGGCTGGGTGCTGAGGTTGGTGCTGTCAGGGATTGCTGTGTCCGCTTTATTCTCTGCCGGAGTTGGGATCTTAAAGTATCTCGCAGATCCGCTGACCGAACTTCCTGAAATCACTTTCTGGCTTTTGGGAGGGCTGTACAGCGTTACCTGGAGGGATTTTCTTTACGTGCTGCCCTTTGCGCTGATTGGAATCCTTACTGCCTGGTTTATGCGCTGGCGGGTAAACTTGCTTTCCTTAAACGATGAAACTGCCTACTCCCTGGGTGCATCGCTGACCCGGGAGCGGGCTGTTCTTTTAGCTGCCGTTGTTACAGGCGCTGCAGCGCTGACAGCGATCAGCGGGATCATCAGTTGGGTCGGGTTGATCATTCTCCATATTGCCCGGCGGACAGCCGGAGCCAGCGCAGAAAAATCGATCCCGGCCGCGATGCTGATTGGTGGGATCTTCACCATCCTGAGTGACACAATCGCCCGCACCCTGCTTCCAGGGGAGATTCCGCTTGGGATTCTGACCGCGGGGATTGGCTCGATCCTCTTTATGTATTTGATGATGAGCGCCGGTCTGAAGGTAAGAAGCGATGTCTGAAATTATCCAGCTCTGCGACGTTGATTTCCGGTATCATGATCAGGATCCCAATGTGATCCGAAACATGAATTTAAAGATACCAACCGGAAAAGTAACGGCCATCCTTGGTCCGAATGGAACGGGGAAAACCACCCTGCTGCATTTGATGCTTGGTTTGTTGAAACCTGACTCCGGTACTGTTCTGGTTGAAGACCGCAAACCGGATACCTATCCCCGTCGGCAGCTGGCACGTGTGCTGGGTCTGGTTCCGCAGTTTGAAAGTATTCCTTTCAACTTCACGGTGCTTGAATATCTTCTGTTGGGAAGATCTCCATATTTGCGCCCTTTTCAACTCCCAGGTGAGGACGATTTTGCAGTGGTGGAAGGAGCTGCATCTGCGGTTGGAATTGATTATCTGCTGGAGAAACCAGCAGCAGAAATCAGCGGGGGTGAGCGGCAGCTGGTGCACATCGCCCGGGTTCTAACCCAGCAGACCAGGGTCCTTTTAATGGATGAACCCACTGCTCATCTTGATCTGGAAAACCAGAGTAAAATCCTCCGCTTGGTTAAACAAATGACGGACCACGGGATCACAGCAGTTTTTACAACCCATGATCCCAACGCGGCGATTTTTGCTGCAGATCATTTTATCCTGATGCAGCATGGTAAGATTTTTGAACAGGGACCGCTGGAGCAGGTCATCACGCGTGAGAATTTATTCAAGATTTACCGCACACCTGTCCGGGTTGAAAAGACCAACGGATTTACTGTGGTCGTTATGGAATAACTATGAAAAAGAAATCCAGGATCATGATCATTACCGGGGAGATTCAGATTGGAAAAACAACCTTGTGCCTGGAGGTGATGAAGCAGGCAAAACTGCAGGGAATTGATTCTGCAGGGTTGCTCTCTCCTGCAGTATTCGAAGGGGGTAAAAAGGTTGGAATCGATGCTCTCAATGTGCGAACTGGAGAGAAGCGCCGTCTTGCAGAGCTCCGGGGAGAAGAATCCCGGGAATTGGAGACCCGCCGCTGGTCATTTTTCCCGGAAGCAGTAGATTGGGGAAATAAGGTCCTTCAGGATTCGATTCCCTGCTCGTTACTGATCGTTGATGAACTGGGTCCTATAGAGCTGGAAGAACAGCAGGGGTGGGTGGAAGGAATCAATGCGGTTGACAGCCGGGAATTCCAGGTTTGCCTGGTGGTCATCCGTCCTCATCTGGTAAATGCTGCGCTGGCCCGCTGGCCGGAGGCAGAAATCTGGGAAGCGGGACCAGCTCTTTCCGCCCCTCAAAAAGCGCTGGATTTGCTGGCGGAAGTTGGCTGTTGATTCACTCTGAAGCTACCCTGTCCAAAAACAAGACCCCTAGGTATAATGTTCCCGTCGAAGTAGTATGTTAGAAGGAGAAAATTATGTTAGGCTCATTGGGTCCTACAGAATTAATCATCATCCTGGTCATTGTGGTACTGCTGTTTGGCGTTGGCCGCATCAGCCGGATAGGCGGAGAAGTCGGAAAGGGTATTCGTGCCTTTAAAGACGGGCTCAGCGGAGATGAAGAAAATGAAGTGGATCAGGACGAGGAAAAAACTTCCTGATTGTTTTCCGCGGGAATATGTAATCTGAATTCAATACCCTTGGAATTCAATCTCAGGTTTTTACCGGCATCTCAAGAAAAAGCTGCCCCCCGGGCAGCTTTGCCTTATCAGCCGGAAACAAACCCAAAAGGTCTTTTTTGCTATGATCAAGGTTTTTAAATTATTATTCCGCGTGGTCAGTGCCCCATTCCGGTTTGTAGGAAATTCAATCAGGAATGTGGTTCAAGGTTTACGGTTGTTCTTCATTGATGAACCTGATGACACACCCATGGCGGATAGTTTGCAGGTCGCTTTTGAGGATCCTGGCAGCATGCTGGAGCATGTTGATGCACTCCGGAAGCATATTTTAAGGTCCATACTTGTCCTGGCACTTTTATCTGTGGTTGCTTTTTTGTTTTTGACTGATTTGCTGGCATGGATTTCTCAACCCATTGGCGGTGTCCAGGAGCTGAGCGCTGTGGAAGTGACAGAACCGATTGGGGTTGCGATGAGGCTGGTATTCTTAACAGCCTTCGCGGCCGCTCTGCCGTATATCACATTTGAGATATTTTTATTTATCGCACCTGCTCTCGACCGGCGAACTCGTTTGATCGGTCTTTTATCTATTCCTCTGGTGGTTCTTTTTTTCTTCGGAGGGATGGCTTTTGCATATTATCTGATTCTCCCAACCGGTCTTCCCGTTTTGATTAATTTCCTGGATGTGCCTTCCCAGATCCGTCCATCTTCCTACATCCGATTTGTGACCGGTTTGATGTTTTGGTTTGGGGTGGTTTTTGAGTTTCCCCTGCTGGCGTATGTCTTGAGCGCCATGGGTTTCTTATCTCCCCAGGCTTTGCTGAAAAATTGGCGGATCGCTGTCGTGATTATGTCATTATTAGCTGCTGTTATCACTCCAACGATTGATCCGATCAATATGATGCTGGTGATGGTGCCGCTGGTTTTGCTGTATGGTTTAAGTGTAATTCTGTCATTTGCGGCAGGAAGAGGTAAGAAGAACAAAAAAGGGGATCCAGCTCCAGTCTAGCAGAAATACTTTAAAAAACAGCACCCCGGGTTTCATCCTAGGGTGCTTTTTTTTTATGAGATTCTAAAAGCAGGGTCACTCACAGCTTTCCAATTGGACCCAGACTTCGATCATGGTTCCGGCGCCAGGGGAGGACTCCAGTTTTATATTGCCGCCAACTTTTCTGGCCCTGCGCTGCATGTTGGCGAGCCCATGGCCGAGATTAGCATCCGTCCGGTCCAGGTTGAAACCTTTTCCATTATCTTGAATCCGGAGATAAACCCGACCCTCAGACTCCCATAGATTGACTTCAGTGCGGGTTGCACCGGAGTGGCGGGCAGCATTGGAAAGGGCTTCCTGGCTGATGTGAAACAGTGTGACCGCTTCTTGATAGGTGATGTTGAGCGGTTCAAAGGTTTCATTCTGGAACTCGGTTGATATTTTTGAATTTGTTTCAAATTCATTGATCAAAAAGGCAAGATTTTCCGAGAAAGTCTTGGATTCCTGCATCTGCCGGGGGCGTAAATCAGAGATATAGGTCCGGATATCTGTAATGGCACTGTTAATTCCGCTTGTTGCCATCTCCAGCCGCTCTTTAGATTCTTCTGTGTCTTCCTCTACTATCTGCTTGACATAATCCAGGGTAAGACCGATGGAGTACAGTGATTGAATGATTCCATCATGCAGATCCATTCCGATCCGTTCTCGTTCTTCCAGGACGGCGAGATGTTTGGTTTGCTGCTGGAGCAGGGCATTCTGAAGAGCTGTCCCGGTCCAGGTGCCGATTGTAGTTAGAAAGTCAAGTTCCCGGGTTGAAAACAGCCGCTCTTTTTTGCTGCTCAAAGTCATCACACCGACTACCGTCCGCTGGGCCTGGAGGGGAATGACTGCCTGACAGGTAAAACCTGCCCGGGCTATCGCCGGACGCAGGATGCGGTTATCGGAGCCCAGGTTGTATACCACCAGGGCCTTATTGAGCCCGGCTGCTTTTCCTACCAGACCATCACCGACCCGGAAAACACTCCGGGTATAAAAAGCTTCAAAGGCCTCTCCCCTCAGCAAAGAAAGCCGGAGCTCTTTTCCACCCCGGTCTTTCAAAAAGATTTCTCCGGTTTCAATTTCTAGATATTCCATCACCAATTTCAGGGTCCGGCTCATGATTTCCCGGATATCCCAGGAGCTGGCAACAGAATGGGCCAGGTCGTTGATCAGCGATAAATCTTCATACTGCTGATTCAGCGTCCGGTCCCGTTCCAATATGTGATTGTAGAGCTGGGCATTGGTAATTGCAGCCGAGGCATAGGCAGCCAGGGTATTCATCAAGCGGGCATCTTCATCAGAAAATTCCGGTCCACTTTTTTTGTTGGTGAGGTAGATCTGCCCCAGTATTTTTTCCCCGGAGACAATTGGAACCCCGAGCATGGAAGTCATCTCCGGATGTCCATCCGGGAAACCTGCAGAACGCGGATCTTTCTGGATGTCCGGGATATTGATGGTTTCGTATTTGTGCTGGAGTTCGCGTAAAAGCCCTTTTCCTTCCGGGAAGTGAGGCATGGCATCCACGTCTTCCTGGGATATGCCGCTGTGGATGAAGTTCAAGATCTGGCCGTCCTCACCGCGAATCGCAAGAGCCGCAAACTCTGCGTCCACCTGGGCCCGGGCCAGGAGTACAATCCGGTGCAGCACATTTTCCAGGGAAAAATCTTGCAGATAATCTGTGCTCGCCTGGGCAATTGCCCCGATTTGTTCTTCTAAGTTTTTCTTAATGCTGGTTTCCATAAAACCTCACCGGCCCTCATTTTACCTTATCTGAAGCAAATTTGATAGTTTTTGCTAGTAACCTTCCTTTATTGTTATTATCTGTTAATAATTTCATTTCCAATTTCTACCCCAAGGAGAATCATGCCCGAGGGCAATCGACAATCGCGTATTTCCGGTTTCTACCGATTATCTCTTGAAGAAAGATGGACTGCTTTGATGGAGAGAGGCTACCTGGATGCCGGAGATGTGGAGCTGATCAGCCGTTTTTCAGGCCTCGATCAAGATCAGGCTGAACATATGATTGAGAATGTGATCGGAACCTACTCGCTCCCATTTGGCGTTGCCCTTAATTTTATTGTAAACGGCAAAGAACCATTGATTCCGATGGTGATTGAGGAGCCGTCCGTGGTAGCCGGAGCCTCATTTATGGCTCGATTAGCGCGGACCGGTGGAGGTTTTTCCGCCCGGGCAGATCTGCCGGTGATGATCGGGCAGATCCAGGTTCTGGATCTGCAGGATCTGGATCAAGCGGCTACTTTGCTGAAATCGAATCAGGAAGAACTGATTGATTCAGTTCAAAATTTGGATCCTATCCTGTTGGAATTGGGCGGCGGTCCCCTGAAATTGGAAATCCGGAAAATTCATGATTCGGCAATTGGACCTTTCCTGGTAGTTCACCTGCTTTTGGACGTGCGGGATGCTATGGGCGCAAATGCTGTTAACACCGCCTGCGAAGCACTTGCACCCAGAATTGAAGCATTAACAGGGGGGAGAGTTCACCTCCGGATTCTATCTAATCTGGCCGATAGACGATTGGTACGGGCAAATTGTAAAATCCCGGTAGAAGAACTCGGTTTTGAAGACTACAGCGGTGAGCAGGTCCGGGATGGTGTGTTGGAAGCCTGGGCATTTGCTGACGCAGATCCGTATCGGGCGGCGACCCATAATAAGGGGATTATGAATGGTGTGGATGCGGTCCTGGTTGCAACCGGGAATGATTGGCGGGCTGTCGAGGCTGGAGCTCATGCCTACGCAGCCCGGGATGGCCGCTACCGATCTCTATCTACCTGGTCCAAAGACTCAGATGGGGACTTGATTGGTAGGTTGGAGATGCCCCTGGCCGTGGGAATTGTTGGTGGTGCAACCCGGGTCCACCCGGGAGCTAAAATCGCATTAAAGATGATGAGGGTTGAATCGGCTGCGGAGCTGGCAGAGATTACCGCAGCTGTGGGGTTGGCTCAAAACCTGGCCGCTCTCCGGGCTCTGGCGACCGAAGGGATTCAGGAGGGACATATGAGCTTACATGCCCGTCAAATAGCTATCACAGCGGGAGCTGAGGGACAGCAGATTCAGCGCCTGGCAGATCAGCTGGTAGAAGAGGACAACATTCGGATAGATCGAGCCCGGGAATTAATGGAAACCCGGAACGATCTGAAAGACAAGAACAAATAGGAATAATTTATGGTTGAAGAAAATCATTTTCAGCGGGTAATGAAACCGGATCGAAAGGTAGGCATCGTTGGGTATGGGGCTTATGTGCCCCGCTACAGACTTCCATCTTCTGAAATAACCCGGATCTGGAAGGGGGGTGAGGGTGCAGGCCCTGTCAGCGAGAAATCTGTTCCGGGGCTGGATGAAGATGTGGTTACCATGTCGATTGAAGCAGCCCGCAATGCTTTGGTTAGATCTGGGGTTGATCCCCGCCAGATCAGGGCAGTCTGGGTTGGTTCGGAGTCCCATCCTTATGCTGTGAAACCGACATCTACGATCGTTGCCGAGGCTCTGGGAATAACCCCCTACACTCAGGCGGGAGATTGGGAGTTTGCCTGCAAAGCTGGAACAGAAGCGCTGGTGGCCGCGATGGCCCTGGTGGGGTCCGGGATGGGTGATTATGCCATGGCGCTGGGGATGGACACAGCCCAGGGGAAACCCGGGGATGCCCTGGAATACACTGCTGCTGCCGGGGGAGGGGCATTTATTATCGGACCGGCAGCTGAATCCCTGGCAGTAATTGAAGGAACTTTTTCATTCGTGACTGACACCCCGGATTTCTGGCGCAGGGCCGGCCAGAAATATCCGGAGCACGGCGGCCGGTTTACCGGTCAGCCGGCGTATTTCAAACATATCACCGCTGCAGCTGAGGGTTTGATGGCTGAGTTGAAACTGACGCCGGAAGACTTTGATCATGTGGTGTTTCATCAGCCGAATGTCAAATTCCCCAAGCGGGTCGGACGCCAGCTGGGTTTTTCAGCGGAGCAGATGGAGAAAGGTATGCTCTGTGATCGGATCGGCAACACATATGCCGGGAGCTCCTTAATAGGGCTCACAGCTATTCTGGATCAGGCGGAACCTGGAGATCGGGTTCTGGCGGTTTCCTTCGGGTCTGGTGCTGGATCGGATGCTTTTGGGCTTGAAATCACAGAAGCTGTTCGGGACAGGCGGGATAAAAGCAGAACCACGGAATCATATATCCGGGAACGAACTGAGGTGGATTACGCCCAGTACGCCCGGATGCGGGGCAAGATCACTCTCAAATGATTAATGGATTCTAAGCAGGGTCCTTCAAGAGCTGATTTTGAGAGTTCCTGATAGGCCGGAAGCTTTATACTTGTGCCTGTCAGTAAAGATTGAGATTGAAATTTATTTCGTATAGGAGTTATGAACCTATGGATATTCCCCGCCACTGGCGCTTAAAAAAACAGCGATATTCATTGACCGGAGAAATTTGCCCACACTGCAGTGCGAAAATTTTCCCGCCTCGGGATGTTTGCCCGGAGTGCGGAGATGAAGCGAAAACAGAATTTGAATTTTCCGGGCTGGGAGAGGTTTATTCCTATACAGATATTTACAACGCCCCGGAAGGTTTTCAGGATTCAGTTCCCTACACGGTAGCATTGGTGAAGCTGGAGGAAGGGCCAATTGTGACCGCGCAGCTGACAGATTTGGGAGACCGGCCGGTGGAAATTGGGATGCCGGTGGAAATGGTGACCCGCAAGCTACGCTCAGATGGTGATGAACGCGGGTTACTGGTTTATGGTTATAAATTTCGCCCCCAGCTTGCCGTCTAGCTTTTATAGATTGATCAGCAATCCAAAGGCTGTGCCAGTGCACAGCCTTTTTTGTTAACACTTTAGTGAGTTGAGGGCGCGAAGCGCCCGAAACAAAAAACCACCAGCT
>CAZTWV010000025.1:0-44364 GCA_964618295.1 uncultured Anaerolineales bacterium | reverse complement strand
CAAGTTTGCCCAGTATAAACCGAACAATTGTTCGAATTTAACATTGTCAAATTAACCTATACGGTTAAACTATGCAAAACAGCAATACTGCATGGCTTTGTCGAAAAGACGCAGGAACTACCACAGAAGGATCTGGATTTAGCGAAAAGAAGAGTGGCAGACTCGAGAGGTTGAATAATGAATAAGAAACATATCGGCAGTGATTTTGATAATTTTCTGGCTGAACATGGAATTCTTACAGACGCAGAAACCACCGCGATCAAACGCATCATTGCTTCCCAGGTTATGAAATTGATGGATGAGCAAGGCCTGACCATAACCGAAATGGCTGAAAGCATGAATTCCAGCCGGGCATCCCTCACCAGCCTGCTGGATCCAGCCAACAATTCGGTAACTTTGCAGACATTGAAGAATGCAGCCCACGTCCTTAATAAACGTTTACGGATAGAGTTGATTTAGATAGACTCAAGAAAAATCATACACAGGTGTATTAATAGTCCTCACCGGTTTATCTTTCTCAAGAATGATCTTATGCAGCTGCTCGACCGTCTGCGGTGAAAAATACTCTTCTCCAGTTTCGACATCCACTCGTGCTGGCACATTTTCGATAATGATAAACTGATCGCCTTTTAGCAAGGTGTACCTGACTTCCCTTTTTTCCAGTTTTCTCTGATTGTTTTTAGAAGCCATAACTATCTCCTAATTTTGTAATCAATCCACCGGGCAGGATCCGGTTCATAAACTGTGACAATCTTTGCCAAATCTCTTGTTGGGTAACTGAAGGGAATATGCAGTGGTCGATTACTTTTGGTAAAGCCCAGAAGTAAACAACTGGGATGATACTTGTCATCAGGGTAATCTTCAATGATTTTAGATTTCCCGACTGCGTCTCTGATTTCGCAAACTGAGATCTCTTGTAAAATAGTCTGATCAACGGCATGTTTTGTAAATTCAAAGTAATCGCTATCAAACTTTGAACGCAGATCTTCTATTACCGACATAGATTTATTTTACTACTCTGGTGATTCATTCTCCGTCAAACGAAAAAACTTACGAACTATATATATGATTAACGTTTGAAATCAGGCCATAAAGGTTTTTGACATCATTGAGGTCAATCATCATGAACGGATGTTGTTCATTATTCAAACACCCTGACCGTCAGTCAGACGACAGCTTGCGCCCTCAGCGCAGCAGTTTTGTGAGTAGTAAGTCGTCAATCGACTGGATCCCAGAGGTCTTTTTGACGTTTGGTTTCTGTCATTATTTTGGATATATAGTAATCTGGTGAGCATCCAGGGAAACATTAATTAGTGGGAAAACTCTTCAAGTCCCTGGAAATATTTGATAGCTGAAATTTTCCCATAGTGAGGGGTTCTTGGTTTTTCTACATTTCAGGAAAAGATGCTAACACGGAAGGGGCAGCCACATAAATCCAAACATCAAGCAGGATATGAGTCAGAATTGCAGCTTCCAAACCCCGCTTCCAGTACAACCAACCAAAAACCAGCGCTGCCAGCGAGTTCCCAGCGATTGTTTTCCAGATCAAACCAAAAGTGAGCGAAATGTCGAGGGCAGAATAGTTCACAAAATGCGCCAGAGAGAAGAACAACGCAGACAGGATATTCGCCGCCCAAAATGCACTCGGTTTCAGCCGCCCCCCCCTGGGTTTCCATAACCAATTCACACCCCAGGCCAGAATCGTGAGCAGGCCCAGACGAAAAACAATCTCTTCAACAACTCCAGCTGAAAAGGAGAGCAGCAGCATACTCCACCAGGTAGTAAGGGCATTTGGCTGCAAATTTTGGCCAACCCCCAGTCCCAGAGCGTTCAAATCTTGTTCAATTAGCAGCTGCACAGCAACGCCTATCACTCCCAATCCCAAAGAAAATATCAGGGACTCTCTCAGCAGATTCCAGAGATCAATTTCGTGGGATCTACCCAGCAGCCAATTTTCCAGGATTGGCAGCTTCAAACCCAGCCGGGACATCAGAAAAAGACCCAGTCCAGCAGGAATCACGCCAAAAATGAGAAATTGTTCCACAAATATGAACAGGAAGATTTTTCCCCAAACTTCTGGCTTTTGGGTTAATTGTTCCACCAGGATAAAGGTCGGTACTTTAGCAATTACACCCGCTGCCAATAATATTAGAATCCCAGCATATAATTTCCAGCTGAACTTCGTAGATCGAGGTTGTTGATTATTTTCTGACATTTTGCTTCTCCGTAATTATCCGGTTATTCCAGTTCAGCGAGAATCTTTTTCATTTGGGTGCGGTACGTTTCCAGCGCTTCCCGACCGGATTCGGTGATTGCATAGAATGTGGTTGGTTTCCTGTCCACAAACTCTTTCGTGACATCAATAAAACCCCGGTCTTCAAGTTTGCTGATATGTGTTGAGAAGTTCCCCCGCGTCAGGCCGGATTGGTTGTGCAGGAAAACAAAATCAGCGCTGTCAATCACATACAGCATGGATAGAATCAGCAGGCGAGCAGGTTCATGGACGGTTTTATCGATCTCCGCTGCTTGGCGCAGCACATCAAAGACTGGATTTTTCTGTTTCATTTTTTTATTCCTCATTGGTCAGCGGATAGTCCCGCAGAAAACCCACCAGCTGATAGATGCCGACAGCTTCCATCAGCAAGCCCACACCGAGCACAGCGCTCCAGATGGGAAGCTCTAAAATATTCAGACCCACAACCAGCCCCAGGCTGAGAATGGAATAGACGGAAAAGCGTCGATTATTTAGAAAGTAGCTGGCTGCAAACAGACTCCCTCCCAGCACCAAAGCAAAGACCAGAACTTGATTGCTGCGGATTATCGTGGCTAACCCGGAACCAGGTTGGATCCGAATCTGGCTGAAAAACAAAAAAAACAGCAGGGCAGCGAACCCCAGAAATAAAAAGGCAAACAGCTTTCTGCGGGACACATCCTGCGGTTCAAAGCGAATCCGGCCCATCCGGGGTATGGAGACTCGATCCTTGATCGGGATGTACAAGATCAGCGGGATACCAATCAGCCCAATCAATGCAACGGCTTCAATAGCCATCACCACGGACAGCATGATAACAGCGAAACCAACCACCAGATCCAGAAGACCATCATCATGGTAGATCATCAGCATGTTCTGCCGCAAACGGCTGGTCTTGTTTTTTTTGTAGTTATTCATTACAATCTCTCCTGAAGTTTTATTTGTATTACAAACTTGTCTTTACCTAAGATACCACAAAAATTAGGCCTGTCAACAGTACAATTCAGGAAAAGGAGTTTTAAATGGCTGCCTCAGAATTACAAAACCCGCTATTCATCATCTGGGCTTTCGCCTTCCAGATGATTCTGATTGTTCATTTCGCTGTCCGGAGGCTGGCACTGGATACTGCGCTGAAGTACGGGTGGATTGTTTACGCCCTGGGATTGGCAGCTGCCCTGGTAAGCATCCAGCAAATTCTGCGGAGGGAAAGCTGGTCCTTCTGGGTCGGTGGATTTCTGTATCTGATCTGGGCAGTTTTCGGCCTGTTGGTTGAATACCACTTTAAAATACCCTGGCGCTCCCCGATTAACTGGGCTATCTTTGCGCCTTATGTTTTGCTCTACCTGGGCACCGTGATGTTTTACTGGTGGCCGCTGGGGCTAATCAACAGGGGTTTATGGTACGGATATGCTGTGCTGTTTGTGATCAGCACCTGGCTGAACGTCAGCTCTCATTCCTGAGCATGCCAGATACCCGGATCTCCGATATTAAAACCGTCGTACTTTGAGATCACGGGCGGTTGAAGGTCTGAAAGGCAGCTTGTAAAAAAAACTCCTGGCCCCGGATCGATGCATCACCTGATCAACAGACCAGTCTCATCCTGAACATTCGATCGAAATCAATCCTGTTCAGGTTTCCGATCACAGTTGTATCTGGGACCATTACAGTTAGGTTATGTTAGGTACAACTGCAATCAAGCATCCCCACATCAGAAGCAGCAACAATCAAATGGGGATATCTTGCAGATCATCCATTCACGAAGAAACCAACAAAATCAAGGACAACCATGAATAGAATCCGAACTATCATATTCGTCTTGATCCTCTGTGTCAGCCTTTTTGCAGTTCTTTCTCCTGCTCAAGCTGCCCCCCTGGCAAATGGAAAACTTCCACTTCAAACGAATATTCCCGACATCTCCCCGCTGGTGCTCCTGCCGGGAATCGGGATGATCCTGGTCGCTTTGGGTTTCATTGTCTTGGCCGGCGTACGGAAGCTGGGCTGGGGATACCTGGCTCTGGGAGCTGCGGGCTGGATAGTCACTGTAGGGTTAAAATTTTTATGGGGAAACCTGGCCAATTCTGCCATCTACCAGGGGCTCCAGGGAGCTTTCCCAGAAAGATTTGCCAGTCTGGTCTTCTATCTCTATGTAGGATTATTAACCGGGGTATTTGAGGTATCCCTCATCTGGATAATTGTTCGCTATACGAAATTAGGGGATGTTTCCTGGAAGCGGATGCTCGCATTCGGAATCGGATTTGGTGCGCTGGAAGCGCTGTTAATCGGATTGAGCTCTCTGGCGAATGGAATCACTGCCCTTACTATTCCCTCAGCCTTACCCGCTGCTTCCTTAGAACAGCTGACACTGACCAGCAATCCCCTGTTTGGGCTGGCGCCGGTTTGGGAACGATTCTTTACAATTCTAATTCACATTTTCAGCAGCCTGCTGCTCTTTTTCGGTGCCCGACAGCTTCAGTCCCGCTGGTTCTGGATAGCCTTTGTGTATAAGACTCTCCTGGATGCTGTGGCAGTTTTCGGCCAATTCTGGGGATTAAATAACCTCGGTCGGTTGTGGGCCATAGAGGGTTTTATCTTTATCTGGGGATTGATGGGTATACTGGGCATTCAAATCCTGGGATTCCGGTCCTCAGAGCTGGAAAAAGCATCATGATTCTCTAAAGCTCTGCCCAGTTGAGTGTAACTAATAAACTATACTGATAAAATGAAAAAAACACTATCTTTTTTACTAGCAGTACTCATTTTCCTCACCATCCACGAAGGCCTCCACGCCCTCACCGCCGCTGCTTATGGCGAACTAAACGCTTTTCACATCCGTCCACTGGGCTTTGAAGTCACCTTCAACACCCCGGTAGCTCAGCGCCAGGGTTCCCACTGGGCCCTGATCTCCGGCGCCAGCAATCTGGCCACGATCCTGATTGGCTATCTGCTGCTGGTATTTACGCCCCGCCTCTCCCAGCATAAAAACGCTCTTCTCAAGATCACAGCCTACTACCTGGCTTTCCTGGGACTGCTGTGGGACCCCCTCAACCTCTCGGTCGGTCCTTTCCTATACGGTGGAGACGCCAACGGGATTGCCTTCGGTCTGGGGATCTCCCGCTGGATCATTCAGCTAACATTTGCCGGGATTTTCTTTCTCAACCACGAGCTGGTTGCACGCAGATTGGTGCCCGGCTATGGTGTAGAAACGGATCATATTCTGTTGAAGCCCTGGTTCAGGAAGGCGCGGAATGCCTGAGCAATTTTACGAAACAACAACTACTTGAACAAGGAGACAATTGTGAATGTAAAAAATGACCTGTTTGAAAACGAGGAAAATAAAACTGCTGAATACAGACCTGCCATTAATACCGGTACTGGATTGATGTTTGGTTTCATGATCGGCTTGGTACTGGACAATATCGGCATGGGCCTGTCCCTGGGGTTGGGATTGGGCGGCCTGACCAACGCCATCCGTGAGAAAAGGATGGAAAAACCAGGCAGCACCCTGGCCCTGATTGTCTGGGCAGCTGCGCTTCTGGTGGTGCTCGGTCTGTGGATCTGGACAGCCTGAAATCCAGGAAAATGGACTGCGTTAGATGAATCCATTGAGGTCCGGTAGAATACCGGGAGAAGGACTTTACAGGGCATCCTGGACCTTGAATGGACTGTTCAGAAATGGATACGCGAATGCGAATTTATACATATTAGTACAGCTGCATATCATAGACAAAGGAATGGTGAAAAATGACCTGGGAATATAAGAACGTTCAGTATAAAACAACCCCTAGTTTTGGCGCATGGACCAGGATATTGGAACACGATCTGGAAAGGTTGGAAAGAATGCAAGCCGACAGCTGGGAAGTCTATCAGGTGGTTAATATCCGCGGCTCCCTGGGGTTCACATCGCACGTTTTGTTTATGCTCCGCAGAAGCCGGGACCAGTGATCTCGTTCCACTCTGCTGTAATCCCGTTGGAAATAGTTTCTGAAAGAACCATTAACACCTGATTCTCTCGGGATAGACATTATCAACCTAATTGGATTTTCAGCGAGAAATAAGGTTACCATCTGTCGAACTACAGGTATACCCTGGCAGGCAGAATACAAGCAACTCGAAATTCTATCCTGACGCCACCAACCACCTCTAACCTCAGAAATCAAGATCAGCGAGTCCAGCAATGTACGTAGTTATCGATCAGATTCTGTTCTGCTGAATCCGGGCTTTTCCTGTTATCGACGATTATAATAAAAGATAGCAAGAGGAATTTTCTTCTGCACTCCTCGCTGCATATTAGATCCTTCTACCCCTGCTGTTGTTAGCTTTTCAACCTATGTCTCCAAAAAAATAGCAGTTCAACCCATGATAAATATGAAAATATTACTCCAGCGCAGCAAGAAAAGCCAAAGCTTTTTCTGCAATCAGTTCTGACTTCTCATAGTGAAGATAATGGCCAGTTGAGAGCTCGTTATACTCTGCTGCAGAAATCGGAGACAGGTAATCCAGGAGTCCTGCCTTCCAACCGTCTACATCTGCATCCTGACCTGTAGAAATGAATAAGTACATTGGCGTCTCGGTCGGGAGATCCCTTTCTGCAACCGCTCTGAAATTATTTTCCAGAAAAGCAACTTCTCTCAACATATCTTTTGAAAACGCACTTCTGTAAAATGCTGCAGTGTAGCGCTGCTTTTCCTCATCCGTCAAATCCTCGGATTTCAACAAAGGAAAATTTGCTTCTAGATCTGACTCAGGCATAAATCTGGACACCCCGGTTCTTGAAATCAAGTACATGGCAGCCAATTGGATTTGATTAGGCGCAGGAAGAATCTCAGCCGCTGCAGGGGTTAATGGATCCAATCCAATAATTGCTTTGACCTCATCCGGATATCTTTGGGCCCAGTAGATAGCTTCAAGACCAGACATGGAGTGAGGGACAAGCACATAAGGTCCCTTTTCCCCTGCCTGCTCCAAAGCACTGCGGGTTTCCTCCAGGATGGTTTCGACATCCCGGGGGGAATTTGAGATTTCACTCCAGCCGTAACCGGATCGTTCTACAACAGCGATTCTATAGTCATCTGTGAATTCTATCCAGAGCGGTTTAAAATCAAGGGTGGGACTGATGGTTCCGTGTCCGGATAAAAAGACAAGTGTTGTTTCGCCCTCGCCCTCCCTATGGACATGAAGTTCTTTCCCATTAACCTCAACCATAGAATCAGAAGGTTGATATATTTGGGCTTCTTTTCGCAGCTGGCTTCTGTGGTAAATTGTTGCAGCACCCAGTAATACTCCCAGGATTCCCAACAGAATCAGCCCAACCAACCCCACAAGCTTAACAATTTTCATTGATTTTCTCCATCTCAAAAAGGCAGTTTCCAATTTACATCACCGGCAGGTAATGACGTGCAACTCGCATCAACACCTGCGATAAATGCTAACTGCTATATTTTAATATATATATTCTGGTCTGCAACCATCGTTATCAATAACTTCCTCATAAAAAGAGTTCAGGAGGCGATAAACAATTCCTGAAGCTTAGATAAAACAAAAGCAAACAGCAACCTGACGGGGCTGTCACACGCGATTATTTGCACATTTCTCCCATTCAGGGGATAAGACTCTTTTTCGAACGATTATCACAGGTTAATTTCCTGGGAAAGTTTTCTTAATGTACAATAAGGAAGTGTCAGTCCAATTTATCGGTTGATATCCAAGCAGAATATTCCAATAATTTTTAGCCGGCAACAGTCTGGCAGGAATCTAAACATATCCTGAATTAAAACTCGCCTGCAGCTTTGAGCACTTCACCCCGGTTGGAAGCTATTGAGCTTCATAACATGTCTAGTAAAGGAGTCACGATGGGCAAATGGTTAAGGCATGAATCCCTGCTGATAAGGTTCTTGACACTGCTAGGATTGGGAAGTGTGATCTTCCTGGTTTTTTGGATTCTCAGCTACTACCTGCTGCCCGAGGGAATCCTTCGTGGTCGCACCGCGGCCGCAGCCCTGGCAGGAGAGCAGGCTGCAAGCAGTCTGTTCCGGGAATTCCTGCGCATCGTCCTTTTGAATACTTTTATGATGGCAGTGGTGATCCTGGCAAACCGTATCCTGATCATCAATGGGTTTCCTTTGGGATACTTTCCTCCCCTGGTTTTATCCGCTATGTACGCAGTGACCCTGGGTACAAATTCCTTTTCTATGCCCCTTCCTGCCAGGATGGCCCCTTCTCTTGGAGTGTTCTTGCGTTCCGGGCCCTACGAGATCATTTCATATTTGCTGATGGCAGCGGCAACCTATGGCCTGCCCACTTACAGGTTCCTAAATTTGATCCCCCCAGACTCTGAACCGATCCAACCTGCTCCCGTTTTCAGGAAGAATGTATCCTGGCCGGGTTTCACCATGGCTTTGCTGATAATGATTGGGGCTAACCTCTGGGAGGCCCTCCAAATCATGGCTTACTAGAAGCGATCCCGATCCCGTCAGCTATCAAGCCCCATCGAACAATGAATACGAACTCGCAGACATGGAGCTGAAGAAAATCAAGGCAAACTATATACTGTTTATAGTCTCGGGCATCCTCGCCCTCGGAGCAGCTGTTGTGGGAGCCCTGAATCCAAGGATCTGTAATCTCGTGGTCAGTACCAGAAGTATCCCCGGGGTATTCACCCAGGATCTGCTTGTATCCTGGCTTCGCTTGTTTTGATCCTGGTGGCGATTTCACTGCAGCAGCGGGACTACCACAAGCCCATCCTGATTCTGGGAAGCCTCAGTTTCTTATTTTATACCTATGGCAATTCTGCCATCGAGTAGGTCCATACTATGCTCTATCCCACTCTATAAGGCTGTCCCGGTGATGAGTTTCTTTGCGATGGCACAAACCCTGTCCAATTTTTAGACATCGGAGGTCGGAGCTCCACTTCTGCCTGGGATATTGCGGACACCCAATTCAACAATAGACCGGTCACATCGACCTGCAGTCAGAGGCCCAGACTATTTGAATGACCGGCAGTCAGACGACGGCATTGTGCTCGTTTTGCTCGCGACCGGAAAGCAGCTTTGCTGCCTGACCGAAGACCGGGGACGGGGGATCTTAAATCCTGCTCTTCCTTATGTATTTATTTGTAAACCTTTCTCAGGACAAGACACAAGACAAACAGGTCCTCCGTCTTCCTTCTCCCGTCGGCCGCGAAGCGGCCTCTCAATCAACTGGATAGAGAATTGATTTGAACCCTCAAATTGAATTATTTCCAAAACCACCTGAAAGAACCCCTCGGCTTTGAGGGGTTCTTTTTCAAAATGAGGTTTTTCGGGAGAGGGGACCTGGAAAGGTTTCCCCATTAGGGAGTATCCGAGAACTTGAGAATAATCGGATAGTCTTTCACTATTAGATTCTGGATAATCAATTGATTGCCTTCAACCTCAAAATCCAATGACTGAGTATAACCATGAAGCACATCAACTCCGGTCACGCTCATCGGAGCGTTATCCTCAAACGTGAATGTCAGTGTGGAACTGACACCTGGATCGTATTCCACTGCGGCTCCATTGGTCCAAAGGGTGAACAGACGATCGCCATTGTTCATCGTGAAACCGTATGACAAAATATTGGTTGCCGGGCTCTCGATACTGACTTCCATGGGGTCCGCATGATTCCCGGCCATTACTGTGGAGAGGTTTCTTACAGTGTAGTACACCATCGGATGCATGTGGCTGTTTACATCAACACTGGCGGAGATATCCATCCCCAAATGCATCAGGATGCCTCGGGCATAGTATTTCGGCACAATGTGGATTTGATATCCGTATTGTTCATCAGGATTAGATAGGAATCCCCGCCACATCATTTCATCTGCCCGGAATTCTCCAATGAATCCGGATTCGAATGCGGTTGTCTTGATTTCCTCTGCAAAGGAGGGGTAGTTATTGTAATAATCAGCAAAATCGGGGTACGCTGGTGAGACGCCATAGAGTGGATGCCAGGTAAGGCCGTCTACAATTGGCATGATCTCATCAGTATTGGCTAGGGTTCGAATGTAATAATTAGAAAATGGATTGTTAGTGCCGGCCATGCCACCGATATATACCTTCGCTTCTGGATCGATGACCTTGATCTCTGGTACTGCCAGGGAAACAAGAGATATATAATTCTCCGGCGCAATGCCTTGGGTACACTCAAAATTATCTGGTTCATTCCAAATTTCAAATTTATGGACACCGTTTTCGCTTAGGAATCCTACGACATTTCTAACATGCTGGAGATAATCTTCTGTTTCAGGATCACCGGGGCCGACATTAGTAAAACGTTCACAGGGGACTTCCTCTCCATTAATTCTGGCTTCCTTGTCCCAGTAACTGATAATATAGCTGACCTCGATTCCCTGGTCGTGAAAGGCATTGATACAGCCATAATGCTGCTCATCTACACCCTCGGGTTGATCGGTGAGGCCATAGTGTATTTCCATCTCATTGAAGGATAGCCGGATGCGTTTAATACCCAAACCACCTAGATCCGTCAAGACAGAAGCACCCGGAAATAAATAGTTCCAGCAATAAGGGTAAAACGCATGTTGCCCGATCCGGTTATCCTCTTTAATTTCCTTCGACGAGTAAGTATTCAAAAGCGATACAAGGGACGGGTTCCCTTCCTGTAGAATAAGTTCGCCACCTGCTCCAGGCATTGCTACAGAAAACTGACTGGTGGATCCAGTGGAGGAAGTAGCCGTGGCCTTCAAGCTCTCACCAGAGAAAGGAACACTCGCACTTAAGGTGAATCTCCCATCCTGATCTGCTGTGACGCTGCCCTCGTAGAATTCTGCCCACCTGCCTTCCCCGGAGAAGATCTCCACCTCGCATCCCGGACATGCTATTCCGCTGACCGTCCCAGCGGGGTCATAGGAGAGGATCACAGGAGCCGGTGTGAAGTTTGCTGAGGGTGGGACCATACGAAGAACAGTCTCTTCTCCATATATCAGATTGCGGGTGATGGTTGTACCTTTGGTAGCTCCAGTACTGATATCAATGCTAGGGGCGCCGCTGTATGCAATGATATTATCCGGTCCAATGATAGTACCCCGGGTATGGTTGTTGACCTGGATACCTGAGTAGGTATTTCCCACAAGACCGTTAAACTCAACGCCGATCTGATTACCAGCAAAGGTGTTGTAGCTGCTTCCTTCCCGTGTGAGAATGCCGTCCCGATTGCCCGTGATCAGATTCCCCTGTCCTAGCGGACCTGTACCGATTTCAGGGTCGCCACCAATAGTTGTATGTTTGGCATTTCCCCACAGCTCGATGGCGGTGCCATTAAAATTGACAATATGTAACCCCTGGATTTTAATGTATTGGTTATTGAGGCTAAGCAAATTAAAGCTGCTTCCTTCGCCGTTTAAAATCACTCCAGCATTACTGGCATCGATCGTCAGGTGATCAGTGTTGAGTTCCGGTAATGGCTCGATGATAGTGATCGTAGCTGGATCTTCAGGTTTAAAGACTTCCGGATCGAAGACAATGGTGTCATAAGATTTGGCTAAGTAAAGGGCAGCCCGAAAACTGCCCAGGCCGCTGTCCTCTGTGTTCTCAACGGTGAGGATTTTCCCTTGCGGGACTGGAGTTATTGTTGGTATACTGATCTTTTGTTGTGTTGGTGTGCTGATCTTTTGTTGTGTTGGTGAAGGTGATTTAGTTGGGTCAGCTTCTGGAGAAGGTGAACAGGCGCTCAGAATCATTATCAAAGCAAGCGCCAAGAGAAGGGATTTTCTCATTATCTTTCTCCTTTTTTCTAAAGGAATGAGAATGCTCTTCTGGATAAGTTATTAATTTATCCACTGTTTTTGGGATTTGGAGTTAATTTCAATTATACACAAATCAGACATTTTCCGGAACAGGGAATACTCCAATCAACTTAACACGAGCAGTTAAGAACTTGTAATCTATCTTTTCCACCCTGATTGCACCAAAGCTGCACCAAGAATCGTCCACCGAACAGACCGGATGAAGGCAAATCTCCCGACCGCATTGGCACTCCGTACCTGACAGAGGACCGGAGTGGCCTTCGGGCACGATGGTTACAAACCGGTCGTTGGCGAACGGAACATTCCATCTTGAGCAGGACGAATCCTCTGCTGCTCAGCGGCCCATCACCCGGTCTCCCGCCGGCTCCTCAGTGGCTCTGTTTTGGCGGTTCGATTTTTACCATAACTTTAGCTGTCTATCAAAAAAAGAGCTATACTGAAAATGTATTCTTAAACAAAGCTTCAATCGTGGGGAGATAGAAAGATGACCACAGAAAAAATTGACAAAATCCAAGGAAACCTGGAAAAAGCGGTCTGGAAATGGTGGTTTTATCTGGTCTTTGTATTGATTCAATTCCTGCCCACCTATGCTGCAAAGGGATTTGATCCGCGGGATATGGGAGAGGTCATCAGCACTGTTCTTTCCAATGCCGTCATAACTTCCCTGGATATTGTCTATCCGCTCTTCAAACTGATTCCCATGCTGCTTATCGTTTTGATTATCTTCCGGAAAAAGGGAGTTGGCCGCTGGTTTAATCTTTATGCCGGCCTGTCCTATCTGCTCTTTGCTGTCCTGCAGCATATTGCAGTAACAGAGGAGTATGGTTTTTCAATTGTTACCAGCAACCTGGTTATGCTTCTGGTTGTGGCCGCTTTTTGGTTCTGGGATGCAGCAGCTCAAAAGAATGAATTTGTACCTATCCCGCAGCCGAAATGGCGTTACTGGGTCATCCCGCTGGCGCTGATTGCCTTCTGGTATCCCTTGAATCCAGCCACCCTATTACCTGATTTCAATCCGATCTATTTGATTACGAACGGTGCAGGTTTGGCTTTCTGCATGATGACCCCCGTCTATCTGGCCATCCTCTATTTGCATTATCCGAAAATTAATCTGGCTACCATGCGGGCAACCGGCCTGGCAGGCATTATCATCGCCTTTTTTAATATACTCATGAACTTCATTATGTTCCCGGAGTCGATGTGGTGGAACGGGGTGCTGCACCTGCCCTTACTGATGATCTCCGGGGCGGCGCTTGGCCAAAAGAAACCATCTTAACCGTTCCTTGACTCTTGTTCCAGCAGAAATACCATGGGCACTTCGTGCCCGACCGAAGACCGGGGACTGGGGACAGGCCTGCGGCCTGTGTTGTCGTAAGGTGTAAGGCGTAAAGTGATTTGGATTTCAATTAGTTTCAGGCTGAGTTGAGAATCAGATCGACTTACTATTTACGATTTACTACTTCCAATCCCTCCGGTCCTCCATCCCCCGTCATCCGTCGGCTTCGAAGCAGACACCCCATCAGCTGGCCTGGCGGCTCCTATTTCCATAGTGCATCTAATTCAGCGCCGAATAATGCCGACCTGGGAGATAAAATATCTAGAATTACATTTGTTCTCTGTACATTGCAGGAAGGGTTTTATTGAGCGGGATAAACTGTATCGGAGCTTCAGTATTGAGAGTTTGAGCGCTGAATTTGATAGATATGAGAGACAAAGGTAACAAACTCAGTTACAACAGCCCTTTTGGTTCCTGTCTGGACAAACAAAAGGATATAATAATTATGAAAAGGAATACCGGTTTAGACCCAATTTAACCACGGAGCAAGTTTATGACAAATGAAATCAAGATGATAGATGGTAACGAAGCCGTTGCGCACATTGCCCACAAAACCAATGAGGTGATTGCCATTTATCCAATCACCCCTTCCTCCCCCATGGGCGAACATGCTGATGCCTGGACAGCTCAAAACAAGACGAATGTCTGGGGAACCGTTCCGGATGTAATTGAAATGCAAGCGGAAGGCGGCGCCGCAGGTGCCATCCACGGCGCCTTGCAAACCGGTTCCCTGACAACAACCTTCACAGCTTCCCAGGGATTGTTGTTAATGCTGCCGAACATGTACAAGATTGCTGGTGAATTAACACCAACAGTGTTCCATGTGGCAGCCCGATCCCTTGCCGCTCAGGCGCTTTCGATCTTTGGCGACCATTCCGATGTCATGGCAGCAAGAGCATCCGGATTTGCTCTGCTTGCTTCTGGATCCGTTCAGGAAGCCCATGATTTTGCACTGATCGCGCATGCAGCCACATTAGAAACTCGCATTCCTTTTGTTCACTTTTTCGAAGGTTTCCGTGTATCTCATGAGATCAATAAAATTAATCTCATCCCTGACGATGTGATCAAGAAGATGATTGATGACGAAATGGTCCGTCAACACCGATCCCGGGGGATGACCCCGGAAAGCCCTGTTATCCGCGGCACGGCTCAGAACCCTGATGTATTCTTCCAGGCCCGGGAAACCGTTAACCCGTATTACCTTGCCACTCCGGATATCGTTCAAAAATGTATGGATCGGTTTGAGAAATTAACCGGCCGTCACTATCATTTATTTGATTATATTGGCGACCCGGAAGCGGAGCGCATATTGGTGATGATCGGCTGCGGTGGAGAAACAGCGGCAGAAACTGTCAAACACCTCACCAATCAGGGAGAAAAAGTCGGCGTGGTCCAGGTTCGTTTATACCGCCCCTTCTCTGTAAAACACTTAATGGATGCCCTCCCCTCCAGCACCCGGGTGATCGCCATCCTTGATCGGACAAAAGAACCTGGAGCCGCGGGGGAACCTCTCTACCAGGATATCATCACCGCGATTCATGAAGCCATGGAAGAGGGAATAGCTCCCTTTAAGCAGCTACCCAAAATAATCGGCGGCCGCTATGGGCTTTCTTCGAAAGAATTTACCCCCGCAATGGTCAAAGGAATCTTTGACGAACTGAAGAAAAAAAATCCCAAAAAACACTTCACCATCGGGATCAAGGATGATGTCACCAAGATGAGTTTAGATTTCGATCCTGAATTCTCCATTGCCAGTGAGGACACGTTACGGGCTGTTTTTTTCGGCCTCGGCGCTGATGGAACGGTTAGTGCTAATAAGAACTCCATCAAAATCATTGGAGAGGAAACGGAAAATTACGCCCAGGGATTT
Source organism: uncultured Anaerolineales bacterium (assembly GCA_964618295.1). Classification (GTDB taxonomy): domain Bacteria; phylum Chloroflexota; class Anaerolineae; order Anaerolineales; family UBA11858; genus B10-G9. Next base: position 29,126 of record CAZTWV010000025.1, on the reverse strand, counting down.
TTTGTATATGACTCCAAGAAATCTGGCGCAAAAACCATCTCCCACTTGCGTTTTGGTCCCGACCCAATCCGCGCCCCCTACTTAATCAACAAAGCTGATTTTGTCGCCTGCCATCAGTTTTCCTTCCTGGATCAAATTGATATGCTCAAGTTTGCCAAACAGGGAGCAACCTTCCTGCTCAACAGCATCTATGATGCGGATGAGGTTTGGGACAACCTTCCCAAAGAAGTGCAGGAAGCCATTCTCGAAAAGGAACTTAAATTCTATATCATTGACGCTTATGATGTTGCAGAAAAAACCGGGATGGGACAGCGCATCAACACCATCATGCAAACCGGCTTCTTTGCCATCAGCGGTGTCCTGCCCCGCGACAAGGCCATTGAAGAAATTAAAAAAGCCATCAAGAAGACCTACGGAAAACGGGGAGAAGCCGTGATCCAGAAAAACTACACGGCAGTTGACCAAACCATTGAACACCTCCACAAGGTAGCTCCCCCCAAGAAGGTCACCAGCAAGAAAACCAGACGACCACCGGTCACAAAAGACGCTCCTGCATTCGTTCAGGAAGTCCTGGGAACGATCATCGCTGGCGATGGTGACAGTCTTCCCGTTTCCATGCTCCCGGAAGATGGGACCTATCCTACCGCTACCACGCAGTATGAAAAACGGAATATCGCCCTTGAAATCCCCGTTTGGGAACCCGATCTGTGCATCCAATGTGGGAAATGCGCCATGGTCTGCCCCCACGCGGTCATCCGTCAAAAGGTGTATGATCCAGAAAAGCTGAAAGGCGCTCCCGATACCTTCAAATCCACAGAAGCCCGCTTCCGCGAGTTTCCCGACTGGCTGTTTACCCTCCAGGTCGCACCGGAACAGTGCACAGGGTGTGCGGTTTGTGTGGAAGCCTGCCCGGTCAAGGACAAATCTGAGGTCGGTCGAAAAGCCATCAACATGGCCGATCAACCTCCCATTCGGGAACAGGAAGGAGAAAACTGGGACTTCTTCCTGGGCATCCCTGATGTGGACCGCACCAAAATCAAGACCAGCACAATTAAGAATGCCCAGCTGCTGCGTCCCTTATTCGAATTTTCTGGAGCTTGCGCAGGATGTGGTGAAACACCTTACGTTAAGCTGGCCACCCAGCTCTTTGGAGATCGGATGATTGTCGCCAATGCCACTGGTTGTTCAAGCATTTATGGCGGCAACCTTCCCACGCATCCTTATGCCGTTGACTCTGAAGGTCGGGGTCCTACCTGGAACAATTCTCTCTTTGAGGATAACGCTGAATTTGGAATGGGAATGCGTCTGACTGTCGACAAACAGAATCAGTTTGCCCGGGAGTTAGTCCAGGATCTATCCGGTGAGATTGGTGAAGATCTGGCTGAGGAAATTCTTCAAGCGGATATGGCAGATGAAAGCGGAATTCAAGCACAGCGAGCCCGAGTGAAAAAACTCAAAGAACTCCTCCAAAAGAATCAGGAACCCAAAGCAAAAGACTTACTCTCCCTGGCCGATATACTGGTCAAGAAGAGCGTCTGGATCATTGGCGGTGATGGTTGGGCTTATGACATCGGGTTCGGAGGATTGGATCATGTTTTAGCCTCCGGACGGAACCTGAATGTTCTGGTCCTTGATACACAGGTGTATTCCAACACAGGTGGCCAATCTTCAAAAGCAACTCCGCTGGCTGCGGTGGCCAAGTTTGCTGCCAACGGGAAAGAACAACCCCGCAAAGATTTGGGGATGATGGCCATGTCGTATGGATACATCTATGTTGCTCAGATAGCAATGGGTGCGAGTGATAACCAAACTCTGAAAGCTTTCCGGGAGGCAGAATCGTACGATGGCCCCTCCCTGATCATTGCTTACAGCCCCTGCATTGCTCATGGGTACGACATGCAAAAAAGTCTGGAACATTCCGATCTTGCTGTCAAATCTGGATTATGGCCGCTGTACCGTTATGATCCCCGCCTGGCTGAAAAAGGCAAGAATCCTCTCCAGCTGGATTCCAAGAAACCCAGCATCCCGCTTCAGGACTTTGCGTACAACGAAACCCGCTTCCGGATGCTGGTACAAAGCAACGAGAAACGTGCTGAGATCCTGATGAGAAAAGCCCAAGAAGGGATTAACGAACGCTGGGCACTCTATGAGCAAATGACCACTCTCAGCTATGATGAAGAGCAAGCCGGATAACGAAGAGATCTAAACAGAGGGGAGGATGCCCTCCCCTTTTTTCCATGATTCGCATTAGATCCACAAGGGAGAACTATGACTGACTTAAAAACAACCTACTTAGGATTGGAATTAAAAAACCCCCTGGTCGCATCAGCGTCTCCAATCGCGAAAAATCCCCAACAAGTTGAAGATCTCGCCGAGGCAGGTATCTCTGCCATTGTCATGCACTCCCTATTCGAAGAGCAGGTAATCAAGGAAAGTCTGGAGCTCGATCATTTCTTGAGCCGTGACCGAGAATCCTTCCAGGAAGCCCTCACGTACCTCCCGGAAATGGGGCAATATGCAATTGGTCCAGACGCCTATGTCGAAAAAATCCAGGCTGTCAAAGAGACCGCCAAAATTCCTGTCATTGGAAGTTTGAATGGTGTTTCGACAGGAGGTTGGGTCAGCTACGCAAAAAAAATTGAACAGGCCGGGGCAGATGCATTGGAATTGAATCTATACAATGTCGTGACGGATCTAAATCTCACCAGTTCAGAAATGGAGGATGCCTACATCGCACTGGTAGAGGACATTCGCAAGCAGCTCAGTATTCCACTGGCCGTAAAACTCAGCCCATTTTTCACGGCCCTTCCCAACTTTATTCAGCATGTTGCAGATGCGGGGGCAAATGGGGTGGTTTTGTTTAACCGCTTTTATCAACCAGATTTTGACCTGGATGAACTCGAGGTTACTCCAACATTAACGTTGAGCACTTCCGAGGAATTGCGCTTACCTTTACGCTGGATTGCCCTGCTGTATGGAAGGATTGAGATTGATTTCGCCCTCACCACCGGGGTTCATCGAGGGGTTGATCTCATCAAAGCGATGATGGCAGGGGCGAAAGTTGCCATGACCACGTCGGCGCTGTTGAAGCGGGGAATGGGGTACGCCACCAAGCTGCTGGCGGATGTGCAGTTATGGATGGAGGAACATGAATACGAGTCTATTGAGCAAATGCAAGGAAGCATGAGTCAGAAAGGAGTCCATCAGGACGCGGCTTTTGAACGTGCCAATTACATTCAGGCCCTGGGATCATACCGGTAAGCAGACCCTCTGAATCATCCCTGTAATAAGAGCCAGGTCCTGCTAATTAGGGCCAGGTTTACTTGATTCTGACTAAAAAAGAAATTCCTGGTAAAGACCAACTTCCCCGGAAAGCTTCCCCTCGAGTGCCAGCGGCTCTCGCAAGCTAAACAACTGGGTTCGGGTTAAATATTATGAAAAGGACCAGAAAAGGCGTCAAACGTTTCATGAAAAGATATATCTTGGTTGGAGGAAACAGATGAAAATCGGTTTACAAATTCCCTCTTTTAAATATCCCGACGGCCCGGCCGTTATCCGGCCCAAACTGAAAGAAATCGTAACCAGCGCTGAGGAGGCAGGGTTTTCAAGCCTGTGGGTTATGGACCATTATTATCAAATCAAGGGTCTGTTTGGCGAATCCTACACAGATCCGATGCTGGAGAGCTACACCACCCTGGGATATTTTGCCGGGCTGACAGAAAAGGCAGCTCTTGGCGTGATGGTTACCGGGGTGATCTACCGCCATCCATCTGTGCTGCTGAAAATGGTCAATACTCTCGACATTCTGTCTGGCGGGCGGGCTTATCTGGGAATTGGCGCAGCCTGGTATGAAGACGAAGCCATCGGCTACGGCATTCCCTACCCATCCACCTCCGAACGGTTTGAGCAGCTGGAAGATACCCTGCAGCTCGCCAAGGCGCTCTGGGAGGGTGAAGAAGTCAGCTTCGATGGAAAACATTTTTCTGCGCCGGCCATCACCAACAATCCCCGGCCGCTTTCTAAACCGCATCCGCGGATCCTGATCGGCGGTATGGGGCCGAAGAAGACCCTGCGCATGGTGGCGCAGTATGCGGATGCCTGCAATTTCTTTGAAGGGGCAGGTATTGAGAAGCTGCGTGAGTCTCTGGATATCCTGAAATCACACGCTGATAAGTTGGGTCGGGATTACGACACAATCGAAAAGACATCGTTAGGAACAGTTCATCTCTCCGAGGATGAAACGGTGGATGGAGTGATCAACCGCCTCAAGAATCTCTCGGAAATGGGGTTTACTCACGCCATCTTCAATATGCCGGATGTTTTTAAGATCACGCCGCTTGAGACCTTTTCCAAAGAGATCATCCCGGCTGCAGAGGAGCTCTAAATTTAATAGCTCCGCCAGGTAAGGACCTATTCCCACCCACATCAGCCATACTTGATCGCTTTCGAGACTAAAAAATCACTCGGGGAACTTTATCGGTGAATCCTATGGGGTGCCTGAAAATAGCGTTGATAGGGGTAACTTCCGTCCATCCTCTCGACGGAGTCAACTCAGGAACGTCCATTGAGTCCATAATTTCCATCTTTTCCACGCTGGTTGTGCTAGAAATCCACACTGAATCTTATCAAGGGAATGTCAACTCAATTCTCAAGAATGTGGACCTAAGACCACAAATATAACTATTCGAGTCACCTTCCAATTCTTCCATTATGTTTTAAGCTATAATTTGATTCTATGAGATTGTTAAAGAAGATCTGGAAAGACCCAGTGGGGAGCAAGGTAATAAGCGCCTTGATTATTGCCTTGATCAGCTCAATTACCTGGCTGAACTGGCAGGATATCTCATCATACATCATTCAAATCCCAGGCCTCTTAATGGCTTCAACGATCATTCCCAACTGGATAATCTTGTTCTTTACCCTGATAATAACTGTAGTTTTGATCATCGTACTAAGTAGAAGAAAGAAACCCAGTATTTTCAAAGAAAGTGATTCACAATTCACAAATCGTCCTATTCGGGAACGATCACCTGAACAAGATCTAAGAAATCGGGTGAAATCGGCTAAAGATAAGATCATCGTCTTTGGTTTATCCCGCAAATACTATGCTACGTATAAAATGCGAAATTTACTGGAAGAGAAATCGAGGGATATCCCAATCAGATTTTATTTGATGGATCCGTCCAGTAAATCTCACAAGGATCGTAGTAGAATCGAACCCTTCGAGACCACCAAGGAAGTTTCAGAACAGATCGATAAGGAAACAGAAAGTGCTTTTCGAGAGCTTCTGAAGCGGACAGATAGATCTCCGGCTGGAACCAATTTACCAGGCTTATCGATTTATTACTATAATTTCCCCTGCTCTTATGCCATTGAAATGATCGATGATGTTTGCCGGATCAAGTTGTATGGCCACGGAAAAGGTAGAACGGGCAGCCCGATTATGATCTACAGCGATGACAGCCCTGATTACGATTATTTTGCCTCCCAAATCAAATGGATAGAACAAATCGCGTCTGGAAAAATAAGCCCGGAATGGTATGACAAAAAAATTAAAATAGAACACTTCGAGTGACTGGAATTCAAGTAACCACATATTTAAATCACAAACATCAGTACTCGATCGAAAACCTTTTATTAATTTTCCAATGCCACATCTAACGAATCCAAAAGTAAAATAAACGTTACCTGATTATTCGTCAGTGGACTAAAGAATTCCCTGAAGTTCAATCAGACGACAGCGATGGGCTCACTGCGCTCATTACCGAGGATCGGGGACGGCCTGCACCTGCCTGCCGGAATTTCGGAATTCGTAAGCCATAAATCGATCAAATCCTCGGCAAGGATCAAGGCAGGTCAACCATTTATTCGGTTTACGGTTCACTGCTTACAACTTACATTCTTTCCGATCTCCCGTCTCCCGTCATCCAGCGGACGCACCGCGGCCTCTACCCGGTCTTCCGCCGGGATGGAAAAAAACCAGTACCAGCATTCCTGTTCTTAGATATTTGTACAATCGCCACTCCCAAAATAGCAATAAAAACACCAATTATCTGAAGGGGTGTAAGTTCATCGCCAAGAATTACCCATGCCATTAAAGCAGTCATAAAAGGGGATACATTGAGAATAATGTTCATCTCCAGTGCTGATATAGTCCTCAGTGCCCGGTAATAAAGGAAATTACCAAATGCAGTATGGACGACTGCCAGTAAAGAAACTATCAACCAGCCAGTCATTGAAAGTGTTGGTATCCCCTCAAACAACAATCCAATTATCAGGATAAATCCCCCACCAATACCAAGAGGAAACGCTGTCAAAGCTAGAGCGTTGACTCTCCCTGATTTTGCAATCATTCTGCTTTTTATTCCATATACAGTAAAGCCAACGAGAGCAAGAATGACCAGTCCAAAACCCAAGGGTTCATTAGAAACCAATCCAGGGGAGAAGAAAATATAGCCTCCAGCCAGGCACAGGAAAACACCGAAAATTTGCCATACCGAAGGAAGTTCCCTGAGAAAGAAAATCCCAGCAAACATAATCAGGATAGGCAAAGCACTCATCATAAATGATACTGAAGTGGCATCTAAATATTTCAGCCCCCAGAACATTGCGCCATTTCCAAATGCGTACCCTGAAATACCAATGATGGCAAATTGAATCCAAACCTCAGATTCAATTGAAGCTGTTTTTTTATCATGGCGATAAATGAACGGGAGCAGAAATGCAAATGCCAAAAAATATCTTAAGCCAGCAATCGTAAAAGGACCGATTTCAACAAGGATGATTTTCACCAAAATAAAAGATGATGAAAATATGATCATCGCAAGTACCGCATTAGCGATTGCCCTACCTCGGTTCCTGGAAATTTGAAAAAATCTACTCATATGTAGTAAGGTTTTCGGATCGAACCAAAAACAAACAGGTGAATTATACTCAAATTGACATATTTACAATATCAACAATCCAGCGCAACTACTTTCAATATACTATACAAACTTACCTTCAGAGATCAATGCTAAGTTAGTTTAGATGTTTATTTCAAGCATCAAATTCAATTTATATTGAGAGCAAAAAATCATCTAGAATTAGATTAAATTGGTCATTCATTTATCAGATGTCATCAAAAAAAGCTGAGGTTCAATACCTCAGCTTTTTCCGGTCAATTATTTTCAATTCAGCTTTTTACATGAAGAAAGTTATCTGAATTCCAGAATTGATCAGGGTCTATTTGTTCTCCATACCCAGAAGCATCGTCAAGTCTTAGCAGAATCTTGTCTATTGCCTTTGATTCACCACTAATTAACAATCTAGTTGCTTCATGCAGCCAACCCTGTGGCTTTGTGAACGGGCAAGATCGCACACAATTCGAACAAGCCCCACCACCCAATTCCGCCATAAATTTGTAACATGCTCCAGCATCTATCGGCCACTTCAATGTGCCTGGATTATTACAAATATCATTTGCTTCTCGTGTGCGTTCACCGGTCGGGAGAGCACCGCTGGGGCAGCTGTCAGCACATTTACCACACACTTCACAAAATTCAGTCACACCAAAGCTGATAGTTTGATCGGTTTCAAGCGGCATATCTGTTAACACTTTCACGATCCGCACATTTGGCCCGTACTTAGGAGTAATCAGCAAACCATTCCGCCCTAACTCTCCTAAGCCAGCATCAATCGCCATAGGAACACTTAAAGTAGTGGCATTTCCACATGGTAAAGCTTTATAGCCCAACCCACGGATGAACTCGGCCATGCTGGCACCGGTGAAAGCCATCCGGGCATAACCATTCGATGTTGTGGCCTGCCCAATCGCATTTGGTGAGGAATTAATTCCCTCCAAATCTTGTTCCAAGGCCATGACAATCACACGATTAAGGGAACTGGGGAACACTAATGTACCATCTTCAAGATACTCAGCCTTATTTACTGTATCAGATATTTCAATGTTTCCCTCATGGGAAGCAAAATAATCATCAAAATAGCCAGTGTAAATCCAGCGCTGATCTACTTCAGCAATTCCCACTAAAGAAGCTCCATAGAATAAAGCGGCTTTCTTGACTATACCAGCAACTTCTGAAGGATTAAGATCTTCCGGTTCCCATTTTCCCAGGTCTATAAAACTTTCCATCCCATCATAATAAGACTCAAGGGAAAAATATCCAGCATGTTTTCCTGACCCGCCGACTGCGAAACGGGTATCATTGGCATTGTAGAAAGCTTTTGCAGCCGTATGTAACACAAACTCTTCCCTTCTATACCCCTGCTCATTTTCTTGAAGAATATCGGTGGGAGACCGATAGGCCGAAAATATTTCCCCCCCAAACTCTTCGTCCCACAATGCCCGACAGAAACCATTGTTGCGGGCATTAAAACGTTCATAGATGGAATCATCTACATCATAAGGCGGGTTACCGCTTGAACGCTTTCGAATTAAGAATGAGCCATATTCTTCTTGCGAAGTAATCAGGTCATAATCCCCTTCTCGTCCAACAACTTTAGCAACTGGTAAGGAGATACCCGCCAGTCCGGTAACTCTGAGGAAATCTCGACGCGAAATTTGTTTTTTACTCATATCAATTCCTTTCCGATCTTCAACTGTGACTTACTTTATTGAAAATAAATCGATTGACCAGCACGCCCCAGACAACCGCAATAACACCAACGATTACGCCCATTACCAGGGCGGCTTGAGGTGCTCCTTCAGCGATAAACCCATATATCGTTTCTATCACGAATACGATATAAAGCAGACCTAACACAGTTACTACCCATTCCCACCATATCAAGCCCCTGCTGTTTTGGCGCGAATCTCGAATCAGGGCTGTCAAGACTGCCCCGAAAATTGCACCGACTGCTAAATGAAAAATCATACTTCCTCCCAGTAGTGATTAACACAAAAAGCTGATAATTTGACCAAACTACAATCTGATATCAAAAACAACCCACACAGCCGCTCATTAACAGTTGATCGATATCCGCAAGGAAATAATTCCTCACATGTTGATAATATTTGATTTATAAATATCCGGGAATAACCCCAAGGGGGGATTATAGATTTGCAGTTATCAAATCACCCCTATGGGTGATCTGCAACAAAACATTTCGCAATTAGATCAAGTCAAGTCTTAAACATTGGGCAATCATATGGGCTCTGTTTTTTGCCTCAACTTTTTTATTGATATTCTTGATGTGTGTTCGAACAGTATTTTCAGAGATTACCAGCGCCGCCGCGATTTCACTGTTTTGCATTCCTTTTGAAGCAAGAAGAGCAATTTCTTGCTCACGGGGAGTAAGCACACTTTCTTTTTTAAAGCGCATTGCTTCTGGCTTACGACCGATGTTATATTCCTCCAGGAATCCATTGATCATCTTCCAGTTGAGATTTTGATTATTCTTGATTTCGAGGATTTGATCTTCCAGGAAAACCTTATTTAACAGCGGTTCTGTTTCGTGAATTAATTGGGTAAATTCCCATTTGGAGCTTACACGAATAAATTCCATTAAATAATCCGCTGCCTGTTCAGGAAGATCAAGTTGAAAAAAAACCTCGCTCGAAACAGCATAAAATCGGGCTTTATCATATAAGCGAAGTGAATTCTGAAAATCCTCACTCCACCTCAAGATGCATTCTTTTGCTTGATGGAGTTTCCCTTTCATCAACAATACCTGAATAGAAGTGATGCGCTCAAATTCAAAAGAGAACAGGATCGGGGTGTCATTACAATAAAATTGGTTTCTATGCGGACCAGCTAATCGATTTTGATATCGTGATGACGAATAATTTTCAACATTGAATTCATTTTCATCTAGCTTCCAATCAACGGCTTGATCAAGAATGAGCTGTAAATTGCGATCAACGACTTGATAATGATCCTTGATTAAATCCTGGATTTCAGACTTAAGAAAAATATTCCTCAGCCTCTGTGCGATTTTTCGCGCCTCTGCGCAATTTTGTCTTTCCCATTCGACCCTAGTTAACATAAAAAGACTATCTATCAGCCAGATTTCATCAGAATCCCGTTCAATAAGCTGGATACCCAGCTCAAGCCGGATTTCAGCTTCCTCAAAATGCCTTCGGTGGAAAGCAATACTCCCCATTAGAATATGGTGAATTCCATGATAATTCTTCAAAAATCTGACTTGCTGATAATAACTTAAGGCTTCCTCACATAAATCCTGGCACTCATCAAAACGCCCCAGAGAATACAAGTAAATCGAAAAGAAAAGGGCTGAAATACTTCCAGGGATAATACCGTTTGAGGAGTTTTTGCTAACATCAAATGCCTTTCTCCGACAAGAAATTGCTTGTTCTGCATCTCCTGAATTTTCATAGACCCACGATAGCGTCAGGTAATGGTAAGCCAACCAAAAAGGATCCAGAACTGACCTGTAAGGAATAGCTTCCTGTGCGAGAGAAAGGGTTAACTGTGGATCGTAACGAACAACTGAAAGATGGGATTTTATCGTAAGATATCTACCAACCATACTTAGATATTCTTCATCCGGTGTTGACTCCTCAGCTACGCTGATATCAAGTTCTTCAATAAGCTGAAAAGCTTTTTGATAATCCCCGCCCAAAAAGGTCAGCCAGGCTTTGGCCATCACCACAACTGGATATTCATCAAGCATGTCTATGGGAATTTTCTTGATCCAATTTTTTAAAGGCTGAAACCTGCCCTTTCCCCAATATCGAATTACATTTTTTTCGATTAATTTCAGTGTGTTTTCATAATCCCCTATCGCTAGATAATTCTTGATCGCATCCTCTTCTAAATCATGAGCAGCGTACCATTCAGCAGCCTTTCGATGAATTTTGAATTTTTCTTGTTGGGATTGATCTTGTCTTGACAGAAATTCACTGAACAGATGATGATAGCGAAACCACTCTCGTTTTATATCCAGAGGAATTAAAAATAACCCGCTAGATTCCAGGACAGAAAGAATTGACCGACTATCTTCACGATCCAAGAGTTTATCACACAGGGCAGCTGAAAATTTATCTAGCAAACCTGTTCGCATTAAAAAGACCTGGATATCAGTTTGCTGCTTCTGAAAAACCTCTTCAAAAAAATATTCATCAATAAAACGATCGCTCCCAGAAAGGCGTTCTAAAACAGCATACAAATCCTCGGTTTCATCGGCGAGAAGTGTAATTAACTTTAATCCTGTTATCCAACCTTCGGTTTTCGCCATTATGGCTGGTATCTTTTTTTGATCGATTTCTTCCCCAAAAGATTTGAGCAGGTATCTGTGGGCTTCTTCTGACTCGAATCTCAAATCGGATTGATGAATTTCATTTAATTCCCCCGAAAACCTCATCTTTGGCTTACAGACGGGTACCGCTTCACGACTAGCGATGACCATATGCATTTCATTGGGTAAATAATCTACCAAATAACAAACCAGATCTAGCACCTGTTCATCTGATACATATTGAAAATCATCCAAAACAAGATAGAGACGAGAGTCCCTTTCAAGTATTTCATTAATCATTTCAACCAGGATTGTTCGATGGTCGAGTGGTGCCGGGGAGCGAATCTGGCTGAGTAACTCTTGGCCAAAATCTGGCCACACTGCTGCAATACTTGCCAACAAGTATCGAATGAAAAGATCCGGGTCATTATCAAACCTATCGAGCGAAAACCAGGCTACATCATCTTCTAGTTGATTTGCCCACATGATCAAAAGAGTTGATTTTCCATATCCGGCTGGAGCTACAATTGTTGTTAATTTCTTGTCCTCTGCTTTTGATATTCTATTTATCAAAGCGGGGCGTTCAATCAGACTTGAGATAAGCTGTGGAACTACTATCTTTGTCTTCACAAAACCAACGTTATCCATAAAATCATCCCCTGTTTTGAAAGTGGTAAAAATCCACAATAGTTCATCGGTCAAAAATAAGATAAGCAATAAAATTAAGCACCCCCCTTCTCTGATGGTATGAAAGGGGTGTTACCTTGCATGATTTTAACCTAAACCAAACACAATTTACAGCCGAAAGGAAATCAAAAAGAAAGATATTTATCTACAAAGAAATTCGCTGCAGCGATGCAGCGGAGCTGAGAGAAAGACCACAGTGTTTTAGAGTAGATCCACTGGTTGTTATCAGAACCTGATAAACAAAAATGATTCCTCTTCGAAACTTTCCTCAGTAAGATTACTTCAGCCACTACCTGTCTTTCTTTCCGGATCGAGCAAATGTATACTTTTCTTTGTAAAACTATCTAATCGGATGGAAGAGGAAAGCTATCTCCCTGACCGTCAGTCAGGCGACAACACTTTCTTCCTCATTCTTCCTCTCTGTTTGATGTTTCACAACACATAAATCATAAACAATCCAGAAGTTCTTCCCTTATACTTTAGATTAAAACATCAGGTTCAAGTAATCCCCTGATGTAAAGATCATGAAGAGAATGTGCTGCCTGATTGACTTTAGTACTACTTTATGATACTATGACACTGAGAAAGAAACACCAATCAACTTTATTTGCAATATTTGCGGAGCCAACACGCGCTAATATCCATTGGAATGATGTTGAGTCATTGCTAATTGCATTGGGCGCCGAATGCAGCGAAGGAAGTGGATCACGACTCCGCGTAAAATTAAACGATGTAAAAGCTGTGCTACATAGACCTCACCCAGAGAAAGAAGCATCTAAAAGTATGATCAAGTCAATTAGAAGGTTCTTAGACGAAGCAGGATTTGAACCATGATGGAATATAAAGGATATATCGCTAAAGTCGATTTAGATGATGAGGCCCGAGTTTTTCATGGAGAAATCATCAATATGAGTGATGTAGTCACATTTGAAGCCGATTGTTTTGATGATCTAGAAAAAGAGTTTCACCTATCCGTCGATGATTATTTGAAGTATTGCGATGAATTGGGCGAGGAACCTACAAAACCGTTCTCAGGGAAGTTTGTTCTCCGTGTTAATTCTGAACTTCACAAAGAGATCTACATAAAATCAAAACTTTCTGATAAGAGCATCAACAGCTGGATAACTGAAGTCCTTGAACAGGCTGTTGCTGATAAACCGCATCGTGCAGCCGGACATTAAATAGCGCAATCTCACAACAATATCAAAGCAAAACCACCAAAAGCATGTTTGCACACAAGCATGCTTTTTCTTTGTCAACCAGCAATGACATGAATGGATCGGTTTGAAAAAATTTTCCTACCAAGCCCCCACTCGCGCCAATAAGACCGGCTTAATGCGGTGGAGAAAATCTGACAACTATCTGACAACTATTTAAATAACCTCGTTTTAATCTATTTACAAGTTTAGGTAGGACCGCCTGCGACTGATATCCAAAGGTAGCAATCCATATAATCTATCAATTAAACTCACGGTCTATTGTACTGCTGATACTTCTCTCAACCTAATCAGATGACAGGCAACAGTTAATTAACCTGACCATCAGTCAGGCGACAGCTTGGGCTCGCTGTGCTCGCGACCGGAGACCGTAGACCAAATACCGCTGTGGCCAACAGCCCTGACGGAGACAAATCGGTCTCTTCATCCTGGTCAGCGACATATGCTCGAGTTCTTTTTACAACTACATATTGCAGATATAATTTAGATAAGCGAACATTTAAAGTCCATGCAATTCCCCTCATGCCGTTGTTTTCGTGAAACTTCCAAATAGCAATTATCCTTATCCAACATCAACGTGTTGATTATCGAGGATATAGTTAAATGATCACAAAAAAAATCGAGACAATCCAGGAATCCTTAGAAAAATCAATCAGGAAGTGGTGGTTTCCCCTGATCTTTGTTCTGATTCAATTCATTCCCACTTATACGGCAATAAGTTTTGATCCCCGTGACATGGGAGTTGTCATCGGCACGATATTATCCAATTCCATCCTGTCCTCAGTAGAGTTTGTTTATCCGCTTTTTAAAATCATCCCTATTTTACTGGTGCTCATGATGCTCCTAAAGAAAAAGGGAGTGGCCAGGTGGTTTAATATCTATGCGGGAATAACCTACATACTATTTGCCTTTTTGCAGCATATAGCATTTACAGAGGAATATGGTTTTTCTATCGTGATCAGCAACCTGATAATGCTCCTGCTTGTCGCCGCCTGGTTCTGGGATGTTTTTGCCCAGAAGAATTCATTTCTGCCCATTAAGCAGCCCTGGTGGAAATACTGGGTTGTCCCGTTGGCGTTGGTAGCTTTTTGGTACCCAATCAATCCAATTACATTCAGGCCAGATTTTAATCTTACCTACCTGTTCACAAACTCTGCTGGCCTGGCTTTCTGTTTAATGACTCCTGCCTACCTCGCCATACTCTATTTGCATTATCCTCAAATCAACCTGGTGACGCTGAGAGTGACAGGCCTGGCTGGCATTATCATCGCCTTTTTTAACATACTTATGAACTTCATAATGTTCCCGGAAACCTTATGGTGGAATGGGGTGCTGCATATCCCATTGCTCATGATATCCGGGGCTGCTCTTGGTCAAAAAAAGACATTGTGATCATACTCTGGTTTCCACTCATCCCAAGAATTCTCCAGCTGCTGGACTGTCCGTCAGACGACAGCTTGGTCTCGCTGCGGGCGGATCGGATGGCAGCTTCGCTGCCGACCGCATGGGTACTGCATCCCCGACCGGTGTGGTCTACGAACACGACCGGGAAAGTCCGGTCACGAGCGCAGCGAGTATCCAGTCGTGAGCGCAGCGAACATCCCGTCGCGAGCAGCGCGAGCAACCTGTCGGTCGCCCAGCGAACCTTCATTCAGCTTGTTTGGCGTCTCGGCTTTCAATAAACAGCGGCAGCAGGCGAGACATTTACCAAACAAGAATACTTGCTGAACCCTGAACTACCATTCATCAAAATGCACAATTTCATCAAGCGTCTTCTTTGGCGGCTGTTTTGGTGTTTCAGCGGCCATGCCAAAGGCAATCGCTCCCACAATTCTGGCATCCGCTGGAAGATCGAGAGCATTCCTGAGTTTGTTATCATCAAAGGCGCCCATCCAGCACGACCCCACCCCCTGGATCCAACCCGCGATCACCATGCTCTGGAGAGCAATCGTCACATCCATCAGGCTGTACTTTTCCATCACTGCTTCAGATTTCTTATACACACCCACTACAACGAAAGATGCATCGACAGCAAACCGATTGAATCCACCGAAGGTGCAGGCTTCCTTTTTTTTCCGGTCTCTTGCTACGATAAAGTGCCAGGGCTGCGTATTGGTTGCAGTGGGTGAGAGTCTGCCGGCTTCCAGGATTCTTAACAATACCTCTTCACTGATTGGTTCGTCTGTGAACTTTCTGATGCTCCTGCGGGTAAACATTTTTTCGATAAACGTCATATTTTTACCTCATTGATCTTTATTTTCAATAATTAATGGACAGATAGCTGGATCAGATCCACTTTATCACCTGTTTGAGATCCCTAAGATATCGCCCGCTTGAATGCTTTCAATGCTGCATACATACCCAAGGCAGCGAATCCAGCGGAAACCAAATAGCAAAGAAATATAGGGATGTTCGTCATAGATCCCATCACGGGAGGTAACTCTAAAGTCGTCTGTCGCAAGCCAGTGACTACATACGTGGTTGGGTTGATATAGGCACCAATCCGCATCCATACTGGTAGAGTTTCCAGGTGATAGAGAGAATTACTCAAGAAGAGCAAAGGAAGTTGAAGTAAGAATATCATCATATGATATCCTTCTGAGCTATCCGTTGACGAAGCCACTCCTAAAGCAAAACCCGAAAAACCAATTCCGTAGCCTGCAATTAATACCAGTCCGCCAAACCAACCCAGTGGATTAGCATTGATTTGAGCGCCCATCAACAACCCTACAAAAAAAATGATTACCGATTGAATGAGCACTTTTGTGACAATGCCGGCCGCATTACCTGTCAAGATACTTAAGCGCGGTATCGGTGCCGCCAAGTATTCTTTCACGATGCCAATAATCCTCTCGTTCAGCCAGGTTGAGCCTCCAGCAATTGCCGCACTTACTGCAGTCAAAGCCACGATACCGGGTACGATAAAGGTCATATAATCACTTCCGCTATCAGGTACAGCAGCTCCCATCATGCTGCGCATCCCTACGCCAAATAAAATCACCCATAAGATCGGCTGAATAAGCATACCCACAATTTCTTCTGGATGTACCAATGCTTTCTTGAGTTGTTTTTGCCATATCAATATCGCTGCCTTCATTATTTTCCTCCCTATCTATCCCGCATTTGACGGCCTGTATATTTTATGAAGACATCTCCCAGGCTGGGTTTGGACACGGCGATATCTTCAATCTCGAAACCGCTTTTGATAGCTATTTCAACGATTTCGACCAGGCGGCGATTGCCAGAATCCACACCAATCTGGATAATGCCGTTTGAAGAATCAAAACTCTCCACGTACGCAAGCTTATTAACGTTATCGGAGAAAGGACCCGGATTCCCTCTACCCATGATCCGGATATTGTCAGCACCCATCTGGTCTATCAGTTCTTGCGGAGCTCCTTCAACAACAATCCGGCCCCTATCCATGATCCCTACCCTGTCAGCCAGCGCTTCAGCTTCTTCCATATAGTGAGTGGTGATCAGCAGGGTCATGTTTGTGTTTTCCTTAAGCTCGCGGATATACTCCCAGATATTGACCCGATTTTGGGGGTCCAAACCCTGGGTAGGTTCATCCAAAAACAGGACAGCTGGATTCGTGATCAATCCCCGCGCTAATTCCAAGCGACGTTTCATACCACCTGAGTAAGTTCTCGTTCTCCTGTCAGCTGCCTCTTCTAATTCGACCAGGCTGAGGAGCTCATCAATTTTCGCTATCCGCTCCATTTTTCCAATTCCGTATAGGCGGGCATGAAAATTCAGGGTCTCCCATCCAGTCAAATCAGGATCCAAGACAATTTCCTGGAATGTAACCCCAATTCGCTGGCGTACCTGGTCCGCTTTTTGAAGGACATCGAATCCTGCAACTTCAGCGCTGCCGGAAGTAGGCTCCACCAGTGTGGTTAACATGGATATCGTGGTTGTTTTTCCAGCGCCATTCGGGCCTAGAAGGGCATAAATCGTGTTCTTCCGGATTGAAAGGTGAATGCCATCAACCGCCAGCACTTCTTGCCCGAATCGTTTCGTCAAAGCTTTGGATGTAATCGCTTTTTCATTTGCACTCATTGATAATCCTTTAGACTTGCAGACCTGTCAGCTCTTCAGCGATCCGCCATAATTTCTCTGCTGGTTCGCTTCCATAAAGGGAGGTGTCAATCTCACGTTCTTCAGTTTTATAGAAATATTTTCCAGTTGTGTCTGCAACTTCATCCGAGGTCGCCAGATAAGCAATTCTCTCCCCACCTTTTTGAGGATCCTCTAAAAAGATGTTGATCAGTTTGGTAAAAATCCTGGGATAATCCCGGAATGTGCTGGTGGCCAGGACCCCGGGATGAAGGGCGTTGACTGTAATCCCCTCCCCTCTGGTCTGTTTTGCTAATTTCTCTGTATACAATACAGCGGCCAGCTTTGAATTTGCGTAGGCATCACCGGCTGAATATTTTTCTTCCAGCATCAGATCGCTGAGATCCAGCGTCCCCCTTTTATAAAGTTCAGAAACGACATTGATGATCCGGCCGTCTCCGCTTGCCCTGAGTTTTTCCAGGAGCAGTTCAGAGAGCAGGAAGGTGGCCAGGAAGTTGACCGCGAAAGTCATCTCAACTCCATCCGAATTCTCCTCCCGTTTCACTTTGTATATTCCGGCATTATTGACCAGGACATCAAGGGTTTCACAATCCCGCTCAATCTTCTCAACCGCGGAGGCGATCGACTGCGAACTGGATAAATCTACTCTGATTAAAGATACATTCTGATTGTTTGATTGGGATCTGATTTCCTCCAGCGCCTGTTCAGATTTTTCGCTGTCCCGGGATAACATCAGGATGCGGTGGCCGGATTTTGCCAGGTTTAAGGCCGCTTCTTTGCCAATGCCAGAATTTGAACCAGTAATAATTATCGTTTTCATTTTGTTGACTCCTGATAAGTTTTTATTTTTTTATCCAATCGAATTTCAGCTGGTCTATAAACGATTTAAAAGATCTGTTAGCCAGTCGATCTGATTTCGATAAAAATTGTGGAGATATTCAGCAGACAGATGGCTTTGCCGGATCTCCAGATTAATCTCATCCAGTTCCCGGTATCTGGATCGAACGAGTTCCAGCCGTGATTTCAGGAAAGCTGCCGCATCATCAGCAGGCAGCAAATGGAGAAAATCAAGCCCGACAAGAGCGGGAAACTCCGGTGATGGATAAGAAGACAGGTTTTCGCGCAGCAGTTTTTTAAAAGCTTTCTCGCCCTTCTTGGTTACAGAATAGACCTGACGGGGTGGCCGATTCCCCTCCTGTTCTGTAAAATATGTCACCCAGCCGTCTTTTTCCATGTCGCCCAGCAGCTTGTAGGTGTTGGGTTTTTTGAGTGATATGGGGGTGCCCGGGTTTTGCTTCAACACCTCATAAAGCTGGTATCCGTGCATCTCATGGCTTAGCAGCAAGCCGAGAATGAGCAGCTTATTTTCCATAATGGCGTCCTTTTCCTAATTAAATACTTCCCTTTAGTCATTAATGACTAATAATACCACCAACAGGCTGAATGGGAAGGAAAACTAATCCTTCCAATAAAATTCTTACGAAAGAAGATCCGGTGGGTTTTTAGCCTCGGTTCGAGATCGTAGGAGCCTGGTGCAATGGGCTTGGAAAGAATTATTCGGAGGTGGCCAAGAGCATAAATTTCGGTTTAGAACCCATCTGGCAGCTACCCTGTGGTGATGGATCGCCAAATCTGTTTACCATTTACTGATTTACTACCTATCAGCTGAATTACAACAAACCTCTACCACCCACACCGATTCCTGCTATCTGGAGATATCGGTTCTTTCATCTTCCTGGTTTTGATTGCCTCGATGAATCACTTATTATCTCCCTGACCGTCAGTCAGTCGCCAGCGTTACCTCAACCATGAGCTCGATCAGGAGATGTTTATCAGCGTAGATTGTTTCTTTGCTTGATGCAAATAAAAATAGAGGCTTGCCTTTTACAGCAAGCCTCGGATTAAAGGGAATTACAAATCAGAATTTTAGATCGTATTCCTTGACAAATTTTTCTTTGGTTGTTTCATAAAGCTCCAGCCACCATTCCTTAGGCTCTGCACTGGCCACATCATAGACCTCGTCATAAGGCTTACCGATATCCGGGTCAGCCAGCTTATCTTCATATTTATCCACCAAATCACAAACAATCTCATTCCCTCGTTTAAAGGTCATCTGTTCATCATAAACCGCATGTGCCACTTCCGCCATGCACCGGGCATCCAATCCACTCCCATGTGGAAATTTTCCGTTGGTTGAACCCACACCGTGGGGATGATTGCCCGTCAGAGCTTTCGTGATGGTGATGGCTGCAATCTCATAAAGGACATCCTGGGTTCCTGTCCCGGAACTGGGCCAAACATCGCCGATGTTGATGATGGGTGAATTACGGGCAAAAGCCTGACCGACCAAGTTTTCCGCCCAGATACTCTCCGGAGGACTGGTGGAAACCCATTTATTATGGGCAGGATGACAGAGGTGAACAGAGGCTCGATAGACAATCAATCCCAGAATAAAGGCAGCAATAGTCACCACCGCAGCGCCTTCTGGTCCGCCGGCATATCCGCCGATGATGGCATCCACCAAATTGATATTATGCACTCCGTACTCATAGCTGGACATCACCTTGGTCAGGTTGGTGTAATCTGTTTTCAGCTCGTTTAAAGTAGGGGTGAAATGGAAGTTATTGGGAGGCATGAAGTCCGGATGCATAATGGACAGATCGCCCAGCACAGTGGTGCTGCTTTCCCCAGCTATAAACGGCATCCCCGGACGTCCTTCCCTCTTCAAACCTTCCCGGACATACATCAATTCTTGACGGGTGGCCCGAACTTCCAGTGGGGAACCTGTTCGCACTTCAATACCATCTATGACATGCAGGCTGCCGTGACCGATGGCATCAACTAGTGGCTCCTTTATATAAGATCGGATAGATTCTCGGTACATGCGCTCCGAAAGGGGTGCTCCAGAAAAACCCGCCCAGATAAAGGGGCGATTTATGCGGTCTGCTGTGGATGCCCGAATGGTTCTCTGATCGGCTCCCCAGCCCACCGTAAGGGATTTCGGGGCTGTTTTCAGAGCGTAAAGGAGCTCCTCCCGGGTAAACTTAATCACCCGGGAAGTATCAACACAAAACATCCCCACCGTCTCTGCTAGCTCAAGGCCAGCCTGGAAAGCACCATCCGCCATCTCAGGGTCAAGAGTAACCAGCTCGCTGCGGTCGTACTCCAGGCCGTATTTTTCTACCAGATCCTTGGTCGTCCGAAAAACTGCATCGATATCAAAATCCCTCTCCTCCATGAAAGGGCCTTCTTCTGTTCTGCGGATTACTTCCATAAAATTAATCATGTTTAATTACCCTCCATCACAGACAATAAGTTTCGAACGGCCGCCTCAGCATGTTCTCCCCCATAAAGACCTCCAATATCTTCAGCATAATCTGGAGTGACTGCACCACCACCGATAAATACATGAAAGCGATCCGATAGACCTTTCTCAGCTAAAAGGCGAATAGTATCACGGCAGTAAGGCAGCGTAGTAGACAGTAATGCCGATAAACCAATGATATCGACCTCTTCATCCACCGCAGTCTGGACAATATCTTTGGCACTGACATCCCGCCCCATATCGACAACTTCAAATCCATTTGCCCTCAGCAGCGCCCCGACGATATTCTTACCGATGTCATGGATATCGCCTTGCACTGTAGCCAAGAGCACCTTGCCGGGAATGTGCATCTGCTCATCGCGAGCCAACAGGTGGGGTTCAAGTATCTTAACAGCTGCCTCCATAGCTTCCGCCGCGAGGATAAGTTGGGGAAGATACATTGCACCTGTATCAAATTCATCCCCAACTTTTTTCAAAGCCGGGTTGAGGATGTCATTGATGATCATTAAAGGCGCCATATCCTTCTCTTCAACAGCCTCCTTAACAGATTTCTGGATTGACCGATGATCCCCATCCACGATGGCATCAAAAATTTTTTCTTTCAGTTCCTTTTCTGACATATTTATTCACTCCTAATGGTAAAGAAAATAGTTTAGGCAGGCATGGCTGATCGGATCAGAGGTACTACCTGCTGGCCATCGACATCAATCAATCCTCGATCAGTGATGGCGGCTTTGAATGGTGTACTTTGCAACACAATAAAATTGAAGACCAAGAAGGTTACTTCGGGAAAACCCAATTCACCACGGATGATCTCCTCAAAATGGTCAATCATCTCCACAACTTCCTGGTAGGGTGCCTGGGTAGTCAAGCCGGCGATTTCCAGCGGAACCTGAGCGATTACTTCTCCATCCAGAACAGCCGCAAACCCTCCCCCGGCGTCCGCAATGGATTTTGCACACACCACCATATCTTCGGGATTTTCACCAAGCAGGGTGATGTTATGACAGTCATGACCCACGGAGCTACCAACGGCTCCTCGCTGAATGTTTAATTCTCCTTCAGCTAAACCAAGGGCAACTTTCCCGTCTCCGCCGTGCCGCTCAGCAACCGCAATTAGGTTGTAAGGGCCATCTGTATCGACCTGAATCCTTCCCTCAGATACCGTAAAGCTCTTGGGAACCAGATGTTTGGTAAAGCCGAAGTCAGTGATCCTGAGCACATTCAAGTCCACCTCGCCTTTCTCGATCCCGGGTTTAATCCGGAAGTCATCCTCATTAAGATCTTTCTTGATTTTGGTAGTGCCCTTGGTCCAGGTCGGATATTCAAAAGGCTCAAGATCAAGCAGGAATTCACCATCCCGCGCTGCCATTTTCCCGCTGACAAAGACATAGGCGGGCTTGATCTCTTCTAGAGAATCGGTGATGATGATGTCCCCCGCCCTTCCCGGACTGAGGCTTCCCAGATTATGATCCAGCCGGAAGTGTTTTGCTGCATTAAGTGTTGCCATCTGAATGGCTAACACCGGATCAATTCCAGACTGAATGGCCACCCTTACGGTCTGATCCACCCCACCCTCATGATACAAAGTATTGGCCAACTTATCATCAATGCAAAGCATAATATTCTGGGTATCCACGTCATGTTCAGTAACTGCTGGGGCAATATCTGGAATATTAGCTTCCCGCATGATCACACCCAGACCCAGTCTGAGTTTCTTCAGTGTCTCCTCCACTGTGAAGCATTCATGATCATCATAAAATGCACCAGCTGCAGCAGCCATCAGATCGGTTTCTGATTCTACCGAGATATGGCCGTTTACCATCTTGCCCAAGGATTCAGCATAATCAAGCTTGGCAAGAATATCCTCATCCAAACGAACCACATCAAAATAATCAGATTCGCCAAGGGTGACACTTTCCTCCCAATCCAGCATGTTCTGAACGTCTTCCACGGAAATGGTGGTTCCGGGCATCTCCAACCCGGCAGACCAAGGAACACTGGTTGGTGCCTGGAAGAACACTTTCAGCGGAATCTGCTGGCTTTCCTCACGGAGGACCTCCATACCCTTTATACCCAAGATGTTGGCCATTTCATGAGCATATAGCACTGTGGTCACGCCTCGGGGAATAAGAATTTTTGAGAGTTCTGTTAGGGTCACACAGGAGGATTCCGTGTGCATATGACCCTCGATCAAACCGGGGACCAGGTACATCCCCTCAGCATCCAGGGTTTCCGTCCCTTCACCAATGGTGTAATCCACATCGCCAATGGCAGCGATGCGTTTCCCACTGACAGCCAAGCCACCATTAAAAATTTCCCGGGTATTGACATTGACCAGCTTGCCATTTTGGATCACCAGATCGGCTCGTTTTTTTCCTAAGGCTACTTGAATGACATCTTTTCTCCATGACATACATTACTCCTTATTTACTTTCAAAGTTATCTCTGTTGTTAATCACGCCGGTAAGCAATTTCCTCCGACTGAGGTTCTGAAGGATACTTTCTCCCACGACTGAGGCTACCCAGGACCAACACCACCACAGTTGCAATATATGGCATCATCTTCAAAAAATAGACCGGCGCTTCAATGTTGAGAATACCCAACCGAAATTCAAGGGCTTCCATCCCCCCGAAGAGCAGTCCACCCAGTCCAGCCATCAGTGGATTGTAGCGGGCAAAAATCATCAGGGCAAAAGCAATCCATCCCCGCCCTGCAGTAATCCCTGGCACAAAGGTGCTGGAATAATTCAAGGTTAAATACGCCCCGCCCATACCGATCAGCATTCCGCCGTAAAGCAGCGACAAATAACGCACCCGGACAACCTTGATTCCCACAGCATCGGCTGCCTTAGGGTTATCTCCAACTGAAATGATTTTGGAACCGAGACGAGTGTAGCGAAAAACAACGTAGGATAGCACAAGTAGCATCACGGTGATATAAACCATCACATTCTGCTGGAATAAAATCGGTCCAGCCACAGGCAGATCGGAAAGAAAACCCATATCGACCGGGGTAAGGTTTTTGACCTGATAAGTCAGAAAGGGCCTGCCGAGGAAATCAGCCAGAGCGAATCCCACTGTACCCAGCATCACACCTACAACAGCATTATCCAATCCAATGGTCACCACCAGAAGTCCATGCAGCAATGTGAGCAGTCCGCCCATAAGCATCCCAGCCAAGACAGCAAAAACATAGGACCCGGTCAAATGCAAAGCCACGAATGATCCCAGAACGCCCAGCATCATTGATCCCTCAATACCCAGATAATAAACGCCAGCCCGAGAAGTATGGATCAAGCCCACCGCGGTCAAAACCACAGGACCAGCAGATCGAATGGTGGCAATCAGTAAAGAAACAAAAACAGCGGCATTCTGAGCATCCATGGCTAAGGCTTCCTTTCCAGGACAATTTTATGCTCGGCAAAGAATCGACCGAGCAGGAGTAATATGACCACTAATCCGATAATTACATCAGTCAACGAAAATGGCAGCTGCATCGATCGTTGGACATAAAGTCCCGAGATAAAAAGAATCGATAAAGTCAGCGCCGAACCAATGGTTTGCAGGGGATCCATTCTAGCCAGCAACGCTACAGAGATTGCTGTATACCCATAATTCAAAGATAGTTCAGCTTTCAAGCGCCCGATAATCCCTGTTAGTTCTGCCATCCCACCCAGCCCGGCCAGTCCCCCGCCTAGGATCATGACCAGAGCGATGTTCCTGCCCACCTTAATTCCCGAGGCTCTGGCCGCTTCCGGGTTAGCGCCGGTCATACGAAGTTCGTAACCAAAAATGGTTTTTTTGAGGATAATATAGCAAATCACAGCTGCAACCAAGCCAAAGACCAACCCGAGATGGACCCGGGTACCTTGAATTCTCGGCAGCATCGCGGCTGCCGGAAGAGGAGGTGTTTCCGGGTAGAAAAATTCTACTTGACGCCACGGGCCATGGATCAAATGAAAAAGCCAGAAAATGCCAATATAGTTGAACATCAGAGTGGTCACAATTTCATTGATCTTGAGGTTATTTTTCAATAATGCCGGAATTAATCCCCACAGCGCCCCAGCTGCAAAAGCTGAAAGCATCAAAAACGGGATCATCGCCCAAGCCGGTAAACCCGGAACCATTCTCGCAGCCCAAAAGGCAGCAATAGCCCCAACATGAAACTGGCCTTCTGCACCTATATTAAAAAAGTTCGCATTAAGAGGTACAGCCACTGCCAGGCCAGTGAGAAGCAGGGGTGCCAACCTGACCAGGGCTTCACTGGCACCCACCCGAGACCGGATGATGCCTTCTAGCATGGACCGGTACACTTCTTGAGGGTTCATTCCTATAACCATAGGTAGCAAACCACCGATCAGCAGCGCAAGCAGAATTGCAAATATTGGTGAACTCGTGTTTATCCACTGTACAGGAGCCGCCCTCTTCTCGATCCGCAGCTTTCCTTTCCACAGTGTCAATTGATCTAGGTTCATAACACAACCTGTTCCAACAAATTTCATTCCTTAGTTATTCTGGTTGTCCTGCAGTCCTTTCTTTGATTGTCTCAACCGCAGGACAACCTTACACAAAAACCATTAAAGCCTATTCAGCTTCCCAAAGCCTTTCTTCAATTAAGTAAGGAACTTCAAAGGACCCATCAAGGATCTCCTGCTTCTTGACCATTACCTGCTCCTGGACTTCTTCCGGAACCAGGTCGCTGAATTCGCAAATATCAGCCATACCTCGCTGCATACCCCAATACTCCGCAGAGCTTTCCCAGGTCCCCTCATAAACTGAGGTGAAGAGCCATTCATAGTAAGGCTCCCAATTCCAGCGGGAACAGGTGACCCATGAATCCGGAGCCAGATCTTGCTGGCTGACGAAAGGTGTTGAGACGAAGATGCCCGCATCCGCTGCAGTATCCAGAGCAGCCAGACCGTTCAACTGGAACCCCAGAAAATCAATACCCTGATCGATCAAAGTTTGCGTCGCTTCACTCTCCCGTGTGGCGTCAATCGTGAAATCTCCAGTTTCAATCACCGAAACCTCGACATTAGGATTAACAGCTTTCGCCCCTTCTATGAAAGAATTCGTTTCGGCCATCAGGGGAGGTAGTGCAACACTAAGCACGTACCCGATCTGGTCAGACTCCGTCATCAAACCGGCCGTCATCCCGACGAGATAGGTTGCTTCATAAGTATTGGGATAGTAAGTACCCACATTTTCTGTTGTCAGGCTTTCATCCCCACCCGGGAAGACCGCGACCATGTCAGGGAAAGCCTCCGTTGCCCTCTGGGCACTTTCCCAGAAGCCAAAGCTGTTGTTTATAACGACATCCACACCATCTCGACCATACTCCATCATGAAGGATTCGGCATCAGTTTCCGAGACATTTTCATCAAAACCGGCGATTTCTACAAAATCTAGCTTCTCGGCTACGTTCTGAAAAGCCTGATGGGCATTGTATCCCCAGGTTTGATCTGCCGGCGATGTACTCAGGATTAGTGCCACCTGGAGCTTTTCCTTTTCTTCTTCCGCTGTATCCGATGTTTCTTCAGCAGGTTCTTCCGCTTCTTCTTGAACCGGCTCTTCGGCTTCTTCTTGCTCACTTTCCGGAACCGTGACTTCCTCCTCAACCGCTGGTTCCTCTGAAGCATTCGCTTCACATCCAGACAACAACGTCAAACTCAGCAGAGAGATTACCAGTAAAATGACTAGGGCTGTTCTCTTTTTCATCAAAAATACTCCTTTCTTCCTATAACTTCACCAATTCCAGGAACAACAAGCATGGTTAACTTTCCGCCATCACACCTCCTATCATCAAGCCAATTTGATTAGGGTCTGCATCTTCTGCAGAGACTACAGCGAGGATTTTGCCATCATACATGACGGCAATCCTGTCGCTCAGTTGAAGAATCTCATCCAGATTATCTGAAATCAACACAACCGCCCTGCCCTGATCGCGCTGTTGAAGGAGTTGCTCATAAATGTATTCTGTGGCAGCCACGTCCAGCCCCTTGGTAGGCTGGCTGGCGATTAACACCAGGGGATCCCGATCCAGCTCCCGCCCCAGGACCAGCTTATGGAGGTTTCCACCGGACAGATTCCCAGCAGCCACTTCCAGATCAGGTGTTCGGACATCATATTTTTCGACGATAGTGCAAGCATGCTCGTGAATTTTCTTTGCATTGATGAACCACCCTCTGAGAAAATCCTTCGGGTGATGAAGATAGGCTTTGAGGAGTGCATTTTCTTTGATTGATTTTTTCTCTGCCACCCCGTACCGGCTGATATTTTCGGGAATAAACCCCACACCCCGCCTGAGAAATTCATCAGGTCCTACTGACGTCAGAGTTTCTCCTGAAATTTTAATTTCTCCCGATAAGGGTTTCCTCAAACCAGCCAGGGCTTCAGAAAGCTCCAACTGTCCGCTTCCGGAAACCCCGGCAATCCCCAGGATTTCTCCACATTTAACTGATAAGTCAGCCTGGTTTACCGTGCACTCTCCAAGGTCGTTTTCAACTTTAAGGTCTTTAACTTCAAGAATGACATCACCGGGATTTACCGGGGCTTTGTCAACACTAAAAAGTACTTCCCGTCCGACCATCATGCAAGCCAGGTCCTTCTTGGTCGTCTCAGCCACATTAACCGTGGCAATCACCTCACCATCCCGCAGCATGGTGGCTCGATCCGCAATCTGGATCACTTCATCAAGTTTATGAGAAATGTAAATAATACTCAGACCTTCAACAACCATTGCATGCAGCAGCTGAAATAACTTCTTACACTCGGCGGGCGTGAGGACAGAAGTGGGTTCATCTAGAATCAATATCTCCGCCTGGCGAATGAGTGATTTGAGTATTTCTACCCGCTGGCATTCTCCAGGAGAAAGCGTCCAAACTCTTGCACTCGGATCAAGATTAAAACCATAACGCGTGATTAACTCTTCTAGTCGCTGATTATCTACCTGATTATTAGCCCACCAACCTGCCTGCTCCTGCTGACCCAGGAAAATGTTTTCCGCCACCGTCAGCCGATCAATTAACAGAGGACGCTGATGTACTTTCCCGATCCCCATCCGAATGGCATCACTAGGTGAATGTAGATCACAATCCTGACCACAAATACAAATGGAACCTGCATCGGGCCGGACCAAACCATAAAGAATATTCATCAGGGTAGTTTTACCAGCGCCGTTCTCGCCTAGTAGTGCGTGAATCTCCTGTTTCTCGAGGGTGAAATTGATCTCCTGATTGGCGACCACACCAGGATATTCTTTTACGATCCCGCACATCTCCACGACTGGTATATCTGTTGATATATCAGTAGACAAACTATCAGATTGATGCTGGTTGGTCAGTTCCCTCATGGATGAGACTCCAATTATTTCTATATATTGCCGTTCTGTGAAATCCCGGACGTGGTTTCCTGCTTGCAAATCAGGAGATATAGCTTCTAGTTCCTGATGCGGATGACATTAAAGCTGATCTGGTTGTTCTGGGGAAAATATTCTTTTGAATGCCAGAGCGCCATTTCTTCGGCATTGTAGGCTACTTCTTCCACCAAAAGAAGGGGCTCGGAATCGTCCAGTGGTAGATCAGGAAAATCCGCTCTCCCTGCGGTCGTAGCTTTCAGAGATGCAACATGATATTCAATGCGCTTCCCGAATTGTTCCTCAAAAAATTCATAAAGCGGCTCGGTGATCTCTGGAGATTCTAAAACCTGCTGAAGCAAGCCTTCCGGGAATAGAAAAGCCGGAATGGAATTTATGACATAAATTACGGGAACATCATCTGCAGTGAATATTTTTTTAGATCGAAGAATTTTATCGCCAGGGCTGATCTGTAAAGATTCTGCTAGCTGCTCATCTACCTGATCTAACTCAACACTCGGGAAAAGCACCTCCGGCTTAAAGCCGAAACGGGAAATCAGATCGTTGAATTCAACAGCTTCATTGAGTGGATTGTTAATCTGAGAAATATTACTTACGAAGGTGCCTACACCGTGTTTTTGAACGACCATCCCCCTACCGGCTAAAGCACTCATCGCCTTTCGGATCGTAGAACGACTAACATCAAAACTATTAGCAAGCTCATTTTCCGGAGGAATCTGACTTCCAGGCGGATAAGTTCCATCTTTAATTCGTTTAACAATAATCTCAATCACCTGCTCTGAAAGGGGGGTGTTCTTTAAGGGCGCATCAACGTCCATGACAGCTCCTCCGATTAAAAGGGTCATACCGAAGCAGGGATTTGTTTATAGAAACTGATAACTGAAACCTATAAAGGAGAGATGGTTACCATCATTCCTTTATAGGGTAATAGATTCCCAACTGTATTCAAGATGACAAATATCACATTCTGAAATAACCCTTAGCTGCCGCCTTCCACAAAGGTGCAGCTAATTGGGTCGCTAGAAAATCACCCGGTCAACGGCAGCAGTCTACTGGATCCTGTTCCTCAGTTGTTAGTTTATCTTCCGCAGCCGATCTGGTATCGGTCAGTCAGACGACAGCGTTTTTACCCCTTCTTTTCCCCCTGTTTAGAGGGCAAATTTTGATAGCCAATCATTGATATCCAATAAATAATCAATTCTTCACTCAACAAACAGCCAATAGATCCAAATCGCATCCTTGA
>CAZTWV010000024.1:41318-45124 GCA_964618295.1 uncultured Anaerolineales bacterium | reverse complement strand
ATTTAGTTCAACATGCGCAGGATGATACTTGATCAATTCTATACAATATGCTTGATATACAAATTTCTGTTGATCGATAGCTAAATCAAAAGAAGAGATATTCCCATCTAATGGGAATGTGAACTGAATACTTTCGTCTAAGGAGGTCAATCTCAATGCTTCATCTGAAAAGGACCAATAAATAAGATAATTGTCTGGGTGAAGTGCTTTAATGGGAACTGGAGTGGATGATGGAGTAGGAGATGGAGTTATCGTATCTAGATTTTGAATAGTGGGAGTATATGATGGTGAATGGGTCTTTTCAGATTCAATTGGTTGAACGATTGGGGTTGATCGACAACTCACAACGAATACGCCAAAGCAAAATAGAAATAGCACCCATTTTGAATTCATATATTTCCTTACCTGAAGATCATAATATCAGCTAACGTTAATTAGTTAAGAGATGCGAATTAATCTATTAAGGCGTTGGTTTGATACTGGTAAATAGGTCAATAAAGGGTTAATTTTGAGGGGAGATCGCATTTCGGCGATCATTGTTGCTGTATAATCAAAGTATAGCATAATTCTCACCTTTCTCACCCAGGGGGTGCTGATGACTGAGAAGAAATTCCTTGATCAGGTACGGGAAACGCTCCGCAGGAAAAATTACGCCCACCGCACGGAGGAATCCTATACGGGCTGGATCCGGCGCTTTATCCTTTTCCACGGCAAACGCCATCCCCGCGAGATGGGAGCGGCGGAGATTGAGACCTATCTCACTTACCTGGCGGTGGAACGCGAGGTGGCTCCTTCGACCCAGAACCAGGCCCTGGCTGCTCTCCAGTTTCTGTACCAGTATGTTCTCCAGAAACCACTGGATGAGGAGATCCTGCCGGCGCCGGCCAAACGCAAAAAGCATCTCCCGGTCGTGCTCAGCAAACGGGAAGCCAGGGCTGTGATCGAGCGCTTATCTGGACCCCATAAATTGATCACCCAGCTGCTGTACGGCAGCGGACTGCGAATTACCGAGTGCCTCCGCCTCCGGGTCAAGGACCTCGATTTCCAGCGGGGAGAGATTATTGTCCGTTCCGGTAAAGGTGGGAAGGACCGGGTTACCGTCCTGCCGGATTGTCTTAAAACCATCCTCAAACGCCAGCTGAAGAGGGCGAAACTTCTCCATCAGGATGATCTATCCGAGGGAGGCGGTAGCGTTTATCTGCCCCGAGGACTGGCCCGGAAATACCCCAGCGCCGAACGGGAATGGATCTGGCAGTATGTCTTTCCAGCTCAGGCTCTTTCTGCGGATCCCCGCACCGGAGAAATCCGCCGCCACCACCTGGGTGCCAGCAGCCTCAGGCGGGATATCAAAAGCGCGGCCCGGGATGCCGGGATCACCAAACATGTCACCCCCCACACTTTCCGGCACAGCTTCGCCACCCACTTGCTGGAAGGTGGTTATGACATCCGCACCGTGCAGGAGCTCCTGGGTCAGAGCGATGTCAGCACAACGATGATTTACACCCATGTGCTGAATAAGGGCGGACGGGGAGTGCGGAGCCCGCTGGATGTACGCTGAAGATGGAGCAAATTGAGGTGTGAAGTGAAGGGAGAGAGAGGGGGAGAAAAAAACTTCCGGAGAGTGAATCAGCTCCGGAAGTTTCAGGATTCAAACTTAAATCTGGATCTTATCCGAATTTGTATGCCACGCCAAAGCCGCCCCGCGGGTTTTTCCACTCCACGTTAAGGTAGGGGCAGAGCACCCGGCAGGTGCCGCATTCCACACAGCTCTGGACTGCGATCTGCACTGTGCGCCCGTCCTGGGGCCGGTAGGCACCGACCGGGCAGAAATCAATGCAGGGCTGGTGCTCACAGTTCTGGCAGACCTGGGGGTCCTTGATAGCCAGGTGCAGCTCCTGTTCATCCGTGAAATACTTGAGCGACATCAGCATGTCATCGACATAGACTTCGGGCAGTTCTCGTTTGGTCTCGATTGTTTTCTTCGCCATGATTCTGTCCTTTGGTTAAATACCGATTACCGCCCGCCCGAAAGCCACCAGGTCGCCCGCAGCTTTGAAGAGCGGCCGCCGGTCGGTCAGCGAACGGAGGATATTCCGGTACAGTTTGCGTTTGGGCTTGCCGAATCCGGTGAAGAACATCCCCAGCCCGTCGTTGACAAAAGCAGGGTAAATGTCCATGAATTCGGGGTGATTCTTCAGGAAGCCGGACATGCGGCGGTACTGCTTGAGATCTTTAAGAACAAAGGTCTCTTCCAGCCGCTGGCGGTATCCAGACAGGGTCCGGGCTGAAAAATCGTTCTTGCGGTGGGCTTCCACCGCGGTTAAAGCCGCCATTTTTCCAGCGGTGATGGCCATGTTGGTGCCCTCCCAGTGGATGGCATTGACCATCGAGGCCGCGTCGCCGGCGACCATAGCGCCGTCGGTGTAAAGCTTCGGCAGGGTGGTCCAGCCGCCTTCCGGGATGAGGTGGGCGCCGTACTCCATCATCTGGCCGTCCTCAATCAGCGGAGCAATCGACGGGTGTTCCAGGTAGCGCTGCAGAAGTTCGTAGGGCCGGATCTGGGTCTCCTGGAGGGCATCCAGGGTCACACCCACACCGAGGGAAAGCGACTGCTTCCCGGTGTAAAGAAAGCCCAGGCCGGGCATCCCCATCGAGACATCACCGACGACCGAAATTGCCATCCCTTCGTCCCGTCCGGAAAGTCCGAGCCGGGCGTTGATATCCTTGGAAGGAAGAGAGATCAACTGCTTGACAGCCAGGGCGGTTTTATCGATCTTGATATCGTGATCGATTAACCCCAGCTTCTGGGTCAGCAGGTTGTTGACCCCTTCACAAATGATCACTACCGGGGCATATACATCGCCCTGGGGCCGGTCGGTTTTAACCCCAATTACCTGGCCCTGTTCATCGTACAGAAAATCCTCTACCAGGGTCTTGGGGATGTAGAATGCGCCTTCGGCCTCGGCCTGTTCAGCCCACCAGGGGTCAAATTCAGCCCGCAGGGCGACATAGGCGTCAATTGGATCGGAATCGACCACGCCGCCTGAAACAGTGGCTTTGACAATCCCGTCCTCGGACAGGAACCAGAAACCAGTCTCGGTCACCGGCCGTTCCAGGGGCGGTTTTCGGTCGAAGAAATCGGGATAAATATCCAGCAGGGAATGGGTGTAGAGGGCTCCGCCAAAATAGTTCTTGCTGCCGGGTTTGGGACCGCGTTCAATCACAGCCACATTCAAGCCTTCCCGGGCTGCGACAGCTGCAGCGGTGGAACCGGCCATTCCAGCCCCAACCACAATTACATCAAATTCAATTCGCTTTTCGTTCATGCCTCCGCTCCTTTGCGGGCCCGCAGCTGTTCAATCATTTCCGGGATGACCTCGTATAAATCACCGACAATCCCCAGGGTAGCGACTTCGAAAATCGGGGCTCCCGGGTCAGTGTTAATCGCTAAAATGAAATCGGAATCCTGCATGCCGACCTTGTGCTGGATCGCTCCGGAAATTCCGGCGGCGACATACAGCTTGGGCCGGACGTGTTTGCCGGTCTGACCGACCTGGTGGGCGTATTCAATCCAGCCGCCGTCGACTGCGGCCCGGCTGGCACCTACAACGCCGCCCAGCTCATCAGCCAATTCTTTGATCAGCTCAAAGCCGTCCGATTTTCCGAGTCCTTTTCCGCCGGAGACGATCACTTCGGCGTATTCCAGGTTGATGCTGGAGTCTTTGTCACTGATTCTCTCCACGACCTCCGCTGCCAGCATTTCAGGCGTGATTTTCCCCGCTTTGACTAGCGCTATCTGCTCCTGA
>CAZTWV010000024.1:0-41308 GCA_964618295.1 uncultured Anaerolineales bacterium | reverse complement strand
AATTCTTCAGGGACAATCTCTCCCTGGGCATTTTCGTCTCGTTCCGGGGTTTCAAAAACCCGGGGGCGAACGGTAGCCATCTGGGGCTGATAATCTTTACAGACAATGGTGGCGATCACGTTGCCGCCGAAAGCCGGCCGGGTGGCCAGCAGGAATTTACCATCTGCCTTGCGGATCGAACCCATTTCCAGTTTGGTGCAGTCTGCGGTCAGTCCTGTTTTTACTGATGTTGCCACAGCACCGGCCAAATCGCGGCCCAGGGTCGTGGCACCGATCAGGAAAACCTCGGGCTGATGCTTTTCAATCAGATGGGTCAGGGCTTCGGTATAGGGGCGGTTCAAATAATGCTCAAGGGCCGGGTCCTCAATGGTGTAAACCCGCTCGGCTCCGTAGGCCACAGCCTCCCGGGCTGCGTTTTCTACACCATTTCCAACCAGGATACCTTCCACCACGGCCTGGTCTCCGCTGGCTTCCAGATCCTCAGCAATTTCTTCGGTCAGGCGCCGGGCCACACCCAGCAACTCGGCCGCAACCGGGTGCATCACTCCGTCTTTCTGTTCAATAAATACCCAAAATCGTCTGATCATGATCCTTCTCCCTTGCCAATCAGTCCGTCCCCGGACAGAATTTTCTCCAGGGCCTGGCTGACAGCTTCAGCTGCACCGACTTCATCAACCGGGATGGTCTCTGCCGGCTCCCGGGTTTCCGGAGTGCCGGAGTTGGCAACCCAGGTGGGTGATCCTTTCAAACCGACCTGGGTGACATCATACGCAACCGGTTCTTCCGCGGACCAGGATTCCGGTTGATACTTTAAGGATGCGATCAGGTCCGGAAGGGATGCATGGGGAATTTCAGCAATGGACTTCTCGCAGGTCAACACAGCGGGTAATCTGGTTTTAATCACCTCGCGGCCGCTTTCGGTTTTGCGTTCTATCAGGGCATATCCTTCTTCCGTGTTAATCTCCCGGATATCCACGGCGTAAGTGATCAGCGGCATATTGAGCCGGACGGCTGCTCCCGGACCAACCTGGGCGGTGTCGCCGTCAATAGCCTGCTTGCCGAAAAAGATCAAATCCAGTGGTTCTTCTTGGTGGATTTTCCGGATCGCCTCAGCCAGCACATAGGATGTGGCCAGGGTATCGCTGCCAGCGAATTTGCGGTCGGAAATCAGCACCCCGCGGTCTGCGCCCATTTCGACGCATTCCTGAAGAGCTTCCTCAGCCGCGGATGGGCCCATGGTAATCACGGTTAATTTGCCGCCCAGTTTGCGTTTCCACTCCGCAGCGGCGGCCACCGCGTGAGCGTCATAGGGGTTGAGGATCGCCGGGACACCCTTCCGGATTAAACTCCCGGTTTCGGGGTCAATCCGGATGTTGGTGGTGTCCGGGACCTGCTTGACACTGACCAGAAAATGGTTCACTGTACACCTCTCGTTATAGGTATAACTTATTTATTACAAAAAAATTCATAGCTCTAACTTATATGTGAATATTACCACAAAGATATGATTCCAGGATTAAATCCAGGCTCTAGAGGTTGCTGATTCATGGTTTTTTGTCCGAAAGAACAGGTGCAGCGGGCTTCTGTTCAGCGGGCCCGGGCGTAGTACAAATCGACTTCGAGCATTTCGCCTTCCCGGTAGTAGTGGTGGACGAAGATCAGATTCCCCTCACGGTCCAGGGTGGCTTCGCCGGCGAAGCGGGAAATGATTAATTCCGGCTCCCCCCACCCGTCGGCGGTGCGGTGGGAGCGGAATAGAGCCGGGGTGCCCTGGTAGGTGCGGGTGAACCACAGCTCCTGCAGATCCTCGCTCAGGAAGGGCCAGCCCTCTGTTTCCGGGGTGTTGAGATTTATCAGATTGTGGGGCGGACCCCAATTGTCACCTTCCCAGCGGGAAAGCCACAGATCATATCCACCCCGGCCGCCGGGACGGTCTGAATGGAAGTAGAGTTCTTTTCCATCAGAAGAGATATGGAGCTCCCCGACCTGGTAATCCGGATTGAAGTTGACCGGCTGCCAGTTGGTCCAGGCGCCGTCTGCAAAATCCGCGGTAAACCACTTGATCCTGGTAAATCCCTCCCGGGCGCTGCAGAACCAGAAGGTGTCCTCCTGAACAAACCCGCAGCCGTCCAGGGAAAGCTTTCCGGGATCCTGGAGAATCACCCGTTCCGGTTCTGTCCAGCTCTCTCCCTGGCGGTGGGAGACATAGTATCCGGTCACCCCATCCAGAATCTGTTCCTCAACCGGGGATTCCGGAATTGGGGTGAAGAAGAAGTACAGCGTTTGCCCATCTGGCGTGATAAAAGGGGAATCCTCGCCGCCGGCGGTGTTGACCGGGTAGGGGAGCGGGACCAGCCCTTCCCACTCATCGCTGTGCAGGATGGGCGGGGAGAGATCGTCCCTGGGGGTAATTTTAATTGCATCAGCCGGGATTTTGCTCTCGCGCGGGATGGAGGTTGGGGTTGGAGTGATTTCGGTTCCGCTGCAGGCGGTGAGAGGCAGGATTATCAGCAGCAGGATCAGGAGGTTTGTTCTGGTCATAGGACAGCTCCGGGAATGGGGGATGTTTGTATTATACAGGCTGATGGCTGCCCTGGCGCTAAACCGGGAACAGGGTTGTACCATCCTGACCGGACAGGGCTTCCTCTGCGTCTGAATTGTCAAGAACATAAAAAGTCCAGATTGGGGGGCGACCTGGCAGGTCGCCCGTCTCAGCATCTGGATCCTGGAGAATCCTGCCAGTGTTTCCCGGTGGGATCAGGCGGGGTAGCACACCGACCCTACTTGAATTAATTTTAGGAAAGTAATTTGGCAGCCTTCCTGGAAAAAATTTCCGCCAGCGGGACACTGGCGTGGTTAACTTTTAAAAACCCCATCAGCGTCTCGCTGATGAGTCGTCCCGATAAGATATCGCCAGCGGGATGCTGGCCTGGTTTCAAATTTAGTGAAAAAGTAGGATTGACTAATTTGGCTGAAACATCATCAACCAGCTTGTCATCGCGAGGAGCCCGCGAGGGCGACGCGGCGATCTGTACTCGGAACTACAATTCCCATTGTTATGCACTGGAAGGTTACTTTATCTCTTACATGGGGCAGATTGCTTCGCTGCGCTCGCAATGACAAACTCGGACGAGAGGAAATTCCATCCTTTAATCCGCCCGATAATGCCCCTGCCGGGATGATTCGCATGAATTTCCAGATTGGAATAAATCTAGTCCATATTCAGCGGGATTTTACACCCGTTATTCCGCTAGCTTCCCAACTGACTGTGAAAAAACAGGAGATTATATGCATTCGGGATTGTAGGGTGTTCAGGGACAGAAAACAAAAAGACCATTCCCGAAGGAATGGCCTTTCGTTGAGGCGGGGACGACGGGATTCGAACCCGCGATCTCGGCCTTGACAGGGCCGCATGTTAACCGCTACACCACGCCCCCCAACGAAAATCCATTCTATCACATCCCCTTAACCCGTCAAGATCGAAAGCGGGATTTCAGAAAAATTAAAATTCGCCGACCTCCCCGACCCGGAAGCGCTCCATCACCAGCATTCCGCCCAGGGCAGCCAGCATCAGAATTGTGCTCAGAGCCATGGCCTGGCCGTAGTTCAAAACTCCGGGGCGGGACAGGAAGCGGTAGATCACCACCGGTACGGTTGGATATTCGGGGCGGACGATCAAAGCTGTGGCACCGAACTCGCCCAGCGAAATTGTGAAAGCAAAAGATGCCGCCACCAGTAAAGCCTGGCCAATCAGCGGCAGGTCAATCTGGAACCGGACCTGACGGGGGGAAGCGCCTAACACGGCGGCGGCCTGGCGGATTTCAGGCCGGATGCTCTCCAGGGCCGGAGTCAGGCTCCGGACCACAAACGGGAAAGCCACCAGGGTGTGCGCCAGCGGAATCAGCAGGGGCGAGGTCCTTAAATTTAGCGGCGGAGTATCGAGGGCGATCAGGAACCCCAACCCCAGGGTGACCGCTGACGTGCCGAGCGGGAGCATCAGCAGCGGATCCAGGATCTTATTGATCAGCGAATCCCGCTGGCGGGCCAGGGCCCACGCTGCGGGCAGTCCCAGCCCGAGGGCCAGAACCACGGTCAGCAAGGCGTAGCCCAGGGAAACACCCAGGGCGGTGGTGGGGGCGACGTAAAAGAGGGACTGCTGCGGGTTCTGGCCCAGGGCTTTGTAGAAAGCCAGCGTGGGCCCTGCCGGGCCGAGCTCGGCCCGCGGGCCGCCGCCGCTGAGCGGTAGGAAGGAGCGGGAAGCCAGCGCCAGTAAGGGTGTGACCATTAACAGCAGCAGCACCAGAATCAAAACCGCGGCGCCGGCCCGGCCCGCCCCCGTCCGCAGCCGCTGTTCCCCCCGTTTCCGGGACTGCAGCGAGAGTGGCCGCGCCAGCCGGGAGGTGAGCCGGGTGTAAATTACGGTCAGGCTCAGGGTGCAGGCCAGCTGCAGCAGCGAGAGTGCCCCGGCCAGGGGAAGGTTGAAAAGGCTGATCGTCTGCTGGTAAATCTCTACCTCAAGGGTGGCAAAGCGTGGACCGCCCAGGATCAGCACCACGCCGAAGCTGGTGAAATCAAAGATGAAAACTAGCAGTGCGGCTGCCAGCACTGCCGGCGCCAGGAGGGGCAGGGTGATCCGCCGGAAAACCCTCCAGGGGGATGCCCCCAGAACCGCTCCAGCCTGGCCGACGCGGGGATCGAGGCGGCTCCAGAAATCTCCCACGACCCGGATTACGATCGTGGTGTTGTAAAAGACGTGGGCGGTGAGAATAGCGGCCAGGGTGTTTTGAAATTGGATCGGCGGCGAGGAAAGCTGGAAAAGATCCATCAAGAATTGGTTGATCCAGCCCCCGGTGCCCAGCAGAGCGCTGAAGCCGGCTGCCACCACGAGGGTGGGCATCACAAAAGGGACCCCGGTTAAAGCCCGCAGCAGTTTTTTTCCGGGGAAAGTGTAGCGTCCGAACAGGTAGGCTGCCGGAAGGCCCAGGGCCAGGGTCAGCAGGGTGGAAAGACCGGCCTGGTAGAAAGTGAAGTGGATGGCCCGCAGGGCAGCAGGTCTGGAAAGCTCCTCCAGCAATCCTGGCAGCAGGGGGCCTTCCTGGCGCTGGAAGCTGAGCCCGAAAATACTTCCCAGAGGATAAAAATAGAACAATCCCAGGAAGGATAAGGGCAGCAGCCAGGGCAGGAAGGTTTTCAAACGCCGGGTCATGATCTAATCCAACCTCACAGGATAGGCTGATAGAAAAGCTTTGTCCGTCTTTTAACTTTGTTCACTGCAGGACCAGCTCGCGCCAGGCTTCGATCCAGGATTCCCGATTTTCTGCAATTGCCTGGTAGCTGACTTCAGCGGTTTGCTCCGGGATCTCCAGATACTGCAGGAAAACCGGATCCAGCGCTGCATTTTCATTGACCGGGAAAACATACATGGTCAGCGGAATCCCTTCCTGGAAATCGGTCGAGAGCATAAAATCCACCCAGGCTTCTGCCAGGTCCCGCTTTTCAGTGCCGGCCAGGATCCCAACAAATTCAATCTGCCGGAAGCAGCTGCCGTCCGCGGTGACCGCTGCAGTCGGGGCGTCTTCCAGCGGTTCTTCGGAGAAAAGGACCTCAAATGGCGGGCTGGAAGCATACGAGACCACGATCGGGTCGCTGCCTCCGGCCTGGGTGAAATCGCTGTAATAGGCCGTTTCCCAGTCATTGACCACGTTAACTTCGTTTTCGACCAATTCAGCCCAGTAATCCAGATATCCTTTCGGCCCGAAGCGTCCGATGGTGGCCATCAAAAAGGCCAGGCCGGGGGATGAAGAGGCCGGGTTCTGAACGGTCAGCAGCCCCTTGTAGGTCGGGTCAGTCAGGTCTTCCAGGGAGGCAGGGGGGCTCAAATTGTTTTCCTCGAAATAGGCAATCTGGTAATTTAAACAAACATCACCAAAATCCACGGGAAGAGCCCGGTGCTGGGGATCAAGTTCAAATGAGTCGGGGATTTCCTCCAGCAGGGGGGATTGATAAACTGCAAAGATTTCTTCCTCCAGGGCCCGGCTCAGGAAAGTGTTGTCCACCCCGTAAAAGACATCGGCCAGGGGCTGTTCTTTGGTCAGCACAGCCCGGTTGACCGCGGTGCCGGTGTCCCCCACCTCTAAAAACTGAAGTTCAGCGTTGTGTTCGGACTCAAACCGCGAGACCAGCTCCTCGGAAACTGCAAAGGAGTCGTGGGTCATGACGGTCAGGGACCGCGGTTGATCGGAATCCGGTTCCGGGGATTGGCCGGTGGAAGCGCTGCATCCAGCACCCGCAGTCACCAAAATTAGCAGAAGACTGATAGTCAGCAGCAGTTGTTGATACTTTTTTTTCATAAGATCATCCTTTAATTTAAGAACGGGTATGAACCACGGAAATCAGCCCCTGCTCAAGATGGATGGATGCTTGATTTGCGGCGAGCTGGTTGCTGATTCCCCGGCTGGAGCCAAACTCCAGAGATTCACTCCGCAGCGGGTATTCAAGGTTTTCCGTGGTGATGGTCGAAGCTCCAGGTGCAAGCGGGATGATGGAAACAATCTCTCCAGGATGACCAGTTAAATTAAGGGTTTCTCCTGGATGTAAGATCTGAATAATTTCTTTCCCGCAGATCAGGGAAACCTCAGCTTGCAGCTCGGGATGGGCCAGAAGCATCAGGTTCGCGAAGGTCATATCCCACCGGCCGCCGACTGCGCCGTACACCAGGATTTGATCAGCACCCTGGTTTTGGGCTTCAAGCAGCGCCAGCTCGAGATCGGTTTGATCTTTCCGAACGGGGTGATCAAGGATCATCACTCCCCGCTTCCGCCACTCATCCACCAGAGCGGGAGGGGTGGAATCCAGGTCCCCGATCAGGATATCTGGAAGTAAATCCAGCTCCTGACAGTGGCGGCTGCCGCCGTCCGCGGCCAGGGTTAAATCCGCTTCCAGCAGGGGAAGGTTTTCAGGCTCAATGCAGAGCTCACCATTGGCAAAAATCAGGGCCAGCTTCATCTTTTCTCCGTTAACAAAAAACTCCTCCATCTGGAGGAGCGGACCGCTGGTCAGCATTCCTCCGCCGGTATCATCCGGATCAGGTTCCGCGGGTCGAAAACAAATGTTTTCCTCTCAGCCGGTTTCCCGGCTCCCCGTGCTGTAATATTTTTTTCTATACTCAGTATAGGATTGGGTGTGGGAAGTGTCAAGGAGTATTCGATGAGGTCCGGGTTAAAGATTCCCCGTTATCACTGCAGATCCCTCAGGCTGTTCTTTAAGATTGCCTGATGCTCAGAGGTGAATTCTGGCAGCAAATCACGAACCAGGCGCAAAATTCGCGGTTTTCCTGCGGATTGGATCTGACGCTGCAGGAAAGGAAAGGTCTCCTGTTCCGAGCGTTGGGCCAGGGTTTGCAGCAGGAGCCGGAGTTCGACCTGAAAAGTTTCCTTCTTGGGGGAAAGGATCAAATCCAGGTAGTGGTAAATTTGGGGAAAATTCACAAATTTCCGGTCATCTACAAGCATTTGGAGAATGGCGATAGCGGCTTCGGTTTCTCGATTTCCAGGATTGGTCAGCAGCTGATCAAGGATGGAGTTGAGAGACTGGGGATTCTCCTTGAGCTGGGATTGGCAAATCCGGCGGATGATATCAGAGCGGATTTCATCGGATTCGGAGGAGGAAACCCAGCGGATCAGGCGCTCGCTGATCGGTTGAGAATCCAATGTCGATACTCGACCTACAATCGAGGCTGCCAGCAGGCGGAATTCCAGCCACTCTTCATCCCAGAGGGCATCCGCCAGCGCGATTCCCAGGGAAGGGGATTCCTGCAGGTAGGGTCTGAGCTGATTGAGCAGGGTGGAAATTACCTGGGGTGGAACCTGATAAGAAGCAAGTTTGGAGCGACTTTTGGAACCGCCGGTTCCCCTGATTCTGTTCGCATAGGTATCAAGGAGCTGATGGAGATTGGGAGTGAATTGATCAGGATCTGGATACAATTCAGCCGCGTCGGCACAGCGGATGACCAGCTTTGCCGGGTTGATGGCGGTCATGATCTCCCTTCCAGACATTGAAGCAGGATTTCAGCAGCCCGGGAAACAGTCGGACAGACCTGGATCAAATTCCGGGTTTCAGGGGTCAAGTAGCCAGTTTGGCCGGAAAAAAACGCTTCCAGAGTGTCCTCCCAGCCGCTGCCGACCAGAATCAAGGGCCGGGAAGGGCCGGACTGGATTTGAATTTCACTCCAGAAAAGAGCAATTTCCGCCAGGGTTCCGATTCCGCCGGGGAGGGCAACAGCGCCGTCGCAGCTGTCGATCAGTGTGTAAAGTCGGTCGCGCAGGGTGGCCTGCCGCAGTTCTTCCCGGACCCAGCGGTTGGGGCCAATCGGACGCCAGCGTTCAATTTCATCGCAGGTGATGCCGATCACGTGGCCCCCGGCCTGGTGAGCACCTTTGGAGACCGCTTCCATGGTGCCGATATAGCCACCGGTTTGCACGGTAAATCCTTTCTCGGCCAGTAAAGTGCCCAGCTGCTGGGCTTCAAGATAGGCCGGGGTTCCCGGTTTTGGTGCGGATCCACCAAAAACGCTGATGACAGGTGGAGTGCTGTGGGGTAAGGACATGCTTTGTATTATAGACGCTGAGGTCAGTTCCTGGCTAGGGGCGGATAGAGAATGATTGGAGGAGGGTGCCAGTGGGGTGGAGGAAGATGGTTGAAAGTTGAAAGGTTGAAGCTGGGTCACTCCCGGAGCTCCGGGAGTATGACACCGGAATGACTCATCAGCGAGGACGCTGATGGGGTGAATAGATATTACCCACGTCAATATTTTACTGATGGGGTTGAAAAGTTGGTAAGAATAGCGCTGCCTGGATTTGATTTCCCACGGGATTATTCTATTCTCGATCCATCCAAACTGGGAGCGGGCCGGCGGCGTGGTTCACTGTCTGCTGGTGGCCGGTCTGCACCTGGGATGCAAATCCTCTGTACCCACCCTCGATAAGGTACAATTAGAATGATATTTTATTCAGGAAAATCTCGTTAAGTATGGACATCATTCTGACCCATGAAAGAACAGATTTTGACGGACTGGCTTCCCTCCTGGGGGCGCATCTGCTGGATGAAACTCTGGTGCCTGTCCTCCCCCGGCAGCTGAACCGCAACGTGGAAGCCTTCCTGATGCTGTACGGTCTTGAGCTGCCTTTTATCGACCCCCGGGATTTGAAAGGAGAACCGATCCATTCGGCTTGCCTGGTGGATACCCAGGGTTTAACCAGCATTAAAGGGATGGTCGAAGACCTGAAAGTCAGGGTGATTGATCATCATCCCCTGCGGGGTGACATTCCAGATCCCTGGGAAGCGGATATCAGGGATACAGGTTCGGCGACTACAATTTTCGTGGAATCCATCCAGGAACGGGATTTGCCATTGACACCGATTCAGGCCACCCTTCTCCTGCTGGGAATTTATGAAGATACCGGATCTCTAACCTATACCAGGACCACTCCGGCCGATATTTTTGCCGCGGGATTCCTGCTTGAACAGGGGGCCAGCCTGGAAATTGTGGCGGATTATCTCAATCACCCCCTGTCCATGGAGCAGCAGCAGGTCTATGAGGACCTGCGGGCCAATGCGGAAAGTCATATTGTCCACGGGCACAGCGTGATTATCGCTCAAGCTGATGCCTCGGATCTGGAAGCCGAACTTTCCAGCCTGGCGCATAAACTGCGTGATTTGCTGGATCCGGACGCGATATTTTTACTCCTGACCACTTCAGGCGGAATCCAGATAATTGCCCGCTCCACAGATGACCATATCGATGTTGCCGCTGTGCTTTCTCAATTTGAAGGTGGAGGCGGACACCCCAGGGCCGCAGCCGCCCTGGTTCAGGGGCAGGATCTTTCTCAGCTCTATAACCAGTTAATTAAGCTGCTGCCGCAGTATGTGCAGCCGGCTGTCCGGGCCAAGGACCTGATGTCCCGCGATCCGCACACGCTTGCCCCGGATACACCTGTCCAGGAAGCTGCTGAGCTGATGGTAAAGTTTGGCTATGAAGGCTACCCGGTGGTGGACGACGGGGAAGTGGTGGGGC
The DNA here is from genome assembly GCA_964618295.1 of uncultured Anaerolineales bacterium. Taxonomy (GTDB): domain Bacteria; phylum Chloroflexota; class Anaerolineae; order Anaerolineales; family UBA11858; genus B10-G9. The sequence goes on along the minus strand of CAZTWV010000024.1, from coordinate 31,236 downwards.
TGCTGACCCGGCGGGCAGTGGATCGGGCTCTCAGTCATGACCTTAATCTGACCGCATCCAAATTGATGGAAGCCGGCAAAGTCCAGGTTTTCCCTTCCGATTCCCTGGAGCACATCCAGGATGTGATGGTGGAATCTGGCTGGGGTCAGGTCCCGGTGGTTAGTTCGCGGTCAAAGCGGATTGTAGGCATCGTGACCCGGACCGATTTGCTGAAAATCCTGGCCCCTGGAAAGCCGTCACCCGGTCGGCAGAATCTCGGTCCCCGCCTGGAGGCCTCGCTTCCCTCACCTCGTCTGGAGCTGTTGAAAAAAACAGCAGAGAGGGCTGCTGATCAAAAAACGGCCCTGTATATTGTCGGCGGGTTCGTGCGGGATCTGCTGCTGGATGTTCCCAGCCTGGATTTTGACCTCGTGGTGGAAGGCGACGCAATTCAGCTTGCGAAGCGGATCCAGGCGGAATACGGGGGGCGTTTGACCACTCATAAGAGATTTGGCACGGCAAAATGGTTCCTGGATTGGGAATCATTGGGGGAATTTGGTACAACCGAAGAACTGAGAAACTCCCTGCCCGAGAGCCTGGATTTTATTTCAGCCCGGCGGGAGTTTTATTCCCATCCCACAGCTCTGCCAACCGTGGAACGCAGCAGTATTAAATTGGACCTGCACCGGCGGGACTTTACGATAAACACTCTTGCCCTGCGTTTGGATGGAAGGCATTACGGGGAAGTATTTGATTACTGGGGAGGATTGGCTGATCTAAAACAAAAAAGAGTCCGGGTGCTGCATTCTCTTTCGTTTGTGGACGATCCGACCCGGATCCTGCGGGCAGTCCGTTATGAACAGCGGTACGATTTTGAGATTGGAGAGCGAACTCTGGAGCTGCTGCTGGCTGCCAAAGAAGTACTCAACCGTGTTTCGGGGGATCGGATCCGGCATGAATTAAACCGGATCCTGGAGGAGAAGAAAGCAGACGCAATGATGAACCGGCTGGGCGATCTCACCATCCTGGAAGCAATCCATCCCGATCTGGAATGGAACAAAGAGATCTCAGACCTGATTCATGAAGCCCCCGAAAAAGTGATTCCAGAGGAATGGGGAATTGACAAAGAAGGCTATGGGATCCCATACCGGCGGCTGCTGACTTATTTACTGTGGCTGATGCGGACATCCCGGCCCCGCCAGGCTGCAGATCGTTTGAAACTGCCCGGGGATGTCCGGGAATTGATCCTGGGTGCTGCAAAGCTGGATCGAATGCTTCCTGATTTCCGGGATCTAACACCCAGTTCAGCGGTGAGAACGCTGGAACGAATTCCAAACCTGGCAATCTATGCTGTCTATCTCCGGACTGGAAAGACTGGATTAAAAGGTGTGCTCTCCCGCTATCTTTCATCCTGGCAGCATGTTGAAAGCACGATCAACGGCGCAGATCTCCAGGAGATGGGACTCACACCGGGTCCAATGTTCTCAGAGCTTCTGACCCGGCTCCGGAGTGCCCGCCTGGATGGCGAAATCGACAGTGATCAAGGGGAGCAGGAACTGCTGGAAGGATTGTTGAAGGAGAAGGGGATCGAATTTTAGGTGTTTACCCCGGGCGGATGAGAGGGGCGACTGCGGCTCTTGCCAGCCCAGATTATTAATGATAGAATGAAGCCCGTAGAGAGGTAGAAATACTGGCGGCGGCGAAAAGTGGGTCTACCCCACTTTTTTTATTGCCTGAAACAGCCGCATGATCCCCGTTCTATTGATCAGGGGATTTTGGAGAGTACGAAATGAAAACAGAATTTGCACTGGCATTAAAACAAGTCATCAGCGACAAAAATCTTCCCGAGGAAATCATCATTGAAGCGCTCAAAGATGCGATGGTCTCCGCCTACCGGCGTTCGGTAAACGCTTCCAGCGCTCAGAAGGTAGAGGCTGAGGTGGACTTGGAATCGGGAGAGGTCACAGTCTTTGTCGAGAAGGAAGTAGTGGATGATGTCCAGGATGATCGGACCGAAGTCACAAAATCCGTGGCTCAAAAATATAATCCTGACACGGAGTACGGTGACCTGGAAATGGTGGAAAGTACACCGAAAGATTTTGGCCGGGTGGCGGCTCAGACCGCCCGCCAGGTGATTCAGCAGCGGATCCGCCAGGCTGAGCGCCAGGCTCAATTTGATTATTACCATGACAAGGTCGGCGAAATTGTCACCGGCGTTGTTCAGGCCGCGCACAGGCATGAACTTACGATAGGGCTGAACATCAACGCGGAAGGAAAAATGCCCCGAAGCCAGCAGATCCCCCGGGAACACTACCGGGTTCATGATCGAATCCGGGCTTTACTGCTGGATATTGAGGAAACCACCCGGGAACCGCGGATAATTTTATCGCGGGGCCATCGGGATTTCCTGCGGCGTCTGCTGGAAAATGAAGTTCCTGAAATTTATCAGGGTTTGGTTGAAATTCGATCCATCGCCCGGGAAGCGGGCTACCGCTCCAAGGTTGCCGTTGCAGCCCTGAAGCCCGGTGTGGATCCCGTGGGAGCCTGTGTTGGGGTCCGAGGTGTTCGGATTCAGGCGATTGTCCGCGAGCTCAGTGATGAAAAAATTGATGTGATTGAGTGGAACCCGAATACAGAAGAATACATTGCCAAAGCGCTGAGTCCGGCGCGGGTTTTAAGTGTGTTCCTGAATAAAGAAACAGATGGGATGCCGACCGCAACAGTGGTTGTCCCCGAAGACCAGCTCAGTCTGGCGATTGGCCGGAATGGGCAGAACGCCCGGCTGGCAGCCAAGCTGACCGGCTGGCGAATAGATATTAAGGGTCTCTTTGAAGCAACATCCGACACATTGTTCCGGATTCATAATGATCCCCGCTATGCCGGATATGCCGAAGATGAAGCTGAGGTTATTCCGAAGATTGAAGCAGTACTTGCAAAGCGAGAAGAAGGCCGGCCGATTTCTCCAGAAGAATACCGGGAACTGCATTATTTCAACAACCGGATTGAATCCGATCTGACAGAAAAGAAGAAAAAGATTCTCAAGAAACAGGAGGCCAGGATTACTGCTGCCCGGGAAGCAGTTCCTTCCGATGCTTATGAACTGCCGCTGATGACCCTGGGATTGTCCACTAAAGTGGAAAATATCCTTCTGGAAGAGGGATATGACAGCGTCGGGAAATTGGCCTATAAGCTTCTCCTGGTTCCTGAATCGGTTCAGGATATTGATGGGATCGGTCCAGCCTCAATGGAAGAGATTGAAAAAGCTCTTTCGGTCATGGTTGGGTATGAACCTCTTTCCGAGGAATATGATCTCGACACTTACTTACTGTTGAGTGATGCGGATCTGAACATTCCGGAACCAAAGAAGCAGGAAGAACCGGAGGATGAGGAAACAGAACCTGAGGACAAAGTTGAGGAAGATGTTGAGGATCAGGAAACAGAAGCGCCATCAGAAGAGGATGGTGAAGAAGTTGAAGAAGAAACCGCGCCAGAAACCCAGGAAGAGTTAGATCAACAAGAGACTCCTGAGGCGGAAGAAGCTGTTGAGGAAGAGGCAGCTGGAGTTCAGATCCCTCCGGATGCCTATGATTTGCCGGTGATGACGCTTGGTCTTCCGGAAGATATTGAAACACTGCTCACCGGAGCTGATTTGGATAATGTTGGGAAACTGGCCGCTGAAATGGTTCAATCCCAGGATGGAATTTTAGAGATAGAAGGAATCGACCAGGACCGCCTGGAAGAAATTGCCGGCGCCCTGGAAGTAATGGTAGGATTTAACCCCCTTTCAGCACCGGAAGGATAGCTCTTTTCTAAAAAAGATTGAAAAGAGTCGGGGAGAAATATGGGCAAGAAAAAACATATCCCGCAGCGGATGTGCGTGGTTTGCCGGGAGAGTCAGGCAAAAAAATCCCTGGTTCGCCTGGTCAGAACGCCGGATGGGGTCCTGGTTGATCCCGGAGGAAGAGAACCCGGAAGGGGAGCTTATATTCATCTTAATCCTGACTGCTGGCAAAACAGACTTCAGACAAGCCTTGAGCGCTCGCTAAAAACAAAAATCAGCCCTGAAAATATGGGGCAAATTGAACAAAAGTTGTCTGAATTGCAGGAAGAACAAGAATAATAATTATGAAAGACTGCACTCTACAGAACAGCAGAAGTGCAGAGAAAATCATTTTGAAGAGGAAGAATCCATGACGGAAAACGGCCAAGAGATCAAACAAATTGAACTGCCGATCAGTATAACTGTCCGAGAGTTGGCGCAAACCCTGGATGCCAGCCCGATTGATGTGATTAAGAATTTAATGGCAAATGGGATGATGGCCAATATCAATCAGGAAATTGATTTTGACACTGCGGCAATTGTATCTGCCGAGATGGGGTTTGAAGCTGTGCCGCAGGCCATTGAAGATCAGGAAGAAGGGGATGAGAGGGAGATTCCTCTCTGGCGCCAGATGCTGGCCGAGGAAGATCAAGACAAACTTCAACCCCGGTCACCAGTAGTCGCAATTCTCGGTCATGTGGATCATGGGAAAACCAGCCTGCTCGACTCCATCCGGGACACTACGGTCCAGGAAGGAGAAGCGGGGGGAATCACCCAGCATATCGGTGCTTATCAGATTGAACACGACGGAAAAATGATCACATTCCTGGATACACCAGGTCACGCGGCGTTCACAGCCATGCGGGCCCGCGGGGCCCAGGGGGCGGATATTGTGATTCTGGTGGTAGCAGCGGACGATGGAGTGATGCCCCAGACTGAGGAGGCAATTGCCCACATCCGGGCAGCCCAGGTGGAGATGATTGTCGGGTTGAATAAGATTGATAAATCCAATGCCGATCCGGACATGGTCAAACAGCAGCTGGCTGAGAATGGGATTATCCCGGACGAATGGGATGGGGATACGATTATTGTCCCTGTATCCGCCACGGAGAAGATCGGAATTGAAGACCTGCTGGAAGCAATCTTGCTGGTAGCTGAGGATATGGAGATTTTAGCCAATCCCGAGGGCGAGGTGTTTGGGACAGTGATTGAAGCCGAACTGACCCGGCGGCGGGGCGTGATGACCACTCTGCTGGTCCAGAATGGAAAACTGAAAGTTGGCGATACAGTCCTGGCGGGTACAGCACACGGGAAAATCAAGGCGATGTTTGATTTCCTGGGCAACAACTTAAAAGAAGCTGGTCCATCTGTCCCGGTTTCCGTGATGGGGATGAGCAGCGTTCCCCGGGCAGGGGAGCTCTTCACGGTTGTCAAAGATGAAAAAACCGCCCGCGAAATGGCCGAGGACAGGCAGGAAGACGCCGAACGGCTGGCTGTTGAACGGGATCGAGAGACCAACCTGGAACAACTCTTTGAGCGGTTTCAGGCCGGGGAAGAAGATGAGCTGCGGCTGGTGATCAAAGCCGATGTACAGGGTTCATTGGAGCCTATCATCAATTCGGTCCAGGATCTGAAAAGCGGCGGGGAGCAGGAGATCGGGGTCAAGATCATTCATGCCGGAGCAGGCCAGATAGGCGAGAATGATGTCATGCTGGCCTCCGCCACGGATGCGATTGTGATTGGGTTCAATGTAGAACCTGACAGTGCGGCAAAAAGAGCCGCGGATACTGAAAAGATCTCCATCCGCAACTACAGCATTATTTATAATTTGATCGATGATATTGAAAAAGCCCTCAAGGGGATGTTGGATCCGGTTGAAAAGAAGATTTTGATCGGGCGGGCAGAAGTGCTGGCCGTCTTCCCCTCTGGACGATTTGATCAGGTTGCAGGCTGCCGGGTGGAAAAAGGCGAAATCCGCCGCAACGCAAAAATTCGTGTCGTTCGGGACGAAAAGGTGGTATTTGACGGGGATATCGATTCCCTCAAACGGCATCAAGAAGATGTCAACGAAGTCCGGAAAGGATTTGAGTGCGGTATAGGGCTGAAAGGGTTCTCTGATTTTGAAGAAGGAGATATCCTTCAATCTTATACGATCGAAATGGTAACTGAGTTTTAAGGTGAATTATGGTATCTGAAAAAAGATCAGTTCGGATCGCAGACCGCTTTCATAAGGAGCTTTCCCTTTTATTGCTGGAGGAAATCAGTGACCCGCGCCTGGAAGGGGTGAATGTCACTGCTGTGGAACTTGATCGTGAATTATCATTCGCCGATGTTTATGTCTCGGCAGTGGATGGGGGAGATAGGCGGGAGGATATTCTCAAGGCATTAAGAGGAGCTGCTGGTTTTATCCGCTCCCAGCTTGCTGCAAGCGTTTCACATCTGCGCTCCTTCCCCCAGCTTCGGTTTCACTGGGATCCAGTTCCGGAAAAGGTTGATCGGATCGATCAAATTATCGCAGAACTGGAAGCAGAAGAGGACCAGGATAAAGGTTAGGATGCTTGATCCGAAGATTCAAACCCTGGGCGAAAAAATTGAAGCCGCAGAACGAATTCTATTGATTTCCCACATCCGGCCGGATGGGGATGCAGTTGGATCCCTGCTGGGATTGGGGATTTCCCTTGAAGCCGCTGGAAAAGAAGTGAATCTGGTTCTGGAGGACGGCGTACCCCTGGTTTTTCATCATTTAAGCTCTGTGGATGCGGTCTACAGGGAGCCGGCCGGGGTCTATGATTTAATTATCACATTGGATTCATCGGACATCAGCCGGACTGGGGAAGTTCTGGATGAGTACGGTCAGCCGGATGTCAATATCGATCATCATCCCACCAACACCCAATTCGGTCATCTCAACATTGTCCGCGAGGATGCGGTTGCCACTGCGGAGATTGTTCTGGAAATTATCCAGCAGCTTACCCTCCCGCTCAATAAAGAATCCGCAGAAGCATTGCTGACAGGGATAATTACAGACAGCCTCGGATTCCGGACTTCCAACACCACTCCTGGAGCCCTCCGGGCAGCAGCTGATCTGCAGGAAATGGGGGCCGATCTCCCGGATTTATACAGCCGGGCTCTGCTCCTGAAATCCTTTGAAGCCCTCCGTTACTGGGGCCGGGGTTTAAGCCGGATTCAAAAAGAGGATCGATTGGTGTGGACTGTGCTCAGTCTGGAGGACCGCAAAGCTGCTGATTATTCAGGGCGGGATGACGCGGATTTAATTAATGTGCTCTCCACAATTACCGGAACGGATGTTTGTATCATATTTGTTGAGCAGACGGATGGAACGACAAAAATCAGCTGGCGGGCAAAACCAGGATTTGATGTAGCCCGGATTGCAATGAAATTTGGCGGGGGCGGTCATACCCCGGCGGCCGGGGCTTCGGTCCGGGGAGATCTGGAAAATATTGTTAAAGATGTTGTGGAAACTACCCGCACAGAAATTCAATCCGGAGCGGACAGCGGTGAGTAGATAAGACTTTTCGGGGAGAACAAAATGAGTGAAAAGAAGAATCAATTACGGGATTTTGTATCCGGAGCCCTGGTGATAGACAAACCAGTGGGAATGACTTCTCATGATGTTGTCAAAATTGTCCGGCGGGGTACGGATATCAAGCGGGCCGGACATACCGGGACGCTCGATCCCCGGGCCTCCGGGGTGCTGGTTGTGTTGATTGGTCCTGCAGTGCGCTTGAGTGAATTTTTATCCGCTTCTGATAAACGCTATCAGGCAATTATCAAATTCGGTGTGGCCACGGACACTTATGACACCGAAGGGAAGCAGGTTGGAGAGACGAAATCTGTTGACCATATCACCGATGAAGATTTTCATACTCTGCTGAATAACTATGAAGGAAAAATCACTCAAACCCCTCCCGCCTATTCCGCGGTGAAGATTCAGGGCCAAAAAGCCTATGAAAAAGCCCGGAGAGGGGAAGAGGTTGAGATCCCAGCCCGGGAAATTGATGTGTATAATTTGGAACTGCTGGAATGGGCTCCCCCCGAAGCTGTGATTGATGTCTATGCATCTTCCGGAACCTATGTCCGTTCCCTGGCGAATGACCTGGGGAATGATCTTGATGTTGGGGCTCATTTAACCGGCCTGCGGCGGACAAAGAACGGCCAATTTACCCTCCGGGATGCGGTCAGGATGGGTGAACTGCAAGATGCCTTTGAGGCTGGAGATTGGTACAAACACCTGATCCCCGCCGCTGATACGCTGGGTGATTGGTACACAATTACTCTCAGCAGTGAGGAAGCGGAAAAGATCAAGCATGGTCACAGAATCCCGGCAAAACCTGATGAAAGTGGTTGGGCCAGAGGACTGAGTGAACAGGGCGATCTGATCGCTCTTCTTGAGGTGCTGGAAGATGAACAGCTCTGGCAGCCGCGGAAGGTATTCATTACCACCTGATCTCAAACCCTGGGATTTTCATGACTGCTCACTATTCTTCCCTGACAGATATCCAACTCATAGAATCCTGGCTGACCATTGGGACTTTTGACGGCGTCCATCTCGGGCACCAGCACCTGGTTCGCTCCCTGGTTGCGCGTGCGCATGCAGAGAATCTGCCGGCGGTGGTCGTCACTTTCCATCCCCATCCCACCCTGGTGCTCCGGGGTGGAAAAAGCTCACATTATTTAACCCTTCCTGAAAAGAGGGCAGAACTTCTGGGTGAACTGGGGGTCGATTTTGTAATCACCCATCCCTTCAATCGGGAAGTATCCCAGCTGACTGCCGATGAATTTATCGCCAGACTGCACAAAAGCCTGGCTTTCAGCCACCTCTGGATCGGTCATGATTTTGCGCTGGGGAAAGATCGGGAGGGGAATCCGGAACGATTGGGGGAATTGGGGCAGCAGTATGGATTTGAAGTAAAGCAAATTTCTGCTTATCAATTGGATGGAGAGGTGGTTTCCTCCAGTTTGATTCGAGATTTGCTGAGAGCGGGCGAGGCAGAGAATGCAGCGCATTATCTGGGCCGGCCTTTCTCGGTCCGGGGAGAGGTAATTGGAGGAGATCAGCGGGGAAAAAGTCTGGGGTTCGCCACGGCCAATCTGGATGTCCCCGATCAAATGGTTGGGCTGAGCCGGGGGGTATATGCCTGCCGGGCTTTGGTTTCCGGAACCACCCATCTGGCCGTGACTAATATAGGCTACCGGCCGACATTTGACCAACCTGGGGGTGTGCCCCGGATAGAAGCCCATTTGCTGGATTTTGAGCAGGATATTTACGGCCAGACTATGGAGCTTTTCTTTCTGAGCCGGCTGCGGGGTGAGAAAAAATTTGAGGAGATTCAAGAGCTGAAGGATCAAGTCCAGAAGGATATTGCCCTGGCCCGGAAAATTTTTGGGGCAGATTGACTATCCTTGCGCTCAGGATTGGGTTTGGTATAATTTCCGTGCTGACTAGACCAATCCCTGGCATCGGCTGGAGATTTGGAGACCTGCTAGAAGGCAAAAAATACTAATATTCAGGAGATAGCAGACGTCATGACCATTACGAAAGAAGAAAAACAAGCCATCGTTACCGAATTTGGACGGCATGAAAACGATACCGGATCCCCGGAAGTACAGATTGCCCTGATAACCACCCGGGTTAAGGAGCTGACGGAACATCTGCAGCAGCATACCCATGATGAGTCCTCTCGCCGGGGCCTGCTGAAGTTAGTCGGCCGACGGCGGAGATTGTTGGCTTACCTGCGCCGCGAGGATTATCAGCGGTATGTAGCCATCAGCGATCGCCTGGGTTTGAGAAGAAAATAAAATTAGGCTCAGCCGAGTGGGCACCGGAGGATGAAAGAGCCTGCTCGGTTGATTTTTTTGATGCGGTGATCAATTGATATATAAAAATAGAAGTTTTGCGGCCTTCGGTCCAGGGTGGACCGCCACATGGGGGATCAACCTGTACCATTTCATTCGCTCCAGGAAGATAGTTTTCATTACTAACAAGTTATTATCAACCTTTTATTCATGACCTTTAGATTACGGTGGATTCCTGTCAGGTTGGGCATTGGGCGGTGTGGATCGGAAACCGATCCCCAGCTCCCAATCCCTGACCAATTGGAATCACGGTAGGAGGAAAAAGATGAAACCAGAACCAAAGAAATATACAACTCAAATTCAGGGTAAGGAGATTTCAATCGAGACCGGGACTCTGGCCGGACAGGCGGGAGGAGCGGTTACAGTTCAGCTCGGTGATTCATTGATGCTCAGTGCTGCCACCATGAGCGATGAAGCCCGGGAGGGAATTAATTTCTTTCCCCTGACCATAAATTATGAGGCCCGGATGTACGCCGGTGGGGCTATCCCGGGCGGGTTCTTCCGGCGGGAAGGACGACCTGGAGAGGAAGCAACCCTGACTGCCCGTTTGATTGACCGGCCGCTCCGGCCTCTCTTTCCAGATGACATGAAAAATGCTGTCCAGCTGATTTTGTATGCTCTCTCTGCAGATGGAAAGCAGCCGATGGATGTGCTGGGACTCAACGCTGCCTCAGGTTCTCTGATGGTGTCGGATATTCCCTGGCAGGGACCGATTGCCGGGATCCGGGTGGGAAGACTGCACGGAGAGTTCGTGGCTTTCCCCACCTATGAGCAGATCGCCCAGTCAGAGCTTGACCTGGTGATGGCTGCCAGCAAGGATGCAATTCTGATGGTTGAGAGCGGGTCAAAAGAAATCAGTGAGGAAGTCATTCTTCAGGCTTTGAAATTTGGCCAGGAATCCATCCAGCCTTTGATCAGCTTGCAGGAAAAAATGCGAGCTGAGGTCGGCAAAGAAAAGAAAGTCTACAAAGCATTTTCTATCAGCACCGAGATTGAGCAGGCTGTTGAGAAAGGTGCCTTCAGCAAGATCACTGATGTGCTGTCCCACGGTTTGGAAAAAGGTGATCTGAAAAAGGAAATTAATAAAATTGAAGAGACTTTGATCACGGAACTAACCGCAGAAGATGAATCCCTGGTGGATGATGTCAAGGAAGCTTTCCATGATGTCTATAAAAAAGCCATCCGGGAAAGAATTTTGGATGCAGGTCAGCGTCCGGACGGCCGTGATACCACGACCGTGAGAGATATCTGGTGTGAGATCAACAGCAGCCCCCGGGCTCATGGTTCCGCAGTTTTCACCCGGGGTGAAACCCAGGTGATGACCATGACGACGCTCGGAACGCCCCGGGATGCCCAGATGATTGATAATCTCACCCCGCAGGAAACCAAGCGTTACATGCACCACTACAATTTCCCACCCTTCTCTGTTGGTGAGGTTCGCTTTTTACGGGGCACTTCCCGACGTGAGGTTGGGCATGGGGCCCTGGCAGAGCGGGCCCTGCTTCCGGTGATTCCATCGGAAGAGGACTTCCCTTATACCATGCGTCTGGTGTCCGAGGTGCTTGCGTCCAATGGATCATCCTCCATGGCCTCGGTCTGTGGATCAACCCTGTCCTTGATGGATACCGGTGTGCCAATCAAAGCCCCGGTGGCTGGAGTGGCAATGGGGTTGGTCAAAGAAGGAGACCGCTATGCAATCCTGACCGATATCCAGGGTTTGGAAGACCATGTCGGCGATATGGACTTCAAGGTTGCCGGAACGGAAAAGGGCATCACAGCTCTTCAGATGGATATCAAGCTGACCGGCCTTTCTTCTGAGATTATGGAAGAAGCTTTGGCTCAGGCCAAAACAGCTCGAAAAACGATCATGGACGCGATGATCGCAACCATTTCAGCTCCGAATCCGGATTTGAAATCCTTTGTACCCCGGATAGAATCTGTTCGGATCCCGGTGGATAAAATCGGGGCGGTGATTGGACCTGGTGGAAAAACCATCCGCGACATTCAGGATGAAACTGGAGCCCGGCTGGATATTGATGACAGCGGTCTCGTGTTTATCGCATCAGATGACGGTGAAAGCGCTCGCATGGCCCGGGAACGGGTTGAAAGCCTGACCGCTACACCGGAAATCGGCCGGATTTACACCGGGAAAGTTGTTGGAGTTAAAAACTTCGGCGCTTTCGTGGAAATTCTGCCCGGGATTGACGGTCTGGTGCATATTTCCCAGCTTGAAACCCGCCATGTTAAGAGTGTAGAAGACGTGGTTGAATACGGCGATGAAATCACCGTAATGGTGACAGATATCAGCAATGATGGGAAAATCAGGCTCTCCAGGCAGGCTGTCCTGGAAGGATGGTCGCTCGAAGAAGCTCAAGAAGCGGATCGAAAACGCTAAAGAAACTCAAATCCGGAAGCCAGATGGCTTCCGGATTTTTTGTAACCTTTTCAACTTCTCATCATCTAAATGATCGGGAAAACAATAGTTTGAACCTTCTCCGGACGAAAGGGAAGGTTCTTTGATGATGGAGGATTTATGTTCAATCTGAACCTTGAAAAAACCAGTGGATCGAAAACAAAGAAGGGGGATCCCAATCAAGTCTATGATGTGATTGTGATTGGAGCTGGTTCTGCAGGTTTAACAACGGCAATTTACACCGCCCGGGACGGTTGGAAAACACTGATTCTTGAAAAAGATGCCCCTGGCGGCCTGGCTTCAACCACACATTGGATCGAGAATTACCCGGGTTTTCCAGAAGGCGTTGAAGGTCCCGCGTTGATGGACCGCTTTGAAAAACAAGCTCTTCGATTTGGTGCTGAGCTGGAACCCTTTCTGGAAGTGGAGCGGATTGATAAAGATCCAGATGGAATTTTCTCAGTTCATCTGGAGGAGGAGCAGGTCTACCGGGGCAAGACAGTCCTGCTGGCGACCGGGAGTAAACCCAGGAAGCTTGGGATCCCGGGGGAAGATGAATACTACAACCGGGGTGTTTCCTACTGCGCAACCTGCGACGGACCGCTGTACAAGGATCAAGAAGTTGTTGTGATCGGCTGCGGCAACTCCGGACTGCAGGAAGCCCAAATTCTGCTGCAGTATGCCAGCCAGGTAAATTTTGTGGAATACCTGGATCATTCGATTGCGGAACAGGTCCTGCAGGACCGGGTTCAGAGCCATCCCAAGGCAGTTTGCCTGCTGTCCCATCAAGCCCTCGAGGTGGTTGGTGATCAGCAGGTGACCGGTCTAAAAATCAAGGATAGGGTCAGCGGGGAAGTGCGGGAGATTCCCACGGATGCTGTCTTTATCTATATCGGGTACAGCCCCCATACAGATTTTGTGGCTGATCTGGTTGACCTGGATCAATTTGGATACATAGAAACCGATCGAGATCTGGCGACATCGACCCCGGGGATTTTCGCAGCCGGGGATGTCAGATCTGGTAATCTGGCCCAGATTGCGGTTGCGGTAGGGGATGGAGCGAAAGCTGCAGTTTCAATCCGGGAATACCTGCAGGAGAACGTCCGGGTCCAGACCGCTGTATAAAAATTTTATATGAATTTCCACTAAACCGGGGCAATATCAATACATTTTGGTACAATGTGGAATTGAAATTGTTCCAAAAATTAGATTGAGTTAAATAAGGAGAGTTACTGATGAGCAAGAAAGAAATTGGCATTAAACCACTTGGCGAACGAGTCGTCATTCAACCGCTGGAAGAAGAAAGCCGGACAGACAGCGGACTTTATATTCCCGACACCGCAAAAGAAAAACCGCAGACCGGGAAAGTTGTCGCGATTGGCGATGATGATGAACTGATCACAGTCAAGATCGGTGACAAAGTGCTCTTCCCGAAATACACCGGAACCGAGATCAACTTTGCGGGCGAATCCTACCTGATTATGGATTTTGAAAGCCTGCTGGCTGTGATTGACTGAAGGAAATCCAATGACTGAAACCTCCCAGAAGACCGTCCAGTGTTTAATCATTGGCTCAGGACCGGCGGGATTATCCGCAGCCCTTTATGCTGCCAGAGCCAACCTCGCTCCTATGGTCCTCTCCGGTATGGATCTGGGAGGACAGGTATCAAAGACCGGCGCCATCGATAATTACCCTGGTTTTCCAGAGGGTATCGATGGTCCGGATATGGTGGAAGTTTTTCAAAAACAGGCAGTTCGTTTTGGAGCTGAAATCATTTTTGACACCGCAACGGAAGTGGACCTCTCCCAGCGACCCTTCAAGGTTGTGACTTACGGCGGGGAATATCTGGCAGAAACCCTGATCATCGCCACCGGAGCTTCCGTTCGAGAACTGGAAGTTCCCGGTGAACAGGAATATGTCGGCCGTGGAGTTTCCTACTGCGCGACCTGCGACGGACATTTCTTTCAGGAAAAAGATTTAATTGTGGTTGGCGGGGGGGACAGCGCCTTGAAGGAAGGTATCTTCCTGACCCGGTTTGCAAAATCAGTGACCATTGTTCACCGCCGGGATAAGCTGAGAGGAGGCGTTTTCCTGGCAGAAAAGGCCAAAGCCAATCCCAAAATCAACTTTGTGTGGGATACGATTGTGACCGAGATCATGGGGGATGCAAGCGTTGAAGCCGTCCGGTTGGAAAACAAGAAGACCGGAGAAGAAGAAGTCCGCGATGTTGACGGCGTGTTCATTTTTATTGGACATATTCCCAATACCGATTTATTCGACGGCGCTTTAGAGACGGACGAAAACGGTTATCTTGTCCTGGATAAGTACATGCATACCAGTGTTCCCGGCGTCTTTGCTGCCGGGGAGGTAGGCGATCCCCATTTCCAGCAGGTAGTTTTCTCCGCAGGAATGGGAGCAGCGGCCGCGATGGAAGCTGTCGAATTCCTGGAAGAACAGGCCTGACAGTAACCGTTTTTTTACAGTCATTAAACCCAAAACCTCGGAGGTTTTTCAACTTCCGAGGTTTTTGATTTCAGTTAGAGAGCGATCTTTATTTATTTGGGTGTTATTCCTGTTCTCCGGCCCTCATTGTATTAAAAGCAGCAATACTGACCTCCAGCATTTCATCGCTGGGCTCATTGGTGGTCAGCCGCTGCAGGGCCAGGTTCGGCTTGATCAGGATTCGGATGATCGGGTGGTTTTGATTATTTGCTGTCCACCGCAGGTATTCGTACGCAAAACCAGCCAGAACCGGGAGCAGCAGGATCCGGCTTAACAGCCGCCAGGCCAGGCTGAGTGGTCCCAGGGCTGTGAAAAGCACCACGGAGAATACAACCACAATCAGCAGGAAAGCGGTTCCGCAGCGGGGGTGCTCGACTGAATAGGGGCGGACGCTTTCCGGGGTGAGTTCAGCATTGTCTTCGAAAGCATTAATTACTTTATGCTCTGCGCCGTGATAGGAGAAGACCCGCTTGATATCCTCCATCCGGCCAATTCCCCACATGTAGGCCAGCAGAAAAACCAACCGGACCAGACCTTCCAGCAGATTGCTGGCCCAGGCGTTCCAACCAAAACTGTTTTCTGCAAACTGGCCCAAACCGGCGGGGATCAGAAAAAAGATCCCAATTGAGATAATCAGGGACAAGGCAAATGTGAAAAACAAGGCCGGTCCTTCAATGGGTTCATCTTCCCCGGTTTGGGTGTTGGCAGAGATGGTCAGGGCTTTCATCCCCAGCACCAGCGCATCCCAGAGCCCGAGCAAACCCCGCAGAAAAGGGATTTGCATGAATTTACTTTGATATATTTTTCCCAGTTCCTCAGTGTGGATCTCAATTTCACCCTCGGGTGTCCGCATGGCAATTGCTGCGTTCTGCCGGCCGCGCATCATCACTCCTTCGATGACCGCTTGACCGCCGTAGTTAGGCAGTTTAGTTGGGGTTTTTTCTGTGTTCATAGTTATCCGCTCTTTACAGGTTGAAGAAGAAATGGACCAGGGCCTGAATTCCTTTATAGAAGGTGGGCAGGTGCAGTTTCTCATTCGGACTGTGCATATTATCACTGGGCAGGCCAAAACCGATGTTTACTGAATCCACACCAAGTGTTTGCTGGACATGGACGACCACCGGAACACTACCACCTTCTCGTTTGAAGATCGGCCGTTTGCCCCAGACTGTTTCTGCTGCTTTAACATAAGCTTCAATCCAGGGAGATTTTGGGTCGCTGATGGAGGGGAAATCCGCGGCCATTCGTTTTAATTCCCAGGTTATAGTGTCCGGGACGTTCTCTTCCAGATAAGCTTCCAGTTGATCTCCAACTTCGTACGGATCCTGATCAGGCACCAGGCGGCAGGAAATTTTTGCCATAGCATAGGCCGGAAGAACAGTTTTCTGACCTTCCCCGATAAAACCAGAATAGAGCCCGTTGATTTCCAATGTGGGGCGGGCGCCGGTCCGTTCCACAGCACTGTAGCCCTCTTCTCCCCATAGTTTCTTCACACCGGTTTGCTGTAAATAGAAATCCTCGTTGGTAGGCAGCCGGCTGAGTTCTTTTCGTTCTTCCTGATCCAGATCCTGGACCCGGTCATAGAAGCCTGGCAGGGTTACCCGGCCCCGATCGTCATGCATTCCGGCGATCACCTCGGCCATAATCTGGGCTGGATTGTGAATGACTCCGCCGAACAAACCGGAGTGCAAATCCTGGCTGGGACCCGTCAGGCGGAGTTCAAAGTAGCTGATCCCCCGCAGGGCATAAGTCACGGTTGGATTCTCAGGGGAGATCATTCCGGTGTCCGGGTTGAGGAAAAAATCACAGGACAGAAGATCCTGGTTTTCTTTAATAAAGGTTTCCAGGTAAGAACCGCCAATTTCTTCTTCCCCCTCAATTAAAAACTTGATGTTGACAGGAAGATCACCGGTTTCAAGAATTGCTTCCACCGCGCTGAGAGAGGCAATAATCTGGCCTTTCATGTCGGTTGTTCCCCGGCCGTAGAGATTTTCAGCGACTACGGTTCCCTCAAAGGGTGCTGTCTTCCATTCTTCCCGGGGATCCTCAGGCTGGACGTCATAATGACCGTAAATTAATGCGGTCGGTGCCTCAGCGCCTGCTGAGAGATTTTCGGCAAACACAATCGGATGCCGGGGAGTCTCAAAAATCTCTGCCCGGGTCATCCCGATCTGGAGCAGATGTTCTTTGAGCCACTCAGCAGCCCGCTTGATATCTTCTTTCCGTTCCGGGTCGGTGGAAACCGAAGGAATGGCAACTAATTCCTGCAAGAGGTTAAGCTGCTCCCCCTTTTTGCTTTGCGCATAGCCAATAGCCTGTTCTAGATGTTTTGTCATACCTGGGTCCTCCAAAATTATCTTCTGTAAAAATAAGCTGTGTAGATTGTACCGCAGTTCCCGGGAATCGGATTTGATCGATTGATCCTGCTGCCGGGATCTTTCACTGGGATAATGGGAGGATTAATAAGGGGATTAAAATCACAAGGTCTTCGGTGCAGAAAAATACAGTTTAAGATAAGATAGTTTTGCAGAATATCAACTTTTAAAATACTTAATCCACAGGATTTGCTATGACATTATATAAGGAATACATTCAGGCTCAGACAATTGAAGACGCTCTGGATGGACTGACAACGGCAGAGGGGACCACGGTGGTAATCTCCGGCGGGACAGACCTGCTGCTGGATATCCGCCAGGGGCGCCATCAACCGGTGGACCGGATGGTGGATGTTTCTGCAGTATCCGAGATGCGTGATATCCGTCAGGAAGGGGACTGGATTTACCTCGGGGCTTCTGCTACCCACAAAGAGATTATCACCCATCCGCTTCTCCTGGAGCATGCTCAGTGCGTGGTAGAAGGCTGCGGGTTGATCGGCGGTCCCCAGGTCCGGAATGTGGCAACCATTGGCGGTAATGTGGCACATGCTTTGCCTGCTGGGGATGGAACGGTTTCCCTGCTGGCACTGGGAACAGAGGTTCAGCTTGCGTCCCGGGATGGGACAGAATTCCTGCCTCTCCTGGAGATATTTGCAGGACCCGGTAAGGTTAACTTCAGCCGGAAAGATAAACTGGTGGTTGGTTTCCGTTTCAAGAAAAAAGAGCTGGGCGAGGCTTCTGCCTTTCACCGGGTGATGCGGCCCCAGGGAGTCGCGATTGCTATCCTCAACATGGCCGCCTCGGTCCTTGTCGAGGATCACAAAATTAAAGACTTAAGGTTATCCTGCGGTCCAGCCGGCCCCAAACCGTTCCGAGGTTTTAAAACGGAAGATTTCATATGCGGAAAATCTCTGGATGATACTTTTTGGGCCGATGCCAGCCAGATCCTGGCTGAAGAAGTCAGTTTAAGGACCTCTGCTAACCGGGCCACAAAGGAATACCGACATCACCTTTTGCCGTTTTTACTCCAGACTGTTCTCGAGAAAGCGATTTCAAGAGCGATTGATCAATCCTACAAATTGAAGGCGGAATGATGACAAAACTTACTTGTTGGGTTAATGACGTTGAACGAACTGTTGACGTGGAATCCGGAGAGATGCTCTCGGATGTGATTCGCAGCCGGCTGGGTTTAACCGGGACAAAAATTAGCTGTGCTGAGTCTGAATGCGGAACCTGCACCGTTCTTGTGGACGGGGTACCGGTTCTGTCCTGTAATTACCCGGCACTGAAAGCCCAGGGTAAACATGTGGTTACCATTGAAGGGTTGGCGGATAATGGCAAACTCCACCCGCTGCAGGAAGCTTTTATTAAATACGGTGCTGCCCAATGCGGTTTCTGCACCCCGGGTCAGATTATGACTGCGGCTGCCCTGTTAAAAGAAAAGCCGGATCCCACCCGGAAAGACATTGAATATGCATTAAATGACACGCTCTGCCGCTGCGGTGCTTATCCAGCAATCAGCAATGCGATCCTGGCAGCTGCCGATCATATTAATCATGGAACGCCGATTGACTTCCCCACCTTTGATTTTGAAGGAGAGCTGGAGGTAGTGGGGCAGGTTGTCAAACGACCGGAATCAGTTGATAAAGTGACCGGGGACGCAATCTACACCGATGACATCACCTTCCCGGATATGCTGCATGGAGCTACGCTGCGGGCAGGAATCCCGCATGGGGTTGTCAAAAAGCTGGATACTTCCAAAGCGGAAGCCCTGGAAGGCGTTCATGCGGTGGTAACCGCGGAGGACATTCCGGGCCGGGTCAATCACGGCCTTGTGTTCCAGGATTGGCCGGCGTTGATAGGTGTTGGAGAAAAAGTTCGCTACGTCGGGGATGCCCTGGCGGTCGCTGCGGCGGATACCCGCGCTCTTGCCCATCAGGCCCTGGATTTAATTGAGTTTGAAATCGAGCCTCTCCCGGTGGTCAGTGATCCTGTTTCAGCGAAACTGCCGGATGCCCCCAAGGTGCACGAATCCGGAAACTTGCTGAAGCATATTAAAGTCGATAAAGGCAATCCGGAGCAAGGTTTTTCTGAAGCTGACATTATCATGGAAGACACCTTTTACATGCCCACTTATGAGCATGCCTTCATGGAGCCGGAATGCAGCATTGCCCGGGTCCTGGATGATGGGAGGATGGAGATCTATGTCGGTTCCCAGATCCCTTACTCCGATCGGAATCAGGTGGCTGCTGCCCTGGGGGTTGAAGAGGACCAGGTTCGGATCCGCGGTCCGCTGATCGGCGGTGGATTTGGCGGAAAAGAGGACATTGCCGGACAGATTCACGCTGCGCTGGCGGCTCATATCACCGGGAAACCGGTCAAAATCCTTTATGACCGGCATGAAAGTTTGCTGGTTCATCCCAAGCGGCATGCGACCCAGATCCGGGTTAAACTGGGTTTGATGAAAGACGGAACAATCCACGCCGCTCAGACCGAACTCTACGGAGATACCGGGGCCTATGCATCACTGGGTACCAAAGTGATGGGTCGGGCTACTACCCATTCTACCGGCCCCTATATTGTTCCTCATGTGAAAATTGACTGTTACGCAATGTACACCAATAACCCGCCGGCTGGAGCATTCCGCGGTTTTGGCGCTCTGCAGGCAGACTTCGCGATTGAAGCGATGATGGACCAGGTGGCTGAGAAGCTGGAAATCGATCCAATTGAACTGCGGAGAAAGAACGCTCTCCGGCAGGACTCGATCACCAACACCGGTCAGCATCTGAAGGAGAGTGTTGGATTAATTGAATGCATCGACAAGACCGAAGAAGCGATGCGGAAACACCTTCCGGAGGGAGATTTATTTACTCCCCGACCGGTGGAAGGTGAGCCGGATAAAAGAAGGGCCTGGGGTTTTGCGATCGCATTTAAAAACACTGGTCTGGGTGAAGGTGCCCCGGATAAAGCCTCGGCTGAAGTGGAGCTTCTTGACAGCGGCAAAGCGGAAGTAAGAATTTCGTCAGCAGAAATTGGCCAGGGATTGGTGACAGTGCTCCAGATGATCACCGCCCAGGAGTTGGGAATGGAGCTGGATCAGGTCCAGGTACTGCTTTCGGACACCGATCTGACCCCGGACGGCGGCCCGACCACGGGCTCCAGGCAGACGTACATTTCCGGGAATGCTGCCCGCTATGCGGCGGTCGGCTTGCGGGAAGCAATGACATCCACTCTGGCAGAAAAATACGATACACCGCCAGAGAGTATCCTCTTCCAGGATGGGAAGGTTCAGGTTAATGGAACAACCCTGTCCTTCAAGCAGGTCTCAGATGAAATGCGGGAAGAGGGCAGGATTCCGAAAATCCTTTATGAATACTGGGCTCCTGAGACCACACCGCTGGGAGAGCCTGGTGATAAGCACTTTGCATATTCCTTTGCGGCCCAGGCTGTGGAAGTTGAAGTCAACCTCAAAACTGGAGAGGTAACAATCCCAAAGGCGATTGCCACAACAGATGTTGGAACCGCGATCAATCCGCTTGGTCTGCAGGGCCAGGTCGAAGGCGGTATGATCATGGGGATCGGCCATGCCCTGACAGAGGAGTTTATCCTGGATGAGGGCAGGGTGGTTACCGATCACCTGGCACGCTACCGGATGCCGTCCATCAAGCATGTCCCTGATGATGTTGAAGTGTTGATTGTGGAAGATCCAACCACAGATGGTCCGTATGGGGCGAAAGGGGTGGGAGAAATTTCCACCATGCCGGTCTCCCCGTCGATTGTCAACGCGGTCTACAATGCCACCGGTGTGCGCTTCAAACGGGTGCCAATTGACCAGGATTGGCTCAGCCTGCAGATATCTGAGAAAGATTAGTTTTATAAGAAATGAATAAGAACCACTCCCGGAGATGGGTAAAACCGAGCCGGGAGTGAGTTTCCAAAACTTCAGAGCCGGAATCGGTTTTGAAAGAGTGGTACAATCAAAAATAAATGGATCGGTGGTCGCAGCGGCTGGCATCATTGAGCTGCGGCGTCAGGAATAACCTGACGAAAAGTGCTACCATCCTCAGACGAGAGACTGAATTCGCCGATCCGATGAAATATAGAAGCACGAAGCCTTTAAATCAACTAAGAGGGCAGCGGTATTGTGTCTCTGCCCCCGTACAAGCTTATCAAATGATTGGATTTAACCGCAGCCTGCAGTGCTGCGGTTTTGTTATCCCGGGAGAAAAATACCGCTTGAATTCTGCCGGAAAAGGAACCAAGTTGTGCAAACGTTGATTCGGATTCCTTTTGAGCTCCCTGGGAGCATTTACCGAAGTCCGATGCCTTTTGGCCCTTTCAGCCAGGGTCAAACCTGGGAGGAGATTAAAGCCGGGGAAATTGACCTGATTTTTGTGCTTTTGGAAAAGCAGGAGTACCTGGTCTATGCGGGTCGGGATTTGCCCGGTTATTACCGCTCCGCCGGTCTGGAGGTGGTGCATGAAGCTGTTCCGGATTTTGGGATACCGGAGAATCAGAAAAGCTGGAACACAGCGCTTCAAACTGCAGCTGCAGCGCTCGCTGAGGGCAGAAATATTCTGGTTCACTGTCTGGCCGGCCTGGGGAGAACAGGTACTTTTCTGGCCTGTTTGGCCACAGATCTCACGGATCGGAATGCCTTTGAGGCAGTCCAGTGGATCCGGGGTTTAGTCCCAGGTTCGGTTCAGACTGATGAACAGGCTTTGTTTGTGCAGCAGTATGAATTAAATAAGGACATCCAGCAGCAGGAAAAATAATATTGAGGAGGAAATGATGATCATTAAAAATGCAAACCTGATTACCTGGGGGGAAGAAAATCAAATTCTGGAAAATCAATCCCTGCGAGTAGAGAATGGTGTGATCAAGGAAATAGGAGCGGACCTGGCTCATGCCGGAGCAGAAGAAGAGACCTTTGACGCCCGCGGTCAGTATGTTATGCCCGGGAATATCTGTGCTCACACTCACTTTTACGGGGCGTATGCCCGGGGAATGGGCATTCCAGGAGATGCTCCCAAGGACTTTCCCCAAATTCTTGAAAAACTCTGGTGGCCGCTCGATATGGCTCTGGATGAAGATGGTGTGCGCTATTCTGCACTCGTGTTCGCTGTCGATGCAGTAAAAAACGGGACAACCACTCTCTTTGACCATCATGCTTCCCCGAATTTCATTGACGGTTCGCTGGATGTGATCGCCGATGTCCTGGATCAAGCAGGGCTGCGCGGTGTGCTCTGTTACGAGGTAACTGATCGGAACGGAAAAGACGGTGCACAAGCTGGGATTAAAGAAAACGTGCGGATGATCAAAAAAGCTGCCAACATGGAGCGCCTGGGAGCTGCATTTGGTTTGCATGCCAGCCTGACCCTGGATGATGATACATTAGAAGCCTGCCGCGACGCGGTTGGTGACGAAGCCGGCTATCACATTCATGTCGGAGAGCACCAGGCGGATGAATACGACAGCATGAAACGGAGTGGGATGCGGGTGGTTGACCGCCTGAAAAAGTTTGAGATTCTCGGACCCAAGACCATTGTGGCCCACGGGGTTCATATCGATCAAAAAGAAGCTGCCCTCCTGGCCGAAAGCGGCACCTGGCTGACCCATCAGCCCCGCTCCAACATGAACAACGCTGTTGGTGTGGCTGATATTGAAGATTTCCTGCGATTGGGAATTAAAGTTGGGATCGGGACGGATGGATTTTATCACGCGATGTGGGAGGAGTGGAAAACCGCTTACTTCCTGCACAAAGTTCATAATCTGGATCCAAGGCGGATGAATGCGATGGATATCATCCAGATGGGTGTGACGAACAACGTAGCTCTTGCAAATCTTTATCTCCCGGATGTCAAATTGGGTGTGGTTGAAGAAGGGGCAGCTGCCGACTTGATTTTTGTTGATTATCATCCCTACACGCCATTAAACGCAGGAAACCTTCCCTGGCAAATTGTGTTTGGGATCCAGGAAAGCATGATAACCTCGACCATGGTCGGCGGGAAATTCCTCAAAAAGGAGCATGAACTTCTGACTCTGGATGAGGAAAAGATCGCGGCTGAAGCCCGCGAACTGGCACCAGAAATCTGGTCCCGGTATGAAACATTTGTAGGCAAGTATTCCTGAAATTCAGCGGGGGTCGTGAGAGGGATATTTTTTATCAGTAAAGGAGAATACACTATGAGCAAAAAACCTGTGATTGCCATCCTGGGCGGGACAGGCCATGAGGGTACAGGACTGGCTCTCCGCTGGGCATCTAATGGATACCAGGTGATTATTGGTTCCCGGAAAGAAGAGAAGGCTCTGCGGGTGGCTGGTGAATTAAATGAGATCCTGGGGGATGATTTGATTGTCGGCCTGGAGAACGCTGCTGCTGCTAAAAAAGGGGATATCAATGTCCTCACTGTGGTCCAGGCAGCCCATCAGGCTGCGCTGAGCGGTTTGAAGGATGATCTCCAGGGCAAGATCCTGATTGATGCCACAGCTCAGATCACATTTCCAGACCCCAAACCGCCTGCGCCGCCGTCAGCTGCAAGAAAGGCCCAGGATCTGCTCGGCCCTGATGTTCCAGTGGTCGCAGCGTTCCAGAACATACCCGCTCATGCTCTGAAAAACCTGGCCAAGGACCTGGACAGTGATGTGCTGGTCTGTGCCGATGATCGGGATGCAGCAGAAACTGTGATGGATCTGATCCGCGGGGCTGGAATGAAGACCTATTACGCCGGTGACCTGGACATGGCGATCACCATTGAAGGACTGACTGCCATTCTGGTCAAAATCAACAAGTTCAATGATATCAAGCATGCCAGCGTGAAAATTGTCGGTTCATAAGTGATGGGCGATGAGTTGAATGGTTATCAACCGCTGGTCCTGAGACCGGTTCACGGCTTACCGCTGATATCTAAAGGCGACGAGCTGGCTGATTTAATTGGTGAGGCGCTGCTGGAAAATCAGATCCAGATCCAATCTGGAGATCTGCTGGTGATTGCCCAAAAAATCGTCTCCAAAGCGGAAGGTCGGCTGGTGGATTTGCGGGAGATTTCTCCCTCTCCAGAAGCACAGGAGCTGGCCCGGATGACTGGCAAAGATCCCCGGGAAGTGGAATGCATCCTGGGGGAAAGCAAAGCTGTCCTCCGGACCCGGCCGGGGTTGATTGTTGTGGAGCATCAAATGGGCTTTATCTGCGCTAACGCCGGTATAGACCATTCCAATGTTCCAGCGGAAAACGGAGACCACTCCCATTGGGTCCTGCTGCTGCCTGAAAATCCAGATCGGTCTGCCGCAAATTTGCGGAAGCAGCTGGAAGAAAGGACAGACAGCCGGCTGGGAGTGGTGATCATCGATTCTCACGGCAGGGCCTGGCGGGAAGGGACTGTAGGAATTTCGATTGGCTACTCCGGGGTTCCCGGTCTGGTAGATCTCCGGGGCAGGATGGATTTGTTTGATTATCAACTCCGGATTACACAGATTGCGGCTGTGGATGAACTGGCTGCCGGGGCGTCGCTTTTGATGGGTCAGGCCGCTGAAGGGATTCCAGTGGTTCATGTCCGGGGTTTTCCGTATCCCCTGCGGGAGGGATCTTTCCAGGAGCTTCCCAGAAAACCGGATGAAGACCTGTTCCGCTGAGGTGGAGACCGGAGCAAAAAAGTTCTGGAAATTGGATGTTTTATAATTGTTATTGTTTAGAAAAACGAGTGAAGGCATGAAAGTAGCTGCATTAGCAGGAGGCGTGGGCGGGGCTAAACTTGCAGATGGATTGGCGCAGAGTCAGCAGATCGATCAGCTGACGGTGATTGTCAACACAGGTGATGACTTCCGCCATTTTGGACTGAATATCTGTCCGGATCTGGACACGGTTTGCTATAACCTGGCAGGAATTCAGGATCCGGATCATGGTTGGGGAAGGAATGAAGAACGCTGGGAAACTCTGGAAGAAATCCGGAGGCTGGATGGTCCGGATTGGTTTCAGCTCGGAAACCGGGATCTGGGGACCCATCTGGAGAGGACCCGCCGCCTGGCAGCCGGAGAATCATTATCCGAGATTACACACGATTTCTGCCATTCCTGGGGAATTTCAGCCCGGGTGCTGCCGATGAGTGATGATCCGGTGGGTACGATTGTAGAATCGGATCAAGGCCCCCTTCCTTTCCAAGATTATTTTGTCCGTCTCGCCTGCCGTCCAACCGTGAGTGGATTCCAGTTTTCTGGAATGAAAAAAGCCGAACCGGCGCCTGGAGTGCTTGAATCTCTTGCGGATGCCGACCTCGTGGTGATCTGCCCTTCCAATCCCTGGGTGAGCATTGATCCCATCCTGGCGGTGCCCGGGATCCGCTCCCAACTGGAGGGAAAGTTTGTCCTGGCAGTTTCCCCCATTATCAGCGGTCAGACAGTCAAAGGTCCAGCAGCGAAAATGTACCGGGAGATGGGAATTGAACCTTCCGCTGGAGCTGTGCTTGAGCACTATGGTGATCTGCTCAGCCTGTTTATCATTGATCAGGCGGACGGCGATCAGGTGAAAGAACTCTCCGAAGGGAGAGCTTCGTTCATCCCGATTCATGCTCTGGAAATCTGGATGAAAACCCGGTCGGATCGGAAGCGGTTGGCTGAGGAAATATTAGAGATCAGTACTGGTTTTGTTGAGGAGGGATAAGCATGGCTTTATGGGCAATAGTACCTGTTAAGCCGCTTCGCAGAGGAAAGTCACGTTTAGCGGATGTGATGTCCGCGGATGAACGGGCCGATTTGAATCAATACTTGCTGGAAAGAACCATCCGCACGCTCTCGGAAGTTGAGGGTATTGAGAGCATTCTGGTGGTCAGCAGAGACACCGAGGCGCTGGCAATTGCCCGTGATCTCGGAGCGAGAACTGTCCAGGAAAATGGAAGCCCGGATTTAAATATTGCCTTAACCCGGGCTACGGAAGTTGCAAAATCTTATGAAACAAGAGGAGTTTTGATCATACCTGCGGATTTACCGCGCCTCGCTGTGGAAGATATCAACCAGATTTTACAGCACCGCGATCGTCCTCCTGTTGTCGTTGTTGCGCCGGATCGAGAACAGAAAGGAACAAATGCGCTTTTTATCTGTCCGGCCGGTATGATCAGTTATGATTATGGTGAGGGATCGTTTGAAAAACACTGCGAGCAGGCCCGGAAAGCCGGAGCCGCCCTGGAAATCATCAATCTGCCTTCCCTGGCTCTCGATCTGGATGAGCCTGATGACCTGGAGCTGATGGAAGCAGATTTTAAATTAGATTAGTCCGTTGTGTTCATTTTAGTAGATTGGAGGAATTGATGAGTAAACCCGTTGCCCTATATTTGCAGGATGCCCATGATCTTCGAGATGGATTGGATTACGTTCAATACGCTGAAGAAAAGGGATTTGATGCAGTCTGGCAGGCCGAATCTCGCCTCGTCCGGGATGCGATCGTCCCGATGGCAGCCTATGGGGCTGTCACAGAAAAGATTAAGATTGGTTCTGGTGTGATCAACAACTGGACCCGGAACATTGGGTTGCTGGCTTCCACATTTTTAACATTGGACGACCTGGCTCCGGATCGAATGATCTGCGGGATTGGCGCCTGGTGGGATCCGCTGGCAGAGAATGTTGGGATCAACCGAAGGAAACCGCTGACAGCGATGCGTGAGACAGTGGAAATCCTGCGCCGGCTCTTGAATATGGAAAACGTCACCTTTGAGGGTGAGTTTGTCCAGGTCAAAGGAATTGAACTGGATGTGGTTCACGGCCGTAAGGAACCCCGCAACGTACCGATTATGATTGGCGCGACAGGACCAAAAATGCTCCAGCTGTCAGGTGAAATTTCAGATGGTGTGGTTTTGAATTACTGTGTCCCCATTGAGTACAATGAGATGGCGCTGGAAAATATTGAGATTGGGGCCAAGAAAGCCGGCAGGAAGCTGGAAGAAATTGACCGGCCCCAGCTGGTGGTTTGTTCGGTAGCAGAGGACCATGATGAGGCCTTTGACTCCAGCCGGGAACTGCTGACCCAGTATCTTGCCCAGCAGCCGCATATTGCCAAGGCTTCGGGCGTATCCAGTGATATCGTGGCCGAGATTCAGTCCATCCTGGGCTGGCCTGCGACCCATGAGCAAATCCAGGCGGCCAAACACCTGGTGCCGGATGACTTGATTGAGCGGATCACCGCTTCAGGAACTCCGGAGGAAGCCCGGGCCAAGGTAGATAAATACCGGGAATATGGCTGTACAACTCCGATTCTTTACCCTGTCGGAGGGGATGTGAAGCTGCTGGTGGATACATTTGCTGTAGAATAAGGAATTTGGTTATAACAATCCTGGATGAAGTCAGCTTGAGTTGAGCCCTTCATCCAGGAAAATGGACATCAGGAAAGGAAAGGATGATCACAGATTATTATCGACCGGATCGTATCGATGAAGCACTTTCTCTATTGAAAAGTGCAGAAAAGAAAACCATCCCTCTCGGGGGAGGGCTTTTCATCAACGAGGTGATCCAAGAAGACATTGCAGTTGTCGACCTTCAAAACCTCGGATTGAATCAAATTGTGAATAAAAATAAGAAGTTCCAGCTGGGTGCTTCTGTCACACTCCAATCCCTGCTGGACGTGGACGATCTGCAGTCGGCTGTTATTGAAGCTGTCAGGCACCAGGAAACTTACAACAGGCGTCAGGTAGCCACGATTGCTGGAACGCTGGTCACAGCGACAGGACGGTCACCAATCGCCACGGCATTTTTAGCTCTGGATGCGGTGCTGGATTTGGAAGCTGCCAATCAAGAACCGCAGCAGCTCCCTTACGGTGATCTGCTTCCCCTGCGGGAAGAAAAACTGGCGGGCAAGCTGATCAGCAGAGTGATCATTCCTTCTGAAGCAAAACTTGCCTATTATTATGCCGCCAGATCCCCGGCTGATCTGCCGGTAGTCGCTGCGGCTGCAGCCAGATGGCCCTCGGGCAGGACCCGGGTTGTGATTGGAGGGACGGGGGATCAGCCTTTGCTGGTGGTAGACGGACAGGGAGAGGACGGCGCTGCAGCTGCGGCGGTCTCAGCTTATTCAGACGCTGGAGATCAATGGGCTGGCGCTGAATACCGGTCTCAAACAGCCGGAGCACTGGTGCGGCGCTGTTTGGAGGATGTATTAGCTCAAGAGAAGAGGGATAAGTAAATGGCGGAAATCACTTTAACAATCAATCAGGATGAGTATCTTGTTCACATTACTCCGGGAGAACGCTTGTACCGGGTTTTACGCCGACTGGGATTCAGCGGGGTAAAATTTGGGGATGAGCAGGGCATTTCCGGGGCCGATACTGTTCTGCTGGACGGAAAACCGATCAACGCCTATCTCTACCTTGCTGCCCAGGCCGATGGCCATTCGATCCAGACCATTGAATCACTTGGAGAGCATCCCCATTTAGGTTGGAAGGAAACCCGGGGGCTGCATATTCTGCAGCAGGAATTTGTCAAAACCGGCGCCATTCAGTGCGGCTACTGCACCCCGGCCCAGCTGCTGGCCGCCAAGGAACTGCTTGATAGAAATCCCGAACCCGATGAGGATCAGGTCAGGGACGCTTTGTCCGGCGTCTTGTGCCGCTGCACAGGATACAAAAAACCGGTTGAGGCGGTGCTCCGGGCCGCAGCCCGACTTCGCGGAGAAGATGTCCCACCCATGGAGGAGCCAATCCAGGTTCCCAAGGAATGGATGGGAGATGATCCGGAAGAACCGATGCCGCCGGTAAAAAGTGTCCAGGATGATGGGTCCGTGTTGATCGCGGAAAAGGTGGTTTCCCGGTTAAAGGTGACCACTGAACCGGAAACCTGGCAGCAGGTAGGAAAACCCAAGGAAAAAGTAGATGCGGTCAAGCTGGTGCAGGGGAAACCGGCTTTTGCGGCGGATTTTGAGCGGCGGGATATGCTGTATGCGAAAGTTCTGATGAGCCCGCATGCTCACGCCTTGATCAAATCGATTGATAAAAGCAAAGCCCTGGAAATTCCCGGCGTGGAAGCTGTTCTGACCTATGAGGATCTTCCCAGGGTGGTTTATTCAACAGCAGGTCAATCTGATCCGATTCCCGGACCGCTGGACTGCTTCTCACTGGATAGAAAAGTTCGTTTTGTGGGTGACAGGGTTGCATTTGTTGCCGCTGAAAGCGAAGAGATCGCTGAACAGGCATTAAAAGCGATCGAAGTTGAATATCAAGTGCTGGATCCGATCCTGGATTCCCGGGAATCGATGAAACCCGGAGCCCCGATTCTGCATGATGAGGAAGAGTATGTGAACTTCGCAGATTCAGACCCGTCAAAGAACCTGGCGGCTGAGATCCGGATTGATATTGGTGATCCGGAAAAAGGTTTTGAGGAAGCCGATTTGATTCTTGAGGCTGAATACGAGGTCCCGAAAGTCCAACAGGCTCATATTGAACCCCATGCAGTAGTGACCTACTGGGATGAAGATGACCGCCTGGTAATCCGGACCTCAACCCAGGTTCCCTTCCACGTTCGGCGGATGATCGCCCCTGTGCTTGATCTGCCGATCAAACGAATCCGGGTCATCAAACCCCGGATTGGGGGTGGATTTGGGGGGAAGCAGGAAATGCTGATCGAGGATATCGCAGCCCATCTGACAATTGCAACCGGGAAACCGGTCCAGTATGTATATACCCGGGAGGAGGAGTTCATCGCAGCCCGTTCCCGGCACCCGATGCGGGTTCGGATGAAAACCGGGGTGAAGAAAGACGGCACAATCACTGCCAACGAAATGTATGCCCTGAGTGATACCGGGGCAAACGGAGCCCACGCTTTAACAGTGACTGGCAACACCGGGCACAAAGCTATGGCACTTTACGTTGGGGGTGGGGAATATCGAGCAAATCCGAATATCCGGTTCTATGCTGATATTGTTTACACTAATACTCCGCCATCCGGCGCTTACCGCGGTTATGGTGTTCCACAGGGTTTCTGGCCCCTGGAGCGTCATATGGAAAAGATTGCCAGGGAATTGGATCTTGACCCGATTGAATTTCGGCTGAAAAATGCCCTCCGGGCTGGAGAACTGCATCCGTTCAGCACAGCCTGGAGTGAAGGCCGGGAGCCTAAACCTGAAATCATTCAGACCAACGGGTTGCTTGAGTGTGTTCGACGGGGGAAAGAGGCGATTGGTTGGGATGAAAAGATGGAGGATGAAGACTGGCGGGAGGTTCCTGGAAAACCTTACCTGCGGAAAGGTCTGGGAATCGCAATGGTAATGCAGGGGACAGCCATTCCCTATCTGGATATGGGCGGGGCGAGCATCAAGCTGAATGATGATGGTTCCTTTAACCTGCTGGTGGGGGCCACTGATCTGGGAACAGGATCTGACACGGTTCTGGGACAGATGGCGGCTGAAATCCTGGGGGTTCCGCTGGACGATATGATTGTGTACTCGTCTGATACGGATTTCACCCCCTTTGATAAGGGTGCCTACGCGTCCAGTACGACCTACATTTCCGGTGCTGCTGTGGTGGACGCTGCCAATCAGGTCGCTGCCAGGCTCCGGGAGCGGGCGGTAATGATCCTGGAAGAGCGCAGTTCAGAGACAAGCTATGATCCGCTGCAAATCGAGCTTTCCAATCAATGCGCGATTGCCCCGGATGGAAAAGCTGTCTCAATCGAGGAAATCGCCCTTCACTCCCTCCACCAGGCCGATCAGGAACAGATCATGGCGGTAGGTTCATTCATGTCACCGGTATCACCTCCGCCCTTTGCAGCTCAATTTGCCGAGGTTACGGTGGATATTGAAACCGGGATGGTGGTTGTAGATCGGCTGGTGATGGCCGTGGATGCCGGGGTGATTGTGAACCCGGTGACTGCTTCCGGGCAGATTGAAGGCGGAATGACCCAGGCCCTGGGATACGCTGTGAGCGAGGAGATGCTCTATGATTCAAAGGGCAGGGCCCGGGAACGGGATTTCCGGGATTATCATATCTTTATGGCCCACGAGATGCCCGATCTGGAAACACTATTTGTTGAAACTTTTGAGCCTTCTCATCCATTCGGGGTGAAAGCTGTAGCTGAAATTCCAATGGACGGGGTAGCTCCGGCAGTTGGAAATGCCGTTCTGGATGCCTGCGGAGCCAATGTTGATGTCAACCCGGTTACTCCGGAGCGGATCTGGCAGGAACTTCAGAGGAGATAAATGATCAAAGGACTCCACCCGGGAGAAAATTTCTCCCGGGTCTTTTTAACACTTTAGTGAGTTGAGGGCGCGAAGCGCCCGAAACAAAAAACCACCAGCT
>CAZTWV010000023.1:0-47492 GCA_964618295.1 uncultured Anaerolineales bacterium | reverse complement strand
CAGCTAAAATAGCTGTTTTTTTTAGGCTTTATTGATTTATTGTGCAACGGACTCAGAGAAGCAGTTATTAACGCGGATTGAAAAATAATGATCACGATCAAAATTTCATTCTTTGCATCTATTCGGGCTATCATAGGAGTCAAGAGCATACAGCTCGAGATCCCGGAGGGTTCAACCATTTCCGACTTAAAAGAGATTTTGGTCAGGAAGTACCCGGAAGCAGCAGATGCATTTCCGGGATTACTGACCTCAATCAACCGGGTCTTCAGTCAGAAGCATGACTTGATCCCGGAGGATGCCGAGGTAGCTTTTTTTTCCCATATTGCGGGGGGAAGCTGAGTAGAAAGCAGAGAGTATTGAGAGAGTATTGAATGAGACGCAGCCAACAGGAAATCTGCCAGAAAGATATCATTGAGGAGATAATTAAAAACAGCCTCATTTGCCGGCTGGGTCTGTGTGTTGGTGATGACCCTTACGTTGTTCCAGTTTCCTTTGGCTATGATGGAGCAGCAATCTATTTCCATACGGCGCAGTCCGGAAAAAAGATTGATATTCTGGCCCAAAACAATCGGGTTTGTTTTGAGATGGAGGACCAGGCAAAACTGGAAACTGACCATGGAGACCCCTGCAAGTGGAGTTTTTCATACCGGAGCGTGATCGGAGCAGGAGATGTGGATGAACTGCTCTCCCCCGATCAAAAGCGGGCAGGCCTGCAGCAGATTATGAACCATTATTCGGACCGGGATTGGGACTTTCCTGCAAATCAAATTGATCGAACCCGGGTCTGGATGATCCGGATCCGGGAGCTGACTGGAAAACAATCTCTGGACTTTGTCGAAAAGACAGGAAATGTTGAAGGTGAGAGATGATTGTTTGTGAAAACTGCCAGTTTCCATATCCAGCGGATGCCATGCCATACTGCTGTCCTGAATGCGGAGGGATTTTTTCCCTCCGGAAGATAGACCTCAAGACATCTGATCTTAAATCCCTGGGTTCTGGGTCAGGTAATTTCCGGACCGGATTAATGCTTCCGGAATCTGCAGAAGTGGTGACCCTGGGAGAAGGGAATACCCCTTTGATCTGGATTCCTGTTCGGGGCCGGAAGATTGGTTATAAACTGGAAAGCCTCAATCCAACCGGGTCCTTTAAGGATCGGGGAACATCGGTCCTGGTCAGCCGGGCGAAGGCCCTGGGTATAAAACACCTCGTCGAAGATTCCTCGGGAAATGCCGGATCCTCCCTGGCTGCATACACGGCCAGGGCAGGAATTCGCGCGAAGATTTATGTTCCGGAAGATGCATCCGGTCCAAAATGCAAGCAGATTGCCCGCTTCGGGGCTGAGCTTTTCCCTGTGCCTGGGCCGAGAGCAAATGCAGCTGCTGCTGTGCTGGAGGCTGCCCGGTCCGGCGCAGTGTATGCCAGCCATGCTTATCTCCCGCTGGGAATTCCCGGAACTGCAAACATTGCTTATGAACTCTGGCGTCAAATTCCGGGCAAGCCGGGGGCTGTTTTGGTCCCTGTAGGGCATGGAAGCTTGCTGCTGGGTTTGTATCATGGTTATAGAGCGCTTCAAAATGCAGGAATAATTGATGAAGTTCCAGTGCTGATTGGAGTTCAATCCGCTGCCTGTGATCCGCTGGTGCAGGCTTATGAAAATGGAGAGACCCGGGCTGTTCCTGTCCAACCGGGATTGACCCTGGCTGATGGGGTCAGAATTTCAGAACCTATTCACGATCGAGAGATTCTGGAGGCGGTCCGGTATACCGGCGGCAAATTAGTTCGGGTGGATGAGGATCAGCTATCCCGAGGAAAGAAGGAATTAAGCGCGCTGGGTATAGATCTTGAACCAACTTCAGCCCTGGTCTGGAATGCATTACAAGAGCAGCTGGATTGGCTTCCTGGACCGGTGATTTGCATTATTTCAGGCCACGGCTTGAAATCCGAAAGCTAGATTGATTATCTGAATTGATTGTGTATAATTAAGCCTCACCGAAAACCAGGAGTCGGGAACTGACGGTCCGCAAAGGTCTTGATCCGCAGACCAGATCAAGATTTTTTCAGACCATGAGTTCTCTGGAGAAGAGAGAATGATGAAAGCTGCCAGGGAAGAAATACCTCCGCAAGAATTCATGGAAAGTCTGGGGGTTAAATACCAGAATCCCGCATTACTTATCCGGGCTTTGACACACCGCTCATACTTGAATGAAAATCCAGGAGCCTTGGAGGATAATGAGCGTCTGGAATTTTTGGGGGATGCAGTGCTTGATTTTGTGGTTGCCTCCTGGCTCTATCATCATTATCCGGAAATGTCTGAAGGGGAGCTAACACAGATTCGAACCGCAATTGTTTGCACGGAACAGCTGGCGGTTTTTGGACGGATGATCGAGCTTGGTCAAGCCATGCGATTGGGTCAGGGAGAAATTCTGTCCGGCGGTCGGGACAGGGACGCGCTGATTTGTGCCGGCTTTGAGGCGTTGATCGGGAGTTATTATTTAGATCAAGGCATTCCAGCTGTTGAGGATTTCTTTTTTCCTTTTTTGGAAAATGCGGTCAATGGTATTTTAGTTAATGGCCACCCCCGGGACCCAAAAAGTTTACTGCAGGAGTGGACCCAGGCCCGATCAATTACCCCGCCGGAATATTCCACGATTGCAGAAGAAGGTCCGGATCATGCCAAACAGTTTGTCGTTGAAGTCCGGGTTGAGGGATATGTCAGCGCAGCTGGTACGGGTCATAACAAACGTGATGCCTCAAAGGCGGCAGCTGCCAAGGCTCTGGCAATTATTCAAAAAGACAAATTAAACAACACGGAAAAAACGAAACCAAGATGAGATTGAAATCATTAAACCTGACAGGGTTCAAGACATTCGCATCCAAAACAGATTTTGAGTTTGCGGATGAAATCACCGTGATTGTTGGTCCCAATGGATCGGGAAAATCCAACATCGCTGATGCAGTGCGCTGGGTACTTGGGGAGCAGTCCTATAAACTACTGCGCGGAAAAAAGACACGGGATATGATATTTTCGGGATCCGACCAGCGATCCCGGGCCGGGATGGCCGCTGCCACAATAACTTTTGACAATCAGGATGGTTGGCTGCCAATTGACTTTTCTGAAGTCTCAATTACCCGCAAAGCATACCGCGATGGAAAGAATGAGTATTTAATTAACGGTCAGCAGGTGCTGCTGCGAGATGTGTATGAGCTGCTTGGACAATCCGGGTTAGCAGATCGAACCTATACGATTATTGGACAGGGGTTGGTAGATGCTGTCCTTTCTCTGAAAGCAGATGAACGCCGCTCACTCTTTGAGGAAGCGGCCGGGATTGGCTTGTACCGATCCCGGCGGGTGGAAGCTGAGCGCAGACTGGAAAAAACCCATCGGAATCTGGATCGGGTAATGGATATCCTGTCCGAATTAGAGCCGCGGTTAAGGAGTTTGCAGCGGCAGGCCCGCAGGGCAGAGCAGTATGAGCAGGTTAAAAGCGATTTACGGGCTATGCTTCGAGATTGGTATGGGTTTCACTGGTTCCGGGTTCAGGAGGAGCTGCGTCTGGCAAAGATCGGGGAGGAAGAACAGCAGAAGGCTCTCAAAAAAGCCAGATCGGAACAGGCAGAATACGACCGGAAACTGTCAGAAAATCAGAATCAGGTCCAGGCATTGCGGTCTAAATTAAACAGCTGGCATCGAGAATTATCCCGCTATCATTCCAACCGGGAGGAGATCACACGGGAAAGAGCGCGCTCGGATGAACGTCTGAGATCTATGAGCCTCCGGAGCAGGGAACTGGAAAGCGAAAAAATTCGTCTCGAAGAGCAGCTTCTGACCACACAAGAACGAATTGAAAAAGCCAGTGTTCATCTGGACCAGGTCAGTCTCCAGCTTCAGGATGCGAAAGCAAAAGCAGGAGGACTGCGAACAACTCTGGAGTCCCTGCAAGCTGAAAAGCAGGAACTGGAGCACCAGCTGACTGCTGAACGGGAAAATCTGGATCACCTTAAAAATCAAAAACTGAGCCTTCAAATCCGGATTGAAGAGCGACAGGAACAAATTTCCAGAAATCAGAAGCAGCAGGAGCAAACCCAGGAGCAGGCTGCTTCAGCAAGAAAGGCACTGGAAGATGAATCAGTCAAACTTGAAAAGCTGGCAGGTCAAAAGAAAACAATCACCTCCCGGCAGGATCTGCTGGAATCTCAAATCCGAGACCAACGCGACCAAATCTCTGCTGACCTTCAGGAGCAAACGCAGATCAAAGAGCAGTTATCTGCGACAGAAACAAGGTTAAGCCGGATGGCTGCGGAACTGGAAGTCCTGCAGCAAGCGGAAGAAAAATTGATTGGATATTCAAAAGGTGCTCAGGTTCTCCTGGAAGGCCAGCAGAAAGGCACTTTAGCTGGCATATCCGGAGCGCTCAGCAAGTTTATCCAGGTTCCAGAACAGTTTGAAATGGCTGTCGCTGCTGCTCTGGGCGATTATCTTGATGCGGTGATTATAGCTGACCGTTCTGCGACCACTCAAGCTTTGAATATTCTTCATAAAGAATCTACCCGCGGTGTGCTCCTTCCGCTGGACCGGATCAGCCCTCCTGAGGAAACCGGTCTCAAACTGCAACGGCCGGGGGTGATTGGCCTTGCTTCAGAACTGGTCCAGGGTCCTGCCCAGCTCCGACCGGTGATTGATCTGCTTTTGGGAAGTGTGCTGATTATTGAATCCAGCCGAGACCTGGATCGAGTTTTAAGGGATCAGCCGGCCGGCACCAAGGCCGTGACCCTCCGGGGTGAAGTTTTTCATGCTACAGGGGAGATCATCGCAGGAAGCAGTGGGAAAACCAGCACACTGAGCCGGGCCCGGCAGAAGAAATCCTATCTGGAACACCAGAAAGAATTAGAAAATGAGATTTCAAACCAGGAAAAACAGCTGGAAAACCTGAATTCAAGCCTGGAATCAAAAGAAAAGACACTCGCAGATCTGGAAAAAAAGCAGGCAGAAGCAAATCAAAAAGCTGCAGAAATCTCTTCTGCTTATCAGCAGCTGGAATTGAGAAAGAGTCAGGCAAGTCAGGAAATGAATTGGGTCGGTAAACGGCAGCAAAATTTGGAAGAGGAAACCAGAGCTGCCCAGGATGAAATCGCCCGATTGCAGGGAGAGATAGTCACTGTAAAAGAAAAAATTGACCAGAGCATCGAGCGGATTGAGGTCAAATCCAACCGCCTTGATCAGATGAATATGGACGACGAGCGAGAACAGCTTGCTTATTGGGACCAGGAGATTGCTGTAGCCAGCCGGGTTGCTGCAGAAGCAAAAAACAATCTCAATCAAGTTCAGGATGCCGGGGCTGAAATCAAAACTCAGCTGGTTAGGATTCGGGATCAGCAAGAAAATCTGAGAGCTGAAAAACAGGGTCTGACCACGAAAAATGATCAACTGGAAGGCAATGAACAAGAAAGTCAGCAGGCGATTCAAGAACTGAGAGAGCTGATAGAAAAAACAGAAAAAGAACTGAGCCAGAAGGAATCTGCTCAGCGCAGTGTCCAGGAAAGGGAATCAAACTCCAGGAAAACACTGAACCGGGCAGAACGGTTTTACGCCCAGGCTGAGGTTCATCTGACCCGGAGCCGTGATAAATTGGAATCCATGCAGGAGAAGATTAAAGAGGATATTGGCCTGGTAGAGCTGGATTATCAGGAAGATGTCTCCGGACCAACTCCGCTCCCACTCACAGGCTATGTGGAAAAATTACCAAACGTGGAAAGTATTCCTAGAGATCTGGGTGATACTTTACAGGAAAAGAGAGCTCAGCTGCGCCGGTTGGGAGCAATCAATCCTGAGGCCAGAAAAGAATTCCAGGATGTCAATCAGCGCCACCAATTTATGACCGAGCAGCTTTCTGACCTGAGAAAAGCAGAAGCTGATATCAAAGAGGTAATTGCTGAACTTGAAGTGGTCATGGAACGGGAGTTCAGAAAAACCTTCGATGCTGTCGCAGTCCAATTTAAGGAAATTTTTAGCCGCCTTTTTGGGGGAGGAAAAGGGCAGCTGAAATTAACTGATCCCGAGGACATGAACGAGTCCGGTGTGGATATCGATGTCAAGCTGCCGGGCAGACGAACCCAGGGTCTTTCTTTGCTTTCCGGCGGTGAGCGGTCCCTGATTGCTACTGCTTTGATATTTTCATTGATTAAGATTTCACCTACACCCTTCTGTGTTCTGGATGAAGTAGATGCTATGCTGGATGAATCAAATGTAGCTCGCTACAGGAAACTTCTCAGAGAGCTCAGTGGAGAAACTCAGTTTATTGTCATTACCCACAATCGGAATACAGTGGAAGTCGCGGATATAATTTATGGAATCATCATGTCTGAAGATTCATCCAGCCAGGTGCTCAGCCTGCAGCTTGATGAAGTAGATGATGTGATTGAGTCCTGATTTCTGTGTCCGGCAGTGATTTCAGCAAGAAGGCTGGGTCTGCTTTGCAGCCAAAAGAATTCAGATATAATTAGCTTGACAATGTTAAATTAGCACTGATGTTCGATTGTTTTGAACAAAAAATGAATAAAATAGGAAAAGCCTCTGCCTCTAATGAGTGAATTTTAAGATCAAAGGGATCGGGAATACTTTTCCTTCGCCTAAAACCAGAACATATGTTTTAATCTAACAATGTCAAGTTAGTTGCGGATGTAAATATAGAAGGAGGTTCTATGGCAGAAACGATTGGTTGTGCCAGACCAACTGGATCCGTAGTTGGGGGAGATCCAAAAAGTGAAATTCAGGAAACTGAAATCAATCAAAAGGAGATGCAATCTATGCCAACTGCAAAAGTAGGGCAAAAAGCGCCGGATTTCAAAGCCCCTGCGTATTATCAGGGAGATTTTACAGAAGTCAGCCTGGAAGATTTTCTTGGAAAATGGGTCTTACTTTGTTTTTACCCGGGTGACTTTACCTTCGTTTGAGCGACCGAAGTATCAGCGGTCGCTGATCGATATGATGATTTGCAGGAGTTGGGAGTAGAAGTAATCACCGTCAGTGTAGACAGCCAGTTTGTGCACAAAGTCTGGAATGACCAGGAGTTATCAAAAATGGCTGGAAAAGACATTCCGTTCCATATGGTTTCGGACGGACCGGGACATCTGGGACGGGCTTATGGAGTATATGATGAAGATG
This sequence comes from uncultured Anaerolineales bacterium, assembly GCA_964618295.1. Classification (GTDB taxonomy): domain Bacteria; phylum Chloroflexota; class Anaerolineae; order Anaerolineales; family UBA11858; genus B10-G9. Next base: position 40,330 of record CAZTWV010000023.1, on the reverse strand, counting down.
CGGGTGTGGAACTTCGGGGTCGATTCTTGATTGATCCGGACGGTGTTGTTCAGGCAATGGAGGTCATGACACCCCCGGTTGGTCGCAAGATAGATGAAGCTATCCGCCAGATTAAGGCCTTCCAGCATGTTCGCAAAACCAAAGGCGCGGAAGTTTGCCCTGCTGGATGGGAACCCGGGAAAAAGGTTTTGAAACCCGGTCCAGAACTGGTAGGGAATGTCTGGAAAGAATGGAATCCCAAGGACGATTTATAATTTTCTGGTAGCTTTGCTCGTTTCAAATTTTGATGGATAAGTTACAGACCTGGCCGGTTTTGGTCAGGTCTGTTTGCTTAACTTTCTGTATTTTTTGATTGAATTTAGGATCAGGCTAAGCTGGATTAGGGTTATAATAATTTGACGAAACTGTATCTTATTTGAGATTCACCTCTGGTTGAAATAAAAAGGATATCGACAATGGCACCCACAATATCTGACCAGCTGAATTTGATTTTACACGAACTGGAGCGAAATGTTCCCCATGTGGAAGCAACAGCTATTGTAAGCACCGATGGACTGGTTATTGCCTCCAGACTTCCGCGGGATGTGGAGGAAGATCGGATTGGTGCAATGGCAGCAGCGATTCTTACCATCAGCAAGCGGAGCGGCGAAGAACTGGAACGGGGAGAGATGCTGCGGGTGCTGATTGAAGGAACGGATGGATATTTGTTAATTCGGAGTATTGGAGAAGATGCGGTTTTAATTGCTCTTGTGGACCGGGGTGTTCGATTGGGGATGCTGTTTTATGAAAGCAAAAAGTGCGTCAGCAAGCTGACGAAAATATTCTAAAAAAGCGAGCTCAGGAAGATAAAGATGAATGATATTAAAAAAAATATTCTGGAAAGGGAACTGAATCCTTACCATTCTTTCTTAAGTGCGTTTTTCGCCGGGATGGCTGAATTGGGCCTTGTGAATCAAGGTTCTATGAATATTGTCGCCAGGAGGGCAGCTGAATACCTGTACTCCTATCTGGAAGCAAAGGAAATTCTGCCGGATATGGAACAGGTTCCTGGAGAAACAAAAGTTGAAGTTGTTAGAAATTTGATCCTGTATATCAACCGCCTGCTGTCCCTGATGGGAGGGTATGACTTCCAACTCAGTGATCAAGATCTTGCTGTGCTGACGATAGAGGCAGAAAAATGCAGAATTTGCCCCAAAGGTGTGGGAGGGGCAGAGGTTAAAGGGACGATCTGTCCGATTCCAAGTTTCCTGGAAGGTTTAGTCAATCGGATCGCAGGTGAAAAATTGGTGATACTGAATTCCACCGGGATTGAGAAAGAAGGTGATCTCTGCCGGGCATATTACCAAATTCTGTAATTTGAGATAATTAGGCGATTTTTATTTTGAGGAGAATATGGATTTAATTCACACATTTTCAATAGCTGCTTATGATCCAGGGAGAAAAGAGTGGGGAGTTGCTGTCCAGTCTAAATTCCTAGCAGCGGCAGCGGTAGTTTCCTGGGCAGAGGCGAATGCCGGTGCTGTGGCCACTCAGTCATATGCAAATGTTACCTACGGGCGAACTGGTTTAGATTTGATGGCAGCCGGGAGAATAGCGGAAGAGGTGCTGGATACGTTGGTGAAGGATGATCCAGACCGGGATCTGCGCCAGGTAGGGGTAGTTGACCGCTCCGGGAATGCTGCCGCTTATACCGGAAAAGAGTGTCATGATTGGGCAGGTCATATCGTAGGTGATGGGTTTTGCTGCCAGGGAAATATTCTTGTTCCCGGCACAGTAGAAGCGATGGCTGATCGCTTCCGCCAGGACCGGAAAGGTGATGGGGAGCTGGCTGACTGGCTGGTCGCTGCCCTTGCCGCGGGCCAGCAAGCAGGCGGAGATCAGCGCGGTCGTCAAGCAGCTGGTGTTCTGGTAGTTCGTGATCAAGGCGGTTATGGAGGAGATAATGACCGCTATCTGGATCTTCGGGTCGATGATCATCCCCGTCCGATAGAAAAACTGGCCGAACTTGTCGAGTCTCATCACCTGTTCTTTGGGGAGGTAGATCCTGCTGATCTTGTTTCCCTTGAGGAGCATTCCAGAGCAATCCGCGAGATTTTGATTATGTCAGGCGAGAAAAACATTGAATCCAAGGGACCGTTTACAGCTCAGGTCCGAAAATTACTCCGGACTCTGGTAGGTAAAGAAAACCTGGAAGAAAGATGGGATGGAGAGGGAGAGATGATTGATCGAAAAGTCATTGACTATCTCCAAAAACGTTTATCTGTCCCAAAATAGAACAAAACCGACCGACTTGATCCTTGACGGTAGTATTTTTCAATGATAGGATACGCCTAATATGTTACAGAACCGAACCCGAAAGCAAGGAAAGCCTACCCAAAAACTCCAGCTAACCGGAGGCGGTTTACGCATGATATAGAACCAGCCTATTACTTTCTAGATAAACAACCCCGGTTAGCAGCCGGGGTTTTTTTGTTTCCAGGCATATAGGTGGATCTAGAAAATAGCAACTCGGAAAAAATCTGAAGGCAGGGAGGTGGCGTTGAATCAGAAAAACTAGTATATATTTCGAGTTTTAATTAAGTTACTATTAAATTATTGTCTAGACAAGGAGGAGCAAATGAGAAGGAGAATGTATATCATATTTACTTTGGGGGTTCTATTAATCCTGGCTCTTGCTGCCTGCCAGAGTGAAGCGGAGGTCACATCGACTCCCGTTCCCCTGGAACCGACGGCAGAAAAAGAGGCGGTGGATTTAGGCACGGTAACCATCGGTATGAACGCCGAGTATCCGCCCTTTGAGTTTGTCAACGAAGATGGAGTGATTACCGGCTTTGATGCCGAGCTGATTGCTGCCATCGCCGCAGAAGCGGGCTTTGACTATGAGCTGGTCAACACCCGCTGGGACGGGATCTTTGTCGCCCTGGCTTCCGGGGAGTTCGACGCGGTGATTTCAGCCGCGACCATCACCCCGGAGCGGGCCGAAGCCGTCAATTTCAGTGATCCCTATTTCGATGCCGGTCAGGTGATCACGGTTAGAGCCGGTGAAACTGAAATCGCTGGAGAGGAGGACCTGGATGATGTTCGGGTCGGTGTCCAGCTCGGAACCACGGGCGATATCTGGCTCACAGAAGAGACCAATGCCGAGGTCGCCCGCTTTGATGAGAACACCCTCGCCTTCCAGGCCCTGGCCAACGGCGATGTGGATGCTGCGGTGGCGGACAGTCCAACAGCGGCAGAAATCGTCCGGGCCAATCCAGAGATGAACCTGACTCTTCTGGACGGCGTTTACACTGACGAGCAGTACGGAATCGCGGTCAATATGGAGCGCGGTGACCTGCTGCAGGCGATCAACCAGGGGCTGGCAGCTGTCAAGGCCAGCGGCGAGTATGATGAGATCTACGATAAATACTTTGGAGTTGAAGGCGGGGAGGCAGTCGATCTAGGCACAGTGACCATCGGCATGAACGCCGAGTATCCGCCCTTTGAGTTTGTTAATGACGATGGAGTGATTACCGGCTTTGATGCTGAGTTGATAGAAGCCATCGCCGCAGAAGCGGGCTTTGACTATGAGCTGGTCAACACCCGCTGGGACGGGATCTTTGTCGCCCTGGCTTCCGGGGAGTTCGACGCGGTGATTTCAGCCGCGACCATCACCCCGGAGCGGGCCGAAGCCGTCAATTTCAGTGATCCCTATTTCGATGCCGGTCAGGTGATCACGGTTAGAGCCGGTGAAACTGAAATCGCTGGAGAGGAGGACCTGGATGATGTTCGGGTCGGTGTCCAGCTCGGAACCACGGGCGATATCTGGCTCACAGAAGAGACCAATGCCGAGGTCGCCCGCTTTGATGAGAACACCCTCGCCTTCCAGGCCCTGGCCAACGGCGATGTGGATGCTGCGGTGGCGGACAGTCCAACAGCGGCAGAAATCGTCCGGGCCAATCCAGAGATGAACCTGACTCTTCTGGACGGCGTTTACACTGACGAGCAGTACGGAATCGCGGTCAATATGGAGCGCGGTGACCTGCTGCAAGCGATCAATCAGGGGCTGGCAGCCGTCAAGGCCAGCGGTGAGTATGACGAGATCTACAATACTTATTTTGGTACAGAGTAGAGGTCCTTGAATAACTACTGCGCACCACCAGGTCTCTCTGGTGATGCGCAGTTCTTGGAAATCAGTTCGAAACCGAACTACTTCAGGAATAATTCATATTTTTTTATTCAGGAAAGGTTGGTTGTATGGAAAGATCAAAAGATGGTTCACGGGTAGCTGAACAGGCACCGCAGAAACGACCCAGCTTATTTATTCCCTGGGGGGGAGTCCCCTGGTGGGCTGTAATTGTGATCATTGTGGGGGTGATTGTCAGCTTCTCAATGCTGACAAATGTCCGGTATCTTGATGCCTTGACATTCATTCTTGATCTTCCATGGCATAAGGAGGTGCTGGAAGACGAACCAATTAACGAGGATGGGAGCTGGACGGTGACTTCACGGTCTGCTTTGAAACCTGGAAAGTACACCTTGTATGTCGAATACTGGGATGAAACTGGAGAGGTCATTGACCGGTCCGAGACTTTTCTGGTCCAGATTGCTCCCGATGCTGTCGAAGAGGCGTCCGAACCGATTTCAGAGTTGGGTGAAGAGTACATTATACTGGATGCCAATCTGCCCACCTTGGCAGGAGAAGGACCGGCTGGTCAGGAAGTGGTACTCTTTGATGATTTTTCAAGGAAACCGCTCAGAATTTTGGTAAATCTCTGGCAGTCAGAGGGCTTATTCCTTACCCTGCGGGTAACGATCATTTCATTTGGTTTTGCGCTCTTGCTGGGATTGGTTTTTGGTCTGATGAGAGTTGCAGATCGTTCTCCTGATTTACGGGAAAGACTACCGCTGAGACTCGGATTGGGAATTTTGTTTTCCATCCTGCTCTTCAGTTTTACTTCAACACCTGGCGATCTCTGGAAAACTGTTTTGATTGTGCTGGGTATTGAAGCATTAATGGCTCTCCTTCCGGCTGTTCCCTATACTCTGTCTACATTGTATGTGGAAGTAATCCGGGGACTGCCGATGCTGGTGATTGTACTGTACATGGGTTTTGCGGTTACACCGGCATTACGGGATGCCAGCGAAAGCTGGATAACAGGAGAACTTGATTTGCGGGGGATTCCCTCGGCGATTATTGGTCTCTCGATTGGTTATGGTGCTTATCTCGCCGAAGTTTTCCGGGGGGGGATTGAGTCCATTCCTCGGGGGCAGATGGAAGCCGCCAGATCCCTGGGTATGAGCTACTTCGAAGCCATGAGGTTTGTGATTTTACCCCAGGCTGTTCGGGTGATCCTGCCGCCGCTGGGAAATGATTTTATCGCTATGCTAAAAGATTCCTCGCTGATTTCTGTGATCGCTCTTCCTGAGCTTCTTCAGCGGGGTCGGTTGTGGATCTCCAGAAATTTCAGGGCTTTTGAAGGTTACAACTCGGTGGCGATGATGTATTTACTTCTGACCCTGGTGCTTTCGCTCATGGTCAGAATTATTGAAAGGAGAACATCCATTGACTGAAGAACCTATCATTCAAGTAAAGCATGCATATAAAAGCTTCGGGCAGATAGAAGCCGTTTATGATGTCAGTCTGGAAGTGGAAATTGGAGAAGTCCTGGTAATTATAGGTCCATCCGGAGGTGGTAAATCAACTCTGCTCCGCTGTATCAACCGGTTGGAACTAATTGACAAGGGAGATATCATTGTCGATGGATTCTCAGTCAAGAACACGAAAAACATAAATCGGGTTCGGGCGGAAATTGGCATGGTGTTTCAGCTCTTTAATCTCTTTCCCCATCTAACAGCTCTGGAAAACATCACCCTGGCTCAGAAAGTTGTCAGGAACCGGTCTTCGAAAGATGCTGTGGAAATCGCCCACCAGCAGCTGCAGAAGGTTGGGATCGGGGAGAAATGGGATTCCTACCCATCCCAGCTCTCGGGTGGCCAGCAGCAGCGAGTTGCAATTGCCCGGGCCCTGGCCATGGAACCCAAGATAATGCTTTTTGATGAACCAACTTCAGCATTGGATCCTGAGATGATCAAGGGGGTTCTGGATGTGATGCTTAATCTGGCCGAGGAGGGAATGACGATGGTTGTGGTTTCCCATGAAATGGGATTTGTGAGAGCCGCAGCTGATCGGATTGCCTTCCTGGATTTCGGCCGCCTGGTAGAATTGACTACACCAGAAGAATTGTTTAATAATCCTGGGACAGAACGAACCACGGAGTTTCTCAGTCAAATCCTCCAGCATTAGTAAACGTTCCTTCTGGCACCGGAAGATAATAATGGGAGAATAAGGTATGGTTCGGCGGGATGGACGGAAACCTGATCAGCTCAGGGAAATGAATTTTGAAATAGATTACGTAGACTATCCAGAAGGTTCGGTGCTGATTTGTGCGGGAAACACAAGGGTTCTGTGCAATGTCAGTGTTGAAGATGACGTTCCCGCCTGGATGGCAGCGAACGATATACCCGGAGGATGGATTACTGCGGAATACGGGATGCTGCCCAGATCGACCCATACCCGGCGGGGAAGGGAAACCAATGGTCTAAGCGGAAGATCCCAGGAAATCCGCCGTTTGATCGGCAGGAGCCTGAGGGCTGGATTTGATCTGAGTCAGCTCGGTCCGAGGACCTGCATCGTCGATTGTGATGTTATTCAAGCAGATGGGGGAACCCGGACAGCTGCCATCACAGGAGGTTACATCGCACTCCGCCTGGCTTTAGGGAAGCTGATCGATTCTGGAGCAATTCAGAAAACTGTGCTCGGTCCTCCAGTAGCAGCGATCAGCGCAGGCATGATTTCCGGGGAATATTTGCTTGATCTTTGTTATCAGGAAGATGCCGGAGCGGATTTGGATTTCAACATCGTAAAAAATGGGGCAGGAAAGTTTATTGAGATCCAGGGCACTGCCGAGGGAACGACATTTTCAAGAGAAGATTTAGATCATCTTCTTCAGCTCGCAGATCAGGGGGTGGAGGAGCTGTTTGAATTCCAGAAAAAAATTTTAGACAGTTAGTTGAATTAAAAAAATAGGGAAAAAGAGTGCAAAAAACCGCGGGTGTTCTCCCGCGGTTTTTGTGAATTTCAGATTGAAATCTATAATCGTTATTCGCCTTCTGTCTCGGGGACAGGTGTTGGAGAGTTCAACTGCTGCAGCTGCTGCTGTTGGGCCCGGAGATATTCTAATAATTCTGTGGGTATTTCCGGCTCGGTCGGAATGTAAGTGGTCCAATCCTGATTCAATTCCGCCTGGTACTCATTTTTCTTTTCCTGCAGCCAATCTGAATAGGCCTGGTTTTTCAACTGCTGATAGGTGTTCTCATCAATCGGCCGTTCTTCTTTTCCTAGCAGCTGGATGATGTGAAAACCGAAGTCAGTTTCTACGGGCTCACTGATTTCACCAATTTCCAGTTCAAATGCGGCGCTTTCAAAGGGGGGCGTCATCATCCCGGCTCCAAACCAGCCAAGATCGCCGCCCTGTTCACCGGAAAATGTATCTGTGGAGTATTCAGCTGCCAGCTCGGCAAAGCTTTCTCCATCCTGAAGCTGATTATAAAGATCTTGAGCTGTTTCCGGATCTTCAACAAGGATATGCCGGGCCCGGACCTGTTCCTGGGTTCGTTCTACATCGGCCGTGACTTCTTCAATCACAGCTTCCCGCAGGTAAAATATTTTCACGAGGTTTCGGAAAGTTTCCTCGGTTATTCCTGCTTCATTTTCCAAGTTTTCCATTGCCAGCTGATAATTCTCTTCATACAGTTCTTCTGTATACTCAGTTGGCTGGAGGAGAGGTGTGGCTGTCGGATCTGGATTGCTTTCCTCAGTGTCTTCACTGGAAACTTCGGTAGCAGTAGGTTCTGTAAGTTCTTCTTCCGGCTGGTCTCCAGCTGTCTCCTCTTCTTCCAGTTCCGCAGTTGCAGTGGGGGGGATGAGGGTTTCCTGGAGGGAGGTCAAAGTAGAAGTTGGAAGCGGTTCCTGGGTGGGCTTTACAGTCGGTGTGCCATCCGGGAAAAATCCAAAAATCTCTTTCATTTCTTCATCAATCAGATCTTCATCTGCTTCTATCCCCATTTTTTCAGCTTCTTCCAGCAGAATAAGCTCTTCTGTCAGCGCTTCTATCACTCGCTGACCGATCAACGCGGGCTGCTGGAGTTCTGTCAAAGTCTGATTGATCTGCGGTTCAAAATAGGCATATGTGTCGGGCGTGCCGCCAAGTGATTGGGTGAAATTAATCAGCTCAATCAGCTGGTTTATCAAACGAAAGCGTTCATATCGAACGCGCTGATCGAATTCCTCGATGTCGACTTTTCGATTTTCAATTTCAAGTACAGGGGTGTTTGGCTCCAGCACATAACGGTCGAGAATTCCATATCCGACCAGGCCCAGCACAATCACCAGGACAGAAATTGTTCCGATCAGAATCAATCGTTTTTGACGATCTTCTCTTTCTTTTTGGGCAATGTATTTCTTATTCGATGGTTGAATTGGCATAACAGCTCACTTCATTTATGGGTACTGGACGGCTGAAAATGCAAGCCGCACAACAGCTTACTGATATCAGCGCAGGGACTCACCCGCAAAGGGCAGGAGAGCCAGATGTCGGGCCCGTTTAATCGCCCGGGCAAGTTCACGCTGGTGCTTGGCACAGGTGCCAGTCTGTCGGCGAGAATGAATTTTTCCATGATCTGAAACAAAGCGTTTCAATGTGTCCAGATCCTTATAATCTATCGCCAGTTTGGGGTTTGCACAAAATCTGCACTGTTTCTGGCGTTGAAAACGTCTGCTCATGATTTACTCCTTACTACTTTTTCTATTTGCCGCTTGGTGCTATTTTCAGAATTAAATTTAAAAGGGAAAATCCTCTTCAGGATCCACTTCGGATCCATCCTCGGGTTCAGAATCGTCACTTCTCCCGCCCACCATCAACATTTCCTGGGCTGTGATTTCAACCGAGCTGTGAGAATTTCCACCCTCATCCTTCCACTTCCGGGTGTGGATTCTGCCCTCGATATAAACCTGCTGCCCCTTGGTGAGATATTGATTGCAGATTTCTGCCAGTTTTCCCCAGGCAATAATCGTAAACCACTCGGTTTCATTTTTTCTTTCGCCTTCTGCGGATATCCAATTCCGATTGCTAGCCAGTTGAAACTTAGTCAGCGGTTTACCGGAAGGGGTATACCTCATTTCGGGGTCCCCACCCAGATTGCCGATGATCATCGCTTTATTTAGACCTCTGCTCATCGTTTTTCTCCTTTGCTGTCCGGCAGCAAAGCTGTTTGCTGCCCGGTTGTTACTAGAAAGGAATATATCCCAATTTACTGGTCCTGTTCTTCTTGCACGGTAATCAGGAAACGGAGAATGGTTTCCTGCAGGCGGAAATTACGTTCCAGAGTGACAACTGCTGTGGGATCCAGCTTGAGGTTAAATAAGAAGTACTGACCTTCTTTGTGGTTGCGGATCATGTAGCTGAATTTTTTTCTGCCCCAATCTTCTGAGGACTCTATGCTTCCCCCTGTATCCGTAATCCAGCTTTTGATTTTGTCAACCAGTTCTGCTGTTCCTTCTTCTTCTAATTCCGGGCTGATGATAATGACGAGTTCGTATGCTCGCATTCTATCCTCCTTTCCACGGGTTTGCCCTCAGACAATCTGGTCAGGATGCTGAAGGCGGAAAGTAATCTGTCAAATGACCGAGGGAGAGTTTAGCATACCTGGGGGATTTTGAGAAGGGTAACCTGGATCTAGGCTCTGCTTGAGCCAGATTTATGTTTTTTTAGGCTTCTGGTGCTCCAGCAAGTTTAGAAGAATCCCCAGTCCACTGCTTCTTCTTCCATGAAGGACCGATCCCAGACTTCAGTTCCCATTTCAATCGTAGTGGGTAAATTCAGGGTCTCTTCCACTTTGCTGCGGCAGGCTTCCATTAACATCGGTGCATAGGGGCAAAATGGAGTGGTCAGGATCATAGTAACATGCACTTTTTTATCTTTTAGTTCGATATCTCTGACCAGACCGAGCTGGATAATGTTCATTCCCAACTCAGGATCCATAACTTGCTGCAGTTCAACATAAACCAGGTCGGCCAACTCCGGATGTGAATCTTCTATTTTCCAACTTTTGAGGTTGCTGTTTTCTTCTGTCATGCTTTTACCTCCGCTTTTGGCTTTTCAAGCCGATATTTACACTGCTGATCACCGTTTAATATACACTCAATCCGGTGCGGTGAAACTGAGGTGATGTGAGTGATTAATGCCTGATCCAGCGCGCAAATTTCCGGAAAATCCTGGCCTACATGGTGATAGGGGCAGCTGGCTTCAATTAAGTAAAAGTTTTCTTCATCTTCAGTCACGGAGACTGTGAAACCTTCCGAGGTCAGAATCTTTTGAAGCACATCCATTCTTTCACCCAGATCTAAACTTTCCAGTTGAAGATCTTCTGTCAGAGAATCTGCCAAATCCACGGCGATATCTTGAAAGATTTCCCCGACTTTTTTCTCTGAGAGATTATCCTTGATCTGGGCCAGCAAACGGAGGGTCAGGTTTAAATACCGTTTTGGAAATTGCTCCATCCCTTTTTCGGTCAAGCTGTAAACTAATCTTGGTCGTCCAACCCCGTGGCGTTCTTCTTCTGATTGGATCAACCCTTCGGCTTCAAGTTTGTTGACATGGTGTCTGACAGAGATCGGATTGATGCCAACTGCTTCCGCCAAATTGTTTACAGAGCTTCTTTGATTGAGAAGCAGACTCTTTAGCACGCGATCTCTAGTGTTCGAAGTCATAATATTTGCCCCTGTTTTTTGATTTAAGCAAAATCAGTGTAACATTCTTACCTGGAACTGTCAATAATTTATATGATAATAATCCTAAATATTGACGGGGTACACCGAGTGTGCTAAAATTTATCCTGTCTAAAAGAAAGATGATCAGCATGTAGTAAACGTAATGGGAGAATAATTAATCATGTCCAAGCTGGTAATAAAAAACCTTCATGTTAATGTGGAGGAAACCGAAATATTGAAAGGTGTGGATCTGACCATCAACTCAGGTGAAGTTCATGCCATCATGGGACCGAACGGGACCGGTAAATCAACCCTTGCCTATGCTCTGATGGGACATCCGAAATACAATGTTCTGAAAGGGGAAGCGCTGCTGGATGGGGAAGATCTGTTGGAGCTGGAGCCGGATGAAAGAAGTCATGCCGGGCTTTTCCTGGCTTTTCAGTATCCTGTAGCTGTTCCCGGTGTCTCTGTGGCGAATTTTCTCCGCACAGCAATTAACTCCCGCCGTAAGTTTCAGGACCCTGAAGATAAGGGTATTTCAATTCCTGATTTCCGGAAGCTTTTGAAATCAAAATTGGCTTTGCTTAAGATGGATACATCCTTTGCCGGCCGTTACCTGAACGATGGTTTTTCAGGTGGTGAAAAGAAACGCGTCGAAATTCTACAAATGGCAACCCTTAACCCAAAATTTTCAATCCTGGATGAAACTGACTCAGGACTTGATATTGATGCTTTGAAAGTTGTCGCTGATGGCGTAAACACAATTAAAAGTGACAATCAAGGCGTGCTGTTAATCACCCATTACCAGAGAATTTTGAATTACATTGAGCCCGATTTTGTGCATGTGATGCTGGATGGAAAAATTGTTGAATCCGGAGGTCCGGAGCTGGCTCATCGTCTGGAAGACGAAGGTTATGATTGGGTCAGGGAAAAACATTTTGCTTGAAATTTAGCAAGTTACCTTAGTGGTAATCAGGAGTAAATTTGGATGGCTACTGACGAAAAGTTATTAGACAGTATTGGTGATTATAAGTATGGTTTCAGTGACCCTGAAACTCATGTTTTCAAAAGCAGAAAAGGTTTGGATGAGGATATTGTCCGGGAAATATCCCTGATGAAAGGGGAACCAGAATGGATGTTGAAATACCGCTTAAAAGCATATCAGCATTTTATTCAGCGCCCAACTCCGACCTGGGGACCTGATTTATCCGATTTGGATTTGAGTGATATCTATTATTATGTCAAACCAACGGATGGAGAAGGAAAATCCTGGGATGATATACCGGATACGATCAAAAACACTTTTGATCGGCTCGGGATCCCGGAAGCAGAACAAAAGTTTCTGGCTGGGGTCGGGGCCCAGTATGAATCGGAAATGGTGTATCACAGCATCCACGAACAGCTGGAAAAAAAAGGGGTTATTTTCAAGAGTATTGAAAATGGTCTGAGAGAACATCCAGAGCTATTCCGGGAGTATTTTGGAAAGGTGATCCCGCACACAGATAATAAATATGCAGCTTTGAACAGTGCAGTCTGGTCCGGCGGTTCATTTGTTTACATTCCCAAAGGGGTTAATGTTGAGCTTCCTTTACAGGCTTATTTCCGGCTGAATGTGGCCAATATTGGCCAGTTCGAGCGGACATTGATTATCGCGGATGAAGGCTCCCAGGTTCATTATGTAGAAGGGTGCACAGCCCCGCAGTACACCACGGATTCTTTCCACAGCGGTGTGATCGAGATTGTGGTCAAGAAGAATGCCCGGGTTCGGTACACCACCATTCAGAACTGGTCGAATAATGTCTACAATCTGGTAACCCAGCGGGCCAGGGTGGATGAAAAAGGCACAATGGAATGGGTCGATGCTAATTTGGGATCTAAGGTTACCATGAAATACCCTTCCACGATGTTAATGGGACGGGGTGCACATGGTGAGATATTGTCGATTGCTTTTTCCGGCAAAGGTCAGCATCATGATACCGGTGGAAAAGCAATTCACCTCGCTCCGGATACAACCAGCAAGATTATCTCGAAATCAATCAGTAAAGACAGTGGACGAGCTTCTTACCGGGGTTTGATCCGGGTTAACAAGGGCAACCACGGTGTCCGATCCAATGTGGTCTGTGATGCACTTCTGCTGGATGATCATTCTCGATCGGATACTTATCCGTACATCGAAATTGATGAGCAGGATGTAAATATTGGCCATGAAGCATCGGTTTCAAAGGTGGAGGAAGAACAGCTTTTCTACCTGATGAGCAGGGGGTTGAGTGAAGAGGAGGCGACCAGTATGGTTGTTTCTGGCTTTATTGAACCGCTGGTCAAAGAACTGCCGATGGAATATGCGATTGAAATGAACCGGTTGATCCAACTTCAAATGGAAGGATCTATCGGCTGAAGAAGGAAACTATGGCGCGAAAATTGATAGAAAAAGATTTTAAATTTGTGACTGAAGAGTACTCGGACAAACATGAGCTTCCCAGCCTCCTGAAAGATTTTCGGGCAAAATCCAGGGAAATTTACCACAGCACAGCTTTTCCGACTTTAAAAGATGAAGCCTGGCGGCGGACCGCTCTGCGAGATTTACCGTTTGATATCCTGGATTTAGCAAATGGGCAGACTGCCCTGAAAGATAACCGGGATGGCAGAATTATCAGCGATAAACTCCTGAAAAGCAAATCCTGGTTGAGATTAACTTCCGCTGGTCTCCAGATCCAGATCAGCGATCAGCTGCTTGAGACAGGAATTCTGATCTCTGACCTGGAAACTGCTGCTGAAGAATATCCTCAGCTGCTAGAAAAAATCCTGGGCAAGGTAGTCCCTCCTGAGGAAGGAAAATTTGCTGCAGCGGCCAGCGCTTTTGCTTCGCAGGGAGTTTTCATTTATGTCCCGGAAAAACTCCAGGTGGAAGAGGATATCTACCTGATTGCTGAGGGTCCCGGTTCTAACACTGCTCATTTCTCTCAAGTTTTGGTCTACTTGGATCGGGGCTCATCCCTGACGCTGGTCAGCGAGTTCCATTCGGCTCCGGATCATAAACAGCAGTCCCTCACGGCGGAAAACCTGGAAGTGATTGTGGGTGAGAATGCCCATCTGACCATGCTTGAACTTCAAACGTATAATAAAGACAGCTGGTCATTTGGTCATAAAAAAGCGATGGTGGAACGAGATGGTTCCCTCGACTGGGTGCTGGGAGCCCTTGGGGGAGGATTGACCAAACATTTTGTAACAGTTGATTTAAATGGAAAGGGAGCAGAAGGCAGAATATCCGGGATGTTCTTTGCCAATGATCAGCAGCATATCAGCTATAACACGCTGCAGCGGCATCTGGCACCGCGAACGAATTCTGATTTGCTCTTCAAGGGTGGCTTGACCGGCAGCAGCCGCTCCGTCTGGCGGGGAATGATTTATGTAGCCCCAGGGGCTCAATACATTGATGGTTATCAGGCTAATAGAAATTTGATCCTCAGCGAGGCAGCTCGTTCGGATTCTATCCCTGGATTGGAAATTCTCAATAATGATGTACGTTGTACACACGGGTCTACAGTTGGGAAGCTGGACCAGGAACAGTTGTTTTACCTCAGATCAAGAGGTATCCCCCGGGCCGAAGCAGAAAAGATCATCATTCAGGGTTTCTTCGACGACATTCTGTCCCGGGTTGATTTCCCGGAAATTCAGGAACGTCTCTGGTCAGCAGTTGAAGGAAAATTATCTGCAGCCTAACACAAAATTGCCCGATTTTTAACCAAACCGGGTCATACACCCCGGTTTGGCGTCTGATTTTTATCAATTTAAATGAGAAGTATTTCACATTTTCTTGATAACTGATAAAATGTGTCCTGAATTAGATTAATGCGGAGGCTAAAATTGGCATCAATACCCTTTTCTGCACCCCCTGAAAACGAAAAAGATTATGAAATTGGCGATCACGTTGAAGTTCTATGTGATCATGACTTGAATGATGATCGGGTTCGTGATTGGCTGGAAGGTGTTGTAGTAAAGAAAGGTCATAAAAAACTGGCAGTTCAATTTGAAAAGAATGTATATTTAACGGACGGATGGATGGTTCCGGATCGTGTACTGTGGTGCACGATGGACTCGCAAAATATCCGCCGCCCGCTGAAACGTCGTCGATCGAAGTAAGGCGCAGGATCAACGGGAGCGAAGTATGGTTCATACCACGGTAAAAGTCTTGGATCTCGAAAAAATCAGGAAAGATTTTCCAACTCTTTCCAGGGAAACCCGAGATGGTGTTCCCCTGGTTTATCTGGATTCCGCTGCTACCAGCCAAAAACCGACTGAGGTTTTGGATGCAATGTCGGATTATTATCAAAACAAAAATGCCAATATTCATCGGGGAATCCATACTCTGGCTGAAGAAGCAACCCTGGCTTATGAGACAGCCCGTGAGAAGGTTGCCAGTTTTGTCAACGCGGGTGATTCAGTTCAGCTTGTATTTACCCGCAACACAACCGAATCGATCAATTTGATTGCCCAGACCTGGGGCCGGCAAAATCTGAAAGCCGGTGATCGGATTTTGCTGACCGAGATGGAGCATCATTCAAATCTAGTCCCGTGGCAAATTTTAGCTGGACAATTGGGACTTGAATTAGATTTCGTACCGGTAACCGAGGATGGTTACCTGGACCAGGAAGAATTTGAACGTCTGCTGGCAAAAAAACCAAAGCTGGTGGGTTTTGTTCACATGTCGAATGTTCTGGGAACTATCAATCCAGTCCGGGAAATGACGAATAAAGCACATGACGCAGGTGCGGTGGTGGTAATAGACGGTGCCCAATCTGTTCCCCACATCCCGGTCGATCTCAAACAGCTTCAAGTGGATTTCTTTGCCTTTTCTGCCCATAAGATGTGTGGTCCAACGGGAATTGGAGCACTCTACGGAAAGCGGGAATTGTTAGAGGAGATGCCGCCTTTCCTTGGTGGGGGAGAGATGATTAAAACAGTTCATCTCCGTGATTTTAAGACCAACGACCTTCCACATAAATTTGAGGCAGGTACCCCGGCAATTGCTGAGGCTGTTGGATTTGGGGCTGCTGTGGATTATCTGTCAAAGCTGGGAATGAATGCAGTCGCCGATCACGAACATCAAATGGCGGAGTATGCTCTCCGTAAACTGGAAGCTATTCCTGAGGTCACGGTTTACGGTCCTCCCGCGGCAGATAAAGGAGCTGTAGCCTCATTTTTTGTTGAAGGGATCCATGCCCATGATGTAGCACAGATCTTGGATTATGAAGGTATTGCGGTTCGGGCAGGGCATCACTGCGCCCAACCTCTGCATGAACGTTATCAGATTCCAGCGACCTCTCGGGCCAGTTTTTATCTTTACAACACACCTGGCGAAGTGGATCAGCTGGTTGCCGGCATTAACAAAGTTAAAGAGATATTCGGATAAAGAACAGGATCTCAATCATGATGGATGATTTTTACCGCGAACTGATTATTGAACGATATAAATCCCCCCGCAACAAGGGCGAGTTGGACCCTGCGGATATTACCTATGCGGATGATAATCCTGCCTGCGGTGACCACATCCGGATTGATGTCCGACTTGATTCGGATGAACAGGTATCAGAAGCAGTTTTCAGTGGACAGGGATGTGCAATTTCTCAGGCATCCGCGGATCTGCTGATAGAATCGATCATTGGAAAATCTCTGGATGAAATTAAAAAGCTCGATAAAGAAGACATCCTGGAAATGCTTGGGATTGAATTGGGCCCGGTCCGCTTGAAATGCGCTTTGCTGTCACTGAAGGTGTTAAAGGCAGGTGTGTACGGAATTGGGGAAGAAATTAATTCTGAAGATTGATCAAAATTTTCAGCAATAGAGAAGAGATCACTCCTCTCATCTGGGAGGAGTTTTGATTTTAACTGGTTGAGCTTTACTGATTTGTTAGATAACAAGATATAGGTTCTTTCCCGGCTTACAATTCAGCTGGACCGGATGAATTCTCCGATGATCCATGATCACTTACGGTATAATCAGGAAGGATTTTTAAGGAGAATTGCTGATGCCGTTTCAAATTGGTGAGAATGTTGGTCCATACCGATTAATTGCAAAACTGGGAAAAGGGGGAATGGCCACAGTATTCAAGGCTTACCATCCTAGCCTTGATCGGTATGTCGCCATTAAGGCCCTTCACCCGGCTTTTATGGAGCATCCTGGATTTATTGATCGCTTTGAGCGGGAAGCAAAAGTTGTTGCGAAACTGGACCATCCCAGTATTGTGCCAATTTATGACTTTTCTGAACACGAAGAACGACCATACCTGGTATTGAAATACGTCAAGGGAGAGACTCTCAAAGCCCGTTTGGGCAAATCGAGGGTGACATACCGGGAAGCCCGGCAGATATTCCGGGTAATTTCTTCCGCACTGGCTTACGCTCATCAACGCGGAGTACTGCATCGGGACGTTAAACCTTCTAATGTTCTGATGGAAGAGGGCGGCCAGATGTACCTGGCAGATTTTGGCCTGGCCCGAATTGCTGAAACCAGCCAAACCACCTTGTCAGGGCAGATGATGATGGGGACACCTCATTACATTTCCCCGGAGCAGGCTAAAGGACTTGGTGGGCTGGATGAAGGAACGGATATCTATTCCCTCGGTGTGATGATGTATGAATTGCTGGTTGGAGAAGTCCCTTTCCAGGCAGATACCCCATTTTCTGTGATTCATGATCACATCTACAGTCCGCTGCCGATTCCGTCCGAGATGAATCCTGATCTCCATCCTGATGTGGAAAAAGCGATATTAAAAGCTCTGGCGAAAAAGAGAGCTGACCGCTACCAGGATGTTCCTGAGATGATGGGGGTCTTTTTACAGGCCCTGGACAACCAGATCAAAGAACATCCTTCGACCGGTGAACTGCCAACCGTTCAGCTTCGAAAACGATCTGCACCGGAGCCGGACAGGGATGAAAGGGAAACGGTGATGGATGAAATTCCAAAGCCAGTTTCTAAACCTGAAAAAGAGCCAGAACCAGAGAAAGACTCGAAATCTGAAACAAAAAAGAGGAAAATTCCTTCCTGGATCTGGTGGTTTGCGGTGCCGGCAGTGGTGATTACCTGTCTTGGAATCGCTGTGATCTCCAATGCTGTTGAACCGCCTGGGCCGGGACTGATTTCCGCAAAAACATTGACCCAGGAATTTTTGAGGGCGGATGAACCGATGACAGATGAAATCAACGTCATTCGGGAGCAGATCAAAGAGGATCCGGAAAATCCATTTTTGCGCATGCAGCTGGGAGTTGAATATCTCGATCAAAATCAACCTCGAATGGCAAAAGAAGCACTTCAAAAAGCTTATGATATGGCAGATAATAATCCCATGCAGTTGGTGGACATGGGTAACCTTCTGGCTGAAAGAGACCGCTGGACTTATGCTGCATTCAGTTATCTGAAAGCTGAGCAGCTGGGTGCGGATCCTCCTGACCAGGACCTGCGGATGAGCATTCGGGAGGCCTTATATTTTGCTGCTTATGAAGATATCAAACTGGATACTTTTCCGAACGCAGTTTTAGAATATGATCGGCACTTATTAAATTTGATGGAAGCCAGAAAAGCTTTAATATCGGGCCGGATTGATGACGCTAATCTTCAGGTAGATACAGTGATGCAGGAAAGACCGGATTTGGAAGAAGCATATTTAGTTAAAATTGATGTTTTAATCGCTCAGGGAAAAGATGAGGAAGCCAGAAATTTATTCTTTGAACTGGAACAGCGAAGTGAAGTTCCCGTTTGGATCAAAGAGGAAATGCGGCTGTAAATTTTGAAAGTTGTTAACTCTTTAAAATTGAGAAGGAGTAAAAATGAGAAGACCTTGTGTCGCCGGAAATTGGAAGATGCATAAAACTGCCGGGGAAGCGGTAAAGCTGACCCGGGAACTGCTGCCCGCTCTCGAGGAATTTGGCGCTGTAGACAATGTGATTTGTCCTCCTTTTACCGCCCTGGCGCCTTTATCTGATCTTCTGCAGGGTATGAAGGTAAAACTGGGGGCTCAAAACCTGTTTTGGGAAGAACAGGGCGCATTTACCGGGGAAATATCACCCCTGATGGTTTCAGAACTGGCGGAATATGTGATTATCGGTCATTCTGAAAGAAGGGCATATTTTGGCGAGACGGATCAGAGTGTTAACAAGAGATTACAAGCCGCCCTGGATGCAGGCCTTAACCCAATCTTATGCATTGGAGAAACACTGGAAGAAAACGAGGCGGGAAAAACACTGGAAGTCGTCACCCGCCAGTTACGGGAAGGAATGGGAGATTTGAACTTTTCCCGGGCTGATGATTTTATGGTTGCCTATGAACCGGTCTGGGCGATAGGCACTGGAAAAGCAGCGACACCGGAGGGTGCTAATCAAGTTATCAGCGATATCAGGAATGAATTGGTTCAGATTTTATCCCGGGCTGAAGCAGATCAGATCCGAATTCTTTACGGCGGCTCAGTTAAACCTGCAAATGCGTCTTCTTTCTTCTCTCAGTCCGATATCGATGGAGCTCTTGTGGGTGGAGCCAGCCTCCGGGCCGATGATTTTACTGCGATAACTGAAGCGGCTGCTAACTGATTCATTTTCACCCCCTGTATCCAGCAGCTCCCTGAATTTTCAGGGAGCTGCTTATTTTTATGGGTTCCCAAATTTTATCTAAGCTGTTCCAAACTGGCGGTCTCCAGCATCGCCTAAACCCGGCATAATATAGGCATCTGAATTCAACCCATCATCTATTGTTGCTAGATGAAGGGGAACATCCGGGTGTGCTTCCTGCATCGCCTGGACGCCCTCTGGGGCAGCGATGATCCCCAGGAATTTAATCCTTTGAGCTCCCCATCTTTTCAGCAGATCAACAGTTGCGACGGCAGAACCGCCGGTTGCCAGCATTGGATCCAAAACCAGGCAGATGGAAACGGTTGGTTCGAGCGGCAGTTTATTGTAATATTCCACTGGCTCTAGGGTGCGTTCATCCCGGTACAGTCCAATATGCCAGACCTCGGCGCTGGGCATCAGCCCCCAAATCCCTTCTACCATACCCAGCCCGGAGCGGAGAATCGGGATTAATCCGATCGTTTGTTTTAATTCCATGCCCGAGGTAGATTCCAGGGGTGTTTGAACCTCCCGGGACGCCAGGGCCAAATCTGCCGTGGCTTCATACGCCAGCAAGGCAGAAACTTCACGGATTAACTCCCTGAATTTCTTTGAGTCTGTTGAAACATCTCGAAGCCGGGTCAGTTTATGTGCAACCAGGGGATGAGTGGATTCATAAATATTGTCCATTGAGGATCTCCATTCGTGACAAGCAAAACTAGATTAGTACTTTGAAATTGATTATATCGTGATCTGGAACCTGCGTTTCCTACGCAATTGGGATTGACTTCGGTATAATTCAGGCTATGAATGATACTGAGCAGAAAAGAATGGTTGGTCCCCAGTCGAATCCTGGTGATCATTTAGATCACGCTCTCCGACCCACAGTGCTGGATGAGATGATCGGTCAGGGGCAGGTGCGGGAGAATCTGGAGATATTAATATCAGCTGCCCGCCAGCGGGAAGAGGCCCTGGATCATGTGATGTTCTATGGTCCTCCCGGGCTGGGAAAAACAACCCTGGCTCACATCCTGGCAAATGAAATGCAGGTCAGCATCAAGGTCACATCCGGACCGGCAATTGAAAGAGCAGGAGATCTGGCTGCAATCCTGACAAATCTCAACGCCGGTGATATTCTGTTTATCGATGAGATCCACCGCCTGGGGAGGGCTGTTGAGGAAGTCCTCTATCCCGCTATGGAAGATTTTTCATTGGATATTGTAATTGGCAAAGGTCCGGCAGCTCGATCTGTTCGCTTGAAACTCCCCCGGATTACCATTGTTGGCGCCACCACCCGGCTCGCTCTGGTCAGCGGCCCTCTCCGGGCCAGATTTGGGGCTGTCTACCGGCTGGAATACTATTCCCTCGAAGCGGTCGCTGAGATAATCCAGCAGGCTTCCCGGAAGCTGGAAGTAACAGCGGACCAGGATGGGATTACGGAAATCGCCCGGAGGTCGCGGGGCACCCCTCGAGTAGCTCTGCGCTTGCTAAGACGGGTCAGGGATTTTGCCCAGGTGCGGGGAAATGGAGAGATTGATGCTGATGTTTCCCGCCAGGCACTGGAGTTGTTGAGCATTGATGGGAGAGGACTGGATGCGATGGACCGCCGGGTGCTGCAAGCAGTTGCTGTAACCTATCAGGGAGGACCGGTAGGGCTCAAAACGATCGCAGCCTCTATCCGTGAAGATCCCGATACAATTATGGATGTGGTGGAACCTTATCTGATGCAGCTTGGATTTATGCAGCGAACCGCTCAGGGAAGAGTTGCGACCCGCGAGGCCTATAATCATCTCGGCCTGGAACCTCCCCAGCAAAAGGCACAACCCCGATTACTGGATTGATTTGGTGAAAGAATGATCATGCAAAACTTGGCCCGAATCCTGGCTTTGTTAGGTGTTCTGCTGCTGGTTACAGCCGGGATACTCTACTTGATTGGATTAACCGATCTCCCCCTGGGCAGGCTCCCGGGAGATAGCATCATCGAGCGGAAAAATTTCACAATTCGGATCCCAATTTTGTCTTCCCTCCTGATATCCATTTTGATCACAGTTGTCCTGAATATTCTGATCCGTATATTTCGATAACGGCAGATTTGGATCTAATAATTTGAAAACCTCCGATTTTTTCTATCAGCTGCCGGAAGAGCAGATCGCTCAAACCCCGGTTACCCCCCGAGACTCCTCCCGTTTGATGGTCTATCAGCGTGCCAGCGGCGAGTTTTCGCATAGACAATTTCGCCAGCTCCCAGATTTCCTTCGGAAGGATGACCTGCTGGTTTTTAACAAAACCAGGGTGATCCGGGCCCGATTGTTCGGAAAGAAAATCCCCACCGGCGGTCAGGTCGAAATATTGCTTTTAAAACGAATAGAACCCAGGGTCTGGGAGTGTATGGTTGGGGGCAAAGGAATTCGAAAGGGAACCGCTGTTCAGCTTCAGGATGGACCTCGACTTGAGGTAATTTCTGAACTGGAGGGACCGCTTAGAATCATTCAGGTTGAGCAGCTGCTCAGTCCTTATCTTGAGAAGAATGGTCATGTCCCTCTACCGCCTTATATCCATCAGCATCTTGAAAACCCGGAGCGATATCAGACAGTGTATGGAGAAGTTACCGGATCATCGGCAGCACCGACGGCTGGGCTTCACTTTACCGAAGATCTGATCCATTTTATTCAAGATCAGGGTGTATTAACGGCCGAGGTGGTGCTTCATGTTGGGTTGGATACATTTGCGCCTGTTCGTGAAGAAGATCCGGAACTTCATAAAATTCATACCGAATGGTGTCAGCTCCCTTTCCAAACCGCTGATAGGATAAATCGAACCAGGAAGCGGGGTGGTAGGATCATAGCTGTAGGCACAACAACAGCCCGCACCTTGGAGACAGCAGGCCAAATTTCGTCAAATTCTGGTCAGATTCAGCCCTATCAGGGTTTTACAGATTTATTTATTCTCCCGGGGTATAATTTCCAGGTTGTTGACTGCTTGATCACGAATTTCCACTTACCGGAATCAACCTTGCTGATGATGGTAAGTGCCTTTGCCGGTCGGGAAACAGTCTTAGATTTATATCAACAGGCAATCCAGAACGGGTATCGATTTTACTCTTTTGGGGATGCGATGTTAATCGAGTGATAAAAAAATTGAAAACAAAAAGTAAATCAGCCGTTCCGTTGATCAGCCTGATAGTCGGGGTGATTATCCTGGGATTTTCTGCAATCTTTGTCCGGACTGCGGATGCTCCCAGTGTAGTCCTTAATTTCTACCGGATGGGCATTGGCACGCTGATCCTGAGCGGTCCGTTTCTATTAAAATTCCGGTCGAAAAATCAAAAATTATCCCGATCCGGGATAGTGATTGCCGGGGCTGCCGGGGTGTTATTCAGCCTTGACTTGATCCTGTGGTCTGCCGGTGTGCAGATTTCCGGAGCAACAAATCCAACCTTGATGGCAAACACGGCGCCTATCTGGGTTGGATTGGGCGCAGCGCTTATTTTCAAAGAGAGCAGGAGAAGGTTGTTCTGGGTCGGTTTGGTGGTTGCGCTGATCGGCACTTTTCAGATTATCGGACTTGATTTACAGCAGTCGGCTGCAGCGGGGAGAGGAACCCTGTATGGATTGGCAGGGGGCTTATTTTACGGTGCGTATCTGCTTTTAGGGCAAAAGGGACGGGACCGTTTAAGTGCGTTAAGTTTTTTCTGGATTGCGGTTCTCAGTGCGGCAATTGTGTTGGGCGCAGCAGTACTGTTCTCGGGATACTCCTTATTGGGTTACAGCAGGGTGACTTACTGGAGCATGTTGGGGCTGGGTGTTCTCGTTCAAAGCGCCGGGTGGTTGTTAATCAACTATGCCCAGGGATATCTGCCGGCAGCAATTGTGTCTCCAACTCTGCTGGGGCAGCCGGTGATTACCGCACTGC
The DNA here is from genome assembly GCA_964618295.1 of uncultured Anaerolineales bacterium. Taxonomy (GTDB): domain Bacteria; phylum Chloroflexota; class Anaerolineae; order Anaerolineales; family UBA11858; genus B10-G9. The sequence goes on along the minus strand of CAZTWV010000023.1, from coordinate 17,014 downwards.
TATCTTTTTTCTTTCTTCAAGAGCAATTCACCCTTCGACAGGGAGCCGCCGGAGCAGTAGTCCTCTTGGGTGTGTTCCTTGTCCATTACAGCCGCCGCAGCCCGCAAAGAAGGACATCAGATGGCTGAAAGAAAAATTTCCCGCACTGGTCTGGCCCATCTGGGAGTCGTATATCTGATATGGGGCAGTACATATTTAGCGATCCGGATTGGCGTCCGGCCAGGAGCAGGATTCACTCCTTTTATATTTGGCACAATGCGGGTTCTCCCGGCTGGACTTATTTTGCTTTTGATTGGACTGCTGCGCAAAAAATCACTCAAACTAGATCGCAGAGATTTTATCACCCTTTTCTTGTCTGGATTCTTCCTCTGGATCGGAGGGAATGGACTGGTGGTGTGGTCTGAACAGCAGGTGGATTCCGCTGTTGCAGCCTTAATCGTTGCCACAGTTCCGATCTGGGTTGCTGGGCTGGACGCGGTCCTGGACCGCTCAAAACCGAGGTTGATGCTGCTGGGATCCCTACTGATTGGATTTCTCGGGATAATCATATTGAGTATGCCTGTCCTGCTTTCCGGAGTCCGGGCTGATCTGGTATCTATCCTGACCCTGGTGGTTGCCAGTCTGAGCTGGAGCATTGGGCTCACGATTCAAGCCCGGCGTCCTGTTATTGTTTCCCGGGGAGTGAGTTCCGGCTACCAGCAGCTCTTTGGGGGTTTGATGTTCTTTCTGATCGCCTGGCTGGGCACTGAAAGCTGGACAGCACCAACTTTAGAGGCCTGGGGAGCTTTGTTTTATTTGATTATTTTTGGCTCTATCTTTGCTTTTACATCCTTTGTATCCGTTTTACAGCTTCTTCCGACATCCATTGCCACCACATATGCCTATGTCAATCCAATTATTGCAGTTTTTTTGGGCTGGTTGATTTTGTCGGAACCAATTACATACTGGACTCTGGGAGGGGCACTGCTGGTCTTGCTTGGAGTTAGCGGGGTCTATCAAGAAGGAAAAAAAGCAGGATAAGTTCAGCAGTCTAAAATTTCGAATGATCTTCTGTAAGGTATAATTTTTAATACTTATTCAGAGGTGGATCAGAAAAAACACAGGATAAATGGCATGAAAGCAGTTGATATTATTATCAAAAAACGTGATGGCCAAGAACTATCTCAGGACGAAATTAACTTCTTTATTGAGGGCTTTACAGCTGGATCAATCCCGGATTACCAGGCCAGTGCCTGGGCAATGGCAGTGCTCTTAAACGGAATGTCAGCTCAAGAGACGACAGATTTAACACTGGCCATGATTAACTCCGGTGACATTCTGGATCTTTCCCAGGTTGTACCTGTTGCGGTTGACAAGCATTCCAGCGGCGGAGTAGGCGATAAAACAACCCTGGTAGTAGAACCGCTGGTGGCAGCCTGTGGATTACCTGTTGGTAAAATGTCCGGCCGGGGGCTTGGATTTTCTGGCGGTACACTGGATAAAATGGAATCAATCCCTGGTTTTCGGGTCGATTTAAGCGAAGCTGAATTCTTAGCTCAACTGGATGAAATTGGTTTGGTTTTAACCGGTCAGACAGCGGACCTGGCCCCGGCGGATGGGAAAATGTACTCGCTGCGGGATGTGACAGGAACGGTTGACTCCATCCCTTTGATTGCCTCGTCCATCATGAGCAAAAAAATTGCTGGCGGCGCCCAGGGAATAGTCCTCGATGTTAAAGTAGGGTTAGGCGCATTCATGGAAACCCTTCCAGAGGCCAGGGAATTAGCCCGGTTGATGGTCGATATTGCTCGTTTAGCTGACCGGAAAGCTGTTGCCTTGTTATCGGATATGAACCAACCCCTCGGTGTTGCAGTTGGAAACGCCCTGGAAGTGATTGAGGCCATTGATATACTGCAGGGGAGAGGTCCGAAAAACTTTCGGGATCATTGTCTGGATGTGGCAGTTGAAATGCTGCTGCTCGGACAAGCGGCAGATGATATTCAGCAGGCCAGAGATGAAGCCCAAAAAGTACTCACAAATGGAAAAGCCTGGGAATTTTTTCTGAAGCTGGTCTCGGCCCAGGGAGGTGACCTGGACTATGTCAAACAGCCTGAAAAATTACCTTCTGCTCCAATCATTAAAACTATTGAAGCTCCCCGCAGCGGATATCTGAAAAAAATTCATGCCCGGGTAATCGGAGAAACTGCAGTTGATCTGGGTGCCGGGAGAATGAAAAAAGGAGATCCGATCGACCATGCGGTGGGTTTGGAAATTTTGCACGAAATTGGTGATTTTGTGGAAAAAGGCGATCCGCTCTTTGTCATTCATGCCAGAACAGAAGACAACTATAATCTGGCGTTAGAAAGAGTCCAAAATGCCCATCAGATCACAGATGATAAGATTGATCCGCTTCCCCATGTCTATGATGTGATCCGCTGATTTTGCTGCAGGCGAAATTCTTTCACGAGTTTATCGGGTTGATGTTTGAATTCATCCCGGAGAATTTTTCCCGAATGGATCTTCAAAAGAATACTTCGAAGAAATTGATTGACAGGATGAGGTAAATCCAGCTTCTCAGCCTGCCGGACAACTGCGCCGTTTAATGCATCCACTTCGCTTTGATCTTTTCCATGCTCCAGATCAAGGAAGAAAGACGGCATTTTTTCTCCCCGGCCGCTGCTAACTGCAGTTTGGAGAAGCGGCTTAGAAATTCGATCAGGTAAATATCGGAGAATCAAGGAGAGGAGTTTAACAGGAACCCCGGGGAGATTGACAGGTTTAAAGCCCATGGCGGACATCACCTGAAGTGCTTCTCTCAACTGGGAAGCTTCCAAGCGATACAGGTCTGGGTGGCGGTAGATATCTCCTGGAGTCATCTCCAAAATGGCGGAGCTGGCATTGCCCATCAGGTTTGATACCAGTTTCGACCATTTCATTTCAGATGGGTTTGAGTAAAGCCGGACTTTGATGCCGGATAGCTGAAGCTGGTCGAAAATAAGTTTTGATAAATCATGGTTCCGGCTTAGTCCCACACCCCGTTCTTTTTCAATCACTGCTGTTCCTTTTTTCTCCCGTGCAATTGAGGAAGTTACAGTGCCGGCGATCACCCGCTCTGATCCCAGGAATGACTGCAAAGCAGTTTCGGATTCAACTCCATTAAGAATGGTGAGTAAAGGCGGGATCTGGTGCTGGAAGGGTTTCAGTGATTCTACCAGAGCCTGGAGGTGGTAAGCTTTTACTGCCAGCACCCCCCAGTCAAAACCTGTAACTTGATGATCCGATAGACTTCCAATCACAGAGGCAGGTTCAACACGATGTTTTTTACCATTCTTCACCAGGAAAATCCCATCCTGGCGCAATTTCTTGAGATCTCGGTCTCTATCCAGAAAGGTGACCTGGCAGCCAGCAAGAGCCAGGGATCCACCCAGGTAAGTTCCTACTGCCCCGGTTCCGATGATCAAAATTCTTGCAGGTGAGTACATTACAGGTCCAGACCAGCTTGAGATAGGTGGTCTGTCAAGTTGTGTCCCATCAGGATCCAATTTTCATTTTCAGGTTTGTACAGCAGCTTTGAATAGCCGGTGTTTGAAAAACGGAAATTGGGACCCTGAAAATTTGGAAGGGGGACAATTCCGAATATTGCATGAAGAACCATATTTAACAGCCCTCCATGGGAAACAATTAAATAATTTCCAGGTTGATTTTTCATCAGTGAATTTACCGCATTACCAGCCCGGAGAAATAACTCCCACTGGGATTCCCCGGTTTCAGCAATCGGTTGATAGCGAGGAATAAAATCTGGAGCAGGGATCAAATCTTTCGCATCATCGTGGAGTAAACCAGCCAGTTTTCCATTATCCCGCTCTTTCCAGAGCGGATCATAAATGATTTCCAGATTAAAACAATCCGCGATAATCTCAGCAGTTTTTCGGGCGCGCTGCAGGGGACTGGAAATAATCAAATCAAAGTCAGGGGGAGCCGCAGACCAGCGGCTGCAGAGCGCATGTGCTTCAGAAATTCCCCGCTCAGTTAATGGGAAATCCGCCTGACCTTGATGGCGCTTTTCGGCATTTCCTGTTGACTCGCCGTGGCGTAAAAATGTAATTTGAGTAGTGTTAGGTGTAATCGTTGAATAACTCATAACAGATACAATATCCTCAGGTTAGGTCGGCTGCGTCCCGGCCCCAGCCAGGATTACCGTTCAAAAATGCTTTACCGGACATAACTTTCTTTCCCGCAGGTTGTAATTTGATCAGTTTTAATAATCCCCGGGCTGTACCGACAGCTGGACTGCCCTCATATATGGTTAACACCCCTTGACCGGGGGAGGTTACGTTTACCGTTTGAGCTTCATGGACCAGCAGACGTTTTCCGTTCCAGGACATAAAGGTTCCAGGCCAGGGATTGAAAGCCCGAACCATCCTGGCAATGTAAACTGCAGATTGGGAGAAGTCTAAATTCCCATCTTTGCGAGTAAGCATGGTTGCGTAAGTTGCCTGATTGTTATCCTGTTGGGTTGGAACTAGAGATCCGTTCAAATATTCTGGAATGGTTTCAACAATCAGTTCAGCTCCCGCATCAGCCAGACGTTCAAAGAGGGTTCCGGCTGTATCATTTTTCTGGATTGGGACCACTCGCTGGCTTAATATCGGTCCGGTGTCCAAACCCGGGTCCATCTTAATAATAGTCACGCCGGTTTCCGAATCTCCTGCCAGGAGAGCTGCATTGATGGGTGCGGCTCCTCTCCAGCGGGGCAGCAAACTGGCGTGGATATTCAGGCAGCCATCCCGGGGTATATCCAGCAGGGATGGTGTTAATATCTGTCCAAAAGCAGAAACAATAATTAGATCTGGTGCTAAGTTCGAGATGTGCCTTAGAGAATCAACTGCATTGACATCTTCGGGTTGAAAGACTTCAAGCTCCAGCTCAGCTGCTGCAGTTTTAACTGGTGAAGGAGTGATCTTCCTTCCTCTACCCGCCTTCCGGTCTGGTTGGGTGATGACTGTTTTTATGTGATAGGATCGAGCGAGCTGTTTCAGGGCGGGAACGGCGAAATCGGGTGTACCCATAAATACTAAAGAGATATCCATGGAAAAATTTTAACATATCCTTGAAGATGTGTTCAGCCCGAAAAGTTATTTTCCCAATCATTCACCAGGTTGAGATGGGTTTTCCGGGATACCAACAGCAACTTGATCTCTTCCTTTTTCCTTGGCACGGTACAGCGCCCGGTCTGCAATAATAACCAACCTATCAATGTCTTCAGAATGATGGGGGAAGGTAGCAATCCCCTGGCTAATTGTCGGCTTGGGAATTGGTTCCGCATTTGAATCTTCAAGAGGAAGCTGGGAGAGCGTATTTCGGATCCGGTTCGCGACCATGTTTGCCTGGGATGTAGTTGCGTTGGGAAGACTGATACCAAACTCTTCCCCACCCCAGCGGCCGATCGTGTCAGTGGTTTTGATATGGGACTGGATTGCTTTGACAATCAACTGCAGGACCCGATCGCCAATGACATGACCGTACGTATCATTATATTTTTTGAAATGATCAATATCCAGCATAATCAAGGATAATGGCTGATTGGATTTTCTGGCCTGTGCTGCTTCCCGGTGGAGGATTTCAATGAAATGACTGTGGTTGCTTACCTGAGTTAATGAATCCAACTTGGCCTGGTTTTCAACTTCCTGGTGATGACGCGCATTTTCAATACTCAAAGCTGCTTGTTGGGCGATCTGGGTTAGGAGGAGCTGGTCCTCTTCTGAAAAACTTTGAGGATCATACGACGTGACAGCCAAAATTCCAAGAAGTTGGTTTTCGACCAGCATAGGAACACCTAACCAGGATCGGGAAAGTTTTTTCTCTCCCAGCATGATTGGCTTTACCGGAAGCTGATCAATTTCTTGCTGTAAATCCATGATTAAGAGAGGTTCTTTGTTTTTAACTATCCAGCTGGAAAGTCCTTGATTTGCAGGTATTCTTTCGGGTGGAAACCGATTCCCATCATCAATGATCACTCGTAAATCCAGCATTTTATCATCTGAATCATATAATGATACAAAATAAGCATCACTTGGAATCACATTCCTGATCTGTTGAAATATCAAATCCATTAAATCATCAATCTCAATCGTGGAGCTGATTGCTTTACCTACTTCATATAACACGGTCAGTCTGGCAGCCTGGTCTTGAAGCTCATTATAGAGCTGGATGGTTTCAGTGTAGTCGTGAAAAACTATCGAATGTCCGAGTAAAAAATTCTGACTATCAAATAAAGGATTAATTCTGATTTGATACGTATGAGGTTGGTTCTCAACCTCAAGATCAATCTGCAGTTCAACTAATTTCTCGGTGTGACAATATTGCTCCCAGTCCAGATATTCGGAGAGAATCTCGCTGGCTTGTTTGCCTGTTATTTCCTTTTTGTTTTTTTCTAGCAACAACTCTGAGTTCTGATTTAGATCTACAATATATCCTTCGAGATTGACCACAAGAACTCCATCAACAATCTGGTCAAAAATTACCTCCCGACCAATTGGGATAATATTCAAAAATTTTTGATAGAAAAGTGTCCGGATGGTTATTAACCCTGTTACCGTGAAAAGCAGAGAGGTGAGGTCAATATTTGGAAATGGATTAATTCCTGAGAGGTAAAGGATGTTGCCAGCGGCAGGAAACAGCGCGGCAAGCATAATCATTTTGATTTGAGCTCTTTGTGATTTGGGGCTGTTCAGGTATCCCTGGATAAGAAAATACAAACCAAGGCTGAATAGTAAATAAGAATATGCTGTATGGATCCAGAACCAGTTTCCATAACTCAGATCCAGCAGTACAAAGCCTTCGTTTGAGATCCAGGAGATATCTGTCCAGATCAAGCCGTGGCTGCTGTTTGTGAAAACCAGGAAAAGGGTAGCAGCAGGTACAATGCTCAGCAGAAGTGTATTTTGTTTGGAAAGCGTTCGACCATTTTGAGTGTAAGCAAAACAAAACAACAACCAAAAAACAGGTATTGAAACGATACCGACATATTCCAGCTGCAGCCAAAAATATTTCGCTTCGGGTTTAAGGAGTAGAAGTTCTAATAGATAACTGACAGACCAGATAGTTACGGCTAAATTGAGTGCAGCCAGCGGGATAGAGGCTACCGCAAATTTTCTATTGAATATTAATATCGAAAATATCGCTGTCAGAACTGCTGCGAGAAAAATGGGAATTGCCAGGATAGTAAATTGAAACATAGCAAATTTATATTACGGCTATCAGTAAAATTGGGACTTAAAAATTTTGTAGCAAACCTTTGATAAATTTCTGTCCTTCTAAGCTTTTTCGATACAGTTGGGCTCAAAAAATCTGCACCCTGAATTCTGTTGATAATCCTACTACAGATCTGGCTGGTAGACTTAATGAAGCTGTTAGGTTATTAAGGGATTTGTTTGAATATCACCATATTTAATTCCTGTTAGCATTCAGGGAAACGTAGAAAGTGGATCCTTCTCCTGCTTTGCTTTCAGCCCAGATCTTTCCATAATGACGGGTGAGAATTCTTTTTGTAATCGCCAACCCAAGACCGGTACCTTTGTATTCCTGATCCGCATCTAAACGTTGGAAGAGGTTGAACAGTTTTTCAGTCTGTTCCAGGTTGAAGCCAATCCCATTGTCTCGGATAAAATATGTGATTTTCCCGTCTTTTCGAGCAGGATCTATCGTGCCGATTTCAATTATTGGATTCTTTTGGTTTTGTGTAAATTTTTCCGCGTTGCTGATCATTTGAAAGAAGACTTGCTGCAGCAGTTCTTTATCTCCGAAGCACGGAGGAAGGTCATCAACATCAATTTTAATTTTTGATGAGGCAAATTTCTGGATCTCATTCACTACATTCTCAATCAATTTATTCATATCTAGTAATTCAATTTGGAGCGGCTGACTTCCTATCCGAGATAATTCCAGCAGGTTTGAAATATGCTGCTCTAAATATTCGGCGCTTTCCTTAATCTGGTTCAGAAGGTTTAGATCTTCACTGTTAATTTCCTCTTTGTTGATTTTCTTGATTGATGTGTTAATATTCTGCAGAGGTTCTTGTAAATCATGGGAAACAGAATAAGTTAATGATTCGAGTTCGGAGTTTGTTTCTTGTAACAGGGCGCTGGTTTTTGATAGTTTTTTGTTGGTTTTTTGAAAATCCTCCAGTAAGTTGGTCAAAGCCATGTTTAGACTTTCTACCTCTTCGACGCGGGATGCTAGTTTGGATGTTCTTTCTCTCACAATTTGTTCCAGCTCCCGCCGGTATGCTTCGAGCTCATGCTCAACCTGTTTCCGGCTGGTGATGTCTGTATGGGTTCCGACCATTCGGAGAGGATTACCTTGATGGTCCTGTTCAATGATTTTTCCTCTTCCAAGAATCCAATGCCAGCTGGAGTCTTTCCTTTGAAACCGAAATTCAACAACAAACTGGTCAATTTTGTTGTCTAAATGGTCCTGAGCTGTTTGCATCACGCGATCAACATCGTCGGGATGGATCCGATTTTGAAATTCTTCCAGACGATGAGGGAATTCATCTACCATGTAGCCGGACATGGTGTAGTACTGGGCGTCAAAAAACACATCATTTGTTACCAGGTCCCAATCCCAGATCCCGTCATTGGTTGCCAGGGTGATTTTTGAGTACCTTTCCTCACTCTCGCGCAGTGCTTGTTCTGCTTGAGTTAAATCTGTTACGTCTGAAGCGGTGGCGAGTATCAATCCTCTACCATCTGGTAAATCAGGTAAGGGCGCAGTATTAAAGACCCAGGTTCGTGTTTCACCCGATTTGGTGAAGATCTTGATTTGTTCATTTTCTCCCGGGATTAGGATTTGGGCAGAAGCCTGAGTCAGGGGGATATTCTGGCTTCGGAAGGCTTTTGCTTTCCAATCGTCCCAGTGGGCCAGCTCATTTTCTGAATATCCGCTGAGTCTGGTCCAGGCGTGATTGACAAAAATTGTTTCGCCGTCCTCTGCAAAAAGCATCATTGGATAGGGGGAATCAAGGACAGCGGAACGGAATCGTTCTTCGCTGTGCAGTAAGTGTTGTTCGGCTGTTTTTCGGGCCCGGGTTTGATCTAACAATTCCTGGTGCGTTTTTTTCAACTCTTTTTCTTTGGACCGGTTCAGCTGAGAAATTTTCTCCAGGTTGGTCACGACCGAAATTAATACAGACATGACCAGCGTCAGATTTAATATGAAAGCAATCAGCACAGACCGGGTAGATAATTCAAATCCCGGAAAATTCATCAAAAATTGTTCCGGTAGAAAAGATAAACTCAACAGAATGAACAGGCTGCTGCCGGCAAAAATCAACCCCGCGCTTGGGCCGAGCAGGAGTCCGGCCAGGATTGCGGCAGTGAGGTAACCTGAAATCAACGGGCTGTTGACACCACCACTAAACAAAATCAGAATTGTGATCAAAGCCCATAAGGAGAATGAAAGCAGCCATTTTGCCCATTTCAAACGACCAACCCTGACTAAGACCTGGATGATTACCATTACCCCTGCAATCGATAGGGAGCTGAGAATTGAAATCTGGGTTTGATCGAAAAGAATTCCCGAGACTAACGCAATAATCAAATTAGCAGTCAGAATGCCAAGTGAAAGGTAGTGAAGGATGGTTATCTGCTGGTTGATTTTAAAATTGTTGTGTGGTGGAGGTTTAATGACCTTTTGAATTATTCTTTTCAGCATAAATATCCCTGCGGTCTCATCAAACTTTTACTCATCTAAAGGATCGTTTGCCAGGGGTTCAATCCCGGCATTTTTTAGCTGATCACGCAGTCTTTGAATAACTTTTTTCAGTTCCATCATGCGAATTTCCCGTCCTGCCATTAAATCGACCATCCTGCTGAGCTCCCGGGTCCTGTCCTCAATCCGATCCTCCAATTCATCTGCATATTCCTGAATTTGTTCATATAAACGGGCATTGTGAATTGCATGTGCAACCTGGGTGGCAAAAATCCGGGCTAATTTTGCTTCCCCTGATCCATAAGCAGAGATTTGATCGCTGTCAAGTGTGATAAAACCAAGAACTTCATCTTTTGCGACCAGCGGAACACCCATCCATCCTTTGGCATAAATTGTCTCTCCCCAAGACTGGAATCTTGCGTCGCGCTGGGCATTATCAATAATCAAAGGCCGTTTCGTTTTGAAAAATTCCTGGAAGAGGGGATTTGAAGTTGGAAATGTTTTTCCCAGAATATCCTCCCTATGGGGATGGTCTCTGACTGTCAGAATTCTTAATTGATTTTCTTCCAGCATGAATACTGAGGCACTGACAAAATCCAGAGTTTCCGCCAGCTGGTCCAGCAGATGATCCAGTATATCCCGGAAAGAAAGAGAGGACGAAATTGATCGGGTGATTACATGAAGAGCTTCAAGCTGGGCTGCATACTCTTCAATCTCTAGATTGGCCTGGATCCGATCGGTGATATCCAGGTAGGTCCCGACCATCCGGACCGGCTCTCCATTACGCTGAAATTCAACTACTTTCCCTCTGCTCAGCACCCAGCGCCAATCTCCGAGCTTGTTTTTCATCCTGATTTCACATTCATACCTCTTGAGATCTCCAGCAAAATGCTGTGCCAGTAATTTATATGATTTCTCAAGATCTGCTGGATGGATAAGCTTGTTCCATTTTTCTATCGTGCATGGAGTGAAATCCTCCGGTTGGAATCCCAGATTCTCAACCCAATGTTTGTCAATATTCACTTCGTCACTAGTAATATCCCAATCCCAGAGCCCGACATCGGTTCCTGTGATTGCTAAATCCAGACGTTCTCTATTGGTATTCAAAATTCGCTGGGTTTGTTCCATATCTGTGATATCGGTAATTGTGCCCTGATAACCCAGGATTTCTCCCCTTGGGTTGGTAACTGTGGTTGTGGTTATCAGCGTATGAAGGATTGAACCGTTCTTATACACCATGTCCACCGGAAAATCCTTGATAAATCCTTCCCGATCGATTATTTCCAGATGGTGGGGGCGGTCCTCGGAATTAAAATAAAAATCTGGGACTGGAATTTGCATGAATTCTTCCCGCGATTTATATCCAAAAAACTCCAGCATGGCATCGTTAACATCCACCCATTTTCCTTCCCTGGATGTAATGAATATTGGGCTTCGTGAAGTTTTGAAAAACCTGCGGTATTTTTCTTCGCTTTCCTGCAGCGATTTTGTTCTCCGGTCAATCATCAATCGCAGAACAACGGCAGAGATACCGGAGATTAAGCCTAATCCCCCAAATATCAATAAACCATAAATCAGCCAGGATGGAAATACTCTCGACGATGTTTCAGTAATGTGCCGATCCAGAGCCTGGAAATAAATTGAATTTTTATCAGCTTTGCTGACGATCAACCACTGGTCGATCGCAGCAAGAATTGCCGGATCTGTGTTTGGTGAAGCTGCAAAAAATAAATCAACAGGGCTAAATACCACTGAAGTTTCCTGAATGATATCGGAATCTCTGGATTGGGCTCCAAAAAAACGATTCAAAATAGCTGCATCTACCTCGCCTTCTGAGAGAGCAGATAACACCTCCTGATAACTGCCCTTGATCACCAGCTCGGTCTGGAGCTGGAAGGACCCGGATAATTCTTGATACCCATCAAGATAAATATCATCTTCCAGCGCCGCAACTTTCAATCCGGCCAGATCAGAAAAATTGTCAATTTGAAGTGATGGAGAGCTGTAAATAACTCCCCAGTTGGACAAGACAGATTCTTGATGATAAGCAATCCGTTTTGAGCGCTCCGGAGATTGGGCAACCGCGCCTACAAGATCCAGGCTGTTGATTTCCAGCTGGTTTAAACAATCTGCAAATTCACAGCTGACAAAATTAAGCTGCCAATCCTCTTCCTGGGCAATCTGATTGATGATATCAACAAAAAATCCCTCAGGTTTCTCTCCGTTTGCCATGCTGGATAGTGGCGTGTTTTCATAGATCCCAATTCGGAGTGGATCAGCAGCCTGTCCATTGGTGAAAGACAGCAGCACGATGATCAAAGCGATTGCCACAAAACGCCAGGGGCGAATCCTCATTAAGAAAAACTCCAATTTCTAAGAACGATTTATAGAAATCATGTTCCCTGGACACATTATATCCTTTACAGTATTGATTTTCGGATAATAAGAACGATAAGGACCGGTATGTGTTGTGAAACTATTCTGAATAAATCATGGGGGAAAGTTGACATTTTTTTATTCTGTACTATAAATAGGATGAAATCCCTGAAAAGAGTCAAACAACTATCACTTATCCAGCTGAGAGGAGGAATTTCATGGTCTCACTTGCAAATATTGGGAGGATTGGGGCCATAAACGCCCAGAAATTGGGTTGGGCGGGAGTTGAGAGTACAGATGCTCTCTTAGAGCGAGGCGCATCAAGGCGGGACCGATTAATGCTGGCTGGTGAAACAGGATTGAGCAGTAAAAGATTATTAGAATGGGTCAAGCATATTGATCTGTACCGGATAAACGGGATTGGTGAAGACTACGCAAAACTGCTGGAAGCAGTCGGAATAGTATCCCTGGAAGAATTAGCACTTCAGGAACCAGAATTGCTGGCCGAGAGAATTGAAATAATCAACCAGCAGCAGGATCTTGTTCAACGCCAACCTTCTTTGAAGGTAGTCACCCGGTGGGTAAAAGAAGCCAGAAAACTGCCGAAAATTGTTGAAACAGAATAGAGAGAAAAACTGGTTTTACAGTCCAATCGAGATAGTTCTTTAAAAAATACATTATTTATTTTTTTTTCACTTCAAAATAAGGATTTTCAAAAGGTTCGATCTTTTCGATTCTTAATTTATTTAATCTGCTGATTTTGGGATAAAAAAGCTTAAATTCATTTCTGGAAAAGAACTTACCTCATAGAATTTATTGAATTCCATTGTTTTCAAGCGATCTGGTGTACCAATTATTACTGATTGATTATTTAGAGAATTTATTTGCTGAGTTCGATAGGGGATGACTTTATTGCTCCAGATGTTGATTGAAAATTCTTGATTTTCATTACAAACTTCATAAACTTCATCTGTAAATAAATTTTTTGCGTATTCATTTCCAAACCAGAGAGAATGGCATCTTGAAAATGATCCATACGTCCAATATTTGTTAATTTCATTTACCTCTATATTGAGATCTTCAGAGTACCAGTCCATGAAATTATCAACTTCCTTTTGGTACGTTTGTATTGATTTTAAATTGATTTTATGTCTATGTACTTCATCAATTCTCAGGTAAACGAATGAGGAAAGTGTAACAAAAAATATCGCAGGAAAAATAAAACTCGCAATTTTATTGTCTGATTTCATTATCTTTATGATGCCAGCAAAGAAAACTGGAATAATTGATGCAACTGATAATAGATATCTGCCTCTAGGATGTTTTCCAATTATGAATAAAAGAAATATTATTTGAAATAATAAGCCGATATTTACAGCCAGGGGACCTCGATTTTCTAGCGGATCAAAATTTCGTTTTGATATCACAAAGATAAAAACAAGTGATAATCCGATGATTGATAAAAATAGTTCGGGAAAATTGGTAATTAAGTTGATAAGATTATTAGTTATTACGGAAATGTTAAGGAAACCTTTATCTCCATACCCGTAGATACCTGTATGGGTTAGAAGATTATATAACCAATCCAAAAAATCACTAAATTGATTAATTATCACTAGACTACCGATAATATAGCCTTTCAAAAAGTTAAATAACGCACCACTTAAATATCTTATAGTGATCTTGAAATTTTTCTTGCCTATGAGATTTTCTACAATAATTGCTGTAAGTATTGGTATAAGTAATGAGAGCATGTAAACGTGGAACGTTGCCCCGATGCCTGCTGCAATAGAAATTATGTTGATTCTATCTTTGGTCATTTCATTATTTGAGAAGGAAATTAATAGAATAAACAACAGGAAGCTGCCAACAATAAAGTTAAAAGAATTAGGGGAATAGATGCCTGTAAATTCTGTAGAAAGTCTATGTGATGAAAAATAGAGTAACCCTACACTCAAACCAGCAAATATTTCATTAATATTTCTTGGTTGGATGGATTTTAGAGCAAGAATACAAAAAACAATGATAGAAAAAATTAGGATTATTGCTCTTGCAAGATAAACAAAAAATTCAGGACGGTAGACAGCCAGGTATATGGGAAAACCAGATTGTTTAATTCGCAGTATTGACAGGAATCCATTAATCAGTGACCCAATCAATTGCATTAGGGTTCCAGGATGATCCATTCTGGAGTACAGTTTCATATCTTTGAATGGAGTTAACGACGACAGCATGTATGAAAATTCAGGGTCATAATTATAGAAGATTGGGAGTTGTGTCAACCATTGTTTGTAAATCCAGAGACCAATAATCGCGATAGAGAAAATTGCAATCCCAATCAAATAATAATTTCGGTATTTTCTCGATTGGGATTGATTGTGGGAATGAATGAGTGTTCCAGTTGGCCAAATTCTTGATATCCCAAAATAGAGGGAATAAGTTATCGCCCACAAAAAATGAAAAATAATCCATCCACGAAGCTCAAAAGCAATTCCAGTAAAGATATGACTGGACAACCAAATAGTTACTTGACTGATAAAAACCCAGAACACATAAACAGCAAAGATTGAATTTTTTTTCTTTAAAAATTTTAGAACTGAGTTAGATAATCTATTAGTAATCGCTAAAATTGATATTATCGATGAAAATATGAACAATCCAAATATGATAATAATACTTTGGATGTTTAAAACCTCTCTTCTATTGATAAAAGTTAGAAAGGAACGTATGGAATAATATAAATTAATGATGAATAGAGATACATTCAGATATCTAAAACTTAAGTGTTTTGTTAGTTTCATATTTGTTTCAGTCCACAACAAGATGTATATTAATTTTAATAGCAATTTATTGGCAAGATTAAATGAACTTAATCTTTTTTGAAGCAAAGATACTCATTTTCAGTAAAAGAAGTCCATGGCGAAAACGCTGGATATTTGTGTCTCCATACTTTCTGCTCCGATATCGGATAGGCAAATCGATTATCTTCAGGTTTAATTTGGTTGCACCAAATAGTAAGTCGAAATCACCGAAGGGATCAAAATCTCCAAAATATTGGCGGTTGTTTGCAATCTTCTGATAATCTTTGTTGTACAATACCTTAGTTCCACATAAAGTGTCTTTTATCGATTGATTTAATAACCAGGAAAATGCTGCGCTGAAAAACTTATTTCCCATCAAGTTTAGAAACCGCATGGCTTCATTTTCCATCGGGTAAACCAGTCTAACTCCATTAATAAATTCACCTTTGCCTGTTACAAGGGCGTCATAAAACCTCGGTAAATCTTCTGGAGGCACAGTTAGATCTGCATCCAGGATCATTAGAATATCTCCTCCGGCTTTTTGAAATCCTAACCGGACGGCATCTCCCTTTCCTTTTCCTCCTTGCGAGAGTAATACTGATTTTCTATTTGGAAAACATTCTTGCTGCTTTTTGATTTCATTGTATGTGTTGTCAGTAGAATGACCCTCGACAAATATGATTTCCGTACCCGAACCCATATCGGGAATTCTTTGAAAAATATCCCTAATATTCCCAGCCTCATTTCGAGCTGGGACAATCACAGAGACAGATACCGATTCTTCTCGCTGATGGAGGTTGGGGAGAGGTCTTGCGACAAATAGATTTGTTAGAGAGAAATGTTTAAACGGCCAGAATCGGGCTAGAAATCGGTTTAGAATCGGTGTCACTAGCGGGATCCAGACCGGGAAGATTATTTCCGGCCAGGTTTTTATAACCTCGAATTGGGTCAAATACAGCATTTGTCCCAAATCTGTAGGTGTTAACCAGTTTTGCAGCAGGTTGGGTTTTGCCAGATTGATTTTCTGGGCCAGCCGGAGCGGTAATTCCCAGAGCTGGGAATATAGGTTAATGATAATTCGGGTATCAGGTTTTGTGACTTGTGAAACCTGTTCCAGCACCTGCTGCACATCCCAGACATCATTCAGTAAATCAGAAAGAATAACAAAATCAAACTTTTCTTCCAGTTCATAATGATGGGCATCGGATTCCCGGATCTCTAACTCGGGATGGAGATCGCGAGCCCGGCGACACATCTCTGCAGAAAAATCAATTCCTACCGCTCTGGAAGGTTTTAATGCTGCCAGCAGCTGACCATCCCCGCAGCCGATCTCCAGGACCGAGGAGCCTTCAGGAATCAGGTGGCGGTAAACACGTGCCAGACGCCGGTGATAATAGCCGCCGGCGCCATTCCAGGAAGACATCTGTTGGGCGACCTGGTCCCAGTGAGAAATGCGCGTATTTCGATAATTGATGAATTCCTTATCAGCTATTGGGGATTCGATAGATTCTATATTTTTCAACTCCCTTCATCCTTATCTAAAAAAAGAAGCGGTCTTCCGCTTCTTTTTTTTATTACCTGTAGGGTGGGTGGGACTCAAACCCATATGGTGTGAACCGGGGGATTTTAAGTCCTTAGAAGCTGTTTCCACCGAGTAGTACACCGTCCTTCCAGTGCACTTTTACCCTAAAATCTGTTGTTTGTAGAGACATTGTAGCCCACCCAGTGGATTATTTCCACTCCTTTTGCACGTGAATTGCA
Source organism: uncultured Anaerolineales bacterium (assembly GCA_964618295.1). Classification (GTDB taxonomy): domain Bacteria; phylum Chloroflexota; class Anaerolineae; order Anaerolineales; family UBA11858; genus B10-G9. Next base: position 386 of record CAZTWV010000023.1, on the reverse strand, counting down.
CGTTCGATAACTTTTCTAATTTGCACGATTTCAATTTCAAGGATGTATCTAAAGAATTTATGTGGAGCTATCTGCCCATATGTTCTAGGTAACCGTTGAGAACTGAATTGGACCAATTTTCCTCAATCTGAAAAAACAATTCCTATCTTTTCAGAATTTATGGCTGATGTGACCAGTACAATATGGTCCTCAATTCTCTCAATATACTTAGATAACTGTTCACCATTTGCTTCTATTCGACTTTTTGCAATCTCCGATAAGTTGTGATGGATATCATTGTAAAAAGTCTGTTGATCCCTACGTGTCTATAATAATGAGACAACTCCCACCTATAATTTACAGTGCAAGGTGAAGGAGAAAAAAGGATGTCTCAAAACGACAAGCGA
>CAZTWV010000022.1:0-47585 GCA_964618295.1 uncultured Anaerolineales bacterium | reverse complement strand
ATTTAGTTCAACATGCGCAGGATGATACTTGATCAATTCTATACAATATGCTTGACAGGGAAAAAAATGCAGGTAATATTGGAGATGTAATATATATGCATGTTCATATATAAGGAGAGTCAAATATGTCACTGGAGCATGCCATCCTGGGGTTTTTACAGTACCGCGCCCTGACCGGTTACGACCTGAAGAAAATTTTTGACACCTCGGTCCGGCATTTCTGGCCAGCTGACCAGAGCCAGATTTACCGCACACTTTCCAGACTGGAAGATGCCGGCCTGGCGGAAAAAGAAGTTGTCCACCAGGATGATCGACCGGACCGGAAGGTATACCAGATCACGGAGGATGGCCGTCAGGAGCTTACCACCTGGCTGGGAAGCCCGATGCAGTTCGGAGAGCACCGCAGTGCCCCGCTGGTCCAGGTCTTTTTTGCCGGACAGCTCTCAGATCAAGAAGTGCTGGAAATATTCGAGCGGGCAGCTGGTTTTATCCGGAAGGGCCTGGAGCAGTATGACCTGATTTCCGAGGATATGGCCGATTACAGCGATTACGTCGATTCTCCCCGGGAGTTTTATTTCTGGATGCTGACCCTCGAGGCTGGAAAAGAATCCGCCAGGGCTAATCTGGAATGGATGGAATCTGTTATTAAACGTATCAAAGCGGGAGAGGTCCCGCAGAAATAGGAGAAAAAATGAAAGCAGCTCAACTCCCTACCCGGCAGCGGATCCGCAAGGCGCTGATTATCACCACATTTCTGGCATTTCCGATCATAATGAACTATCTCTCACCCTATGTAATTATCGAGGGGGCTCGAAACGGCGTGGTCAACGGTTCGCTGATCATGTTCGGATTGATGTTTCTTTCCTCCCTGTTCCTGGGCCGGGCCTGGTGCGGTTGGGTCTGCCCGGCAGGCGGGATGCAGGAAATCGTCGAACCGATTAACATCAAACCGGTCCGGCGCAGGCGGTTGGACTGGATCAAGTGGGTGATCTGGATTCCCTGGATCAGCCTGATCATTTTTCTGGTATTTCAGGCCGGGGGGTATTCCCGGGTCGATTTCATATACCTGACCCAGAACGGGATTTCGGTCGCCGGCGATCCGGAGCGGCCAATTATCTTTGCATACCTGATTTACTACGTTGTGATCGGGCTCTTTATCGGTTTGGCAGTGATGCTGGGCCGGCGGGCCGGCTGCCACACTATCTGCTGGATGGCGCCTTTCATGATTATTGGACGCTGGATCCGGAACCGCTTCGCGTGGCCTTCACTGCGCCTGGAGGCAGATGCCTCCTCCTGCACGAATTGTAAAACCTGTACGTCTAACTGCCCGATGAGCCTGGATGTCAATCAAATGGTGCAGCGGGAGCAGATGGAGCATCCCGAGTGCATCCTGTGCGGCAGCTGTGTGGTTGGGTGCTCCCGGGATGCCATCCGCTACGCTTTCAGCGCTGGAAAATGAAGTGGAGTTGAAAGGATACTTAAACTATGAAACTGATCAAGCAGCTTCCCACCCGCCAGCGCATTCGTAAAGGATTACTGCTGCTGAGCTTTCTGTTTTTCCCGGTGACGATCTTCCTTTTTTCACCCATCGTTAGCATCTATGGAGCTAAGATGGGAATCCTCAGCGGCAGCCTGATCACCTTTGGTTTACTGTTTCTTTTCTCGCTGTTTCTGGGCCGGGCCTGGTGCGGATGGGTCTGCCCTGGAGGTGGGATGGCGGTTATTGCAGAACAGATCAATCGGAAATCTGTCCCCAGGCGCCGCCTGGGTTGGATCAAGTGGTTGATCTGGATCCCCTGGTTTAGCCTGATACTTGTCCTCATCTTCCAGGGAGGAGGATTTTCCCGGGTTGATCCTTATTATCTGACCGCGGACGGGGTCTTTCTCGCCGCTGCGGCGGACCGACCCCTGGTCGGATCTTATTTTGTGTTCTATCTGGTGATCCTGCTCTTCACCGGCCTGGCTGGTGTGGTAGGAAAACGTACCGGCTGTCATACAATCTGCTGGATGGCCCCTTTCATGATCATCGGACGCTGGCTCCGGAACCGTGTTCCCTGGCCTTCACTTCGGTTGAAAGCAAACTCAACGGACTGCACCGGCTGCGGGCTGTGCGACCAGTCCTGCCCGATGAGCCTGGAAGTCAGCCAGATGGTGCAATGCCGACAGATGGAAAACCCTGATTGTATTCTTTGCGGCAGCTGTGTAGATCAGTGTTTTCAAGATGTCATTAAATATTCATTCAGCACAGGAAAATGAAAAGAGAAAGGAATCAAATGAAAATCACAATATTGAACGGAAACCAATCTTCGAATTCTTTTATAAGTTTTCTGGAGGCTCTTAAAAAAGAGCTTAACAGCAGAAAACACAAGGTTGAGATCCTGGATCTCAAGGAACTGAATCTGCGCTACTGCACCGGCTGCTTCGGGTGCTGGGTCAAAACACCCGGGACCTGCAGCAACCGGGATGAATCCGATCCGATCAGGGAGGCTGTGATTAACTCCGATTTCACAGTATGGGCTGCTCCGCTTGTGATGGGTTTTCCGACTGAACTCTTGAAGCGGGCTCTGGACAAGTCTATCGGCCTCCTGCATCCTTATATTGAAGTCGACCGCGGGGAAGCCCATCACCGCAAGCGCTACGAGCACTATCCCCGCCTGGGCTTGCTGATCGGTCCGGAGAGCGATACAGATCAAAAAGATCTTGAGATCATTCGCGAAATATTCAGCCGGACGGCATTGAATATGAAATCTGGATTGGAATTCTTGCGGTCCACCGATTCAAACCCGCTGGAAATCGCAGAAAAGATCATTAATCCAACTCCCAAAAAACTGGGTTACCAGAAAAACCTCCTACCGACCCGGGGAGTCCGTGTCGATCCCCCCCGCTCCCTGACCATTTTCAACGGTTCCCCCCGGGGCCGGAAAGGCAACACGCCAATCATGCTGACCCAGTTTGGAGAAGGATTTGCGTCTGATCCGGACCGGGATTACCAGCTGCTTCATCTCAACCGGCTGAATGATCTGGAAGAACAGGGCCAGGCTTTTCAAGAGGCAGACTGCGTCTGGTTGGGTTTTCCGCTCTACACCGACGCCATGCCGGCCCTCGTGAAGCGATTTATCGAAGCCCTGGCGCCCTTTAAGGATCGGAAGGACAATCCCCCGATCGGTTTCCTGGTCCAGTCCGGATTCCCTGAAGCGCTCCACTCGCGTTATGTCGAGCGCTACCTGGAGAAGCTGGCAGACCGGCTGGGTTCGCCCTACCTGGGGACCATTGTCAAAGGGGGCGGGGAAGGGGTGCGGATGATGCCCGACAGCGCCAACCGCAAGCTGTTCACCGGCCTGCAGGGTCTCGGTGCTGGTCTGGCGCGGGAAGGTTTCCTGGATCCAGACCTGCTGGTTGAAGTCGCCGGGCGGGAGCGCTATCCGGGATGGATGGTGCCGGTGATGAAAGCCTTGACTAAGGTCCCCTTGTACAGCTGGTACTGGAACACCCAGCTCAAGAAAAATGGTGTTTATGAGGAGCGTTTTTCTCAGCCTTACCAGAGCTGACCAAGTGTCAGCTTCCTGGACTGATCCTGGATCGAGCAGCTGCCGAAACCAGGATCAGTAAGGGAAGCAGCAGGTCAAAGAACAAAAATAAAATGCTGCCGTAAGTGAGCAGTAGATCGCCCAGGAAATATCCCAGTATCCAGCTGCCAATCAGCCAGATCATGCTCAATATCATCGTTCCGGGCCAGAATCGGGCCAGTAAACCTGTCCGGCGGGGGACTTGTTGATATTCAGCTGGATTTTTCCGCTGTGAATAAATCCTGCACCTCCCGCAAGCATGCTCCAGTACACCGGTACAAATCCTCCCCCGACCAGCAGCAGCCCGATTGAGAATATGAAAATTAATATTGGATTGAATTTGCCTTTCCAGGCACGCAGGGCAAAAACCAAGATCACCCCGCTGACCAGGACAGCCAGGATACCGCTCAGCCGCAGATTGGGTACCACGGTCAGAGCAGGGAAGCAGGCATGCCAGACCTGATCGGGCTGGCAGGGCGGCCCGATAGCGTTGATCAGCAGCCCATCCGGGACGGCATTTCCCTGCAGGATCTCAAACACTCCGTGCTGGAAACCCAGGGTCCCGGCATAGAACCCCAGCCAGGCAGCGGCGGTCCGCAGGGGATGAGATCTCACCCTTCATCCCTCCCCGGAGGTGGATTGAGGCTGTGCTCCAGATAGCGTCCGAGCTCCACCCCGCCCCAGACCCCAAAGAAAAAAATTAGGCCTGGAAACCATTGGGTTGAAAAGAAGAAACTGGCGATCAGGCTTCCCAGGGAAAGTAGAACCAGGATTCCGCCTACCCACAGGTGACCTCGACCTGCCTGAGAACTGATTTTCATGATAACTCCTTGTCATTTACTGGAGGTGCATCCTCCAGGGGTGAAAGAACAAAGATCGACCGGTCCCCACTGCGGTCGAAATGTGTTTGATAGGCAGGCCAGATCTGGACCAGCTCCAGCCAGTAGTTCTCTGCTTCCCAGGGTTCAGCCTCCCGGGATGTACACTGGATTACCCGCTGATTAATCTGGATTGCAACCCGGGGGTGAGCTCGGATATTGAGGGTCCAGGGATTGGGGCGCTCAAAGCCGGGATTGACATTGCAGATCACACTCCGGTTTTCATCCTCAAGGTAAAAGACCGGGTGAGTCCGGTCCAGGCCGGTTTTCCGGCCGGTTGTGGTCAGCAGCAAGGTGGGCGCCACCTGTCGTCCTGTGCTCACCAGCCGGCCCCTGGTGATCCTATAGAGGGACCGATCCAGCGGGGCGATCAGATGCTTGATCAGCCATACTCCCAGGCGGGTACCACCCAGCTTGTGGATCATCCGACGGGTATTCATCGATCAGCTGTCCGGGCCAGATGCCGCAGACTTGCGGCGGAGAACAGATTCCAGGCCATGCTGGAAAGACCCCCGACCATCGCCAATCCCATTCCCAGGTAGATATCAACCTTGAAGAAGGAGGACAGGATTTCGAAAAGCAGCAGTGCGCTGAAACCTATTAAACCTGTCCAGCCCGCTGCCCGGGGAAATACATCCTCCCGGAGCATGGCCAGGGAAAGGAGAATGCCAGCGCTTTCCGCCAGAAAGAAGGCTGGAAAGGTACCCGGGGTGTGGCTTTCGCCAACTGCCAGTAGGGATTTCGCGGCTGATTCCAGGGCTAACAGGTCAGCAGGGTTAATGGCAGCGACGTACTCTTTGCTGAGGGCGAGCATAGCAAAAGCCCGGTTGGTGGCCAGGAAAACGCTCACTGCAAGTACAGTCAGCAGAAACGCCAGCAGGGCTGTGAACTCGGATTTTTTTCCACGGAGTGCGGTCCAGGCTGCCAGATAAAAGGGAACCGCCAGAAGATTCAGGAATATGTTCATAAGCCCGAGGTTGCGCAAGCCCAGATAAGGATTTCTCTGGAAGAGCGCTAACCAATCCAAAACGGTCACCTGGGGGGCGCTGCCGCCGGGCAAGAAGGTAATTGCGATTTCCAGCATGCCGACCAGGACCACGCCGACCGCCGACCAGGCGCCGATGCGCAGGATGTTTGACCGGATCCGGGAAAAATCTTTTTGATCAGTCAAGGTAGGATTCCTCCTGGTGCTGCACCCGATCCCGGGCTCCGGCACATACAACGGTGAGGATCAAGGAAAGTAAAATTAACACCACTCCATAAATCATCACCCCCTGGAACCAATCGTTAAAATAATATCCCAGCAGCCACTGCCCGGTCACCCAGACCAGAAAAACCACCAGCGGCCAGGGCCATAAGCTGCTTAAAAAGCCGGAAATTGCTCCCGGTTCCTTTTCAGGCAGGGGACTGTGAATGCTCAAACCGGCTGTTCCGGCGACCAGCCCGATCAGCGGGGGAAAGAATCCGCCCCCGAAGAGCAGCAGGATGATGGAAAGACCCATCAGCACTGTCCCGCTGGCTTTTCTGGACAGGAAAAAGGCGCTCCACAGCAGCACCAGCAGGCCGAAAATGACCGCCAGGATCCCGGTGATCAAGAAATCGGGGATGATGGTCAGGGCTGGTTCACAGGCGTTCCAGACTTCTTCCGGAACGCAGGGCGGCCCGATGGAGCTGATAACCAGCCCATCTGGACGGACCCGCCCCTGCATGATTTCAAATATTCCGTGCTCAATTCCAGCTGCTCCGGCAGCAATACCCAGCCAGGCAGCTGCGGTCTTGGTCGCATTACGCATAGATTTTCTCTTTTCTGTTTTTGTAGTATCTGCTTAGAATAAAACCAGTACTGATTAAGACCAGCCAGTTGATTGAGATGATGATGACCTCATAGCGGTCCATCCGGTTGAGTCCAAAAATCAGCGACATGACAAGCAGCGCTCCTCCCGCCAGGACAACCGCTGCCCGGTAAATCCAGCGCAGGATTCGTTCCCGGTGTTCTTTTCCCGGGAAAACGGGGATCAAAAACCCGAAAGAAACAGACATCAATATATATCCAAGTTCTTCCAGGATAATAAAGATCCCATGGGGATTATACTGGATCAAAAGGGCCAATCCTTCAGTCTCCTGATTGAGCAGACTCATGGGGATTACGGAAAACTGCAGGTAATAGTCCACCAGCAGCACGGCGGCGGAGATTGTTCCAAAGGTCCGGGCCAGGCTGGTGTATATTTTCCTTTTCTCAGGTGCCGATTGGTCGATTGCTGTCAGCAGGATTAGAAAACTGATCAGAGAGATACCCGCCAGCGGCATCCACAGGAAGTCCCGTGGATACTGACCGGCGGTCTCCAGATAAGGGTAGCTGATGCAGTCTCCCGGACAGTTGGCCCCGGAAACCGGGATTGCAAACATTGCAAAACCAAAAGCCACCAGAGTGCTGACCGCGGTCAGCAGGGAGGCGCAGCGGGCTACTTGAAAGGCGGGTTTTTTCATCAATTGCTCCAATTAAATTCGTGTTTAAGGTTTAACAGTTTCAGCTGCTGTTTCCTGCAGATCCAGAGCCCATTGCTTGGACCGTTCCAGCTCGCCTTCCGCGAGAGGACCTTCCCCGCCGCTGACGATAAAACCGGCCGGCTCTCCGATGACGACTCCTCCCAGGGAGTGGATCAGCTGGGCCATTTTTGGGGCGGCATAGCCAAAGGGCCGCAGCAGGAACAGGGTCACGCGGGTGTCAAAAACCGCAAACTGGACATCCTGGAGATGTTCCGTTTTCAGCTTTTCAAAAAATACTTTAAACGGTTCGGATGCATATGCCCCGTGGGTGGGTGAGCCCAGGATAACAAGCTGGTATTCGCTGAACTCTTCAGGTTTACAATCTGAAACCTGCTTAATACTGACATTATCCTGCAGGTGATCAGTAATTTCTTGAGCTACCTGCTTGGTATTGCCGTATTTTGAATCATACAGGACCAGAATTTTCATAGGGGATCTCCCGCGGGTGCTCTTACTTCAAGGTCGGCAGCGAAGGCGGATCCAAAACTGACCATCATCAACACCCAGCCGGCCAGCAGGAAGGACCAGTCTATTTGCAGAATAACTTCGGGATCCGAGATTCCCGGGAGCTGCCAGATGATGGCGATTAAAAGGGCAATCAGGAAAAAAACCACCGCGGTCGGCAGGGTATAGCGCCACAGCCGGGACAGGATCCCCCGGATCCTGTGGCCCAGTACCTTGTTCCACCACTTCAGCGGGCTGCGGATGCGGGTTGCGGCGCCCCAGGCGGGCAGGAAGAACACCACCTGGCCGATTCCACCTCCGACCAGAAAGAGCAGGATAAACAAGCCCAGGAACACGCCGGGTCCCCGGGGTCGGTCCAGGAACCTCAGAGACCAGACGATAATCGCCGTGCTGACCAGCATGGCTACCAGCCCGGTGATCAAGAAATTCGGTATGAGCGTAAAAGCTTCCTCGGAACCCTGAATCCAGCTGAATTGACCCTGGCCAATGGCCCGGATGATCAACCCCTCTGTGGGTTTCCAGCCCTGCAGGGCTTCGAAAATGCCGTGATTAAACCCGGCTATCCCGAGCATCACACCGATGGTGGAGACCACCTTATGAGTTTTTTTGTTCATTCGGTTTTCCTTTTCCTGTGTTGATGATAAATATTGATTCTTGGAGCCAGTAGTTCCAATCCCAGCAGCAGGATCCAAAGTGGAGTTTTTGGCGCAGAGGGTTTGATTGCCAGGGCGATTCCAAAATGCTCGGGGGGTCCCATGGTTTATTCTCCTTTTCTTGCAGAGCTTTGGAACAGGTCTCTGGCAATTAATATGTACCAGAGGATGCCCCCGAAGGTGCCCAGCAGCAGTAAAATTGGGGCCAAACCAGGGATAAAAAATCCAAATCCTGGAAGACTCGTGATAATCCCCAGATAGCCGGTTCCTTTCCGGAAGATCCTGGATTGGATCATTAGCAGGGAGCTGATCAAGCCGGAGAAACCGTTAAAGACGGTGGTCACCATCCAGGCTGTGCCGTCCCACAGCACCAGGAGCGACTCACCGGCGGCCAGGTACAGATCCCGTTCTGCCTGGGTGGCTGCAGCTGCATAGCGATTGCTGAGCGTGATCAATTCCACGAAAGGGCGGGCGATAAACAGGGCCACAGCTGCCATTAAACCCAGAATCAATGCCAGCAGGGCGAAATGAGGATTGACCTCTTTCAAAGCCGTATAGAGCACAAGCAGGGGAACAACAATGATCAGGTCAATCACCAGAAATGGGAAGTCCAGGGCGATCAATCCTCCGAACAGATCCTGCTGGAGGAGCTGAAAGACTTCCTGGGCTGAAGCACCGGTTCCCTGATAGGGCCAGATAAAAAATCCGATGACCGAGAGAATGATCAGCAGGGCAGCAGCCAGGGTCCCGTATGCACCGAGGCGGAAGAACTGCTGTTCCTGGTGAATGGAATTATTGTTTGAGTTCATGTTCATCATCCTTAATTTTTGAGTAATTGTTTTCATGATTGGAGCATTGTCTGTTGATTTAGGCGCAGCCCCCGGAGCGTACTGCGCAGGAACAGCCAGGCCGGGATCCAGAAGATCAAGCTCATCACCAACAGGGTAAGCAGGGCTTCTAGGTCCAGCAGAGTGCCAGTGAAGAACGGCTGAAGCAGCACCAGGACAATCACACCCAGAAAGAGGGCAGAGACTGCCAGCATTAACCCGGGACCTGCGACATAACCCAGCGGCTTGTGGCGGATCAGCAGGACACCCCCGCTGATCAGTACCAGGGAAAGAAAAGCATCAGCAACCAGGACCCCGATTTCTACCAGGGGCAGGGATGTGCTTCCAGCCATGGATTCCCAGAAAAAGGCAGCTGAGCGTCCGAAGAAAATGATCCCGAATATACTCAAAAACCAGCCTCCGAATCGGGCTGGAACCCGGTTCCGGACTTTCTGAAAGATTTGCATGAGATCCTGGATGCGCAGCACCTGATAGGCATTCAAGGCCATCAGCCCCAGCAGCAGGATATACATCAGTGTGTTCAGTCCCAAAGGAAGACTGAAGCAGTACGCCAGGTAATTATAAAAGTTATACAGCAGCCCTCCGGTCCAGATCAGGAATCCGAACGATTTATGATTTCTGGAAACCAGGATTGGAACTAACAGCAGGGGAACTCCCAGCAGTAAATTGAGCAGATCATTGATTTGAAAATTTTCCAGGGCATTCTCAACGGGATACATTTCTCTTGGAGCTGCCAATCCCATTAGCGAGAGGGAGGTAATTAAAATTAGAATCAAGTATCCGAGCCGGATCATCCGGCGTCGGGATTTTTTGACTGCAGCCTGAATTTTTTCCATCTTGTTTCCTTCCTGTGCTGAATATCTGTGATTCATTATAGAGAAAGATCGTTCCTGCGGCTATGATCTCTGATGCAAATTTAATGGCGAAAGACGCAAAATCCGGTAAGATAGAGGGTATGGATTCTGGAAAATCTTCGACTGAATTTCAGGTGTCGGTTTCGGTTTTGAAGCAATTGTTTCTCTACCTTGATTCCCTGGGTGTGGATCGGGAAAACTTTTTGCAGTTCTTGGGTCTTGATCCGGAGCTGCCTGACTCCCCCGATTCCTACCTGTCCCTGGATACCTATTTGTACATTCAAGATCAGGCCGCTGAATACACGGATGATCCGTATTTTGGCCTGCATATGGGAGAATACGCCGAAGCGGGGAGCTGGTCGATCCTGGGGTACCTGATGGCCAACTGCGATACACTGGGGGAAGCTTTCCAGAAGTCCGGCCGCTACCAGCGGATTATCGGCAACCTGATTACCGGAGAACCGAAACTGCGATTCAACAAAATTCAGGTCATTTATGATACCCCGGCCCATGCTCCCCAAATGTCCCGGCACTGTTTTGAAGCAGCTTTTTCCAGTGGGGTGCGGATTATGCGCAGCCTGACCGGGAAAGAATTGAGTCCGCTGGAAGTGACTTTTATCTATCCGGAACCCGCTTCCCGGGATGAATATGAGCGGATTTTCCGCTGCCCGGTGCTCTTTGAGCACCCGCACAATTCGATGACGATTTCTCCCGGGATAATCAACACTCCGATTCGCTTTGGCAATCCTGAATTGAAGAAGCAGTTTGAAAACTATGCCCAGGAGTTTCTGGTGGAACTGGACGCCAAGCGGGAACACACCAATCAGGTGACGCGCATCATCCTATCCCAGCTGGATGATGAGTCCCTGACGATCAAGAAGGTAGCCCGAGAAATGGCGGTCAGCGTGCGCACGCTTCAGAATCGTTTAAGTGAGGAAGGCGTAGTGTTCAGCGATTTGCTGCTGGAAATCCGGGAACGGCTGGCGAAAAAATATCTCAAGCAGGGTTACACAATAGAGGAAATCACCTATTTGCTGGGCTACTCTGAAGCCAGCAGTTTCCGGAAAGCATTTAAAAACTGGATTGGTCTGACCCCCCGGGAGTACCGGGAACAGGCTTTTCAATGATGATTAAGCAGCAGAGCTTATGGGACGTGCCTTGAAATCAAAACCCCCGGAGCTTCAATAAAAACTCCGGGAGTTTCCTTAACCAAAAACAACCCGTTTGCTGAACCAGAAGTTTATCAGGAAGCTGGCGCCGGTTGCCCCTGCCAGGACCAGCAGTTCCGGGAGCTGAAGGATTTTGTATCCCAGGGCCATGACCCCGGCATTAACCCCCAACACGCCGAGATTTAGAGAAATGAACAGTAAAACCTGGCGGACGGATGTGCCCCGGGAATGGAATGTGAACCGGCTGTTGAGCAGGTAGCTGTTCAGCATCCCGGCGCTGTATGAAAGCGCTTTGGCGCTGACAGCGGCCAGACCGACCCAGCGTGTCAATCCGAAATAAAGGGCCGCATCGATCAGAGTGTTCAAGATCCCCACCGCACTGAATTTGAGTAATTCAATGCTGGTTTTGATTGGCAATCTTCTTAACCATTGAATCCGGGTTTTCTGAACCGGGTTAACATTAATTTCCGCAGTCATACAGCACCTCCACCTGTCCGGCATTTCCGCCGTTGTTTTCTTGGAGCCGGACGAGCTCGCAGCTGGAAAGGATATAACCGCTGATTTCCGGTTTCTCCCGCGGCAGGCCGAGCACAAAACGCAGCTCCCCTTCCGCCACCAGTTCCTGGAACCTTTCCAGATCCACCACATCATCATTTCCGGTGAATCCTCCGAAAGTCAGTACTGCCCGACCGGTCTCCAGAATAAAGGGTGCTGCACCTTTCGCGGTGTTGGTAGCCAGCAAGTACTCTTCTGGATTGGTCAAGTCCTGGGTGTATTCCAGAACGGCTTTTCCATAGGCGGTGAGATATTCCTCGTTCGGGGTCATAAATGTGGCCCGGGTGCTGTCCGAGGAGGCTGGACCGGCGCTGGGCAGGGCGGTGTTGGGATTGGTGTTGAGGGTGGTCAGGACGGACCAGGTGAAGGGGGCGGCCAGCAGTGCGGCCAGGACCAGGATATACCCCAGGGTGCGCTGCCACCCCTGCGCGGAGCGGAGTGCGAGCCAGACCATGCTCCCAATCCAGGACAGGAGTGAGAGGGCTGCGGTCAGCGGGAAATATGCTGGATAGCTGGAGAGAATCAGCAGCTCAAAGCCGAGGGTGAAACCGCTCAGAACCAGCAGCAGAGTCCAGCCCCAGCGCTTCCGGCGCTTCCAGAAAATCTCGACAGACACCAGCGCGGCCCCGACCAGGGCAGCCAGGGGAGGGCCGATCATGATCAGGTAGTAGCGGTGAAAAAGCCCGGTGGTGGCGCTGAAATAGACCAGGCCGGGCAGCAGCCATCCGGCCCAGAAAATCACCCCCAGCCAGGTCTTGTTGAGGGGCCAGCGCCAGCCGGCAGCCGTTAGCGAGAGGGGGATGCCCAGCAGCGCAAGGGGTAACAGCCAGCTGGCCTCGGTCACCAGCGGCTCCTGGAAGAGCCGCATCAGGCCGGCGCTGCCCGTTTCGGAACTGCGTCCGCCTGCCCCGGGTGCTCCCTGGAAGCCCTGTCCGGGTTCTTGAGGCGGCCCATCCTGTCCCAGCGGGGGTTGGTTTGGACCGGAAGCCAGAGGACGTCTTCCCTGGCCCTGGGGCCGTGTTTTCTGCTCGATTCCTGGCGGAGGTCGATCTTGAGTCAGCGGTTGGATATCCTGATCAGGGCTTAGCCTGGGAGGCTGCCCTTGAGGACGCGGAAAAGCTTGTAAATTTTGATTCTGCGGGAAAACACCGGAAGGACCATCCCCGCCTCCGTCTGCCCGTACCCGATCTTCGTTTCCCGCTTGACCGGTGCTGCTCAATCCCAGGCGCTTCAAGCCGTTGTGGCCGAGGATCAGCTCCAGCACGGTGTTATCGGTGCTGCTGCCGATGTAGGGCCGCTGATCCGCAGGCGTGAGGTCGACCGCGATGACCCAGGCGAAAGCAACCACCAGGAAAACCAGGCTGGTCAGGACCAGATGGAGCAGTTTTTTTCCCCAGCTGTGCTTTGATCCCAGCAGATACACCCCGTACAGGGCGGGCAGGGGCATGACAGCCTGGAGCATTTTAATGTTGAATCCGAGGCCGAGCAGGAATCCGCCCAGAAGTAAAGTTCTCAGTTTCCCGGTTTCTGCAGCAAGGAGAAAAGCCCAGGCTGACAGCAGCAGCACAAATACCAGCACCCCATCCATGGTGTTGTTGCGCTCGGCAGCGATGGCAATCGGTGTCAGGGCCAGCACCAACGCGGCAGTCAGGCCGGCGAGACGGCTGAAGTGCTTCCGGACCAGGTGGTATAGCAGGGGTATGGAAAGGGTCCCGGCCAGGGTCTGGGGCAGGGCCAGGGCAAAACCATTAACCCCGAAGAGATAGGCGGACCCGGCCTGGATCCAGAGTCCCAGCGGCGGTTTGTCCACCGTAACCGAACCGCCCGGTTCAAAAGCCACAAAGAAAAAATTCTTCCAGGAGGTCAGCATGCTTTTTACCGCAGCCGCGTAGTAGGTGTTCCCGATGCTGTGCGCACCCAGCTGATAAAAGCGCAGAAAGGCGCCCAGGGCAGTGATTACAGCCAGGATTCCGAAGAACTGCCACTTTTTAGAGGACGGCTTCAGGCTGGGATGAGCTGGGCTGGTAGAGGGAAAAATTTCTGGTTTCATGGGCTGCTCCTGCAGTTAAATTTCTCCCATGATCTCAGAAAGTTGTTTAGAGATTATTTAGATTGTGTATGCTTCCTGTAAATTTAGAATTCTTAGTCTGGGTTCGTTTGGCAGCCCCATGCTTATTCATTTTGTCTCAGCCAACAGTCCGCTACGAAGCGAGCTGCTGCTGATTTCAAATTATGCTTTCCATCAGCAGGATAATCTGACCCTCAGGGTTGATTTCAAACTCGATCTCCGGCAGATCGGTATCCGCTGGACCTGTTATAAGTTCTCCCTGAGAAGTGAAACGGGATCCATGGCAGGGACACAGTAAGTCTTCCCCTTCAGGTTCTACCAGGCAGCCCAGGTGGGTGCAGGTCAGGCTCAAGGCCCGGACCTGATCCCCGCTGCGGAATACAGCGGCGGGAATCTCCAGCAGCAGCGTTTGGGAATCATCTGGGAAATCGGACAGGGTGCCGATCGGGATCCGCTCCGGCTGTCCGGCGGTTTCCCGGTAGCTAAAATACCGCATCAGCCCACCCAGCCCGAGCAGACCTGCCAGGCCGAGGAAGATCCTTGTCAGCAGCTGGATAAATTTCTTACGGGATAGTTTTAAGCCTTTAGTCATCTCATCCAGTATTGTAAATCAACCGGGGTATCTATTACACCCCTGGGTTGGGGAAGTGTTCAAGCCCGGACAAAGAGCGTGAACTGAACTAGAAAATAAACCACTGCGACAATTCCTAATCCGGTACTGATGGGCAGCGGGGGCCAGGGCAGGATTCCTGCCAGCAAGCGGGACAGAAGCAGGATCAGAGCCCCGCAAATAACTGCGGCTACCAGAGCCCGGCGCTGAATCTCGCGGGCATGCTCATCCCGGCGCAGCGGAAAAAGCGGATTGGCGTGATTGACTGGAAACCAGCCGCTGTGGAGGTAAACCAGAAACAATCCGAATAAGCTCAATCCGAAGATCAGGGCAGTCAGGCTGAATCCAAAGGTAATCAGTGCAAATCCGCCGCTGAGTACAGCGCGGGAGAGGTAATACGGCCAGAATTCTGCTTTCATTTGTGATTCTCCTTTAACCAGAATATTTCTTCCACGGGGACTTTTAGAGCCGAACTGATCCGCAAGGCGGTTTCAACCGTTGGTAGGAAATGGCCCTTTTCAATCGATAGGATCGAAACCCGGGAAACGCCGACCTGTTCAGCTAGCTCTGCTTGAGTTAAGTTCCGTTTCCCCCGGATTTCTTTCAATTTGTTGGCAACCGTTTTGTGTGTCATGTGTTAAGTATACTTTACTATTTAATCTTGACAAGTATACTTAACATCTATCACTATTGAAAAAGTTAGGAAGTTATAGGATACTGAAATTAATTCCTGATCTTCAAATAATTAAATAGAAACACCAGGCTGTGTATACTTGGGAAAAAATTCAAAATTCTCTTATTTGTTTTGATCGGCCGTGAGATTTGAATTTTTATAAAGGCTCTGAATGAAAACAGTTCGACTGAAATTTCTTACTGGTTTCACTTTCAGGAATTCCAATGATAGATGATTCTAAAATTACAGTTGAAAATGTCAATCACCCAGGAAAAATTAACAAAGTAGATCGGGCTAAGTACCTTGCCATGAAGGCTGCAGTGCTACCAGTGCTGCCTATCCAATCGCCCGGTCTAAATCAAACTGAGCTGCGGGAAGCGGTCATTCCCCACCTCCCGAAGGATCTCTTTCCGGGTGGTAAGACCGCAGGATGTTGGGTTAAGACAGTCCAATTGGACCTGGAGGCAAAGGGGATCCAGGTCCGGGAGAAGAGCAAACCGCTCCGCTAGTATCAGGTTGAGTCTGAGAAGATAAACGCTGCAGGATGGGCGGTTAGATGGTCCTGAAATCCCGAACTAAAAAGATATATCTGGCTCTGATTCTGCTGGGGGTGCTGCTGCTTCTGGTCAAAAGCTGGACAGCAGCCTGGCTTCCAAATATTCTGGTGCGCTATACCGGGAATTTTTCAGTTTCCTTTGCAGTTTACTTCCTGGCCAGGCTCGGGATCCTGGATTGGCTGAAGCCCCGGTTCCAACCCTGGGTCAGCCTGGCTGCCGCGCTGCTGGTCGTGGAAAGTTTTGAATTATTGAATGGTTATGGATTGATGGCAAACACCTACGATCCCTGGGATTTACTGGCCAATGCCCTGGGGGTTGGGCTGGCTTTCGGGTTGGATAGGCTTCTGCTGAACGGAGCGGAAAGATGAGAAATTCCGGGAAGATGATGATCCTACCTTATTTGGAAACTGAGCGCTTGATGCTCCGGCCCCAGCAGGCTGAGTATGCTGCTCCCCTGATTGAGCTCTGGTTGGATCCGGAGGTCACTCACTACATGAGCGGTCCGCGGGACCGGGATCGGCTCGAAAGTGCTTTCGCGGAAAACCGGGCGGAACAGTACGACCTGTGGCCGGTGCTGGAAAAGGAAAGCGAGAAAGTGGTCGGTCACTGCGGTTTGCTGGAAAAAGAGATTGAATTAATATATATCTTCTCACCGGAAGTCTGGGGTAGGGGTTATGGGGTAGAAATTGGATCTGCATTGGTGCAGTTTGCTGATGAGGAGCTTGGCCAGCAGCGGTTAATCGCTTTAATAGAACCGGAGAACCTGGCTTCAGCCCGGGTTGCGGAGAAGCTGGGTTTTCGTCTGGAAAAGGAAGTCATCCGCCCCGGCGGACATGTCAGGCAGCTGTACATCCTGAAGATTGAGCAATCATAAGTCTTGTACGAAATTCATAAGCTATAATTGGATAAGATAGCCAGCAACAATAAAATCTTATTTCGATTAAACCGCCTATGGCTGCAAAGAAAAGTTCAGGTTTTGGTACCTACCCGCTCCGCTGCTTGGCACTCGGTTTGCTGATGCAGGGGCCGGGTCACGGCTACCAGCTGGATCAGCAGCTGGACGAAGATTTTGGAATGATCTGGAAGGCCGGACAAACCAAGCTTTATGTCACCCTTTCCAGTTTGGAGAAAAAGGGTTTACTGCGTTCCGAGATGGAACCCCAGGAAAACCGACCTGACCGAAAAATATATCATCTGACCGAGGAAGGCAGGGATACCTTCCTGGAATGGGTCCGGAAACCGGTACCCTCCCTCCGGGCAGTCAGGGTGGAGCTCCTCGCGAAACTCCGTTTTTTTGATTTGCTGGAGCTGGATGGATTGGATGACTTGATAGCTGCCCAGCAGGAGGTTTTTCAGGAAATGATGGAGGAATGGTCTCTGGGAAAGGAACATGAGGAAGACCGTTTCATGTCCCGGGTGTATGATTTCCGGATTCAGCAGGCTGAATTCATTTTGAACTGGCTTAAGAACTTTAAATATAATTATTAAAACCAGCTGGTAGTATGATTTTCGGCCCCTTTTTTTGCCCACCTATTTACAAAGTAAATATATAGTGATTAAATACGGTTGAGTTCAAAGGAATAAACCGTGACTTCTAAACATTACTATTATTCCACCCGGGATTTATTGATTATGGCCGCCCTGGCTGCCCTCGGCGGGCTGGCCAGCACCTATATTAATTTCATCGGAGATTTCTTTCAATCGATGCTGGGATTTGCCGGTACCACCCAGTGGGCTGCCGGCCTGCATGTGCTGTGGCTGATCCTGGCTGTGGGCCTGAACCGGAAGCAGGGGGCAGGAACCATCACCGGAATTCTCAAGGGGGCGGTGGAACTGTTTTCAGGCAATACCCACGGACTGCTGGTGGTCCTGGTCGATGTAGTGGCTGGAGTCCTGGTGGATCTCAGTTTGCTGCCGTTTCGGAAAAAGGATCACTGGTTGACATATTCCGTGGCTGGCGGCCTGGCTGCTGCTTCCAATGTTTTTGTTTTTCAGCTTTTTGCGGCGGTCCCGGCGGATATGCTGGCTTTTGGGATTATCGGTTTGATTGCTTTAGTGGCTTTCTTCTCCGGAGTTTTGTTCGCGGGGGTGCTGGGCTACGGGCTGCTAACTACTCTCCGGCGCTCGGGTGTAGTCAAAAATCAGGCTCCTCAACCGACTGAAAAAAATCTTGCCTGGGCCATACTGCTGGCAGGGCTGATCACAGCTGCAGGTCTATTTTCATACTTAAAATTTTTAGCCCCCAGCGGAGAACCACTTTTAATTTCTGGATCTGTCCCGGAAACTTACAATTTCACACCGGAGCGGTCCGGTCTGGCGCTGGAGGAAGCTGCCGTGGACCGGGGTGGGGTCGAGGTTACATATCGGGGTTATCCACTGCTAGCTGTTCTGGAGAGTGCTGGAGCAGAATTTAATTTTGACTTTGCTGTTCTGCATGCCTCGGACGGTTATTCCTTTTTTATTACCCGCCAGGAATTGATCGAAAATGCCTCGATTTTGGTTCAGCCCCAGGGGAAAGGAAATAATTTAGTTTACAACATGGTTGGACCCCGCAGTAAAAAAGCCTGGGTTAACGGAGTGGTGGAAATTAACTTAATCAACGCGGAGCCGCTTGAACTCAAAATTGGTGAAATGCCGCCAATTACCTTTTCTCCTGGCGCGTGGCTTGAGGAGATGGACAGCACGGGGTTGAATCTGGGGGATGGTGTCCAAAAATACCAGGGCGTAGCACTGGCAGTCCTCTTTGAAGAAGATTTGCTCGAGGGAGGATATTCAGAATTTGTGTTTGAATCGAAGACCGGGGAGATTGAAACAATGTCGGTGGATCGGGTTGAGTCCGATTCCGGGATCCGGATCTTTGTTGTTTTTGATCAGGATCGGGTAAGTTATGCGGCAGCTAATCTGGATGGAACGGTCTACCTGGTGGACCTGCTTCGGGTTTCTATTCAATGATTTCAGTCCGAGATTTCACCTTTACTTACCGGGATGCGGAACGCCCCGTGCTGGATAGGATCAACCTTGAGATTCAAAGAGGGGAATTTGTCGTCCTCTCCGGCCCATCCGGCTGCGGAAAAAGCACCCTGGCGCTCGCTCTTTCTGGATTTTTGTTTTCACAGTTTGATGGTGAAGCCGACGGAGAGGTCTTGGTAAACGGACAGAACGCAGCCGCTGTTCCTGTTTACGAAACCGCGGATATAGTTGGTCTGGTGCAGCAAAATCCCGAATCCCAGTTCTGCACTCTGCGGGTTGAGGACGAGATTGTGTTTGGGTTGGAAAATCGGATGCTGGGTAGGGAGGAAATTGAGGAAAGATTAACCTGGTCCCTGGCAGCGGTGGGTTTACCTGATTACAGGGATCGGCTGTTAAGTACATTATCCGGCGGGGAAAAGCAGAAGATTGCCCTGGCAGGCATCCTAGCAGCCCGGCCGGAGATGATTATTTTTGATGAACCCACCTCAAATCTGGATCCACCCTCCACCCGGGAAGTCTTTGAAGTTATTCTTCAGCTGCAGCAGGAATATGACCTGACGGTGCTGGTCATTGAGCATAAATTGGGTTTTTTTGATCAGGTCCAGCCCCGGAGGTTAGAAATGACTGACGGGAATATCAGGCAAGTCAATGGAAAAAAGGAGAAGATCCAAATTCCCTCTACGCTGATTCCGGATCCGGGAAATGGGTGGGAATCGAGTTTACTGGCAGTCCAGGACCTGTCAGTTGGGTTGAACGGCAGGAAAATTCTGGAAGGGATTAACTTTGAGGTTCAACCCGGGGAGCTGGTCAGTCTTCTCGGTGACAATGGATCAGGGAAAACCACTCTCCTGCTCAGCTTGCTGGGTTTGGAGAATGGGGGGAGCGGTCGAATCATCTACCGTGGAAAACCGCTTACGAAATGGGCGGTGCCCGAGCGCGGTCAGGAAATTGGTCTGGTTTTTCAAAATCCAGACCACCAGATCTTTGCCCAGACAGTTTGGAAGGAAGCTGTCTTTGCTCCTGAAAACTTCGGGCTGAGTCCGGATATTTATCTGGATTCAACCAGGAGCCTGTTAACCTGGGCGGGATTGGGAAAACGTCTCGAGTATCATCCTTACCAGCTCAGTTTCGGGGAGAAGCGCCGCTTAAATTTAATTTCTATGCTCGCTTCGGATCCTTCCCTGCTGCTGCTGGATGAAATATTTATCGGTCAGGATCCGGAGAATGCTGCCTACATCCTGAAACTGCTGCAGGATTTTGTCAGGAATGGCGGCAGTGTGATTATGGTGAATCACAACCCGGATTATTTTTCCCTGGTATCAACCCGGGTGATGTTCCTGGAAAAAGGAAAATTGATACTGGACGCTTCTCTTGAGGAAGGGATGGTTGAACTGGAGAGGCTGGGAAAAACCAGCTATCTTCCGGGATGGGACTTATGAGAGCGAGAATTGCTTATCGACCCGGGGAGTCCCTGCTCCATAAGCTCAACCCGCTGGTGAAGCTGGCCTGGGTGCTGGTTTTGACCATCTGGATTTTCTGGATCCAGGAGGCAATCTGGATCTGGATACTGCTTTTGGTTCTTGGATTGCTGCTCTGGGGTTTGAAACCTGGAAAACTTCCCGGTCTGCGTCTGCTGATTACAACCGGGGTGCTGCTTGCTTTCCTCCAAATTTTCTTTGTTGACAGCGGTTCCGCCATTTTTACTGTTGGACCGGTTTCAGTCACGGGGGAAGGTCTTTTGCGGGGGGGATATGTGGCTGGGAGATTTCTGACGGTGATCATTCTCAGCTACTTATTTGTCCTGACCACTTCGCCGAACGACCTCGCATACACCCTGATGCAGGCCGGAATGCCGTACCGGTTTGGATTTACTCTGGTCACCGCACTGTGGCTGATTCCGCTTTTTGAGCAGGAAGCCAATCAAATTTATCAAGCTCAGCGTGTTAGAGGAGTTGCCTATGATCGGGCAAATCTAAAAAACCTGCTGCGGTCGATTCACCAGCTGCTGCTTCCGATGCTAATTTCAGCTCTCAGTAAAGTGGATGCTCTTGCTATATCCATGGAAGGCCGCAGTTTCGGCAGGTATCCGGACAGATCTTATTTCCGGATCCGGGAAAAGACACCATGGGATGTCTGGTTTGGTCTGGGAGCCGGGGTTTGGATGCTGCTGACAATAATCTCGAAGCTGTTGGAGGTAATAAATTGACAAAGAATAGAAAATTTAGTTTTTTTCCCTGGATGGGTTGGATCCTGCTGGCAGTTGTTATATTGACTGGAGGAAGTTTCTTCCTCTGGCAGCGGGCCCTGCCGGTCAAGCTGGTCTCACATTATTCAGGTGAGCTGCTCTGGGAAGAGGCCAGCCAGATGCATGAATGCGCTGAGTGTCATGAAGCGGAGGCATTTCACCGCTGCTCCACATGTCATGACGATCACGGCGCGGTGGAATTTTCTGAGCTCCCGTTTTTCGCGATGATTGAGATCACGGGTGATGTCCCAAATCCAGGTTATGTGGAGTTAAATGAGATCCTGCCTTACCGGGACCAACCACATACGATGCTTCCGCTCCAGGATTTTCTGGAGGACCAGGGAGTGGAAAAGTTTGAAACAGTCTCCCTGACTTCCTGGGATGGCGGGTTTATCACCATTCCGTCGGAGAACCTGAATGACCAGGCTTTACTGCTTCCATTCAGTGATGGGATCCGCTTTGCTTCAGAAGATTTGCATGTCTCAACCTGGCTGAAAGGTTTGACCGGGGTGATCGTGGTTGGCGATCAGCTGCCGCTCACCATCAACGGAGAGGCGACCTCGATAGGCCGCCTGCTGCTGGGACCGACCCGCCAGGTCAATGTTGAACCCGCCAAAGTGATGTTTGTCAGCGAGCTGGACGGGGAAATCCGCGATGCTCAAACCGCATCCCGGGTCCGGGGGGCAGCCTTGGAGGATCTGCTGGGAGCTGAGCTGGACAACGGGATAGTCATCAAGGATCAGGATGGGGAGGAGTATGAATATTCCAGATCGGATCTCGCTGGCGCTGTGCTTAAACCGGGAAGAAATGGAACAACTCTGGTGATCCCTGATTTAGCCCGGGTGGATTGGATTGATTGGGTAGTAGAGCTGAGGACAAAATGATGGGTCAAAAAGTCCGCTGGTTTTTGATTGGGGTGGTAATAACTGGAGCCCTGCTGCTGGGAGGATGCTCTCCCCGTTGGTCTTTAAGAGTTGAAACTGAGGGTGGGACAGCTGAGGTAATTGATTTTTCCACCTGGGAGGAATATGAGCGGTTTGCTGTAGAGGAACAGATTCCTCTGGAGCAGATCCTGTACGGTTTGGGGTACAGGGTAATTGAGGGGGTTGAGATTGTGCCTCCGGAAAGCGTTGGGTTGGTAATTCCCTGGGGAGATCAAGCAGCGGATCTCTGGCTGACAAAGCAGGGAGATTTATGGTTTGGAGACCAGCTTATTCCAGTTGAATCTATCATTGTCCGGGTTTCTCCCTGGGAAGATCAGGTCGAGGTGGGGATTACAGACCTTGCAGCTACCGCTGCATCCGCTTTGAATATATCCCCGCCGGAAATCTCGACAGGCAGCCCGCTGGTAGAAGGCCAAGCCGATGCAGTACTGATGGTTTTTCTGGACGCATTTGGTTATCTGCGCTATTCAAAGGCAAAGGAAGCCGGATTAATTCCAACTCTTTCAGCTCTGGATCCACCCCGGATCGGACTGACTACCTACCCGCCAATTACCACGGTTTCCACGGCTTCCTTGCTGACAGGGACAGATCCCTGGAATCATGGAGTGGAAACCCGCGGGATCCGGAAAACGGACCAGCAGACAATCCTGGATACAGCTGCTGGGGCCGGTCTGGAAGTCCGGGCTGTGGAGGGAGATGCGCTCTCATTCCAGCTCCGGGGAGCGGTTTTCGATCTCTCCGGGGACCGGGATGGATCCGGCGGGACTGATGACAATGTCCTGAAGAACACTTTAGCTGTATTGGATGAAGGGATGCCGGATTTGTTCCTGGTTCACTTTCATGGGATTGATGACCTCGGTCATGAATATGGTCCAATGACCGATCCGGAAGAGGAAAAAATTCGTGAGGTGGATCGAGCTCTGGGTCAGATCCTGGACAGGGTTCCGTCCGGGACGCTGGTGCTGATTTTTGCAGACCATGGGATGCATGCAGTCGAAGGGCAGGAAAGACTGGGAAATCACGGTCATTTGATTGACCGGGATATGCTGATCCCGATCTGGGTAGAAATAATTAACTAGTAGATCTATATTCATTATCTAATGAGGAGGATGATATGCATCAAAAGAAACTCATTGTTCTGTTAATGTTGAGCTCGCTGATCCTGCTCCTGGCAGCCTGCAGCGGAGTTCCCAAGGTCGATTGGGAGTTGAAAATAACCGGGGATATAGAGAATCCCCTGAACCTTTCGTTTCAGGATTTGGCTGGTCGAGAACAGGTGGATCTATCCGATATTCTGATGGAAAAATCTACTGGCGAAGATGAAATCAGATCCTGGTCCGGTCCGGCTCTGGCTCCGATCCTGAAAGAAGCCGGTGCTGGAGAGATTTCTACCATAACTGCTGTGGCAGCGGACGGTTATGCGGTTGAAATCTCCGCGAATGAGCTTGCTGGAGCAATTATTGCTGTAAAAGATAACGGGGAATGGATTCCAGAAGTGTCCCCAGACAAAGGTCCAATTCGGCTGGTAGCCCCTGATACTCCCGCCAACCGCTGGGTGTTCCATCTGGTGGAAATTCAGGTCAATCAATAAATTCTTTTCAAAAGGAGAGATTCATTAAGAAAAGATTTGGTTTGGTGTTGATTGTGCTGTTGGCTACTGTTTTGGTGCTGTCTGCTTGCGGTGGAACAGCTGAACCGGCTGGAGAAGAAGCTCCAGCCCCGGCAGCTGAGGCAGCCTTGACCGTTGGTGGCGAGGAATATACTATGGCGGATCTGAAAGGGATGAAGACCATGGTTGTTGAGTCTGAAAAGAAAGACGGCACCACTGAAGAATATACAGGTGTCAAGGTTACTGACCTGCTTGCGGATGCCGGGGCGACCGGGGAAACGGTCGTTTTTGTTGCGAGTGATGGCTATGAAGCAGAACTGGCGCTGGTAGATCTGGAAGGATGTCCGGACTGCGTGGTGGCTTTGGATGGGGGTGAACTGCGCATGGTGCTTCCCGGTTTTCCGGGCAACGTTCAGGTCAAAGGAGTGGTGGAAATCAAGACGAAATAATTGGTGGGAACCTGAGTCGGGCGGCGCTGCTGCCCGACTTTTTTGATTTATTGTATTCAAGATTGTTAATATGGACAAACCTTACATATTTATTGGGAGGATTTATTGTTTTCACCCTCATGATATAATCCAGAAAAATTATCAGTAATTCAAGTTTACCAGCAGCTGGTATAAACATCTATGAAAGCGTTTAATGGAAAGAGCGAAAAGCTTAACGTTTCCCTTTTAAAAGTAGACTCCCAGACTGCAGCTGAAATTAAACGTGTCCTGGATGCTTCAGACCTTCCCCATCAATTCAGAGATTTGGCTGTTGTAGAAAAGAGCATTGAAGAGGCTTTAATTTCAACAGGAAATATTTTCCTGGCGGGAACAGAAGCTGGTGATAATTTTCTGATTGACCTGTTAAATAAAATCACAGCTGGATATAGTAGAGCTCCGGTGATTGTTTTTCTTGACAGTTTGAACCTCGGAAATGCAGAAAGATTTCTTCAAGCAGGAGCTACAGATGTTCTTCAAATCCATGATCTAGATCGTTTGCCCCTCGTTATAAGAAGAATTACCCGAGATCTGGGAATTGAGAAAGCACTCCATACAAAAAACCGAAAACATAAAGATCAAGAAGAACAATTCCGTCTAATGGCGGAAAACTCAATTGATGTCATCTGGCAGATGGATCTGCGCTTGAATTTTACCTATGTCAGCCCTTCGGTAGAAAAATTAACTGGATATACCCAGGAGGAATGGGTTGGCAGCAATTTGAAAGAACATGCCACCTGGAAGGAATTTTATAAAATGGCCCGGGCAGCTGTAAGCGGGATAAAAAATTTTCGTGACTTTGATTATGTCACCATTCAATCAGCTATGTTGAGAAAAGATGGAAGTGAGGTCCCGGTTGAAATTATCGGAAAATTAATGTTGAACGAAAAAGGGTTTCCGATTGGCCTTCAGGGATCAACTCGCGATATCTCTGAAAGAATTGAGGTAGAGACAAGAAACCAGCGGCTGCTGAAGCAGCAAACCGCGGCGTATGAGCTTGCTTTAGCCCTCGGAGAAGCTCATGTTCTGGATGATATTTACATGGTGATTTACCGCCATGTTAGAGAGCTGATGGATGTGACCTCATTCATAATTTCTTTTTACCAATCCGACACAGAAATGATTTCTGCCGGTTTCGTGATTTCCAAGGGAGATAGGCTCGATGTTTCTACCCTCCCGGATCTCCCTTTAGGAGAGCCGGGCAAGGGGACTCAGAGCAGAGTGATTTATACCGGTGAACCATATTACACACCGGATTTTCGAGAGTCAGTCGCTACATCCAAAAAAGAATATGTGATTGACCAGGACGGAGAAGTCGGCGAAGGCCCGCCCCCGGATTATGATCCAGAGATCACCCGCTCTGCGGTTTATATCCCCCTCAAGGATCAAAATGAGGTGATTGGCGTCATGCAGGTCCAGAGTTTTGAACTGGATGCTTACACCCAGGAAGATATCGATCTGCTCAACTCTCTGGCCGGGGTAGCTTCCATCGCTATTCAGAATGCCCGCTTGATAGAGGCGGAAAAAAAGAGGCGGGAGATTTCTGAAATTCTGGTGGGAATCACTTCAGCAGTGATTTCATCTCTGGACCTGGATGAAGTCCTGAAGCATCTGCTCCAGGAGCTCTCCCGGGTGATAAACTTTGACACGGCCTCGCTCCTCCTGCTGGAGGATAATCTTCTGCGGATAGTTGCCAGTGTGGGTTTTGAGGATCCAGATCTGATTGAGAGTTTGACTTTTTCTTTGGGTGAAAACTTCCCCAACCACGAGGTAATTCAAAAAGCAAAATCGGTGTCATTTCAGGATGTTTCCAGAGAATATCCGGTGTTTAAAGAAGGGGCTGAAACTTACGATTCAGGATGGATTCGATCCTGGTTAGGTGTGCCGCTTTTGGTAAAAGAAACAGTGATTGGCATGATTTCTGTGGACCGGAAAGAGGTTAATGATTTTTCCAGGGAGGAGACAGCCCTGGCGGAAGCATTTGCGAACCAGGCCGCCACCATGATTGAAAACACCCGGCTCTACAGTCAGTCGAAGCGGCAGCTGGCTCGTTTGGAAACCCTGCGGCAAATTGATCAGACCATCACCAGCAGTTTGGATCTTTCCCTTTCTCTCAATGTGTTTCTCGCTCAGCTCATGGAGCAGCTGGATGTTGATGCTGCCGGATTGTATCTTTACCAGGACGAACTTCAGCAGCTTGAGTTTTATCTCGGAAAGGGATTTAAAGATCAGTCCTGGATTGAGAAAGAAATTCGCCTGGGTCAGGGGCATGTAGGTACAGCAGCCCTGGATAGGAAATCGACATATATTAAAAAGATATCATCTAACACTCAGTTTGAGCTGCCAGAGGAGGCCACGAAAAGGGAGGGGTTCATATCTTATTACAGCTGTCCGCTGATAAATAAAGGAAATCTTGTAGGTCTGCTTGAAATTTTTCAACGCACAGAACTGAATGCTAATCCAGAGTGGGTCCGTTTTCTGGAGATGCTCACACATCAGGCTTCAATTGCGGTTGAAAGTGTCACTCAATTTGATCAACTTGAGCAATCCAATATCAACTTGATGTTGGCGTATGATGCGACTTTGGAGAAAGCAGTCCAGGTCCTGGAAGCGCGTGGGTTTGAACCTCCGGGTCATTCTCGCCGGGTAATTGATACAGCAGTGAAAATGGGGATTCAGATGGGTCTCTCCTCCCGGGACCTTGTCAATTTGCGCCGGGGTTCTCTGATTCATGATCTTGGAATGCTGGCCATCCCGGACAATATTGTTTTGAAACCCGGTAAGCTTGAACCCGATGAAATGTTAAGAATTCAAGAGCACCCCCGCTTGGCTTATGAGTGGTTTTCCGGGGTGGAATTGCTGCGCGAAGCGCTGGAAATACCTCTGGCCCACCACGAACGCTGGGATGGAACAGGATATCCCCGCGGTTTGAAAGCAAATCAAATCCCGCTGAATGCCAGAATATTTTCTATTGTCGATGTTTGGGATGTCCTCAACAGTGAAAAACCCTATCGTCCTGCCTGGGATCAGGAAAAGATTCTAACTTTTCTTGACCAGCAAACTGGTCTCGCTTTTGATCCCGATATTGTCCGGACGTTTTTCACGGTCATCAAAGCAGAAAATCACTAATCCGTTCTGTCTCCTGAAGGATCCTGGTCTCTGGAGTGATTTTATGAAAGCCAATAAAGTCCGCAAAAGAGTGATTATTCCTGTTTCCTTTGTGCTTCTGATCCTGCTGGCCGGGGCAATCTTTGGCCCACTATCGGCTTATAACAAAAACAGTCAGGTTGAAATGGAGCGCCCGATTAGAGCACTGCCGTCACTGCTGGATACAGAACTGCGTCATGCCCGTGAACTGCTGTTGGTTCGGGTCCAGCAAATCACTTCCAATTCCTGTCTCAATCAAAAACTTGCGAATGAAGAGATGGATGAGTTAAATACCTGCCTCAAGGAAAATTTTATTGATCTGCAAGAAAATAATCAGGTCGAGTACCTGAATTTCTACAGTGCGGATCGGCAGCCGATCACCCGCCTTTTTACTGAAGACGAGTTCCCGCAGAGCTCATCCTTGATGTCCGATGCTCACTTATCATCTGAACCCACTGCTGGACTCGATCTTGATAATCTGGGGCGAACAACGTATTGGGTATTGATTCCCTGGGTAGAGCAAGGAGAACTGTTGGGGTATTTTGAGATTGGGAAAGATATCAGTGCAAACCTGAGATATTTGAGCCAGTCTCTGAATATAAATCTATTAGAAGTGGTACCCAAACAAAATTTAGATGTTCAGAAGTGGCTGGTACATGCCAGAAAAAGTGGAAACACAGCCAGGTGGACTGAATATGAAGACGTGGTTCTGGCCCGGAAATTCTTCCAGGGCGATACCCTCGAGATTGATGACGTATTTATGGATGCCTGGTATGAAAAACCGGAAACCCAAGTTGATATCAATCTTAAAAGTCAGGTGTTCCAGGCTGCAAGTTTACCGCTGGCTGTCTCTGATGGAGAGCCGCTCAGTTATCTGGTGATTTTGAATGATGTATCATCCAATGTGGAAGGTGCCCGAAGAACTGTTTTCCACATGTCACTCCTGGCAGCTGTGGTTGGAGTCGGATTGGTGGTCTTTTTCTGGAATTACCTCGGGGGAGTTGAGCAGGAAATCATTTCATCGGTGGAAAAGGAAAAAATTGCAAATCAGAAGTTGATGGAAAGCGAACTGCTTTACCGCAGTATCTTTAATGGTGTAAATGATGCAATTTTCTTGGAAACCCTGACCGGAGAAGTGCTGGATGTCAATGACCGGGCTTGTGAGATGTTTGGATGGTCCCGGGAAGAGTTTCTGACTAAAACAGTCCAGGACATGGTTCCACCTGAAAACCGGGCTCTGCTGCCAGCAGAGCAGTCCCCGGAGGATTTCCATGAAACCCTGGAAACTGTCAATATCCGGGCCGATGGGACCCGGTTTCCAGTGGCAATTACCGGCAGTGTCCAGCAGATTGGTGATCAACCCCGGCTGCTGGTGGTCGTCCGGGATATATCCAAACAAAAAGCAGCCGAACGAGATCTGCGCCGGGCCAAAGACAACGCTGAAGCGGCGGATCAGGCAAAGAGTGAATTTCTGGCCAACATGAGTCATGAAATCCGAACCCCGATGAACGGTATTATCGGGATGATTAAATTGGCCCTGGACACAGAGCTTACAGCGGAGCAGCTGGATTACCTGCTGACAGCCCAGGAGAGCGCAGATTCTCTGCTGACCTTGATCAATGACATCCTGGACTTTTCCAAGATTGAAGCAGGACATCTGGACCTGGATCTGATTGACTTTGACCTGGTCAATGCGGTGGAAGGTGTGGCCCGGACCCTGGCTCCAAAAGCCGAGGAGAAAGGATTAGAGCTGATCAGTATGGTCGATCCCGGGATTCATCCTCTTCTATTAGGAGATCCGGGTCGGATCCGCCAGATCCTAATTAATCTGGTTGGGAATGCCATCAAATTTACCGAGTCCGGGGAAATTCTGCTGAAAACTGAAATCACTGCAGATTCACCGGGGAAAACCAAGCTCAAGATTTCTGTTCAGGATACAGGGATCGGGATTCCTGAAGAAATGCAGAAAGAGATATTTAATCGGTTTGAGCAGGTGGACGGCTCTACCACCCGGGAATACGGCGGCACAGGGCTGGGCCTGGCAATTTCAAGGCAGCTGGTTGACCTGATGAATGGTGAGATTGGTGTGGCGAGTGAACCCGGGGTGGGGAGCACATTCTGGTTTGAGATTGAGCTTCTCAAGCAGCCTACCACGGCCCGCCGAACGATTCCGATTCCACTCCGGGATGTTCGGATTCTGGCGGTGGATGACAATCTGACCAATCAGCGTGTGCTGAAACAGACGCTGGAAAAAAATGCAGCCCGGGTTGACCTGGCCTCCAGCGGCCTTTCCGCCCTCGGTCAGTTGAAGCAGGCGGCAGAAGAAGGAGATCCCTACCGGATTATCCTGCTGGATATGCAGATGCCGGAAATGGATGGGAAAAAAGTTCTGCAGCAGATGAAAGATACTCCAGAGGGGATCGAAGCGGAAATTATCATTTTGACCTCGATGGGTATGCAGAGGGAAGCTCCTGATCTTAAGCAGCTGGGGGCAGCTGGGTATCTGGTAAAACCAGTCCGGCAGCAGCAGCTGATTGAAGTCATGGAAACGGTTCTCGGTCAAAAAGAGCAGCTCCGCAGCGGGGAGGAAAAGGAATTGATCACCACTCAATCCCTGTTCCGGAAAGAACGCCAGGAAGAGACCATCTTGCTGGCGGAGGATAACCTGGTCAACCAGAAACTGGCCGTGGCCCTGCTTCAGAAAGCAGGATATTCCGTGGAAGTAGTGGACACCGGAGCAAAAGCCCTGGAGGCGGTCAAGCAGGCCCGGTATGGATTGGTGCTGATGGATGTCCAGATGCCGGAGATGGATGGTCTGGAAGCGACCCGGAAAATCCGGGAATTAGAGCAGGAAGAGGACCGCGATAGAACCCCGATTATTGCCATGACGGCTCACGCCCTGAAAGGGGACCGGGAGCGCTGTCTGGAAGCCGGGATGGATGAATATCTATCGAAACCGCTCAATCATTCCAGATTGATTGAGATCATTAAGTTGTATCTTGAAAAATAAATAATCGTCAAGAAGAAGACCATTTTACCAATAAAGAAAAATCGGATATCTTGTTGCTGATAAATCTATTAAAATAATTCAAAACTCCTGGAGAATTCTCCAGGAGTTTTGAATTGATCATTTGTTGTTCGCTGTTCTTTTTATCATTAGGGAGTATAGTCTGGGCATGTTACATCACCACCAGCTGAGCTGGCTGTCCATGTATATGTAAATTCTGTTGGCAGACCTCTGAGATATGTTCCAAAAGGTGCATCTGCGCCAGCCCCAGAAATATCACTGGATGCAATAACAGCAGCTGTAGTCCGAGCTGGGAAAGAGTTACTAGTATCGGCAGCTAGGTAAATATCCATGGCTGATTGGACAACGCCGCATTCTGCCAAGGCAGTTGTATTCTCTGCGTCTGTGCCTACACCGGATAATGTCAGGGTGACAATCCCGAACAGCACACCGAGGATAGCCAGGGTGACCAGCAGTTCGACCAGGGTGAAGCCGCCTTCAGCTTTGAAAAATCTCTTAAACATGTGTTTTCTCCTTCTAAAATTAACTTGATGATTGAGCTTTCATAATCAATTTGGCTCAAATAATGAGAGGATATAGGTAAATCAATTGATTTTCTCTGTCCTCCGCGCATATTAAGTATGTCACAAGATCAAGGGAATAACCTTACATGCACCTTACAGGGAAAAGCTGTTATTTTTGCAATAATTGCAAAAATATAATGATATTGGTTTTGTTAGCGGGGTGGTTCTTGCGCTAGGGTAAGCGCATTATTTCGGGAGTTTTCTGAGAGGATCAATGCAGGGCGGCACGCAGGGCCCGGGTGTCATCGGCGTTGGCCAGAGCGGTTTCAATACTGATCAATCCCTGCTGGTAGCAGATCTGCAGGGCCCGGTCCCGGGTTTGCATTCCCTCGCTGACCCCGGTTTGCAGTACATTCTGGAGTTGATGAGTTTTGCCTTCCCGAATCAAATTCCGGACCGGATTGTTGGCCACCATGACTTCCACTACCGGAACCCGGCCGGTGCCGTCCAGGCGGGGCAGTAAACGCTGGGAGAGAACTCCCAGCAGGGTTAAGGAAAGCTGCATCCGGATCTGTCCCTGCTGATAGGGTGGAAAAGAGTCCACGATTCGGTCGATTGATTGGGCGGCACTGTTGGTGTGCAGGGTGGAAAAGACCAGGTGGCCGGTTTCAGCGGCCGTCAGACAGGCGGCCATGGTTTCCGGATCTCGCATTTCCCCCACCAGGATTACATCGGGATCCTGGCGCAGGCTCTGCCGGGCTGCGGCGGCAAAAGAAAGTGTGTCGGACCCCAGTTCGCGCTGGGTGATATAGCTCTTTTGGTCCGTGTAGAGATATTCAATTGGGTCCTCAATGGTGATAATCCGGCGGGCGTGCTGATGGTTGAGCTCTTCAATCATCGCAGCCAGGGTGGTTGATTTGCCGCTGCCGGTCGGTCCGGTGACCAGGATTAATCCCTGCTTTTCAACAGCCAGTTTTTTGCAGATCTCCGGCAGGCCGAGTTCTTCAATTCCCGGAATTTGTTTTGCGACCCGGCGAAAAGCCAGACTGACCGCTCCCCGGTCCAGGTGAGCGTTGACCCGGAATCGCAGACCTCCGTCTGTCTGGTAGGAAAAGTCCAGCTCCTTGGTTTGATTGAAATCCAGCTGCTGCCGATCCGAGGTGATGGATTCAAAGATAGACCTGGTTTGAGCGGCTGTCAGGGGAGGGAGATTCGGGATGGGTTGAAGTTTTCCGTGGACCCGCATGGTCGGAGGCGTGCCCGGTTTGAGGTGCAGATCTGAAGCCTGTTCTGTTTTGGTTATTTGAAATAAGTCCTGAAAGTTCATAACCCAACTCTCCTCAGCCACCAGTTTATGATAGTTTCTCCATACAGCAAGGTGATCATACCCGCCAGTGCCAGATACGGACCGAAAGCAATAGGATCTTTGCGGGATACTTTCCCGAGCGCCAGCAGGACTCCGGCGATTAAACCCCCGGTTACAAAAGCAATAAACAGCAGCAGGAGGATTTCCGGAAATCCGCTGATCAAACCCAGGAAAAGAACCAGCTTGACGTCTCCCATGCCCATCGCTCCCGGAGAAATCAGTGCAATCAAAAACAGCACCAGAAACCCGGCACCCGCCCCGAGAATGTATGCGAGGGGATTTCCGGAGTGGAAGACAGGGACCGCAATTAGAGCCAGTACGATAGCAGGAAAGATTAATAGATTCAAAATTCGCTTGTGTTCGAGATCGATAACTGCAATCAGGATCAATAATGCTGTGTAAACCAGATACAGAACTGTAGGCCAGCCGGGTCCAAACCGCCCCCAGACCAGGCTGAATAGAATACCAGTTCCGATTTCAATCAATAGGCTGCGGAGTGGGATCCTCTCACCGCAAGACTGGCACTTTCCCCGGAGAGAGAGAAAGCTGATGATTGGAATTAATTCCAGCGGGGTCAGTTCCCGCTGGCACCCGGGGCAGTGGGAGGGGGGAGAGACAATTGACTTTCCGACTGGAAGCCGGTCAATGCAGACATTTAAGAAACTGCCAACTACGATTCCAAAGATTCCGGCTGTTGCGATTTGCAATGCGGAGGTCATAATAACAACGCTGCTCCCAGGTTGACTGCATATTCTGCTACCGGGAAATTCTCGGGATATTTCAGTGGCGGACCTGGAAGCTGGACGGGAAAAGAAGTGGTGGTTTGGAGCCGTTCTGAGAGGGAAACATATCCTTCCAGCCGTTGATCCATATCCGGGGGGGTGAACAGTTTGCCAGTGATGAACAGCGGGGTGTCATCCGGAAGCCGGTTTTTCTTATTGGATTCATTGTAATATTTTGTTGTTCGACCGAGTTCCTGGGCCAGTAAATCCAGCCTGGCTTCTCTCGAAAAATCCTCACCTTCAAGCGGGATTGTACGGACGATTACCGGGATCCGGTTGATCACGATGATTACTGACATGCTGTGGGGTTCCAGATTAACCACGACAGCCGTGGGACGGTCAACACATCGAATTAATGCCAGCGGTTTGGCATCCAGGCGTTTGGGTTTGATCCCCGCTGCTTTAAGCATGGCTACCTGCTGGTCGATAACCAGCTTGGGGATGGCCAGAACGAGCAGGAAAAGCTGATTGGCGTCCTGCCGGATAATCTTCCAGCTGAAATCACTCTCATCCACAGGGATAGCGAATTCTTGTTTCGCTTTTCTCTGGACTGTCTCTTCCCGTAAATTTTCCTTGACGGCCGGGATATTCATGATTCTGTGGACGAGTCTTTGGTCCGTCACGCTGGAGAGAAAATTTCTTTTTCCACCTTTGATGTTCTTGATTAGTTTTTGAAGAAGTTCAGCAGCAGCCTGCGGATCATGGATAATTCCCTGGTTGACCAGTGTTTCCGGAGCCGTTGCAGTTCTCCAGCTCAGTACTTCATCTCTCCGCAGCACCAGGCAGCGCAGGTCGTTTCCATCAATACTCAGGGTGGTTATTTTTTTTGTAAACACATATATCTCGCTTTCTAGAGCGTTATTCGGACCTCAATGGTCAGGGAGTCTGGCCGGCGATAACAAAATTAAAAATACAGATTTGATCGGATGTATTCAAAACCGCCTGCGAAAGATCCGAAGTGCCTCGAGAATCCGTTTCCAGGGCAGCCAGCAATTTGACGCAGTCAATAATTGGTCCGTTGATCTCAACCGCGTAAGTGCTGATTTTCAGATCTCCATCCGGGAAGGCTTGCAGGCTGGACCCTTCGTCCTGGACCCGGTTCACATCCACCCCCTGGATATCAGCCAGCACTTTTATCCGTGAAAAGATATCATAGGAGATTTCCAGGTCCGGAAATGAATTTTCCAGGGAGTTGATTTGATTTTGGACATCACTCAGCTGGTTTTCAAGATCAGAAATCGTTTCCTGATCCAGATTGAGACGAGTATTATAGTTGGCAGCCAGCAGCACTCGGTCTGCCTCCAGCTTGTCAGCAGCAGATTTTCGCTGGAAAATACCGATCATCAAAACCAAAAGGATCAGCGCCAGGAACAGAGAGGAATAAAGCAATATCCTGCCAGGTGTGAAAAATCTTTGGTTATTCATCATTGTTCACTTTCCCATATCCGGGGTTACTTCAATCTCAAAGGAATAAACCGGGTTTTCTGGATTGTTAGTTTCCGGGTTGTTTTCGGCGGTTGAATTTAAGGGATCATCTTCGGGAGGGATTACCTGGATCGATAGCGCCCGGGCTTCAGAAAACCTCTCCTGGGCTTCCAGGTTATCAACCATCACCAGGGGAAGCGAGTATGAATCGGACCGGCCAATCACCAGAATGGTTGAATCTTGAAACAAAATGCTATCCACATTAATAGCAGCAGGTGCTTGCTCCAGGACCAGGTTGAGATATTCGCTCCAGGCTGTGTTCTGAAAATCCAGCGCTGAAAATGAATCTTCAAAGACAATCAACTCCTGCTGAATGGATTCAAGCTCAGCTTCCAGTTCCGCAATCCGGTCCTGCGGAGCATTGTAGGAATCAACCTCGGCTTGAAGATCTTGAAATGCGGTTTTGCTCTCCATAAAGCTGTTTTGTTCCTGGATCAGAATCGTGCTGACAGGATACAGCAGCAGCAATTGACCCAGGAGCAGGATCACGGACAGGACAGCACCCGGTTGAATTTTCCTTCTGCGGTAGCGTTCAGGCAGAATGTTCATTTCCAGAATGGTGCTGCCCGCTTGCGATTTTCTGTTATTTGCCATAATGCTTTCCTGTGTCTGGTTGATGCTGGTCAGCTCGAATCTGTGTGAATATAAAGCTGATCCAGGTTTCAGTCAATATCCCAGAATAAAATATCATGTGAGCTCCCATCGATTTCAATCCGGCTGGTGGTGGTGACAGAGCCAGCCTGGGATTCAATATCATACCGGGGGGGAGTGATCAAAAATTCCCAGTAGCCGGTTGTGTTTCCTCCCCTGAGAGCGTAACCGCTGTCTCCGTCTACAAAAGCCAGATCACCCCCGGCACTGATCGGATTGGGTGAATCAGCCAGCACCCCCCAGCTGTTGAGGGAAATGGTATATCTCCAGAAGTTTGGTGAATTACCCTGCAGGGCGTAAATATAATCGCTGCCGTTGTAGGCCAGCGAACCCCCGGGCCCAACTCCACCTGGAGCACTGCTGAGGTTGTTCCAGCTGTTAGCGCTGATGTTGTAACGCCAGAAGTTATTTGTATTCCCACCCCGCAGGGCATAAATATAATTCCCGCCGGTATACACCAGTGCAGCTCCGCTGCCGACCGCGCCGGGAGCATTGGCCCGACTGTCCCAGCTGTCCCCGGGAATGCTGTAGCGCCAGAAAGTGCTTCCAGTTCCCCGCAGGGCATAAATGTGGTTTCCGCCGGTATACACCAGCGCAGATCCGGAACCGACTCTATTTGGAGTAGTTTCCAATCTGCTCCAGCTGTTTGTGCTGATAGTATACATGCTGAACTGCTGACGATAAGGTAGAGGGAATATACCAGGTGTGAAAGCGTAGATCCGGTTTCCATTGTTAAAGACCAGATCACTTCCATCCAGAGCAAATAAAACCGGGGTGGATGCGCGTCCGGTCCAGGAATCACTGCCTGTGTTGTATCTTCCAAACGTACCACCGAGATCTCCCACAAGAGCAAAAAGAGAACCCCCGCTGGTATATTCCAGAGCCCCACCGGATGCCACAGCTCCGGGAATATTTTGTCTCGAAAACCATTCCCCGATCGGAACGGCGGTTAAATTTACGGCAGGGGTAGTTCCGTTAACCGGACCTGGAAAAGTCACTGGAAAATTGGTTCCGGGGCTGCTGTCCGCCTGGGTCCGCGCCGCAGAGTTATTCAATACTGTCCAGAAACCGAATTCTACCCCAGCATCAGAGGAGTACTGGTCTTTCAAAGCCTCCTCCGCTGCCCGGCTGCCGAGCGACCGGCTGCTGACAAAAGATAAAAAAGGAGCCAGCAGGATGGAGCCAACCGCTAGAGCAATTAACGCGGCTGGCAGTGATCTTCCTTTCTCCGTATTCAGTTTCTGAAAAACAGTCCTGAAGGATATTCGCTTCGCCATCTTATTGAGCCCTCATAGCCAATGATAAAACGGCTGAATCGATCAGGTCACCCTCGGTTGCTGTCACAGATACAGTTAATAGGTTTCCAGAGGTTGAGAAAACGATATCTCCCTGGCTGGCGATGTTACGTGCTGCGGTTATGGTGGATTGAACAACGCTGTTCACGAGATGTTCCCGCACCAGGGTCTCGTTGGTGGAATTATAAGAGTAACGGAACTGCTGGCTGCTGTCTTCCCAGTTCAGGGTTCCATATTCCGCTCCAGTTCCTGGGATGAAGCTGTCCGCTTCAGGGACATCCCGTCCTAACCAGAGGGATGCAGTCTGGATTGAATTCGAGGTCAGCAGCTGTTGATTACCCCAGCGGGACACCAGTATGAATTGAACCATTGAGTTCGTGATCACAAATACAACACCGAGACTGATCGCCAGCGTTACCAGGAGCTCTACCAGAGTGGCACCGGTTTCATTCCCTGGAGCTGTGATGAACTTTCGCTGGAAAACTTTCAGTCCCTTTAGATTGATCATCGGTCGTTTTTATATCCGGTCAGGATCAGGATTGGATTACCGCTCTCGGATACTGTGACTGTCACCTCCTGCAGTCCGTCATTTCTTAGTGTGGAAGTAAATGAGGAGCTGCTGGCGTTCCAGTAGCGGATGGATACGGACGTGGAGTAGCCCGGCACTGGAGCCGGGTTGGGATAGGGATTGCTGACTGGATCCCCTTGATAAGGGGCAGCGTTTATCAGCTCCAGCTGGGACCGGGCCAGCGTTTCCGCCTTAACCTTGTCATCCACCACTCTGACACCGACTGCTCCAGTTGCTATCATCGCGACCAGGATCGAGAGACCGAGACCAATCACCGCGACAGTCACCAGTTCTTCTACCAGGGTCTGCCCGCTTTCCCCGGAAAAAAACCGGTTCAGTTTGCGTTTAAACAGGGCTCGCCAGTGAATTATCCTGTTCATCGGATCTGCCCCAGGAGCGAATACATCGGCATGATGACCGCGATGGCGACAAAAGCTACAATCAGACCCACAAAGATTACCATCCCAGGTTCCAGCATTGCCGTCAAGTTTTTCAGGGCCCGGTCAACTTCTTCTTCGTAGTACTGTGCTGTGGTTAGCAGTTGACCATCGAGGGTGCCTGTTTCTTCCCCGACCCGGACCACCTGGGCCAGCATTGGGGGAAAGAATCGGCTTTTTCCAAGCGGGTTGGAGATTCCCCTTCCCTGGAGGGTTTCCTGGCGAAGGTGGTCAATTTCTGCTTTCAAGTTGACATTTTGAAGTGTGTCCCGGGTCAGCTCCATGGACTCTGGAAGCTGCAGGCCTGCGGAAAGTAATGTGGCAAGCGTCCGGCTGAATCGAGCCACATTTCCCTGGGTGTTAATGGGTCCCAGAACCGGCATCTTTAAAAGCAGGTAGTGAAGCTGCTGTTTACCCCGGTTTGTGCGTAAATACCACACCAGGAAGCCGGCAAGTAATATCAACACGATCAGGAGATACAGACGGTATTTAAGAAAGAAACCGGATGCCGCCATTAGAAATACGGTAGGCCAGGGCAGGTCCGCATTGAATTCGGTGTAGAGCGCCAGGAGAGGTGGGAGCGTAAAATTGAGCAAAATTAGAACAACCCCGAAAGCCAGGGCCAGGACAATAGCCGGGTAGGTCATCGCCCCCCGGATTTTGGAGCGGGTTGTATGTTCTTTTTCCATGTGGGTCGAGAGCTGGCGTAAAACCTCGGCAATGTTACCGGTTCGCTCCCCGACGTTAACCATCCGGTGGTAAATCGGGGGGAAGACCAGTTCGTATTGGGAAAAAGCTGCAGAAATGGGGGTTCCCTGACGAATCTCTTCTGTTACCTGGCGTAGCACCCGCTTGAGAGATTTACTGGTGGTCTCTGAAGCCATCAACTCCAGGGCTGGGAGCACTCCGACTCCAGATTCGATCAGATTAGCCAGCTGGTTTGTTAAAACAATTACATCACGTCGTTTAGGACCGAAAAAGGTAGGAAACCATCGGGCCAAGTCAATCCGGTTTGGGGTTTCTACAAGCCGGGCAATTGTCAGGCCTTGGTTTTGCAGGATTCTTTCGGCGGTTTCCTCCTGCTCGACGAAAAGCTTCCCTTTTTGCTGCAGCCCGTCAGAATCATAGGCTATGTATTTATATGGCATTCGCTCTCCCGTAATCAGCTTTGGAGTTAATCAACGGAATATACATTTCGGAGGACTTCTTGCGGTGTGGTGACTCCCTGTTGAACTTTTATCAATCCGTCATGGAACATGGAGATCATTCCATTTTCTACCGCCGCTGATTTGAGCTCGTTGGAACTGGCGCCCTGGGCGAACATTTGGCGGAGTTCATTATTTAGAATAAGAAGTTCAAAGACACCGGTTCGTCCTAAATATCCTGTGTTCTGGCAGTAAGTGCAGCCAACACCTTTTTGGTAAGTTTTCAGCGGTTTTCCGGTTTCTAGCTCGAATAACTTTGCTTCATCACTGGATGCCGGAGTTTCTTCCCGGCAGTGGGGACAGCTGACCCGCAGCAATCGCTGGGAGACCATCCCTAGGACCGAGGAATTGATCAGATACCGATCGATGCCCAGGTGGATCAACCGGTAAAGTGTTCCAGCGGCGTCATTGGCATGAATGGAGGACAGCACCAGATGCCCGGTGAGGGAGGCCTGGACGGCAGCCTGGGCTGTTTCCACATCCCGGATTTCTCCCACCATGATTTTGTCTGGATCAAGACGCATAGTTCCTTTCAGTCCAGAAGCAAAGGTGATATCCGCTGCCCGATTGACCTGGATCTGGTTGATTCCTTTAAAGTTGTACTCCACCGGATCTTCAATGGTCATGATATTGTTTCGTTTTCGATCCAGCTCATTGAGGGCTGCATAGAGCGTGGTGGTTTTTCCTGATCCGGTTGGACCGGCAACAAGAATCATTCCAAATGGAGATTTAATGATATTTTTAAATTGTTCCAGGGTCTTTTGCTGCATTCCCAGACCGCCGAGATTCAAGATCGATTCAGTCCGGCCCAGGATCCGGATGGTTGCCATTTCTCCCATGGTTGTATCGCTGGTCGCGACCCGGAAAAAAGTCTCTTCACCGCCCACCTTTTTTGAGAACTGACCATCCTGGGGGCGTCTCCGTTCGGCGATGTTCATTCCGGCCAATACTTTGATGCGGGAGATGATTTGAGAATGGCTGGAGTGGGGCAGGGTCAATGAGTCGCGGAGGATGCCGTCAACCCGGAACCGGACCCGCAGATTCTGGTGATCATGCACAATATGAATATCCGATGCCCGATCCCGGACAGCCTGCTGAAGGATCATGTCCACGGCCCGGACGACCGGATCCTCTGCATCAATCCCTTCTCTCAGGGCAGTTTCTGGGGTTTCAGAAGGTGCTGAAAACTCGGCGACCTCCCGTTCGATTTCCTGATTGGCTTTGTAATGGAGGTCAATCGCCTGCTGAATATCCATCCCAACCCCAACGGAGGGGCGAACGTTCATTCCTGCCAGGGCGGATATTTCACCCAAAACCCGAATATTGGTTGGGTCTTCCATCACTACGGATAAAGAGCCGTTGGAAATCTCGACCGGGATCAGCTGGTAGCGGCGGGCGACATGCTCTGGAATGATTTTTAACAGCTCTGGGCTGATTTTATGTTTGCTGAGGTCGACAAAAGGCAGATTGAGATGGATACTGAGTGCCAGCGCCAGGCTTTCTGCGGTCAACCAGCCGTTTTCAATTAAGATGGTCCCCAGCCGGCGGGAATCCCCGTCATTTTGCAGGTTCAGTGCTTCCTGCAGCTGGGATTCCTGAATTAAATTCGAGTCCAGCAGCACCTGTCCCAGGGAGGGGAGTGTATTGGGCGTAAAAGGAAGATTTTTCTGGGCGATGTGATTCTCCTTAGTAAGCTTAAAAAATACTGCATTGACACCTTTACTATATTATATCCACGATTTAAATCGTTTACAATTTTGTAAAAAGCTCCCTCAATGACCATTACAGATCAGGGAATAACCTGTCATGAACCAAATTAAAAAAAACACCGCCTGGAGAGGCGGTGTTTTGATGTCTTCCAAATCAAAATCAGGCTTTCTACAGTTTGCGATCCCGGTTGGGTCCATCCAGGGCCATGCTCAAGCGGTAAACTTCGTTAAGATCCTGGCTGGTGATCATGCCCAGGAATTCCTCGTTTTCAACCACCGGGAGAGCGTCAATCCGGCTGGTTGACATTTTCATCTGGATCTCAATTAGTGAATCTGAAGGTGAAACAGCCTGCACATCCCGGGTCATTACCTCCCGGATCGGGGTTTGGACGGATTTCTTTTCCAGGGCTTCCACCAGGCTTTGATAGGGAAGCATGCCTACCAGTTTTCCTTCATCGCAAATCGGGAAACTGGACTGAAAAGTGTTCAGGGTAGCGTGGAGAGCTGTTTCCAGAGGCTGGTCCAGGTTGATTGATCGGACACCCCGCGAATAGGCCTGCTCTACAGTGAGATCTCCCAGAGCACTCTTGATCTGAACCATTCGTCCTTCCTGTCCGGCACCCATGTAGATAAAGATCGCCAGAATGATCAGGAAGAAATTTCCATTCAAAAAGCCCAGCAGGCCGAAACCCCAGGATAAAATTTGACCGATGGATACAGCGATGGAGGTAGCCCGGGTATAGCGCAGCTGGGTGGCCAGTAAAGCCCTTAATATTCTTCCTCCGTCCATCGGGTAGGCTGGAATTAGATTAAACAACCCGATAAAGAGGTTGGTGCTGAAAACATACAGAAAAATTGAGCTGAAACTCAGCTGTCCGAGCGACTGAGTCATATTCATCAAACTGTCAATTGAGAGGGACTGCCCGAATATAGGGGCGGCAATTGCCAGTAAGATTGCCAGAATAAAATTCACCAGGGGACCGGCGATAGCGATTACCAATTCTTTTCCCGGTTCCTCAGGAATTTCTTCCAGCTGGGCAACACCTCCGATGGGCAGCAGAACAATTTGCCTCACCGGAACTCCGTAATTCAAAGCAGCAATGCTGTGTCCCAATTCGTGGAGAATAACGATGACGAAAACAAGGGATATAACAATAACTCCGAATATCGCTCCTTCCCAACCTCCCTGATTCAGGAAACCAAAAGAAAGTGCACCCCAGAGCAGGATGAGCGGAAAGGTGATATGCATCTTGAGATTGATGCCTTTAATTTTGAAAAGTTGAATAGAGTTGTTCATGTGTTTCCTCCTCTTGTCTATTTCACTTCTTAGACGTTGATTAGAACAGCCTTCTTACTGCTTTGCGGGATTAGTATTCAATCAAAAAGGCGCCGATCAGGCGCCTTTTATCATCCATTCTTTCAGGGATTTGATCGGGGTCGCGCTCATTATCCGCTTTTGACAGGAATCGATTTTCGGGATTGTTGTGATGGGGAAGATTTTGGCAGGATAACTGTGAGCACACCCTGTTGATAATCAGCCCTGATTTTTCCCTCATCTACAGCTGCCGGAAGAGGAAGGGACCGATGGAATGATCCATAAGTCCGTTCCTTACGGTAAAACCGCTCGCCCTTTTTCTCTCTTTTGGAAGTTTTTTCTCCACTGATGGTCAGATTGTTTTCGGAAATCTTCAAAGCAATTTCTTCGGGTTTCATTCCGGGTAAATCCGCGGTGATGGTGATTTCCTGTTCGTTTTCCTGGATATCCATTTCCGGTCTGAACATCCTGGAGCTGGAATTACTGCTCTGGCAGGGAGTCAGATAGCTCTCGAACATCTGATTGATTTCTTCCTGCAGATCAAAAAACTCATCCCATTCCTGTTTTTCTGATTTTGCAATATTTGAATCTTGTTTTTTCCAGGGGATCAAATCTGAAATTGGCATTTTTCACCTCCTGTGTGAAAAAACGTTTTCAAACTTGTATTATTTTGCCTTGACTTTAATTTTTCGTGCTTTTGCTTCTTCAGCCTTTGGTAAATCCAGGCGCAGTACTCCATCTGTAAACACAGCCTGAATTTTCTTCCGATCGATCCGGTCCGTTAGGCGGAAACTGCGTTCGTAATCTCCATCCCGGAACTCAGCGTGCGCCAGGGAGTAACCATCGGGGTTTTCCTGGATGGTCTGACCGTTGATTGTCAGGGTGTTTTTATCCAGGGTGATATCAATCTCGTCCTGGGAAACTCCCGGCATGTCCATCACGATCTGATATTTTTCCTCTGTTTCGATTATGTCGCTCCGGGGGATGAAGCAGTCGATGTCGCGCGTGCGTTCGGCTTGTTCAACCGGAAGCTGTTCCTGTTCTTGGATTTCCATTGCTTTTGTCTCTTTAGCCATCGTTCGCCTCCATATTCGAGTTCTATTTGCCCCGTATTTCTACGCTTTGATGGTAATTTTCTTCGGTTTATCCTCTTCAGCCCGCGGCAGAGAGATAGTCAGGATCCCGTTTAACATAGCGGCTTCAACCTTGTCTTGATCGACCCGGAAGGGGAGGTTGATCGCTCGGGTGAACTTTCCATACCCGCGTTCCTGGCGGTGGATGCTGCTGTTTTCCGGGAATTCTTCTTGAACGCGTTCGCCGCTCAGTGTCAGCGTGTTCTCTTCAATGCTGATGTTTAAATCTTCAGTCTGAATTCCTGGGACCTCCGCTTTGAGCAGGACTTGTTCTTCATCTGCCCAGAGGTTTAAGGGCGGGAAATTGTCAGTTCTCCGCGTCCCTGTGGGTTGATATGCGCTGAACAACTTGTTCATTTCTCTTTGAATCCGATCCATTTCGTGCCATACAGATGGGGTTCTGTACCTTCTATACATCTTGGCCTCCTTCAAAAAATCTATTCTTTGCGCCTGGCAGTTTTCCAGTTCAAAAAAGCCTTCAGCTGATTGAAGGCTTCTGCTCACTTTTCTAATGAGCAACAGGGTGAGAGAAGCCTGCCAGTCATTGAAATTTGAATTTTTGATTCACTTATATTTTAAGGCTTGGATGTAAACAAAATGTATGAGAGGCGTATGAGAAGCGTTAATATTTTCAGGTTCAGCAGGTCACTTTGACCACTTTCCCTTCCAGGTAATTCACAGTTACTTTCA
This sequence comes from uncultured Anaerolineales bacterium, assembly GCA_964618295.1. Classification (GTDB taxonomy): domain Bacteria; phylum Chloroflexota; class Anaerolineae; order Anaerolineales; family UBA11858; genus B10-G9. Next base: position 4,575 of record CAZTWV010000022.1, on the reverse strand, counting down.
GATATCCGCTCAGCATCTGGTCAACCTCGGGATCGCCGGTGTCCACCCGCAGGCAGGTAAGCTGGTTGAGTTTTGAGCGGGTTGCCAGGACCCAGATCTGCTCCCGGCCCACTCGCTGAATGACTTCTGGTGTAAACTGCTTGCTGCCCCGGCCGAAGATAAATCCGTTACCTCCAATTGGGGTAACAATTATTGTCGCTTCCGGATATTGCTCGATCAACTTCAGGATCTGTTTTTCGTTAAGATCCTTTCCTGCCAGTTTGTGGTTGACAACGGCGTCTACTCCCAGGAGTGTTTTTTCCAGGTTCAGTTTTTCCATCACAGCCCGGACGGTTGTCCCTGGTCCCAGCAGGTAAAGCCGATCAGGCTCCATTTTTTCCTCAACAATATATGTTCCAATCTGGGATTTAATTTCCTGGATTGGAGCATTGAGGTTGGACATGATCTTTCCGCCCTGGATCAGCTGCTGCACCCTTGGAACTTTCAGGTAGCCGTACAGCTCGGAGGCAAGCCGGTCTTCCCGGAAGGCTTGTTCATCAATGTCCAGGACTTCCTCTTCCATCACTTCTGTCCCTTCCAGGTAGGCAGTAACCATTTCAGCCGCCGCTCTCGGATTTAAGGCAAAAGCAGAGCTGTACATTTTTACACCGGAGGGAACTGCGACAACCGGGATTTCTTCCCCGACCGCATCGACAATGTCCCGGGCGGTTCCATCTCCGCCGATAAATACCAGTAGATCAGCTCCGAGGTCCAGCATGGAAATCGCAGCGTCTTTTGTGTCCTGGTTAGTTGATCTATTTCCGATATTTCCAATGATCTTGGAATCAAAATTAAACTCTTTGAGAAAATCTCCGCCCATCTGACCCGGAGCAGTTAGAAATGTGATCTGCCCTGCACCATCCAGATGGTTTAAGAAATCCCGCGTCCGACCCGGGGTGATTGGCTCCGCACCCAGTTCCAGGGCTTTCTGATACATGTCCCCGTCCGTTCCTTTCAGACCAACACTTCCCCCCATACCTGCAATCGGGTTCACGATTAAACCAATCTTCATTTTTGCCACCAGACTTCCTTTTTTAACTATCTTACCCTATCTGTCAAACTCTCAGGAAAACCTGGAATCAGGCCTGGTTTTTTTACTTTGAGCTGATTCGGGAAAATTTGCCTCAGGCCCGCCCCAGAATCGAACGCCGTAGCGCTGAATGGTCCGGGCTCGGCCTCCCTCTTCAAGCTGTTTTAGGGTTTGTTTTACCTCTTCAGGAGCCCATTTTTCCAGGGTTTGCAGCAGCTCATCTTCCCGCATCGGATGCCGGGAGAGTACGCCTGCTGCGGCATCAATCAGGGATTTGTACTGGCTGAGATCAAAGATCCCCTGGGCTGGATGCAGGGTTTGAGCGGTGCTGCCCAGGACAGCCTGGGCCCGCAGTAATCCTTCTTCGGTAGGGGGGCTGACCCAGCTTTCTGCAGGTGGTCGGGTAGGTTGGGAAAGATGGATTTGGTCTGGATTAATTATGGAAATCAGATCTGCGATTTTCTCTAAAGCTTCCAGGGAATCATTCAGTCCGTCGATTAACATCACCTCGACCCAGAACTTTCCTTGATATTCCTGTTGAAAAGATTCGAGTCCTGAGACCAGACGCTGGAAGGTTGATTGACCGTGCGGTCGGTTGATTCTTTTGTACAGTTCCGGTGTGCCTGCATCCAGGGACGGCATCACCGCATCAGCCGGGAGCAGCGCTTCTCTCACTTCGGGAAGGTAAAGAGTGGAGCCGTTAGTGATCACGGCTAGCGGAATTCTGGTCACCTCTTTGATCCTGCGAATCATCCAACCAATTCCCGAATGGAGGGTGGGCTCCCCCGATCCAACGAAAGTGATCCAGTTAATGCGATTGTTTTGCTCCCAGTCCAGAACGGTAATCAGTTCATTCAGGATTTCTTCCTGGGGAAGATACTCCCGGCGTTGGTTGATAAGCGGTATCGTTCGACCCAGCTGACAGTAGACACAGTTCCAGTTGCAGGTTTTAAAAGGAAGGGGGTCAATTCCCAGGGATTGCCCCAGACGGCGGGATGGAACGGGTCCGAAGATGTATTTCATCTTATTTTTCCCTCCTGATTTACTCAGGGATTTCGGTGTTTCAAGCCTGATCTTGCAGGATTCTTGATTCAATCGTCTGCATCAGTCGGTCAAGTTCAGGATCTGCTTGTTCAGATTCTAACGGATTTGCTTCCAACCAGGCATGAGTCAGATCTGGATCGGCCGGCAGGACTGCATCTGCTTGAATCCCCTTGGATTCCAGTTTTGCTGTTAAATAATTCTCTGTGTCTTGATCAGGGATCTTGTTCAGCACAAAAAACAGCTCTTTAATTCTTGATTCCCGATAAACTTTTTGGGCGGCCGCGACCAAATCTGGACTTTCCAGGTGATCAGTGGCTGGCGGTACATGATTCTGAACCTGGCTCAACATCCGCTGCATATGATCTGCGAGTTGAATGGAGGCGGTGGTCGGGTCAATGACCACAATGCCGTAATCCAGTCCGGTGATCACTCCCCGCGCTGAATCCTCAAAACCAGCTTTGAAATCCACCAGGGTGACCGGATCTCCATCCCCACTTTTGATCTCGAGATCCCGGGCAATTTTCGAAATGGGACCATCGCATCCGGCGCCTGCCCCAAGGGCGGCAATTTTCCCGCCGGTCAAGAGGATTATGCTGCGATTGTTCTGGGAGCGGTATTCTGCGGGCAGCTGCTGGAGATCAATAATTGGGTTTGCCAGGGGAGTGGGGTCATCGACAGGACAGGTGACATCTCCTCCCGAGAAAACCATCCCGCCGAAAAAGTCGAGCAGAGATTGGTCTGGAGTGCTGACTCCCACAGCCCCGGATAATCCATAATTTGTTGAATCAGCGTCCAGGATACACACTGTCAGCCCGTTTTCAGCCAATCGGTGGGCGAAAAGGGTTGTGAAAGTGCTTTTTCCAGCTCCCCCTTTTCCAAAGATGCCGATCTTTTTTCCCTCAAATAGACTTTGATCAGTGATCATTTTTATCTGCTCCAACTTCTTGATACCTATTCAATCAGGATAAATTTGTGAATAATTATTTCCTGGAGTAAAGGTTTGTTGTATACTGTTATCATGCAGAATTATTCTAATACTTAAAGTTACAGTTGTCAAAACAAGTTTACGTTATTGACAGCACATTGAGGAGGGTTTCGGGTGACCACCAAAGATGCAGCAGTTGGGAAAAGAATCAAGGAAATTCGAGCCGAGCGGGGGTGGGCTCTGCGGGAGTTAGGTGAACGCTGTGGGCTCTCAGCTAATGCCATCAGTTTGATGGAGCGAGGAGAAAATTCGCCTACGGTGTCCTCTCTCCGGAGATTGGCGGAAGCGCTCAAAGTGCCGATCACAGAATTTTTTCAGGAAGAGCACGATAAAAATTGTGTTTTTGTCAAACAGGGAGAAGGAATCCGGATCCAGAATGCAGATGTAGAGCTAGAAAGTCTGGGGTTTGGATTACCTCACCAGCAGCTGGAACCGTTCCGGATGACTGTCGATCCCCAGACCAAGACTGCGAACGGCAGCATCCACCATCCAGGACAGGAATTTGTCTACTGTGTCTCCGGGACAATTGATTATCAGGTCGGGGAGGAAACTTATCAATTAGAAGAAGGTGACACACTGCTCTTCAACGCCTCCACACCCCATGCCTGGAGCAATGACTCTTCGGAACCGGCGGTGATTCTCCTGGTTTTCCAGGTTTTTGAGGATCCCCATCTGGCTCGCCAGCGGCATCTCGAATATGACGCCTGATAAAAAAAACCCGGATGACCGGGTTTTTTTGTGTCCAATTTATTCCGGAGATCCCTTTTAGGGTTGATCTGGAACCTGCACTACCCGCTGACTGGAGGCGTGATACTGATATAGATCGTCCTGGTATTTTAGAATTATGATATACCCGGGAATGATCATTTGGGCATAACTTTGTCCGGGTTCAGGCACTCCGAGACTGGCATCCTCAAATTCTGTTTCTTCCACGCTGACAGTTTCAATTTGATCTGGATCGACGTCAATTTTTTGCATCAGATCAAGTTTCGCAAGAGCAACCAGAGGTTCCGTGTCTTCCAGAAGGACAGGTGGAGGCGGGGTGTCAGCTTTTCCAGTACCACAGGCTCCGAGGACGAAAACTGCCAGAAGAAGATAAAAAGCAACCAGGTAACCTTTTCTTTCAACCATTATGCCTCCTTAGAATTAGATCCTGAATTTTTAATGGCAATCAGGGCAGTTTCCAGTAGCGGACCCGGCTCAGATTTGCTGTAAACCCGGCTGTCTCAGAAGCGGCAACTAACACACCAAATCTGCCTTTTCCAGAAAATTGATTGTCATTGATATTCAGCACCTGATGTCCGTTAAGATAGACCTTTAGTTTAGAATCCTTGGCTTTAATTCCCAGCCGGTTGGTTGCTCCAGGCCCGGTTTCAAGGTATTCGCTTGATTTGTATTTTTTGATCACCCGGTATTCATCACCATCCCAGGAGCTCAGGCGGAAATTCCCATCACAGGTGACACTGAGTAAATAACC